>UQHS01000011.1 GCA_900540845.1 uncultured Collinsella sp.
GGCGTAGGTCAGCTTGTCGAGCACGGTCACGTGGACGCCCGGGTGCTCGCGCACGGCGTGGTGGACGAAGTTGGAGCCGATGAAGCCGCATCCGCCGGTGACGATTATGCGGCGGGGATCGAGGTTACCAGAAGCCATCCGATCTCCCTTGCGGTCGGCAACACCGTCGCAAACCATAGGCCGTCATCATGCAACGAGTTCCTTGACCATCAACCTGCCCTCAAGCATAAGACGCGTCATGAGGTTTCGGCCATGGTCGATATTATCCAAGGTCTGGCCATAAGCGAACAGCAAACGCGATACGGCCAGGCATGTCTCTTCCCGTATTTTCTCCCTCCCCTTCTCCTGGTCGTAAACCCGATAATAAACAATAAGACGCGTATCGCTACCATACAGATCGACCGTGTCGAATATCGACTGGAAATATGAATAGTCGGCCGCGGCGAGAGAATGGCCGAAAATCTTGATGATTCCCGTCCTAGTGTTCTCTTCATACGGGTCGTAGCGCCAGGCAAGCCTACGTGCGCCCGGTAATCCACGAACCTCGTTCTCGAGTATTCGATACGCTTTGGTAAACGGACGGGCGACATCATCTTCCATCGCTTTGTGTGCATCCATGCCGAAGATCACGTTATCGTCCGCTAGGGACCCATGAATACACCTGACATCCACGCCTTCTTCCCCGTACAACTAAACCCAAGGATTTGTATAGTTGAAATTGAGGATGGAACTATCATCAGACCAGCCGCTCGATACGCCCCCATCGTGAAGGAGCGCATCGCACCACTTTGCCGCCTGCGCTATATAGTCGCCGTTCTGTTGAATCTGAGCTGTAAGATAGGTTGAGAAACACTTTTCGAACGATATCAGCTCATCCTTAAGCAGCGAAGCAAATGACCCACAGTCAATCTGGCATCCGATCTTGCTACATGCGTAACTATAGATATCCGGGTATTCGAGATCTTGATAGTTGTAGGCGGCATTAGTCGGTCGGCCCCCAATGACCTCATGCCAATTAGCCACGCACTTCGATATTACAGCCGGCTCTGAATCTACCCCATACACCCAACGCGTTATTTCCCCCTCGACGTCGCACCATCTCGACCTGCTTTCTCGATAGGAGTCGTACAGGATAATGTCCCAAATGGTCGACTCATCCCCCACAGACCATTGGCGCCCCAGACGCTCGCGCTCTTTATAATAATCTACGAAGCTCGATTTGAGTCCGCAGGTGAGATCGAAACCATTCCCGACGATTATCAACTGATGCATTATCGACCCCAACCGCCAATAGGCATCCGTAAGCACATTCTTCTCAGGTCGCAAGCCCTAAACCAGAAGCCGCAATTTCATTATCCCACACGCATGGAGAACCTCGCCCCTGCAAGTTGCATACCAACGTCCCAATCGCAGGCTCATTGACCATCTGAATCTTGCTGCACTTTGAATTCGATTTGTTCGGATTGTGCATCAGATGAGACTATTCGGAACATATCTATTGTGTTCTGATATCATTCCGTTTAGTCGATTTCCGAACACGAGAGGCCAGCATGGAACTCACCCATAACCAATTCCGCATCCTGAATGCGCTTCACCATGAATCCGGACTCACGCAACGAGAGCTCTCGACCCGGACGGGTCTCGGCCTGGCGACGGTCAACGGCGCGATGCGCGAATGCGCGGAGCTCGGCCTCGTCGAGGACGGGCGCCCCACCCCCGCCGGCCTGGCAGCGCTCAAGCCCTACGCCGTCGACAACGCAGTCATCCTCGCGGCGGGCCTCTCCTCGCGCTTCGCGCCCATCTCCTACGAGCGCCCCAAGGGCCTTCTCAGGGTGCGCGGCGAGATCCTCATCGAGCGCCAGGTTAAGCAGCTGAAAGAAGCCGGGATCACAAACATCATCATCGTCGTCGGCTACAAGAAGGAGTCCTTCTACTACCTGGAGGACAAGTACGGCGTTGACGTTGTGGTGAACCGCGAATACGCAGAGCGGAACAACAACTCCTCGCTCATGCTCGTCCGCGAGCTGCTCGGCAACACCTACATCTGCTCCTCGGACAACTACTTCACGGAGAACCCGTTCGACGGCCACGTCTGGAAGGCATGCTACTCCGCGGAGTACTCCGAGGGCCCGACCGACGAGTGGTGCCTGGAGACGGGCGCCCACGGGCGCATCACCGGGGTGCATGTCGGCGGGTCCGACGCCTGGTACATGCTCGGACCGGCTTATTTCGACCGGGAGTTCTCCTCGCGCTTCCGCGAAATCCTCGAAGAGGAGTACGACCTGCCGCAAACTCGCGACAAGCTCTGGGAGGACCTCTACGCCGAGCATCTCCCCGAACTCGACATGAGGATCCGCAAATTCGCCCCCGGCGTCATCAACGAATTCGACTCCCTCGACGAGCTTCGCGGGTTCGATCCGCTGTTCCTCGAGAACCTCGACAGCGAGATCTTCGACAACATAGTCGCCGTGCTCGGATGCGACAAGTCGGAGATTCGAGACGTCTACCCCCTCAAGCAGGGCCTCACCAACCTCTCCTGCCACTTCACGACCGATGACGGCGAATGGGTCTACCGCCACCCGGGCGTCGGCACCGAGCTGATCGTCAACCGAGAGGCGGAGCGCGAGGCGCTGCAGACCGCCAAGCTCCTGGGGCTCGACAGCACCTTCGTCTTCGAGAATCCCCGCCGCGGCTGGAAGGTCTCCAAATTTGTCAGCGAGGCCAAAAACCTTGATTCCCATGATGATGCGCAGCTCGCGCGCGCCATGCAGATGGCGCGCGAGCTCCATGAATCGGGCGCCTCTGTCGAGCGCTCCTTCAGCTTTTACGAAGAAGGCAAGGGCTATGAGCGAACCATCCTCGATCGTGGCCGCATCGACGTGCCCGACTACTGGGAGATGGAGACCTGGGCGACCGAGCTCAACGGCCTGCTCGTCGCCGACGGCGGCGGGCCCGTCCTGTGCCACAACGACTTCTTCGGCCTTAACTTCCTCGTGTCCAAGGACGGCCATGTCGACCTCATCGACTGGGAGTACGCCGGCATGAGCGATTACGCCAACGACTTCGGCACATTCTGCGTCTGCGAGCAGCTTTCCGAAGAGGAGATGTCTCGCGCGCTCTCCCACTACTTCGGGCGAACGCCCACCGATGCCGAGTGGCGCCACAACCTGGGTCAGGTCGGCATGGCCGGATGGTGCTGGTACGCCTGGGCGCTGCTCAAGGAGGCCGAGGGCGAGGATGTTGGCGAGTGGTCCCACATCTACTACCGCTACGGCAAGAGGTACCTCAAGCGCGCGCTCGATCTGTACAAGGCTGCAGAGTAGATAGGCGGGACCGACAGGGAAAGGATCAGGAAATGGATGCGAGAATCGAGTCGCTCCTGACTCAACGCAAAAAGCGATTCGCCGCCCGCGGCATTGCTTTCGCGATGGCGTCCGGCATATGCTACGGCCTCTATACCGCGTTCCTCACGCTCGCCCAGACCCAAGGCGTCTGGGGGGACTGGTTCGCAGGGGCTCCATGGGGAGCCGGCAATCCCGCCCTCAATGCGTTCACGATCACGTTCGTCCTTGCTGCGCTTGCCGCAGGACTCAACGATCTGTTCAGCGGAGTCTGGTCTCTTGTCGTGTGCGCGAAGAATGGACAGCTCGGCGACCTTTGGAAGACGGTCCGCACCAAGCCCGGCATCGTGATGATGCTTTGCGCCGCGATCGGCGGTCCCTTCGCGACCATCTGCTACGTCGTCGCCCTCAACTCGGCGACCGCGGCGGGCAACCCCGGGGTGATCGTCCCCATAGCCGCGCTCAACTGCGCCATCGGCGCGATCCTAGGACGGATCCTCTTCAAGCAGAGGCTCGACGGCCACACCGTGGCGGGCGTCGCGGTCTGCCTGGTGGCAGGGGGCCTCATCGGCGGGGCCAGTTTCGCCTCGATGGGCCCGAGTGCCCTCATGGGCTGCGCCTTCGCGCTCCTCGCCGCCTTCGGCTGGGGGTTCGAGGGATGCGTCGCCGGCTTCGGGACCGCCCTCGTCGAGTACAGGATCGGAATCGCGATACGCCAGACGACCGCGGGGCTCCTCGAGCTGCTCGTCGTCTTCCCCGCGCTGGCCCTCGTCTCCGGCGACGCGGTCGGGATCGGCGACCTTCTTTGCGCCGCCGTCTCAAGCCCCTCTTTGGCGTTCTTCGCAATATCCGGTCTCTTCGCCATGCCCGCCTACTCGTTCTGGTACAAGGGCAACTCCATGTGCGGCGCCGCGCTCGGAATGGCGTGCAACGGGATGTACGCCTTCTGGGGCCCGTTCTTCATCTGGGTCATCATGGGCGTCCTCGGCATCGGCGGCATGTCCGCGAGCTACCCGCCCCTCTCCATGATCCAATGGGCCGGTGCGCTCATCATGGTCGCCGGCATCTTCCTTATCGCCGTGGACCCCAAAACTCTCTTCAGCCATTCAAAGGAGGTTTAGCATGAATCGCAACGACAAGAAACTCCCACCGTTGTATTACGCGATTGTCCTCCACTTCCTTGACGGGAGGGCCGACGACGCAAGCGGCGTCGTCGAGGCGCTCAGGGGCGACTACGGCGGCTACAGGCTGCTGAACGCAGGAGGCGTCGAGGAGGCCCTGGCGACCGCGAAGGAGAACGGCCTGCTGGAGGAGGCGGGGTATCGGCTGGACGAGGGCGGCGGCCTCAGGATCGGCTACGAGATGACGGAGTTCGGCAGGGACATGGTTCAACGCTACCTGCTCTAATCAAGTAACCTAACGGCCTTCCTCGATCATTGAGTCGCATCCACATACTGCAGAGGACTCCCGCTCCTGAACATCAAAAGAAGTGAGTCCAGCGGCCCGGCCGAGCCTTTACTCGACTGGGCCGCTTCCATCAAGAGGTTTTTGATGCGTGCGTTGTTGCACCAGTCAATGCACCCCCAATCCTTTTGCAAAATGTCAAAAGAACCTCTCTTCCAATCGTGGCAGGCTCGGCCTTGACTATCAAGAAGAAGCTCTCGTACTTCTCATCGTGAGGCACCTTCCTTTGCAGGACATGGACTAGGCGATTCCCATCCGCCCAAGCGAGAGCCTGTAGGCTGGCATCCGGTACTACCGACCCATGTCAGGATGCAGCAGTGTGGTGTCTCCACCCTCGAAGACCGCCAACAACTCGAGAACCATCGTCATATTCAGGAATCTTGATATCGAGTGGGCAACGACTTCGTCATAGAGGCCCTCCACGTGTGAAAGATGGCGCTTCACGCAAACCACCCTGAATTCAACGGCATCGGTCACTTGCCCGGCCATCGGACCCTCCGCCTTTAAATCGCGCGCAGCAGGTTTGGAAGAAATTTCCAACCACGCCCATGCGGGAGCAGCGCATCCTGCGTCTGCGGGCCCGGTACGGCAATCCCTCCTCACGCATGGCCTCAAGCTCCGCCTGTCGGCGATGCGAATGCCGGTCGCCTTACGCAATGCGGCGACAACGCATCCGCATCCGTATCTGACTCAGGATTTCTCACATTATTCCGCCATGACCCGTCGTCTGGTTCTCTCCCTTTCAGAGGGGGGCTCGCCTCGTGGTACTAATAGGCGAAACGCGTCAGCCCGATGGGCTTCAGGAGCGTGGGAATTTGATCCCAGATGCCATCCAGGTCGATCCGCTCACTCCAGGGCTTCACGGTTGAAATCGTAATGCCATACTCGTGCTGCAACATGGTAATGGTCGAACCATCGGTAACGTACAATATTTTGCGCACTTTGACAGCGAAATAGCGTCCAGATGGAAGGGAGGGCACGGCCCGCCTCGGTATGATTCGAGTTGTCGAGACAGGGAGCATATTGGAGGTCGGCCATGCCCGAACCCATCGCAGCATTGAACGAGGAGAGCCTCAGGTCCGATCTGCGCGAGCTGGTCAGGAGGACCGTCGAGGACACGCTGAACGGCCTGTTGGAGGCGGAGGCTGACGAGCTCGTCGGCGCCGAGCGCCATGGGCGCACCGCCGAGCGGGAGGTGCACCGCGCCGGCCATTACGACCGGGGCCTGGCCACGAGCCCCGGCGAGGTGACCATCCACATGCCCAAGCTCAAGGGCGCGCGCCTCGCGACGGCGATCATCGAGCGCTACCGCAGGCGCGAGGCCAGCGTCGAGGAGGCGATGATCGAGATGTACCTCGCCGGGGTCTCGACCAGGAGGATCGAGGACGTCTCCGAGATCCTCTGGGGATCCAGCGTCTCGTCGGCGACCGTCTCCAGCCTCAACGAGAAGGCGTCCGCCTCGGTCGAGGAGTGGCGGAACCGCCCGCCCGGGCGCGCCTACCCCTACGCCTGCGTCGACGGCATATACCTGAGGCGCAGCTGGGGCGGGGCCTGCGAGGACGTCGCCGTCATGATCGCCATAGGCGTCAACGACGACGGCTACCGCGAGGTCATCGGCGCCGCCGAGGGCTTCACCGAGTCCTCGGAGTGCTGGCGGGAATTCCTGTCCTGGCTGCGGTCCCGAGGCCTTCACGGCGTGCGGATGGTCGTCGGCGACAAGGCGTCCGACATGGTCGGCTCGATCGCGGAGGTGTTCCCGGAGGCCGCCCACCGGCGCTGCACCGTGCACTTCCACCGCAATGCGCCCGCCAGGGTGCCGAAGCCCGGGCGCGCCGCCGTCGCGGCCATGCTCAAGGCGGTCCACGCCATGGAGTCGCGCGAGGCGTCCGAGGCCAAGGCGCTCGCCGTCGCGGAGGAGCTCGAGGGGATGCGCCTCGGGGGGGGCCGCGAGGGTCGTCCGCGCCGGCTGCGCCGAGACCTTAACTTGCACCGGATTCCCTCGGGAACACTAGGCCCGCATCCGCACCAGCAACGCCATCGAGCGGCTGAACCGCGAGGTCCGCAGGCGAACGCGCGTGGTGGGCACCTTCCCGGACGGGAAGTCGGCGCTCATGCTCGTCACCGCGAGGCTCAAGTACGTCGCGGAGAGCGAGTGGGGCTCGAGGCGCTACCTGGACGTGACGCTGTTGGAGGAGTAGCCGTACCGGAGGCGGGCCTATGGGCTGTCGGAAAGTGCGCAAGAATCTTGACGGTACCGAACCATCGACGTTCCCGTCCATAAAGCGATGCCAGAATTCGGCAAAGTGATTCTAGCTCGGCAGCAGATCAACCCCTTAAAGCAGAAAGCGCCTATAGAAGAAACAGAGCGTCATCTGTCCAACTATAGAGGCTCACTGCAAAAAAGGAAGCGGTTTAACACTGCAAGGGTTTTCACCGCGCGTTATAGGAATACCTAGTTCTTCCGGATCAAGCCCCTCATGCGCACCTTGTTCGCGAGGCCACACCACCATCGCATTGTCGGTTGACCACAATCACACCGCGACGTGCTTTGAGACTCTCGAGATTGCACGCTGCCCCTTATCCGAATACTCACCACGAGATGAAGATGTCTGAGCAGTAAATCAGATATACATGCTACTTACGAATCGACGAAAATTCGAAGCACCCAATTCCAACTGCGAAAACAATGAATACAGCACCCAGCTGAAGTACTGTAAAACCACTCATTGAAAGGGCGGAAAGAATGACCAATCCAACGATTTGAAGACAGGGGGCAGTATGGCTCAAGTCTAAAATAGAATACGTACTTGCAATTTTCTTAGCCCTTGACACATATACAACTAAATAGCTAACAAGCGTAGCAACAACAGCGCCAATACCACCGAATGCACTAATAAGAATGACATTCAAAATGATGTTAATAATTGACCCCACAGCCGTTGTTGTAAAAATAACATTCGTTTCTTTTGAAGCAGTGAAAACTGAACCAAGAAACTGGTTTACAATGCTAACTGTCGTGCCTGTTAACAATAGAGGAACAAGCCTCCATGCCTCAAAAAACTCACCAGAAAACAGCAGTTTTGACAACGGGATATTAATCACTATCAAAAGACCAGCTAACAAAAATGAACCATAAGAAATAACCACGAATCCTTTTCTAAAGAAAATGGCTGAATCTGTCGATCCAAAATCTTTAAACACTGATATATTCCAAGCCTGAAAGAAGAATCCGCTAATGGTGCTTAGAATTTGAGGGATTTTTGATGCTGCAGAATATAGGCCTACAAAAGACAATGTACTTAGAGCTGTTAAAACAAATCTGTCCATTGAGGAATTAATCCACCAAAACAGTGAATTAGGAATCAACGGTATTGAATAGGAAAGCAGACGATTAAGGACCTTCGCTTCTGGCTTGCGCAAATAGCAGAATGCACGCCACCCGTCCAAAAGCATGTATAGACCCAAGCCAATACAATTGCCGACAACATTCCCAAGCCAATATCCATGCAATCCCATATGAAGCCCGGCAATGAAGGCAACATTTAGAACGACGATCATTATGCCAGAGACAGATGAAATCAATGCCATCTGCTTTGTTTTATTCACGCACTTAAAGTATGCAGCAAAAAAATTATTTAAATTCTGGACTGAGAATAACAGGAACGAAAATAAAGCGAGCCCCCAATCTCCGCTTATAATACCAACAATTGCGCAAATTGGCACTGCAAGGATGATGCTGCAAAGCGTCAACGAAAGACCGGTTCCGAGGACCGCCCCTTTATCAGAGTTTAATTCAAGTCCGAATCGAAGAACAGAATCACTAATAGACAGCGTGAGGAGTGGAATGGCGAGTTGAATAACTAGCGTTAGTAGGTCAGAAATTGCATAATCCTCAGTTGAAAGAAAATGCGTATATAGCGGAACCATAAAAAATGACAAAAGCTTTATTGAAGCACCGCTCAACATGAATGCAACTAAATCGTATAGAAGTGCCTTGACCCTAGAACTACTCACAGCCCAGCTCTCCAAACTGAGAACGGAACTCATTAATGGCGTCTTCGTTAATTCCGACATGTGTCTCGAACGTACTATTAGTCATATCTCTAATTCTTTCAATGTCATCACGGGGAACACAGTTAATACCATAAGTACTAGAGATATCGAAACTACGGTTATCCACTCCAATGATAATTGATCTTTTTCTTGCTTGCATCGCCTTAATGCCGGCATGAAGTCTAGTGCCTATATAGTCACATTCGGTTTGCTTAAGGAACTCATTATAGGCTTCAAGATTGGGCGATATCAGCTTTACCTTATCAACAAATCCAAGAGAAGTGACGTAGGCCAAATCATCGATTCCCTGAATCCAAAAATTAACCTCTTTGTACATCTTCAATAACAGCTCCAGTAGCTGAGCGTCATGAACTGGATCCTGCTTATAATCAGTAAGAGTGGTAACCACAACATCGGATTTTTCAGATGGAATCTTTTCACAGAACTCATCGGTAAGCATCCACATGGTGGCACAGCCCGTGTTCAACGCACGCAAACCGCAGCTTTCCAAAAGAAACTTCGTACGTTCGTCCCTTACACTATGGAAATAGCTTTTGGAAAAAGCAGATGAATACAGATTCTTTGCTCGTCGAGAAATAGACTCATAGCTAGACGAAGAACCAATCCCTACGGCAACGACCTTGTCGCCCAAAACAGCCAGATCGTTCTCTTGAATATTCCACTGATTCCATCTGTTTGTAATGTTATTGGCAAGCAAATTTGTTCCACATAGGAAGGCATAATCCATACGCTGAAGAGCACAGTAATCTGAGTTTCCCTCAGGATGAATGCCAAACTCACCTTTCCTCATAATAGGTGCATGCGTTGGAAGCTCAATAACAAAAGATCGACTAAGCACTTCGAATAATTCACGCTTAACGCTCTCGACAATAATAAAGTCGCCCTGGTTGCATGTCCTGATTGCTGTGTTCAATAATCCAATATATTGCATCTAATTCTCCAATCTCTAAAGAAATCTATCCGACGTATAAATTGCTTGAAGTCTTTCAACCGTCTGAGATATGTCAAATCCCATCGATTTAACAATTGCCGCTGCATTAGCAGCATCGAGAATTCTCCGCGAGTTTATTAGAGCGTTATTAATGGCATGCGCCCATGAAAGAGAACCGGACTCGAGCTCGAGTACATAAGTGCTAGGCAACAATTTTGTCTCGGGCGATATTCCAGATGATAAAAACGTAGGTAGTCCGTTTGCCTGTGCTTCAACGGCAGCGAGTGGCAACCCCTCATGAATCGAAGGCATAACATAAGCATCAGAAGAAGAAAGTAGGCTTGGTATATCATCACGTAGTCCGAGAAAGCGTATTTGCCCATCGATTCCAAGGGCCCGTGCTTCATCTCGCAACGCGCCTTCGTTCTCTCCTTCACCAATTAGCAAAAGCAACCAGCCTTTGGGATTCAAATCGAGCAAAGCCCTCATAATATGCAGCAAGAAGCTATGGTTCTTGACGTCAACGAGCCGTCCAACGCTCATGATAACTTTTACGTCATCCGATATTCCGAGCGATGCGCGATACTCCCTTCTATCAGAATGGCTAAATTTAAATCGGTTTACTTCAATTCCATTTTTAATAATTTCAAAGCAATTATTATTTCCATAAAGCCACTCCCCTGCCTGACGGGAGCAGGCAAATCGAAGTATTTTTTGCCTGCGCAAGTAGTGTGCTCCAAGCGAATTCAACACCCAGTGATCTCCATTGTTCGTGTGACTATGACAAATCACTTTCTTGCAACCGGCATCAAGCGCCCCCTTTACAGCAATTGAATTATCGAAAGCGTGACTACCATGAATGTGTATCACATCATAGTGATGTTGTTTAAACCATGAAACATAATTACGATACTGAAAATAGAACCGTGTTTTTCCTGAATGATTTGAAAAAGCTTCGCTCATGTGATAGATGGTTGCACCACAATCCGTAGCCTCACGATCGTAATCGCCGACACCGGAAAGGGTGCAAAGAATATCACTATGAACGTTACGCGAATCAATATTACGCAGGACGTTCATGACAAACGTCTCTAAACCCCCGCGGTTCATCACGCCCACAACATGCACAACAGTTATCAATTCACACCGCCAAACGAAATTATAACCAAGTCAAATAAGGCATAAGTCCTTCAGAGAGATACGAATCACTCATATAAAGCAACAGCCTGAAACAAAAATAAGTGAAGACCAAAACTTTGACCGGTAAACGGAAAAATCTCTCCTCTTCACACTTTCTTATTAAATAAGCAATTACAAGAACAATAGGAAGAGAATAAGACTCCGCGCGTCCAAAAATTGGAATGATATATCCAATCAATGCCATTGAAAATGAAAATACAAGAATTGACCAACAATGAGACAAATAGTTCAATTCTAATTTTTCATTCAATCGCCCTGTGCTTAACCGAATTTCGACAGCGAACAGAAGAATAAATATCGGGATGTACTTAAGAAATGCGGCAGCTCCAAAATCAACTGTTTCATTTAGGCTATATATAGAATAGCGACCAGTAAATAATCCAGAAATTGCAGATTTTGCAATAAAACAGAACAGAACTGAAAGAAATGCAACAAGAAGTTGAACACTCTTTTTCTTTTCTGTTAGAAAGCAAACCACCAAAAGAAGTATGCAGGCGGAAGAATAGTGAAAAGAAAAAGAGAGCAAGAAGAGGAGCAATGCTCGTTGCCTACAGTTCGTTAAGTAATAATATGTTGCTAACAAGCATATTCCCACAGCCATAAACTGCCTCATCGCAGACATGCCCGTAACCAAATATACAAGTGAATAACCTAAAACTGCAAACGAAAGATTGATCCTGTCTCTCAGTTGCCAAATTACAAACATTACAGGTAAAACAGAAATCAGCGCCACGATGATAAGATAGATTTCATAGCTATCCGTGATGTGGCGTACCATTACTGTTAAGACTTGAAATCCAATTTCAACAGTTTTATCTCTAAAGGATCTCAAGCTAACCGCAGACATGAAATTTAAATAATATCCGCCGCCAAACTGCACATCGACACCAGAAATTGAAAGACCTTTAAATAGAATGAGGATGATGGTCGAGAGCACAAAAGGAAGAATAGATTTTCGACTGGAAAAAGAAGCACTTGAAAGAAAAGCGAAGAAACCAGCCAAACAGGAAGTGAAAATATAAAGCCAGATTGTACCATCGTCCCAGCCTACTCCACCCCAAAAAACCAAGGAGTCCATTAGAGTGCCCCATCGCTCTCGATCCCAGAGTCATTCAACGCTGCAACGAAATCTAATAACCCGTTAATAGCATTCTCCATGGAGAAGTCCTTAACCCTCTCTGCCGACTTATTAACATAGTGGTCATAGAGCTTCTCATCCCCAAGAAGCATGTTAATCTGTCTCGCCATATCAGAAGAGTCCTTCGGTCTACATAGGAGACCAAACTCATTATAGCCTAGTATTTCTTTAGGTCCTGTTCGAACATCAGTTGCGACAACAGGCTTATTTAGCGCCATACCCTCAAGCATGACGGTCGGAAGTCCTTCTGATCCAGCACTTGCATGGACAACAATCTTACAAGCCGCATAGTAATCCGACGGGTTGCTTTGATAGCCAGCGAGAAAAACTTTAGACGTTAAACCATGATCAACAATATAACGTTCAACTCTTTGCCTATCTGGTCCATCGCCAACAATAACTAAATTTAAATCACGACCGTATTGCTTATTAACCAAATCTATAGCATCAATAACAGTAAATGGATCCTTATGCGGGTAATCAAGTCGAGCAACCATAAGGGCAAAACTGCCATATAGGCTGCGAAGGTTATCCGTCCGGTGTGTATCTAGATTCGTAAAACTTGCAACAATTGGATTATATATTTTTTTAATCTTATAATCTAAGTAAGAATTAGCAAATTCAAATTCCTCTATCCCGTCATCGCATAAAGAAACAAGTCCATCGTAATGCTTATACAGATTTAGGTAGCCATCACTAATCAGGGCGTAGCTAGAAATACCGCCATGAAGCCAGGCGATTTTCGTTTCTGCCTTAAGAAAAGAAGATACAAATGTCAGATCATTGTAGTGACCTGAAAATGCAATCGCGACATCGAAATTATCGAGTGCTCGTCCAAAATATGGTCGAGCAGCAAAAACTCCTACTGAACACAACGCATAGGCAATAGGATAAACAAACCTACCCCAAGCTGAGCGCTTCACAAGCGAGCAATAGCGCTCTGGTGCGAACGCGCGTGGAAACACTCTGGGTATGTAAGACACCCTATTAGATAGCTGAGAAGCGAAATCATTCAATGACGGAACGAGATTGATAACAGTAACCTCATTATTATCATCAGCTAGGGCGTTGCAATAATCAATACCAACACGCTCAATTCCGCCGCATCCCAAGCCGTCAAAAACAAATACAAACCTCATTCTTCGACTCCAAGGTCACCGTAATCATAAATATATTCGGGGAGCTCACGTTTAATATATGCAACTTCATCGGCAACTTCGGGATACTCCAACCACTTACGAGTGTTCTTCCTAGAAAGCTCTGGAACAAACTTTGTGAGAGGTCTCTTATGATTGCCCTCTTCAAGTCCTAGAAAAACCCTCAGACGTTCTGTTTCCTCGTCATAGCGATAAATCAGATCTTCAAAGCGAATAAAGATTGTAGTCTCGGGATTTAAAACCTCAGTTAGTCGGTGCGCGCGTGTATAGCGATACCACTTAACAAAAGTCTCTACATCTTCATGCGGAATAACCCCGTCTTTCCATTCCATTTTTTCCAGGAGATAAAGGTCTCTTGGGTCACGGTCGACAACGACTACCTTGATATTGTCAAAGTATCTTGTATATCGAGACAGATTAGAAGGCGGAACGATCTGGTCGACCATAATCGTATCTGCACCGTTGCTAGCCTCAGTAAGGAGCTCTTCTATGTAACATTGCGTACATTCCACGAACTTCTTTTCCCCGGGCGCAGCGCAGTAAGTCACTTCACTCTTCATAGTATTTAGAGCACGATCAGGATCATGGCGCCAGATTGTTTTATGCAAAATTTTGTTTGCAATTCTCTTGCGAAAATAGAAGAAGCCACCCTTGTCATAGAGGTCATACATCCACCAACCTTTAAAGGTGAAATCAGTCAAAGAATCGATATATCGATATGAGATTTCTTTCCATTTGTTGTGAAAGTAGGGGGCGTACTTGCGACCGAAAATATTGCCATTATAGAAATCAACGAGCCTCTTGTAGCGCTTAAGGGCGTGTCCAGCATTATGCCTGTTGTGGTTTTCAACAAGATGAAACTCGAGATCATCAATTCCATCTGGATCCTGAATAAACCTGAACTCCTCATTTGTCATGGAAAAAACTCCATCAAACTCGGAGACATAATCAGTAATCGCGCTTGAACCGGTACCGTAATAGCTTGCGCAAGAAATGACCTTCATATTACACCCTCTCCCACATCAACCTTTAACGTGAAAAATGAAGAAGCGATCCAACAATGCCGGTGATTCGTCTACCAAAATAAGAAACAATCGCAGCAACACGAGCTTTCTTCCTTGCAGCGCTGTCGGTAAGAACCGCTCTCCTGGTTGCAAGAATTTCTTCCCAAGTTTTTTCCCTCACGACTGGATTATCCGAGATGAGAAACACGTGAAAAGCAAATGAAAGGCGCCTGCAATCGCAGGGTGATCTGAGCTCAGGGAAACTTGCACAAATGTCCTGAGAAACGTTAAGCATAACTTGCCAAGCCTCAGATTCAAAATTTGAATAGCTAAGGGAACCTGAAACTAGCCGATATCGATAACCAGAGTCCCTAATTAGCGAAACTGCTTGCGCCTTAAGAAATGGCTTATAAATAGTCGCCAAGTCTTCACTCGATCTCAGAGGAGGAAATCTCACATCTTCGAATAGCTTGCTGCGAAACAGCTTGCCCCATGGAGCAAAGTCAAGACCATCTTGATAAAGAATCTTAGAAAGCGCTTCTGCAGGAGCAATGAGAGGTTTTTCTATATCGGGAGTAACGAACTTAATGCTATTAGCCCCCTCACGAATCGAACCATATCCGCCCAATGCAATATCAGCCCCCGATGATACGAGGGTTGAAACCAAACGCTCAATACTGTCGATCTCCAAGTAATCATCCGAATCAACAAACGTGATCCATTCACCCGAAGCTTCATCTAGCGCTCGATTCCGTGCAGCTGCCGCTCCTGAATTCTTCTGCTCAAATAATCTGAAACGCGAGTCGCGTTTTACATACGAACGACAAATCGAAAGTGAGCCATCTGTAGACCCATCATCAATTAGTAAAACCTCAAAATCAGCCATTGACTGCCTAGTGAGGGACTCGAGGCAATCTTCTAAGTATTTTTCGGCATTGTAAACTGGAACTATAATTGATACAAAATTTGAGATCACGAGTTCGCACCTTCTACTAACTTCAAATAGAAATCTTCCAGTTTTACAGAAGCGATCTCGATATTGAACAGATTTAATTCATCGTCCACGATTTCCTTTCGCGAGCAAGAATCAAACTGTGACCAGATGGCGCTAGCCCAAAAATCCGAGTTGCTCTCCAAAGAAATAAGCCTGCACCGATTAGAGAGGACAACTTCGCGCGATACTCGATCTGAAGCCACGCACGGAACACCAGAAATCTGCGCCTCAAGTAAAGCTATACCAAAGCCCTCATACAGTGAGGGCAATACAAAAACATCCATTCCCTGATAAAGACAACTTACATCGTCAATCTGACCAGTGAAGAGAACGCAATCTCCCAAACCCATCTCATTAACCTTCTGCTCGAGTGAGCAGCGCAAAGAACCACTACCGGCTATAACAAGAAATGAATCTGGATGTGCAACGTGTAAGCGTGCAAAGGTATCAATAAGAAAAGATTGATTCTTCGTTCTCTCCATGCGTCCGAGATTGCCGATAACGCAACAGTGTTCGTCGACACCCCATTCTTGACGCGCCGCACTTCGCGATGAACGGTCAAAGCGAAACTTCTCCAAGTTCACAGCGTTAGGAATGACAACGAACGAAGCCCTCTTGCCAAACAACCATTTTCCGGCATATAAGCTGCAAGCAACTCGATTTGTCGGATAAACATTAGCAAAAAGCCGTAGTATCATCTTAATTGCGTTGCGCTTCGCTTCTCCCCTGCCCATCGTCGCATGACTATGGGCAATACGGATAGGAACACCAGCCCTTTTTGCGGCCCGTAGTGGAAAAACTGAAAGCGTATTAATATGACTATGGACGATACGCCAGCTTTCCCTTTTGAAAAGAGCAATGAGCTCCCTTTGATAAGAAAAAAACTCCTGATAGGGTGGGACAACGAAAACCCTTCCTCCAAGCGATTCTATCTCTTCGCGAGGAACCATAGTGGAGTCGGCGTCGACCAAAAAATCGAATTGCACCTTCGAACGATCGATGTGCCGGTAGTAGTTCATAACGACGGCCTCGACCCCACCGCCGACCATCTTGCCCATCACATGAGCGACCCTGATCGGCTCAGGCATCTACGCCGCCCCCTTCCCGGTGAAGACGACCGCGATCGTCTGCAGGATGATCTTCAGGTCCATGGACACGGACCTCTGGGCGATGTAGCCCAGGTCGAGGCGCACCATGTCGTCGAAGTCCACGTCGGAGCGGCCTCCCACCTGCCAGGGGCCGGTGAGGCCGGGCTTCACGGCCAGCCTCTGCATGGCCCACTCGTCGTACTCGGCGACCTCCTCGGGCAGCGGCGGGCGCGGGCCCACCACGGACATGTCACCCACCAGCACGTTCAGGAACTGCGGGAACTCGTCGATGGAGTGCCTCCTTATGAAGCGGCCGATCCTGGTCACGCGCGGGTCGTCCCTCATCTTGAACATCGGGCCCTCGACCTCGTTGTCGGCCATGAGGTCGGCCTTCATCCCGTCGGCGCCCTTCACCATGCTCCGGAACTTCCACATGGTGAACTCGCGGGGCCTGCCGTCGGCGTCGATGCGGCCCACGCGCCTCTGCCTGTAGAGGGGGCACCCGGGGCTCTCGGCGGCGATCGCGGCGCAGAGGACGGCCCCGGGGACGAGCCCGACGGCGATGACCGCCGCGGAGAACGCGATGTCGAACGCGCGCTTCGCGAGACGGTAGCCAAGCCTCTCCCGGTCGAAGGCCTGGGCGTTGCGCATGAGCGAGAGACGGCGCACGGCGCGCTCCCCCTCCCTGGCTGATTCTCTTGTGCCTGCTATGGGAACGTGGACGGAAGAGGGAATTACCCTACTGTCTTGATCAAGCCCGTCCGAGGAATAACCAGCCTTGTGGCCATTCATAAGCTGCATAGGAGGGGCAGACCCCCCCCCAGCTCGTTGAATGTGCCTCTAGGCTCGTCGGTCGGCTCTAGATTGAGCCTCTCCATCTCGACGGCTGACAATTCCAAGTCCTACCTTTGTCTTGACTCGTCGTCCACAAAAATCAAGCTCCACAAAGGCAACGCTCTTGTGCCGATTCACGCTTACGATGATCGCCTCATTACCTTTGAGTGGACCACGAAGGACGACCACGCGGTCGCCCTCCAGCACACCCTCGGACATAGCGATGCACCGCTCGCCTTCATGAGTAAAGGCTTCAATCCATGCGCGATCCTCAACAGTCAGGGGAGCAAACGACTCTCCCATGGTCAAAAGACGCGCAAACTCGGGGAATACACGCAGTGTCCGGACAAGATCTTCCGGATTGTCGGTTACGACGATGACATAGCCAGGGAGAAGAACTTTCTCTACATTGACCCACTCCCCCGCTCTTTTGACCTGCGTTGCATAGCGTGGCGTGAAGCACTCATGCACGAGACCATCTGGCGACATTCGCTCAATCAAAGAAGCCATGTAGGCCTCTTTGTCCGTTGCAACGTGCACCACATACCACGGATGCACGCAAGCATCCGCAGATTCGCAACCTGTCATAACTCCCCCTCGCCAACCGAGCGCATAGTACGGCTTACCTGCAATGGGTATAGCTTCGCCATAGGCGCTCAGCCACATGGAACAGTCGTATTTGCTCTCCTGACACCGCCGGACTCTGCACGTGGCACGATCCCCTTTGGAGCAAGATATGTACGTAACTAGGATACATCACGCGATACAGCAAAAATCGCAACGGCTACGCTGCGAGTTTTGGAACAGCAATGCATGCCCCTAGCTACGGGGTATCATTTTACATTGCGAAATGTGCTCCGCGGCGTGGGAATTTATCATATGCACGAGAAAGATACGCATAATGCTCTGGACGATGAGCGTCGCTCGCTATATATCGATACAGATTGCGCTCAAACAGCTGTTTAGCAGGCTTCTTTTCCTTGCCAAAACGACCGCCGCCCAAAAAGTCAGAGGAGGCTTGTAAATGGCATCCCATACGGACTAAACGTTCGGCGATTGACACATCCTTTTGAATAGCCCTATACCGTTCTGGATGCGCGATGATGACGGAGTAGCCCATTCCCTGGAGCTCAAAAATGGTCCGCTCGTAATCGGAGAAATCGCGTTCAGATGCATGAGGGTCGAGCTCGAGCAAGAACTCATTGCTGCCATCAAAACAAAGATACGGAGCCCACTGCTCGACCCCTAGCTCCATGAGCTTGGGATGAGCAACCTCAAAACCCATCTGCAGGGGAAACCCGCCGGCACGTGCCTGGAGCTCGTAAAACGCATTCCACATTGCCTGATAGTCAAAATATGGATCACGGCAATGGGGCGTGCACACGATACTGGTAACTCCCGCCTCCTGAGCGGCCTTGAGCATCTCCAGACTTGCCTGTAGGTCGCGTGCGCCATCGTCAACTCCGGGCAGGATGTGGCAATGGATATCCCTCAACGTGACTCCTCAAGATAATACAAGGCCGCCACACACATGATGTGACGGCCGTTGCGAAGCTTTCAAACACTAACCCTGCTTGGTACCAGAATTCATGCTGGCGATAAACTGAGCCGTGGAATCCGGAGCAACCTTAGCGCCTGCACTGGGGATCGGCTTGAGGCCTTGAGCCGGTGCGGATTGACGCGCCGCGGTCGCCGGACGCGCAGCCTTACGAGCAACAGGACGGGCCACGGGCTTTGAGGGCGCAGGGGCTGGGGCCGGAACCTGGGCCTGAGGGGCAGGGACGTTCAGATCTCCATTGCCCCGAGTGTAGTACTCGGTGTAATACTCGCTCTTCTCCGACTTGCACAAGTTCATAACCGCACCAAGTACGTTGGCACCCGCCTTCTCAAGCTGGGCATATGAAGCCGTGAGCTCATCTCGACGAACTACATTCTGGCCAGCAACGAGCAGGGTTCCATCGGCCACCGTGGAAAGAACGGCCGCGTCAACAAATGCAGACAGCGGCGGAGTATCGAAAATCACGTAGTCGAAACTCTCCTCCGCGGTAGAAACCAACTTACGGAACCGCTTGGAATTGAGTAGCACATCAGGGTTGGGAATCTGAGGTTCACTATCAAGGAAGTACATGCCGCGCACCGAACCGGCAACAACGGCGTCTGCGAGTTGAACCTGACCGCACAGCACGGAATAGATTCCGGAACGGGCGTGGATGCCGAGGCTGTTGGCAATCGAGCGTCGGCGCATATCGCACTCGACAAGCAACACGCTGTTGCCACCGCTCGCAATTGCCTCTGCAAGCGAGATCGCGACCGTGGTCTTGCCCTCATTGGGAACAGACGACGTGACCACGATTGAACGAATTGGGTCGTCTACAGAGGCAAACCTGATGTTTGCGGCGAGAGTCTTGACCGCGTTCTGCATATGAATCTGATCGATGCCGACCTTTTGCTTCTTCGCCATATTAGCGACCGCCCTTCACAGCCGGGATGCGACCAATAACCGGAATGCCAAGGATTTCCTCGACCTCATCTGCCGTGCGGACCTTCATGTTGAGCATATCGGCGAGAACAACAATCGCAATGGCGAGGAACAAACCACCCATCAATGCGACCGCAACGTACAGAGGACGGGAGGGACCACTGGGGGCGACAGGAGCCAAAGCGGGGTCGATGATGTTGACCGCCTCGACTTTCATGACATCACGCGAGATGGAGGAAACGTTATCGGCGATGGCGTTGGCGACCTTGGCGACAAGGTCGGGATCGGTACCGGTGACGGAGAGCTCGATTACGCGCGAGGTGGTAGCGCTGGTGACTTCGACCTCGAAATCCTTAAGGTTCTTGAGACCCAAATCGTCGGCCGTTGCCTTTTGGACACGATTTGACTTGAGGAGCGTAGTCACGTCGTTTGCGACCATCTGGGAAGCAGAGAGGTCGGTAGAGAGATTGCTCGCCGATTCCTCCTGATTAGCGAGCACATACATGCTCGTAGTGGCCGTATAGGTATCCGGCATAAACAAGAATGAGTAAACGCCAATAAGCAGCGCGCAGACAATCGGCAGACCGACGACCAGCTTAATGCGCTTCTTCATCAGCTCAAGCAGCTCGAGAAGAGTCATTAACTAACCTCTCCATCCCAAAATGAATCGATTTGCACATTCAGCGAAATATTGTAGCAAACATAAATGAATGCTCGATAGAATCATTGCCATATCAACCAATATGCAGATATGTAGCTGAGTGTCCTATGTGAGCCCTACCGCCCGAGCATGAACTCGAGCGCGCGTAAACGACACTCCAGATGCGTGGCAGCCCACACGTGCGCCAGCCCCAGCAGGCGCGCCGCGGTGTGCACGTCCACGAATGCAGCCAAAAGCTCCGCAAACCGCAGCGAGATAAGGCAGTCAAGCCACCGAACGATGGTGGAATCTACCTGCTCGCAACCGGGGACGCCAGCCGCGCAACTCGCGCACAGCAAGCCGCCGGCCTGAGCGGAGAAATACGTCGGCGCCTCATCGCCACACGCCACACACGAGGAATAATCTGGCCGATACCCCACATGGCTCAAAAGTTTGTAGATGTACGCCGCGACCAGCAAGTCCAGATGCGCGGCGTCCGCGTGCGCGAGCTGCTTCAAAACCGCGGCCGTGATGGGATAGACGAACGGGTCCTCCGCATCCTCATATGTGCACCGCGCGGCGACCTCGGCCACCGCGCTCGCCGCGGCGAGCAGCTCGTAGCTGGACTGTGCGCCGAGCGGAGCCGCGACGAGCTCCGCCTGAGACACGACATCCAGGCTGCGGCCATGCGCCAAAAGCAAGTCCACCTCGCAGCACAAATCGCACCGCGCCGCCAAACGGCTACCCGGCTTGCGGGCCCCCTTGGCAACGGCGCGAATCTGACGCCCGCTTTGATCGACAAGCGTGAGAATGAGGTCCGTCTCTTTGAGTTTTGTCTTATCGAGCACGATCGCCTTCGTGCGATACGTGCGGCTACCGGCCATGGCAACTCACAACCAGGCTGCCCGCTCCAGCGCCTCGACCTATACATCGAATGCGAGTTCCGCACGAGGCGAAGGCCCCGGTGAGGCCTTCGTGCGAGCAGGACTGTCCGAGCAGGCGATGTATAGGTCGAGGCGCCCCAAAGGAGCTGCTACTCGTCATCGGCCGCATACCCAAAGCGACGAATCTCGCGGGCATCCTCACGCCAATGCGACTTGACCTTGACGTCGAGGCCCAAAAACACGCGGCAGCCAAACATGCGCTCAAGGTCGCGGCGGGCCTCGATACCGATGCGCTTGATCATCTCGCCACCCTTGCCCACAATGATGCCCTTCTGGCCCTCGCGCTCCACATATACCGTGGCATGCAGGCGCAGCAGGTCGCGCTTGGGGCGCTCGAACTCATCGCACAACACGCCCACGGCGTGGGGAATCTCCTCGCGCGTATGCAGCAGCACCTTTTCGCGCACGAACTCGGCCACCAAAACCTCGTCCTCCTCATCGGTGCCCATGCCCTCGGGGAACCAGCGCGGGCCCTCGGGCAGGTAATTGGCAACCACATCGACAAAGGCCTCGACATTGAAGCCCTCAGTAGAAGAGACGACGATCTCGTCGTCAAAATTTACGAGCGCGCGGGCAGCCTCAATTTGCTTGAGCATCTGCTCGGGGCTCGCCAGATCGGCCTTGGTAAGCACGAGGACCTTGGGTGCCTTCGCCGCTGCGACACGCTCGGCGACCCAAGCGTCACCGCGGCCGATAGGCGCACTGGCATCGATGACGAAAGCGATCACGTCAACGTCTGCTAGCTCGCCGAGAGCGCTCTTGTTGAGCTCGGAGCCAAGGCCGTCCTTCGGCTTGTGGATACCGGGGGTGTCCACGATGACGAGCTGGCAATTGTCGCGATTTACCACCGCGCGCAGGCGACGGCGCGTGGTTTGGGCAACCGGAGAGGTGATGGCGACCTTCTCGCCATAGCAGGCGTTGAGCAGGGTCGACTTTCCTGCATTAGGGCGACCCACCAGCGCAACGAATCCAGAACGGAAGCCCTCGGGCACGTCGGCGCAGAGCGCAGAGGGCTGCAGGCCGCCCGAGAGCTCACCGGATTCGAGCATTGCGTCGAGCTCGTCGTCGGACAGGTCATCAAACGGGTCGAAGTCGATCATGTCGTTGGTCATGTTCTCTCCTTTATTCACGGAGCAAATCAGCGATCAATCCAAGGGGGCGTGCCACTCGCCACGACCGCCCACGGCGACCGGCCCCAAGCCGCGCCATAGGCGCCAAGGGCAAACGGCGCGCCGGCACCGGGGCAAGCAGCGCCTCTAGTGCCAGGAACCCACGAAGCCAAACGCGTGGGCGAACACGAGAATGCCCACGATGGCGGCGGTGATGGACAAGACGTACACACTGGCAGCGGCGATGTCCTTCGCCCGTTTGGCCAACGGGTGCAGCTCTTGCGTCGCCAGGTCGACGATAGCCTCCATGGCGGTGTTGCACAGCTCGGCGAAAATCACCAACCCGATACAAATCACGATGAGGGCCCAGCTGATGAGCTCAAGGTCGGCCAGAAAACCCGCGATGACCGTCAAGATGCCCGCGACGAGCATGACCTTGATGTTTCGCTCCGTCTTAACGGCCGTGACAAACCCCTCGATCGCGTAGCCAAACGAGCGGATGAAGGACGGATGATCCTTGTTTGAACCCGGAATCATGACGGTCTCCTAATCGTGGGCGTGATTGGTGATGGGGCCAACCGTGACCGAGAGCGGGTCGTCCCCGCGCAGCAGCGCGAGCTCTCGAAGCAGCGCATCTTCACGCGCTTCCATCACTTCGGCTTCTTCGTCTTGAATATGGTCGTACCCCAGCAGGTGCAGCAGCCCGTGCACGTACATGAGCCGGCACTCATCTGCGGGGCTGTTGCCAAAGTCGGGGGCCTGGCGGGCAATCACCTCGGGCGCGAGAATGATGTCGCCGAGCTCCACCATGACGTCGCTGGGAATATCCTCATCAAACGGCGAGTCGCACTCAAAAGAAAGGACATCGGTGGTTCGGTCGATGCCGCGCCACTCGCGGTTGAGGTCGTGCATTTCGTCCTCATCGACCCACGACAGCGATATCTCGACCTCGCGCTCGACGCCCTCGGCGGCAAGCACGTGAGTTGCGATCGCGTTGAGCTCGTCCTCGTCAAGAAGCGTGGAAAGCCCCGCGTCGTTACTCATCAGAATGGCCATGACGGCCTCCTTTCGATTGAGCGGCCGCATCGCGGCGGGCACCGGGTCGCGCCGCCTCATACGCATCATACGCCTCGACGATTTTACCCACCAGCCGGTGACGGACCACGTCGGCGCGGGCGAGCTCGATCTGTGCGATGCCCTCAACCCCCACAAGCGCCTGCGTCGCCTCGAGCAAGCCGTTGCGCTTGCCCGGAAGGTCTCGCTGCGTGGCGTCGCCGGTGATGACGAACGTCGAGTTGAAGCCCAAGCGCGTCAGGAACATCTTCATCTGCTCGGGCGTGGTGTTTTGTGCCTCGTCCAAGATGACGAAAGCATCGTTTAGGGTGCGGCCGCGCATGTAGGCGAGCGGCGCGATCTCAACGACACCGCGCTGCACGAGCTCATGCGCACGCTCGGCATCCATCATGTCGAACAGCGCGTCGTACAGCGGGCGGACATACGGGTCGACCTTCTCCTCGAGCGTCCCCGGAAGAAACCCGAGGTTCTCCCCCGCCTCGACCACGGGGCGCGTCAGCACGATGCGACCGACGTCATGACTCTGCAGCGCCGCGACCGCCATCGCCATGGCGAGGTAGGTCTTGCCGGTGCCCGCGGGACCGGTGCAAAACGTCACGGTATGCTCGCGGATGGCGTCGACGTAGCGCTGCTGGCCGGCCGTTTTGGGGCGAATGATCTTGCCGCGATAGCTCAGCAGGACCTCATTGCGAGGGCCCGCGCAAGGCGCCGCATCCTCCACAAGGGCGTCGATAGAGCGCTCGACGTCGTCGACGGTGAGGTTCACGCCCGTGGACGCCACCTCGATGACGTGGGTAAACAGACGGACGAGCACATCGACATCGCGCGTTGCCCCAGCGCACGTGAGCGTGGATCCGCGCAGGGTCACGCTTGCCTGCAGCCTTTGCTCGGCAACGCGAAGCAGGGCGTCGCACGGCCCGGCGACCAACGCGGGATCGACCTGCGCGGGAATGGAGAGGCGCACCTGGGCTTCCGGCGCCTTGGAACGCACTGCCGCCATCACAAACGACCAACCTCAGGCTGCGCGGGGACAGCGTGCAGCATGCCGCGCTCATCGATGCTCTCGATGAGCGCGGGCAGAAGCGAACCCGCCTGCGCGCACTCGAGCCCGTCGACGACGACGCGATGGAAGCTGCCGAGCGTTCCCCTGTTGCCGTACTCGAGAACGGCCGTCTCGACCGACCCCACGCGCCGCTTCGCGTCCGCATACGACGTGCGCTCCGCGACCTCGCGCAGCACGCGCGCACGCTGCGCCATGACCTCGGGCTCCACTTGATGGTCTGCCGTCGCGGCGGGCGTACCGGGACGCGCGCTGTACCGAAAGACGTGCATCCTGGAAAATCCCACGCGCTCACACAGAGCGAGCGTCTGCTCGAATTCTTCGTCGGTCTCGCCGGGGAAGCCTGCGATGATGTCGCAGGAGATGGCGACCTCCGGGAGCTTTGCGCGCACGCGACCAACCATCGCCTCGTACTCCTCGGCGGTATAAGGGCGATTCATGCGCTTGAGCGTCGCCGTGCAGCCGGACTGCAGGGGCAGATGCAAGAACGGAGCAACCCGGGAGCCGCCGGCCACCATGGCGTCAACGAGGCGCTCATCGATATCCATGGGCTCCAGAGATGAGAGCCTAACCTGCGGGATGGACGTCTCGCGCAGGATGATGGAGAGCAGCTCGTCAATCTCGACATGCGCGTCATCTTGGTCCACGCCGTCGTATGCGCCGAGGTTGACGCCCGTGAGAACAACCTCCGGGATGCCGGCGCGCTCGGCCAGGCGCACCTGCTCCAGCACGGACGCGACCGGAACGGAGCGCTCAGGACCGCGGGCCTTCCACACGATGCAGTACGAGCAGCGGTTGTTGCAGCCGTCTTGAACCTTGATGCCCAGGCGGGAACGGCCGAGGAGCTCCGCGAGGTCGTGGGAGCCCTCGTGCATGGCGATCCCGTGCGCGGGCATCCCCACGGCGCGAGCAGCCGTGCGGGCGACATCGACCTTGGAAGGCTCCGCGATGACGCGGGACGACAGGTCGGTGAGCTCGTTGGCATGCAGATTCACCACGCAGCCGGTGACCACGACAAGGGGCTCGCGCGGCTGCGCCAAGGCATGTCTGACGGCCTTGCGCGTCTTGGCCTCAGCCTCGCCCGTCACCGCGCAGGTGTTGATGACGATGAGGTCGGCCTCGTCCTGCTCGACCAGGGCAAAGCCGACCTCCAAAAGATCGGAGGTGATGCGATCGGATTCGACACGGTTTACCCTGCACCCGAGATTCACAACGCAAGCGAAAGGTCGCGACATGTGTGTTCCGTCCTAGTCGAGAATGTCATCGATGGCGTCGCGGATGCGATCGCCCATGGTGCGCTTCTTTTCCGGTGCGGCGTCTTCGCCCGCAGCCTCCGCATAACGCTCGAGCGCCTCGCGCGCCTCGGCGTTGAGTTTGGTGGGGACGTCGACGATGACGCGTGCGACGAAGCGACCGCGTGCACCGCCGCCACCCAGGCGCGGCATGCCGTGGCCCTCCGCAAACACCATGCTGCCGTACTGGGTGCCGGCGGGAATCTCAAGCTCGAACTCCTCGTCGGGCAAGATGCCCTCGACTTCGATGGTGCAGCCCAGCGCCGCCTCGGCGATGCCGATGTGGACCTCGCTCACCAGGTCGTCGCCATGGCGTTCAAAACGGTCGTGCGCCTCGACTTGAATCGTGACGATGAGATCGCCCGACGCGGCTCCGCGATAGCCGGCCTCGCCGCAGTCGCGCAGGCGCAACTGGCGACCGGTTGCGACACCTGCCGGAACCTCGACATCCAAGCGCTCGTGCGTGCGGGCGCGGCCCTCGCCGTGGCAATGGGGGCACGGATGATCGATGACGGTGCCCTCGCCGTTGCAGTCGGGGCAAGGGGCGCTCGACTGCATCTGGCCAAAGACCGTGCGCTGGACCGTGGTCACGTATCCCGTGCCTCCGCAGCGCGAACAGGTGACCTCCTGCCCATCGTCCTTGCGACCGGTGCCATCGCAGTCCTCACAGGGAGCGAGACGGTCGTAAGAGATCGTCTTTTTGCACCCCTGGGCCGCCTCCTCTAGGGAAACGGAGAGCGAGATGGCCATATCCCTGCCCGCGCGGCGGCGTGCGCGATCGCGAGAGCTGCCACCCGACGCAGCTCCGCCGCCGAAGAACGATGAGAAGATGTCGTCGACGCCCATGCCCCCGAAGATATCGGAGAAATCGACATAGCCCGAACCGGGCATGCCGTCCACGGTGCCGTACCGGTCGTACATGGAGCGCTTCTGCTCGTCGGACAAGACCGAGTAGGCCTCGTTGAGCTCAGCGAACTGCTCGTTTGCATCGGGAGCGTCATTGCGGTCGGGGTGTAGTTTGATCGCCTTCTTACGGAACGCTCGCTTAATCTGATCTGCTGTGGCGTCGCGCTCGACGCCCAAAACCTCGTAGTAATCCCTCTTGTCGGCCACGATGTGGACCCTCCCCCAACACGTTCTTGGTTAACCGAATAGTTCTACCCAAACTTCGGTCGTTTATCACAGCATGAACGGCGCTAAAAAGATCGCCTGCGTACACGATGAGAAGCTCACCGAGATGAGAGCGAACAACAGGCCGTTCGAGGCACCACTTGCCAGCATCTGCAGGCCGCGCTTCCACCACAGGCCGCTGCGGTGCAGCACGTCGTCGCTGACGATCATCACGATGCCGGCGATAAGCGGCATGAGCGTGAGCATGAGGAACATGGAGAACGTCCCGGAAAACGCTGAAAGAACCAAAAACGGCAGCACCAGGCCGACGAGGTAGAAGCCCGTGCGCGCACGGCCATCCAGGCGCTCGGCCGCGACATGGGCCCGCCCGACCAGATCGCCCGTCTCGCCGCCGTTGGTGCCGGCGTTGCCGCGGCCCTTCATGCGGACGAGATCCCCGTCGTGGATCCCCGCGGGGAACTCGACCACGGCCTCGGCCTGAACGCGCGTGCGGCCCTCGCCGCCGCACACGGGGCACGGATCTGCGACAACCTTGCCCGAGCCTCCGCACTCGGGGCACACCATGCGCGCCTGACCCATGCCGAACATGCCGAGGTCAACCGCTATGTGGCCCGTACCGCCGCAGGTCGGGCACGCGCGATGGTGCTCGGACGCAACGGAGCCCGAACCGTGGCAGTTGTCGCACGCCTCGTAGCGCGGGTACTTGACGCCCACGCGGGCGCCGTCTTTTGCCTGCTCGCGCGAGAGCTTAACCTCGACCACGACGTCAGCGCCCATGGAAGGGTTATAGGCCGAGGCACCGCGCCTGCGCTGGGCGCCAAAGCCGCCCATGCCCCCAAAGGGGAAGCCGAAGCCCCCGGAACCGCCGAAATCGGTATATCCGCCGGGGTAGCCGCCCGCCGCGGGCGAGCTCCCTGCCGCCCCGGCAAACGGGTTGCCCGAGCGCATCGAGTCATACCGGGCACGCTTCTGCTCGTCGGACAAAACCGCATAGGCCTCCGACACCTCTTTGAAGCGCTCCTCGGCATCGGGCTCTTTATTCACATCGGGGTGGAGCTTACGGGCTTTCTGCTGAAACGCCTTTTGAATCTCCTTGGCGGTGGCGTCCTTCTCGACGCCGAGAATTGCGTAGTAGTCCTTATCGTTCATTCCTGCCATGTGGCAAAAACTCCCCTGCTCATGGGTTACATACAGTGGGAGTCATTATATCCCGTGCCTCGCGCGCCTGTGAGGGGTGCGCGCCAAACGCCAGGGTATCCCCACGGTTGAGCGGCGTCGCGATGCGGCAATCCGGGGACGGGTACAACATTACACATACCAGGCAAGGGCGCCCCGCGTGTGCGGAGCGCCCCCGTATTCATGTGTAATGTTGCACCCGTCCCCGGATTGCCCCCCGAATTAGGCAAGGGAGCGTGGGCTAGTCACTGAGTTCTACCTGGCGATACGAGATACCGCAACGGTCGAGGATGTTTTTGGAGATGAGGTTGTCCTCGGTGCCGCAATATTTATCGTCAAGGTAAACGACCTCGCCGATACCGGCCTGCACCAGGGTCTTTGCGCACTCATGGCACGGGAACAGAGTGACGTAGACCGTCGCTCCGGCCATGTCCTTGAGGGACCCGCGGTAATTGAGGATGGCGTTGGCCTCGGCGTGGATGACATAGTTGTGCTTGTCATGCAGCGGATCATCGTCCGTTCCCCAGGGGAAATCATCGTCATTCAGCGCCGAAGGCGTGCCGTTGTAACCGACGGACAGGATGCGGTTGTTGGTGTCGGCGATACAGGCGCCAACCTGGGTGTTGGGATCTTTGCTGCGCAGGCTCGCCGCGACGGCGGCACGCATGAAAAACTCGTCCCAACTGATAACGTCCTCGCGTTTACCGGGCATGGCCCCTCCTCTCAAGCTTTGCTGAAAAGCATAGCGCACCTTGGACGGACATCCACCCCGAAAGTGTCAGCCGCTTCTGCGACCGCCAAGCAAGTCGGCGACTACTCGGCCAAACCCCAAAACAGGCCAAACAGCTCATTGCCCTCAAGCCAGCCGAGGTGCGTGGGCACGAGGCGATCTCCGCTCCACGCCGCAAGGCCCTTGGCGACCGCCTCGTCGCATGCTGCCGCAAGGTCTGCCTCTGGGATTTCCCGCGCGGCACGCGACAGCGCTTCACGCGAGATGCCATCGGTCATGCGACAAGCAAGCATGAGATTCTCGGCGCAAGCCTCGCGCCATGTGAGCTGCTCAGTCTCAAACTGCTCACCAGCATCATCGAGCTGCTTGAACCGAATTCTTCCCACGGAGGGGTCGATGGAGCCGGGCGATGCGGAACCGAGCCATTCTGCGCTGGCGGATGCCTCCGCAATGTGTAATTTTGCACCCGTCCCCAAATTACACATGCTGGCGGCGGAGCGGCCGAGGCCAAGGTAGGGCTTGCCGGTCCAGTAGGCGATGTTGTGCTGGCAGCGGTGGCCGGGCTTGGCGTAACTCGCGACCTCGTAGCGCGCATAGCCGCGCCCCTGCAGCATTTCGGCCGCCAAATCCATGCATTGGGCCTGGAAGTCCTCGTCGGGAACCTCGATCTTGCCCGCCTCCTCCATACGGGCAAGGGGCGTTTCCTCCTCAAGCTGCAACGGGTACACCGAAACGTGATCGGGCTCAAGCGAGACGAGGGCGCGCATCGTGGCTGCAAACGAGTCGAGCGTCTGCCCTGGCAGGCCGCACATGATGTCGCACGACGTAGAGAAGCCTATCGCCTTGGCCTGGGCGACGGCGAGCATCGCCTCCTCAGCCGAATGGATGCGGCCGATGGCCTTCAGCTCGCGCGGGTCGAGCGTCTGGACGCCGAGAGATACGCGCGTGACGCCTGCCTTGTACAGGCCCTGCGCCAAGTCCAGGACGAACGATTCGGGGTTGGCCTCACAGGTGAACTCGATGGGCTCGCAATAGCGCAGCACGCGATGCACGAGCTCGACCAGGCGCCCGCCCAAGAGCGAAGGCGTTCCGCCGCCGATATAGACGGTCCGCACGCAGGCCAGCTCACCCGCGCGGCCGTGCGCATCGATATGATCGAGCATCTGGGCGCAGTAGACGTCCATCGCCTCGTCAAGCGCCGCCCCACACAGTGCGCGCGAGTCGAAGTCACAATAGGCGCATTTCGCTTTGCAAAACGGAATATGCAGGTAGAGTGCCTCGTAGCTCATTAGTACCTCATGCAACAAGACGCGGTCCCCACGCGGTGAACGCCCCTATACTCAGAGAATCTCAATATTGCTTCCCAAAAACGAATTAAGTTTTTACAGATATCTGGGGAAACGCAAAAAGAAGTTTCGTTTTTGGGAAGCAATATCGGCATATCGCATCTATAGCTTTCGCGGATCGCGAGAAAGCGGGAGGCTCTTTGCCGAGCTAGCCCCCTCCTCAACGATGCGGGCCTCGCAAGCGGCCATATCGTGCTCGACCTCGTCGAGCAGCGCCATGAACTCCTCGTAGGTGGTGCATTGGACCACGCGACCCCGCCAGGCGGCGGCATGGGGCAGGCCCTTGAGGTACCAACTCGCGAAGGCGCGGGCTCGGGCCATATACGGCTGCGTGGCATGCAGGAGGGTCAAATGCTCCCGCAGAGCGTCGATGCGCTCTTTCGCCGAGCGCTCGGGCACCGGCGTGCCCTCAAGCGCACACGCGCGCGCATCGCCAAAGACCCAGGGGTTGCCATAGGTGCCGCGAGCGATGAACACGGCATCGGCGGCGGTGGTTGTGAGCATGTGCGCGGCATCCTCTGCCGAGAACACGTCGCCCGAACCGATAACCGGCACACTCACGCGCCCCGCGACCTCGTCGATGGTCGACCAATCGGCCTCACCGGTATAGAGCTGGTTGGCGGTGCGCCCGTGCACGGCAACCGCGGCGGCGCCGGCCTGCTCCATGCGCGCGGCGAACTCGGGGGCGGTGTTCTCCCCCGCCGCAAACCCACGGCGAATCTTGACGGTGACGGGAACGGTCGCCTCGCGCACGCAGGCCTCGACCAGAGAGGCCGCGAGCTCGGGCGTCTTCATGAGCGCCGAGCCCTCGCCCTTGGTGACGACCTTGCGCGCGGGGCACGCCATGTTGATGTCGATAAGCGAGAGCTTGTCGCCCACGCGCTCCTGCACCGCGTTCACCGCGTAGGCGAACTGCTCGGGCTTGGTGCCAAACAGCTGCACGCAAATCTGCGGCTCCTCGGGCTCGGGTTCCACGAGCACCCATGTCTTGGCGCTCTTGTGCGAGAGTCCGGCAACGCTCACCATCTCGGTGTACGCCATCTCCGCACCGCGGCGGCGGCACATGATGCGATACGCGGCGTCCGTCACGCCCGCCATGGGCGCCATCAAAAACGGCTGCCGCCTGAATTGTTCGCGCAGGTCGATCAATCTTCGACCTTCAAAATCGCGAGGAACGCCTCCTGCGGCACCTCGACGGAGCCGATGGCCTTCATGCGCTTCTTGCCCTCTTTTTGCTTCTCGAGCAGCTTGCGCTTACGCGAGATGTCGCCGCCGTAGCACTTAGCGAGCACGTCCTTACGGCGTGCCTTGACGGTCGAGCGGGCAATGATCTTGTTGCCGATGGCGCCCTGGATGGGAACCTCGAAGAGCTGACGCGGGATGATCTCCTTGAGCTTGTCGCACAGGCCGCGCGCCAAGCCGTAGGCCTTGTCCTTGTGCACGATGAACGACAGCGCGTCGACCTCGTCGCCGGAAAGCAGGATGTCGAGCTTGACGAGCTCGCTCATGCGGTAATCGGAGAACTCATAATCGAGGGAGGCGTACCCCTTGGTGCGGCTCTTGAGCTGGTCGAAGAAGTCGAGGATGAGCTCGGCAAGCGGGATGTCGAAATGCATCTCAACGGACTTTTGCGACAGATGAATCATATCGGTGGTTATGCCGCGATGCTCGATGGCGAGCTGCATGACCGCGCCGGTGTACTCGGGCGGGGTGATGATCTTCGCCTTGAGGTAAGGCTCCTCGATGTGGTCGATACGCGTGACATCGGGCAGGTCCTGCGGGCTGCGCACCTCGATCATCTCGCCATCGGTCTTGTAGACGTGGTAGTCCACGCTGGGGCTCGTGGCGATGAGCGCCAGGTCGAACTCGCGCTCGAGGCGTTCCTTGATGACCTCCATGTGCAGCAGGCCGAGGAAGCCGACGCGGAAGCCGAATCCAAGCGCCGCCGACGTCTCGGGCTCCCAGATGAGCGACGGGTCGTTGACGTGCAGCTTTTCCAGCGCGTCGCGCAGGTTTTCGTAATCCTTGTTGTCGATGGGAAACAAGCCCGTGTAGACCATCGGCTTGGCCTCGCGGTAGCCCGCCAACGGCGCATCGCAGGGGTTGCCCACGAGCGTGAGCGTATCGCCCACGTGCACCGCCTCCGGGTCCTTGAGTCCCGTGACGATGAAGCCGACCTCACCGACGCCCAAGGCATCCAGCGCAAACTCGGCGGGACGGCGCACGCCCACACCGTCGACGAGGAACTCCTCGCCGCCCTGCATCATGCGCAGGTGGTCGCCCTTCTTGACCTGGCCGTCGAAGATGCGCACCGTGGCGACCACGCCGCGGTACTCGTCGAAATACGAGTCGAGAATGAGCGCCTTGAGCGGTTTTGCCGGATCGCCCTTGGGAGGGCTCACCAGGAAGACGATGGCCTCAAGCAGGTCGTGAATGCCCTCGCCCGTCTTGCCCGACACGCACACCGCGTCGTCGGCGGGGATGGCGAGCTCTTCCTCGATTTCGACCTTGACCTCTTCAGGGTGAGCGGAGGGCAGGTCGATCTTGTTGATGGCGGAGACGATGTCCAAGTCGGCGTTCATGGCGAGGCTTGCGTTAGAGACCGTCTGCGCCTCGACGCCCTGTGTGGCATCGACCACGAGCACCGCGCCCTCGCACGCGGCGAGGCTACGGGAGACTTCGTAGGTAAAGTCGACATGACCGGGCGTGTCGATGAGGTTGAACTGGTAGGTCTCCCCGTCATCGGCATCGTACATGACGCGCACGGCATTCGATTTGATCGTGATGCCGCGCTCGCGCTCGATATCCATGGTGTCGAGCAGCTGCGAGGCCATGTCGCGCTCCTCCACCGTGCGGGTGAGCTCAAGGATGCGGTCGGAGATGGTCGACTTGCCGTGGTCGATATGCGCAACGATTGAGAAGTTGCGGATGTGTGAGATATCAAAAGTATTCATGACATCCATTCTACCTGAAAGGGACCCGAGTTCCCTCGTGTTTGCCGCTCGGTCAGGTCCAGCGCGCGACGAAGGCCCCACTGGGGCCTTCTGCTCGTGCGGAATCTACGTCAAACACGAGGGAACTCGGGAGCCAGGCATCTGCACCGGGTCATACGGGCGAACAGTCCTAGAGCTGGCCTGCTTCTTGGAGGAGCCGCTTGGCGTGGGCTAGGGACTCTTCGGTGGCGTCTCCGGAGAGCAGGCGCGCGACCTCCGCGATGCGGTCGTCGCCGACGACTTGCACGAGACTTGTCTCGGGGACATCCGAACCGTCGTCCCTGCGCACCACATAGTGCACGGAACCCTGCACCGCCACCTGCGCGAGATGCGTAACCACGATCACCTGGTGCGTGCGAGACAGATCGGCGAGCACCTGGGCGAGCGCACGGGCGGTCGCGCCTCCGACACCGGCATCGACCTCGTCAAACACAAGCGTATCGACGGCATCAGCCTCGCCGAGAACCACCTTCGCCGCAAGCATGACGCGCGAAAGCTCGCCGCCGCTCGCAATGCGACGCAACGGACGAGGAGTCAGACCCGCACCGCTGCGGTACAGCAGCTCGCATGAGCACGGACCGGAGGCGGTCCAGCGCTCACGGGGCAACTCTCGGCTCTCCCACACCAACTCGGCACGGCCCATCTCCAAGCGCGCCATCTGCTTGCCCACTTCGCGGCAAAACCGCGGTGCCGCGGCATTGCGGCGCTTGGTGAGCGTGCGGGCCGCCTGGGCGAGCTCCGCCTCGGCGGCGTCAAGCGCCTCGCGGGCGCGACAGACACGCGCATCAGCATCGTCTACCAGGCTCAACAGCTCTGCCGCCTCGGCTCGACGTGCGAAGACGTCCTCCATGCGCGGTCCCCACTGGCGCAACAGGCCCTTGAATGCCGAGAATCGCTCCTGAGCAGCCGCGAGCTCGGCGGGGTCGTAATCTACAGAATCGCGATAGCGCCGCAGGTCAGCGGCGGTATCCTCAATCGTTATCGCCGCGCCCGCCAGCTCATCGGCAAACGACGCGAGCTTCGCATCGACAGCGCCCATCCGGCTCAAATCGGAAATCGCCAAATTGAGGGCATCGAGCGCGCCACCCTCGCCCGACAGCGTCTGCGAGGCATCGTGGGCACACCGCGCGAGCGCCTCGGCATGCTCGGCGCGCGGAAGGCGCTCCTCGAGCTCCTCGTATTCACCCACAACAGGATTGACCTCATCGATGCGCTCGAGGGCGAAGCGAGCCTCTTCGAGGCGACTTCCCTGCGTGCGGCTCGCCGCCTCAACACGTTCGAGCTCACGTGCGGCCTTAGTCGCGCGGTCGAGCGCCTCGCGGTATTCGGCAAGCGCCGAGGCGACGCCTGCGCCCGCCCACGCATCGACCATCCCCACATGAGATGCGGCGTCGAGCAGGCGCTGGTGCTCATGCTGACCGCATAGGTCGATCAGGGGGCGAACGCGCTCGGAAAGCTCGCGCACGCTAGCCAGCACTCCGTCAACACGGGCGCGGGAGCGCCCATCAACGCCCACGCGACGGGTGGCGACAAACCCCTCCTCATCGCGAGGACCGACGAACATGCGCCCCTCGACCAGGGCGCCCTCGCTCCCCTCTCGCACGGCGGAGGAATCGGCTCGTTCCCCCATGAGGAGCTTCAGGGCGGACAGCAAGGCCGTCTTGCCGGCGCCCGTCTCGCCGGTCAAGACCGTGAGGCCGCAGCCGGGAACCAGGGTAGCCTCGCGAATAAGCGCCACGTTCTCAACATGGATTTCATCGATCATTGCGCACCCCGTAGAACACGCGGCTCACGGAATTGTAAAAACTCTCGGGGCCGTAATCGAGCAGCAGGATATCCGCCTCACCGCGACGTACGGCGACCCGCTCGACCTCGCCTTCGCACGCAAGGAACTGCCCGTCGAGCGCGATGGCGGGCACGGAGGGGCGGTCCTTTGACATCTTGAGCTCGATCACATCGGAAGGCGACGTGAGAAACGCGCGGGCCTGAATGGTGTGGGGCGCGATGGGGACGCACACCATGCCCGTGTACTCCGGACTCACGATGGGCCCGCCTGCAGACAAGGCGTAGCCCGTGGACCCGGTAGCGGTCGAAACCACGACTCCGTCGCCGCGCAGGCGGTCTATGTGATGGCCCGACACGGTGATGTCGAACTCGACCATGTCGGACAGGGGCCCGCGCGTCAAAGCCAGGTCGTTTAAGGCGAAGCTGGAGAACACGGACTCCTCACCCCGATCGTCGACGCTCACGATGTCGCAGGCGAGCGTGGCTCGGCGGCTCACGTGCAGCTCTCCGGCAAGCGCATCCCCGACGACCGTAAGGACGTTGCGGTCCTCGGGACTTGCGGCGGTGAGAAATCCCAGATGCCCGTAGGACAGGCCGAGGATCGGGATCTCGCGGTACCCCACGATGCGCGCGGCGCGCAGTAACGTGCCGTCGCCACCAAGGGAGATCACCAGGCCGCAGTCTGACAAGTCGGGGGTCGAATCGATGCCAGAGCGCTGATCGGCAGCCCAATCTACCTCAAAGCCCTGGCGCGTGAGCCACAGCTCGAGGGCCAGGCCGCTCTCGACGGCTTCCTGCTTGTAATAGTTGGGGACAAGAAACACCTTCATAGTGCCGCCACCTAACTCACCAGCGACGCGATGTGCGCGTCGAGCTCATGGATGTGGTCGATAAGGACGCTCTCATCGCGACCGAGGCCGGGTGCGTCGCCCTCGCCACGCACGCCGAGCAGGAAAAACTCCCTGTTTCCCTTCGCGCCCGTGATGGGCGAGGCACACACGTCGACGGGAACCAGACCGCTGACGGCAAACAGCCGCACCGCATCTTTGAGGACGCACTCATGAACCGCGGGGTCGCGCACGATGCCGCCCTCTCCCACGTCGCAGGAAGCAGCCTCGAATTGAGGTTTGACGAGCGTGAGAAACGCCCCATCGGGCGAGATCAGCTCGAGCACAGCCGGCAAGATGGTCCGAATGCTCGTGAACGAGACGTCGCATACGGCCAGATCGCAGGTGCCGGCGTAACCCAAAGCGGGAACGTCCACGATATTCGTCCGTTCAAGCAGCGTGACTCGATCGTCGTTGCGCAGCGACCAATCGAACTGCGCACGGCCGACATCAACGGAGAGCACGTGTTTGGCGCCTCGCTTGAGCAGGCAATCGGTGAACCCGCCGGTGGAGCATCCGACATCGACGCAGGTGAGCCCCGCCGGGTCGACGTGAAAGGCATCAAGCGCGCCGGCGAGCTTGAGCCCACCGCGCCCGACATAGGGAATGCGTCCCTTCACATGCAGTTCCACCCCGGGCTTGACCATCATCCCGGGAGAAGTCAGGCGCTCGCCGCCCGAGGAGACGAGACCCGCCATCAACGTGCGCAGGGCATCTGCGCGATTCTCGCAGATGCCCTGGGAAATCAATTCATCATCAAGACGAACGCGTGCCACCATGCGCCCCTTTACGCCGTCTCGGAGCCCGAATCCGCGCCAGGCGATGCGTCTGCCGAACCGTCTGCGTGCGGGCTTTGGGCCCCGCTTTCCGCCGTCGGCGCATCTCCAACCTCGGCATCGGAAGAACCCGCCTCCGGGCCCTCAGACGCCTCCTTCTCATCGAGCATGTCGGCCTCGCGCGGCGACAGCTCAAACGAGTCGACCATGTCGACGGCACGGGAGCCGAGCTCGATGGCCTCATCAAACAAATCGAGGCTGCGCTCAAGCGAGGTGTCTTTCGACCGAACCTGGGCGATAATCTCGTCGAGACGCTCAGTTATGTCATCGAACGTGGTCTCAGCCATACGCTATTCGCCGTCCGCAGCGTCAAAGGGGTCGGAGAACATCGCATCGAGGTCCTCCTCCTCAAAGCCGTACTCGTCTGCCTCGAGACGGGCGCGAGCCTCCTCGGCGGCACGAACGGCCTCGCGCTCGGCCTCGAGACGATTGGGGTCGATCTCGAACCAGAGGGCCGCGATGCAAGCGGCCTCGCAGTCGTCTGCCGTGACGGTGCACGCCACGTGCTGCAGGCTGGGCAGATGGCGCTCGCGCACGATGCGGCCGAGCACGCCGTTGACGAAACCGGCGGAGTCGTCGGTACCGTAGGCCTTGGCGATCTCAACCGCCTCGTTGATGACGACGGCGGCGTCGAGCGTGTCGGCGACCTGGAAATACAGCTCGTACACGGCCGAGCGCAACAGGTTGCGATCGGCGCCGGGCATGCGCTCGAGGCTCCAATTCGCAGAGACGGCGCGCAGGGCCGAGTCGATGCGATCACGGTTGGCGTCGACGCCGCGCGCGATCTGGATGGCGTAATCGGCCAGCGGGCCCTTGGAGAGCGTGAAATCACCGGCAAGAACCTCGGCCACGGACTCGCCGCGGACCTCGGCCTGGAACAAAATCTGAAGAGCCTGGCTGCGGGCAAGCGTGCGCCCGCGGTTGACCTTAAGGGATGCCACGCGCTACTCCTTGGGGAAAACGAGGCTGTCGATGCAGATGTTCACGCTCTCAACATCGACGCCGACCTGGGCGTCGATAGCACTAACCACAGCCTCGCGCACGACCTCGGCTAGCTTCTTGAACGGATAGCCGAAGAAGACCGTGAGATGCACGGTGAGACGGAGCTTGTCGTCGATGACCTCGGCCTCGACGTCCTCGCCCACCTGGGTGGACTTGGCGGAGAACATAGAGACGAGGTTGGTGGCGAGGTCCTTGACGCCAACAGAGGCGACGCCCTCGACCTCCTCGACGGAACGGGAGACGATGGCCGCCAGGACCTCGGGTGCGATGCCGATGCCGGCAATAGTGATCTCTTGCGACATGTGCACTCCTTTACGTGATACGCGCACGGCCCCGCGAGGCCGCACGATTGCGTTTTGGGAAAACGACGCGACTAGAGGCGCTGGACGAACTCGCCGGTGCGGGTGTCGACCTTGATGCGCTCGCCCTCGTTGAGGTACATGGGGACCATGACCTGGGCGCCGGTGTCGATGGTGGCGGGCTTGGTGGCACCCTGAACGGTGTTGCCCTTGGCTCCCGGGACGGTCTCGATGACCTCGGCCTCGATGAACATGGGCGGGTTCACGCCGAGCAGCTCGGTATCGGCGTAGAGAAGCTGAGCGTTGTCGTTCTCGCGCAGCCACTTGGCGTTGTCGCCGATGAAGTCGGCCGGGACGGCGATCTGCTCGTAGGAAGTCATGTCCATGAAGTAGTAGTTGTCGCCATCGTTGTAGAGGTACTGCATCTCGTTGGTGATGAGCTGCACGCTCTCGAACTTGGATCCGGCATTGCAGGTGTTCTCGACCACGCGGCCGGTCTTGAGGTCCTTGGTTTTGTAGCGGACGAAAGCGCCGCCCTTGCCGGGCTTGACGTGCTGGAACTCGACGATGGTGTAGTACTTGTCCTTGATCTTGAGACCCATGCCGTTGCGGAAGTCGGCGGTGGTGATGGAAGCCATAGCTTGCCTTTCTGTAGAGGTGTCGAACTTGAAAAGTATACTCGCAAAATGAATTAACAGTCGATGACAACGAGCTCGTGCGTAGAGGTCGTGAAGGGCTCGTAACCGTCCTTGGTAACAACGCCGTAGTCCTCCAGGCGCACGCCGCCCACGCCGGGCAGGTAGATGCCGGGCTCGACGGTGATGACCGCGCCCTCCTCCACGATGTTGCTCTTGCGGCCGAAGACCGGCAGCTCGTGGATGTCGATGCCCACGCCGTGGCCGAGGCCGTGGCCGTAGTACTCGCCGTAGCCTGCGTCGCCAATGATTTTCTGGGAGAGCAGGTGGATGTCATGGCCATCAACGCCGGCATGGATGGCGGCGACGCACTCCTCGTGCGTGCGGCGGACGATGTCGTAGATCTCGCGCTGCTTCTCGCTCGGCTCACCCACGCAGACCGTACGGGTCATATCGGACTTGTAATCGCGGTAGCCCGCGCCGTAGTCCATAAGGACGAAGTCGCCCTTCTCCACCACGCGGTCGCCGGGGATGGCGTGGGGGTTGGCGGTGTTGGGACCGGAGGCGACGATGGAGCCGAAGGCGAGGTTGTCGGCGCCGTGGTCGAACATGAAGGTCTCGAGCTCGGTGCGAATCTGCTTCTCGGTGAGGCCGGGTCGGATTACAGAGCACATGTGGGTAAACGCGGCGTCGGTGATGGACTGCGCGTGGCGCATGAGCTCGATCTCCTCTGCGTCTTTGATGGCGCGCATGAGCTGGAGGTCGCCGTGCATGAGCGGCAGGGCGGCGCACACGGAGCAATCTTCAAGACCACGCTCGATACCGCGGAAAAAGCCAATCTGCATGTCGTCCTCGACGGCAACCGTGCGGCTCTTGGTGTCGCGAGCACGATCGGCGACCCAGCGCGGAATGTCGATGACGTCCATATCGAGCTTCCACTCGACGCCTGCGGGGAGATTCTCCTCGAACGTGTTGAAATAGCGGGAATCCGTGTGCAGGAAGCACGCATCAGCTGTGATGAAGGCGGCGTGGGGGTACTCACCGGTGTAGTCGAACACGCGCATCGCGCCGGTGAGCCAGCGCAGGTTTGCCTCGTCGCGAACGACGACGGCATCGTAGCCGCGCTCGTCCATCAGGGAGCGAAGACGAGCGATGCGGCCAGCGGGACCATTCATGATTTCTACCATGGGAACATCCTTCCTAGTTTGAGTGACACCAAGATACACCGAAGTTGTGAATGTGCAATTTGGGGCACGTCCCCAAATTCTCGATGTGCAATCTGGGGACGTGCCCCAAATTGCACATGTCAGGAACGACGGGAGGCGAGGAACGCCCGGGCGTGGCGCTCGAGTACGGCGTCTTCGACAGTGGCGAGGCGCATCACGCCCGGGTATTTCGGCAGCGCCAGCTGGAACCTGTTGGATCGGCGGAATCGCTCGGCGCGTAGCGCCTCGATAAACGTCTCGGGATCGATGTCGAACGCAAGCTCCCCCACCCCGAGGTCCTCGAGGCGATCGTCCAGCGCAAACATCTCATCGACCGAGAAATCGCACGCATCGACGGCGAAGCGCGCCTCGAAGCGCATGCCCTCCGCGCGCAGCAGATACGCGGGCGCATCCGATGCGCCGAGACACGATGCCAGGGCGCGCGCAGTAGTCTCACCGAACATGAACGCCTTGCGGGCAGAGGGGCTTGCGGACTTGACGGTGTTGAGGCGCGAGGTGAGCGCAGAGCTCAATGCCTCGAGCAGCGCCTGATCGTCACCGGAGGAGACGCGCTCGGACAGCCCCTCGAAATCCTCCCAGCATTTGCGGCTCTCGGCCAGCGCGGCCGCGCACAGGAGCACATAGCCCATACCGTTGGCGGCAATACCCGCATCGCGCACCAGGTCCAAGTCGCAGACGACGAGAGCCGGATGAGGGGGCAGCGACACCGAGGCGAAGCCGGTCTTGGTCGCAAGGGGCATCATCTGCGTGGAAGAGCACATCATGGCGTCGAGCGTGGTGGGGACGAGCGCCGCAGCCGTACCCTCGCACCACGTGTTCGCGCAAAACGTCGCCATCGAGCACACGCGCATGCCGCCCAAGCCAACAACGAGATCCTCACCTGTGATGTGGCCCTCGTCGAGTGCGGCGTAGACCTTCGAGGCGACGGCGATGCCAGGGGTGGCCGAATCGTCAAGAAGCACCTCGTGGACCTCATACCCCGCATCGATAAGCGAGCGGCGCACGCTCACGACAGTGGCATCGGGCACAGAGCCCTCCAAGACGAGCAGTGCGCGACACGGCCTGCCAACGGCGCTCGCGAAAAACCGAGAAAGCTCCGAGAAGGCGCCGAAGCCCAAACGGCAATCCGTGCTGACGGCACCAAAATTGAGCAGTTTGCGACGAATCATATCAAGCCACGCTCCAAAAGCAGTTCTGCGACGACATACGAGACCTCGGTAAAGGAGGCCCCACGGATATCCACGGTGAGATCGGCCGCCTGCTCGTACAGCGGCCGGCGATGCGCGAGCAAGTCCGCCGCATGCTCGGCACTCCGAAAATCGGGGCGCGTGTCGGATCGGCGAATCTGGCGAAGCGAGTCATCGAGGTCGCCGTCGAGGTAGACGCAAAACCCCATCTCATGCATGAGCTCGATGTTGCGAGGGGTCTCGATGATGCCGCCTCCGCATGAGACGAGCAGGCTGCGCTCGGATTTGAGGCCCTCCAGCACGTCCGTCTCCAGTTCGCGAAAACGATCTTCCCCCTGCTCCTCGAAGACCTGGGACACCGTGCTGCCGCACCGGCGCTCAACCAGGCGGTCGGTGTCCACAAAACGACGGTGGAACATGCGCCCCAGATTACGGGCGAGCGTAGACTTGCCCGCACCGAGAAAACCGACGAAGAAGACGTGGTCGCATCCATGTTTAACCGCGTTGGTCATTCCGCCCTACTCCTCGCAGGGAACTCGGCGCAATGCGCGGCGCTCAAAGATGCGAAAGATCTGCGTATACCACAGGTCAACATGCGTCTGGGGCTTCACAAGGATGGTCTGGATCCCGGCGAGGTTGCCGCCCCACACATCGGTGTAGAGCTGATCACCGATCATGACCGACTCCTTGGGCGCGGCACCCAGGCGCTTCATTCCCGCCTTGATGGCAAACGGAAGCGGCTTGCAGGCGAAGGAGATGTAATCCATACCGAGCTCTCCCGCCGAGCGGGCGACCTGGTTGGTGTGCCAATTATTGGACACCATGATCAACTTGAACCCGAGCTCGTGAGCGCGGGCGAGCCACGCGGCCACCGACGGCGGTGCGTCGGTGCGATCGCGCGGAACCAGTGTGTTGTCACGGTCGAACAGAATCGCGCGCACGCCGGATTCCCAAAGGTCATCGAGATCGATCCGCTCAACGCACGACAGGTAGCGATCGGGGGACAAAAGGCTCATAACCAACTACTCCCAAGACTGCATGTGCTCATCGTAGGTCTGGGAGAAAAACTCCTCTTCCTGCGTGATGAAGAAGTACAGGTCGCTGGAATCGGTGGGCTCGAGCGTGGCGCGAATCGCCTCGATCGAGGGAGAGCAGATGGGCGTGGGCGGCAGACCCGGATTCATATAGGAGTTGTAAGGGCTGTCGATGGTCTGGATGTCGTTGGCAGTGACCTCGCCGCCCGTCTCGTACATGAGCGTCGCATCGCTCTCGAGGAAAGGACGACCGGCGAAATCCCCAACGCCGGCCAAACGATTGAAGAAGACCGACGCCACATGGGCGCGCTGCTCGGCATGAAGGCCCTCGCGCTCCACGACGGAGGCGAGCTTGAGAATGTCGTAATCGGACATCTCGAGGCCATAGCGCGACGAAATCAGGGCGCGCGCGGCATCGAAATCAAGCGCGTTGACCACGTCGGTCTGATACTGGTCAAGCATCGCCCGAATCACCTGGTCGACCGAGGGGGTACCCGAGAACGTATACGTCTTGGGGAACAGGAACCCCTCGAGGGAATCATCGGCTGCCTCGGAGAGGAAGGCATAATCGCCGGCATAGTTAGAAGCCTTGGCCTGGGCGACGAATTCATCGGCGGAGATACCGTACACCTGCTCGACGATCGCGGCCGTCTGCTCGACGGTCTTGCCCTCGGGCACGGTCAACTTGACGCCCTCGACATTGGGACCGGCAACGAGCTGCTTGACGACCTCAAGCGGGTCCTGCAGGGTCTCGAACTGATACTCGCCCGGCTTGAGCGACATCTCGGCGTTGAGCTTCTTGACCGCAGCGTAGTATTCGCTCGGCTCTTCGATGATGTGGTTCTCGGAGAGGATCGACGCGATGGCGTCACCCGAAGATCCCTCCGGGATGGTGATCGTCACCTGCTGGCCGGCCTCGACGAAAGAAGCGGCGCCTCCAAACAAGCGCGGGAACACGTAGAAGGCGGCCCCCGCGATGACCGCGATGGCGATGACCACGGCAATCACAACAGGAACAACCGATTTGGACTTGGCAGGCTTAGCGGAGCGGGTGTAGGCGGGCTGAACGGTAGCACGAGCCCTGCCCGAGGCGGGCGCTGCACTTGGCTGGGCAAAACGAGTGCCCCCCGTCTGAGCCGGCCTGCGCGCCGGCTGGCAAGAGGGCGCGGGGGCATCGGTGCGAAACCGCGTGCCGGCGGGACGCTGAGTGCCCTGGGGGCGTTTTGAGCCGGGAACGTTAGCCACGATCGTCCTTTCGATGGGTGGAATCAAGCCATGCCTGCAGGAAAAGCGAGGCGGAAATCATGTCGATCTTGCCGCGCATTTGCTTTTCGGAGAGCCCCTGCTGGCGTAGGATGCGCTTGGCCTCCGCGGAGGAGAGCCGCTCGTCGATAAACTCCACAGGCAGGCCGCACTGGGAGGCGATGCGCACGCCAATAGCCCGGATGTGCTCTGCCTGTGGGCCCTCCTCGCCCCCCATCGTCTGGGGTAAGCCGCAGACGATGACATCGGGCTCGTGGTCCTCGAGAATCATCCTGAACGAGCGCGCCATCTGCTCGACCTCGGAGGCAGACAGCACCTTGAGCGGCATGGCGACGCGCCCGGTGCGGTCTGAGACCGCGATTCCGGTGCGCGTGCCGCCGATATCGAGAGCGAGGGCAACCACGACGGACCCTACATTAGGCGCCGAGCGCGTCGCGGGCGGCCTCGAGCGCGGAAGCGATGCCCGAGGCGTTCTTACCGCCCGCCTGAGCCATGATGGGCTTACCGCCGCCACGACCGTCAACAAGCGGGGCGATCTGCTTGATCACGTTGCCGGCGTGGAACCCGGCGGAAGCGGCGTCGTCAGTGGCAGCCGCGATGAGCGCAGGCGTGCCCTTCTCCGTAACCGTAGCAAGGACGCACGCGCAGGCGCCGTTGATCTTCTGGCGAACGGTATCCCACACGTTGCGCAGGTCGGCTGCCTCAAGACCGGAGAGCTCAGCGATGACGAGCTTGTAGCCATCGGCATCGACGGCATGCTCGATGGCCGAGCTGATGGCGTCGGAGCCGCCGCCCGTGAGAGCGCGCTTGAGCTTCTGGTTCACATCGCGCAGCTCACCCTGGAGAGCGGCGACGCGTGCGGGAACCTCCTCGACGCGGCACTTGAGAGACGCGGCGGCAGACTCGGCGAGAGCGGCGCGATTCTCGAGGTAGGCGATGGCACCAGTGCTCGTGACGGCCTCGATGCGGCGAACGTTGGAGCCCGTAGAGGACTCAGAAACGATCTTGAACAGGCCAAGCTCGGCGGTGTTGGCGGCATGCGTGCCACCGCAGAGCTCGCGGGAGAACGGCTCATCCTCGGCGCCGACGGAAACGACGCGAACGACGTCGCCGTACTTCTCGCCGAACAGCGCAACGGCACCCGCGGCCTTGGCCTCATCGATGCCCATCACACGGGTGACGACAGGCTTCGCGGCGAGGATCTGCTCGTTGACGAGCTCCTCGACCGCGCGGATCTGCTCAGAGGTCATGGCCTCGAAATGCGTGAAGTCAAAACGTAGGCTCTCGGGAGACACGAGGGAGCCGGCCTGGTTGACGTGATCGCCCAGAACCTCCTTCAGGGCGGCGTCGAGCAGGTGGGTCGCCGTGTGGTTGCGGCGAAGCAACCCGCGGCGGCTCAAATCGAAGCCGGCGAACACGGTATCGCCCTCGGAGAGAGCGCCGATGAGCTTGCCCTCGTGAACGTACAGGCCGCCCTTGGCAACCGTGTTCATGACGAAGAACTGGGCGTCGTCGGTGTCGATGAGGCCGTGATCGCCCTGCTGGCCGCCCATCTCGGCGTACAGCGGCGTGCGGTCGAGCACGACAGCGCCCTCGACGTTCTCGGCGTGAGAGACGCGCTCGCCGTTCACGACGATAGCGAGGACGTGGGCGCCCTCGATGCTCTCGTTGTCATAGCCGACGAACTCGGTCGCAGGAAGCTGGTCGGCGAGCTCGGTCCAAACGTCGTTGAAGGAGCCCCAGGCGTCGCCCTTGGCGGCGGCGCGGGCACGAGCCTTCTGCTCGGCCATCTCGGCGTCGAAACCCTCGATATCGACGGCGTGGCCAGCGCCCTCGGCGATCTCGACCGTCAGGTCGATGGGGAAACCAAACGTATCGTGCAGCATGAATGCGGCGGAACCGGGAAGCACCTCACCCTCACCGAGCGCGGAGAGCTGCTCGTCGAGATAGGCGCGACCGTTGTTGAGCGTGGTGGAGAAACGCTCCTCCTCCGCCTCGACGATGCCCTTGACCAGGCCGACGTTCTCAAGCAGGCTTGGGTATGCATCGCCCATGACGTCGTTGACAGCGTCGATGAAGCGACCGAGGAAGGCCTCCTCGATGCCAATCAGGCGGCCATGGAACACGGCGCGACGAAGGAGGCGGCGCAAAACGTAGCCGCGGCCCTCGTTGCCGGGCAGCACACCATCGGAGATGAGGAAATTCACCGAACGAGCGTGGTCGGCGATGATGCGCAGAGAGCGGGACGCGCCGGTGTAGTCGTCGTCGACATAGGTCTTACCCGAGATCTCCTCGCCGAGCTTGATGAGGCTCTGCATGACGTCGCCGTCGAAGAACGAGCTCTTGTGCTGCATGATGGCGGCCATGCGCTCCAGGCCCATGCCGGTGTCGAGGTTGCGGTGGGGCAGCTCGGGCATGGAGCCGTCCTCTTGGCGATCGAACTGCGTGAACACGAGGTTCCAGAACTCAAGGAAGCGATCGCAGTCGCACCCGGGGGCGCAGTCGGGACAGCCACAGCCGACCTCTTCGCCGAGGTCGAAGTAGATCTCGGAGCACGGACCGCAGGGGCCGGTGGGGCCGGCAGCCCAGAAGTTGTCATCCTCACCCAGGCGGGTGATGTGATCTTGCGGGACGCCGAGCGCGCGCCACACGGACTCGGTCTCATCGTCCTCGGTGAAGACGGTGAAGTACAGGCGGTCCTTAGGCAGCTTGAAGACCTCGGTGATGAGCTCGTACGCCCAGGCGCAGGCCTGCTCCTTGGTCACGCCGCCGAAGGCGAAGTTGCCCAGCATCTCGAAGAAGGACGCATGGCGGCCGTCGGCGCCGATGATGTCAATGTCGTTCGTGCGGACGCACTTCTGGCAGGAGCACGCGCCGATCTCCTTCATGACCTTCTTGCCCTGGTAGAACTCCTTGAACTGGTTCATACCGGCGTTTGCGAGCAGCAGGGACGGATCGTCGGGCACGAGCGAGGAGCTCGGATAGAGCTTGCAGCCCTTGCTCTCGAAGAAGTTGAGGTACGCGGAGCGAATCTCTGCGGTGGTCATAGTGGGATAGCTAGCAGCCATGCGAATAACTCCTGTGTGTTTCATATACGAGCCCCTTTGCAAGGGGCAGCTTGCAACCTAACTAGTATACGTTACCTGCCGTCGTCCGACGTGTCGTTTTCCTCGGGTTTCTTTGATTGCGCCACGTGTTCGCGAGCGGCGAAGGGATTCTCGAAATCGATGAGTTTCGCCCAGGGGTTCTCGAGCTCCGGCTTGGGCATGACCTCGGCCTCGGGAACGGAGTTCTCGTCGATGATCTGTGAATCGGCGACAAAGGCGTCATCCCCCAGCGCATCAAACGCCGGGACGGGATTGCCCGCGGCGTCGCGGAACGGCGCCCCGCGGAACAGCGCCCCCTCATACGAGACGATCTGCTCACCGCTACGCGTCTCGAAATAGAAGATGAACAAGGACTTGATGACGGCCACGAGCGGGAGCGCGACGACCATACCCATCGCCCCGCCAAACGTGGAGCCGATGACCAGCGCGGTGAGCGAAAGGACGGGGTGGACCTGCATCGTCGACTGGTTGATCTTCGGGGCGATCACGTTGTCGGTGATGTTTTGCGACAGCATCGCCATGATCATCGTCCACACGGCCATGGCGGGGCTATACACGAGCGCGATGAGCGAAGCGATTATGGCGGAGATGGACGGACCGACCACGGGGATGATGTTGAGCACGCCCGACAGGACGCCCATGGTGCCCGCATACGGATGCCCGACGATGGCGAAGCCCACAAAGGCCAAAAAGCCCTGAATGACCGAGTTAATGACCGTGGAACGGAGATACCCGCCCACCGACCGGCTCATAACGGCGACCATAAGGCGGTAGTCATCCGCTTTGTCTGCGGGAAGGACGCGACAGATCTCATCGTTGATGGTTGGGTAGTCGCACGCAAGCCAGAAGGCCAGAACAAACCCGAGGAACACGATGAACACCGTGGATGCGATGTTGTTCACCATCGGGACGATGCCGTCTCGGACAGCGGCAAGGAGGCCAGACAGGGCCTGGTTCAAGACATCTTGCACGGAGCTGACGAGCGAATCGAGCTGGACGACATCATTGAGGTGCTCCACGATGGCATACTCGTTCTCCAGCTTGACCACCCATGTGCCGAGCGCGGACAGCTTTGAGGGGGCCTCGCGGAGCAGCTCGATGAGCTGCCCGGTGACCATAGGGATAACGAGGGCAAACAACAGAACCATACCGACGAAGACCACAATGAGGCCAGCTAAAGAACCGGCGCCTCGTGGCACTCCCCTACACTCGAGAAAGTTGACGATGGGCGAGGCGACGAAGGCGGAAATCGCGCCGACGGCCAAAAACAGCAGCACGCTCGAAAGCGAGCCGATGAGATTGAACACCACGCCGCAGATGATGACGGCACCGATGACAATCCAGATGTTGTAGAACGTGGCGCGAGCCACACGCTCCGAATGAGACGTGTCGTTTTGCATAATCTCCTCTGCGAGGCCCTAGGCGTCCATCACGCTCTCAGGGTTGATCTTGTCTTGAATCTTCTTGAGCGTCCGACGCAGCAGACGGCTCACCTGCACCTGGGAGATGCCGAGCTTCTCTGCGATCTCAATCTGCGTCATGCCCTGCAAGAAGCGCATCTCGATGACCTCTCGCTCACGCGGGGAGAAGCGCGAAAGCGCCTCCTCGATGATGATGCGGTCATCTGTTATGGCCAGGTCTTGGTCCTCGGTGGCGTATCGATCGATCACACTCGGGGCGTCATCGTCATCAAGACCCGAGGGGGCCTCGAGGGACACCGAGCTGTAAGCCGAGGACGACTCCATGGCCTCGAGGACCTCGTCGACGGTCGCATCGAGATACGACGCGATCTCCGCGATGGTTGGAGACCGTTGTAGCTCGGTCGTGAGCGTGTCCGTTGCCTGGTTGACCTTTGCCGACAGCTCCTGAAGGCGACGTGGGACCCTCACACTCCAGCCCTTGTCGCGGAAATGCCGCTTGATCTCACCCATGATCGTGGGCGTGGCAAACGTCGTGAACTCGAGGCCTCGATCGGGGTCGAAGCGGTCTATCGCCTTGAGGAGGCCCAGGTACCCAACCTGCACGAGGTCATCGATGGGCTCGCCGCGGTTTTTGAATTTGTTTGCGATGAAGCGCACGAGGTTGAGGTGGGACATCACGAGCTTTTCGCGAGCGTCCATGTCGCCCTCTTCCTTGAATTTGCGGAAGAGCTCGCGTGTCTTCTCCTTATCCCAGGCGCTCTTGGAGCTCCTAGACGCCATAGACATCCGCCTTCAAATCAAGCACGAGGCGCGCAGGCTCGTCAAACTTCTCGTACACATCGCAGACGGATCCGAGGATCAAATCGGCATATGCGGCCGTGGGGCCGTCTTCCGAGGGCTCGGCGAACTCAGAGACGGGAAGGGCAAATTCCATGGACACATGGCTCTCATCGACATCGAAATCGATGAGGAGATCCTCGCACGGCGCGGTTCCGCAGGCGTAGATGAACGCCTCCTCGGCTGCCATGCGGATATCCTCGACGCGGTCGACCGACATGGCAGAGAGGGCAGCCACGTTGGCGGCAGTCATGCGAACGATACGCGCAAGATGCGGCTCACAGGAAACCGTAAGGGTGATATGCGTGGCATTACTCATGGTCGGCCTCCTCGGCTGATTCGTAGGTGAAATACTGACGAGGAGCGGCCTGCTGCTCGCCGCAGAGCCCATCGCCCTGGGATGCTGAGGAATCGGTGTCGTCCGGCTCCTGGCCACCCTCGGCGAACGCGCGGGGACAGTCGCCATCGTGCTTGCGGCTGCGACCCAGCAGCTGCTGAACCTTATCGGTTGCGGCGTCCGCGATGCCGGTCACCGCGTGGGATGCGCTGGAAGCAGCACCGCTGACCGCAGACACGTCGCGCAAGACGGTGTTCACCTCGACAAGGTCGGCGGAAAGGGCCTCGACGGCGACGGTTGCCTGACGAAGCAGCGGATCGACCTGGGCAATGGCAGGCTGGAGCTCATCCACGACGCCATCGATCTTTGCAACGACGGGACGCGCCTCCTCAAGCGTGCTGTTGACCTGCTCGACGGTCTTATCGAGAGAATCGACGACGCCGCGCGTCCGGCGCAGCGTGAGCGCGAGCTCCGCCACGGCCCAAACACCGGCGACGGCGAGGACGACGAGGATAATTTGAACGGGATCCATGAAAGCCTCCATACATGCTGAACACAAGTGCCTTGATAATACCCCGTTATGCCCTTCTGCAACCAGGGTGCATCTCCGCACGCCACTGTTCCCAGCCTCGTCCACTCGGATTCCAAAATGCGCCGGGCTCCAAGCCCTCGGGAAGATACCGCTGGGACACCCATCCCTCTTCGTAGTCGTGCGGGTACAGGTACGCACCGTAATCCTCCGACCCAGGGCGATGCCTGTCGCGCAGGTAACTTGGCACCTCGCGCTGGCCACTCGTGTGCACGTCCGCTAGGGCAGCATCGATGGCCGCCTCGGCCGCGTTGCTCTTGGGCGCGAGCGCATTGTAGATCGCGGCCTGGGCAAGGTTGATCCGGCATTCGGGGTACCCGATAACCTCCGCAGCCTTGAAGGCCGCCTCGGCCACGAGCAAGGCCGTCGGGTCGGCGTTGCCGATGTCCTCACTCGCCTGGATCATGATGCGACGCGCGATGAACTTGGGGTCCTCCCCCGCGTCTATCATGCGCGCAAGCCAATACACCGTCGCATCCGGGTCGCTACCGCGCATCGACTTGATGAAAGCGGAGATGATGTCGTAGTGCATGTCCCCGTTTTTGTCGTATGAGAGCCCGCGACGGGGGTTGGCCTGCTGCACGTCATCGAGGGTGATGGGTATGGGCTCCCCCTGCGAGCCGGAGTCTTCCCTATCGGATGCCGGGCGTGTGAGCGCAATCTCGCTCGCGAGCTCGAGGGTCGTGAGCGCACTGCGGCCATCCCCCGCGGCGAGGGTGCAGATTGCCCGCACCACGTCGTCGGGCGCGAAAAACCGATTGTCGAGGCCCTCGGGCGCGTGCAGAGCGCGACGCACCAGCTGCTCGATATCGTCATCGGATAGATGCGTAAGCTCGACCACGCGGCCGCGCGAAAGCAGGGCGGAGTTCACCTCGAAATAGGGATTTTCCGTCGTGGCGCCGATCATGACCACCGTTCGATTTTCGACGGCGTGAAGCAGGGCATCTTGCTGCGAGCGAGAGAACCGATGGATCTCATCGATGAACAGGATCGTGCGGCGGTCGAACATCATGAGCCGATGCTTGGCCTCCTCGATTTCGCGGCGGAGGTCTTTGACCGTGCCCGTGACGGCGGAAACCTCGACAAATTCACTGCGCGTGTGAGCGGCGATGATGTGGGCGAGCGTGGTTTTGCCCGTCCCCGCAGGCCCATAGAGAATGACGCTCGAAAGCACATCGTGCTCGATGGCATTACGCAACCATGAACCCGGGCCCACGGCCTTCTCTTGCCCCACGTAGTCCTCGAGCGAGGTGGGCCTCATCCGCACCGCCAAGGGCGCATGCTTGAGCTGTTTGACCTGTTCGTTGCTAGAAAATAAGGTGTCCATACAACCGTCCATCACGTATATTCCATCGAATTGATGGTATCAAATCTGCAGTCGATTGCAAACACCTGTTCGTATGCTGAGAGATCACTTGCGCTCGTTGATATACGTGCGCTGCGGGAACTCGATCTCAGGGAACAGTGCACAGGCAAGCTCGGCAAAATACCCATCAGTCATACTCGCGATGTAGTCGACCACCGTCTGATCAAGATCGCTTTGCCAGTCGTAGGAGCCACCGTAATATGCGAGGGCGCGATCGATGCGGGCGATATGGTGCCTAAAGATGAAGCTGGACTCATCCTGCGACTTGAGGTCGTCCAGGAAATGGTCGTACATCCTCCTAAAGGCGCGCGCCATGGCCGCGCTCTGCTCCTCCTCGATGCCCGTGGAGTGATAAATCTTCTCGTAGTTCTCGCGTTTGGCGCGGCGAATCTCCTCAAAGAGCTCCTCGCTCATCTCGATGCGATCCTTGCCGTAGCTGTGCTCGACGATGTCGACGGAAGCTCGTGACAAGATCCAGGAGTTATATCCCCCGCCCAAGCCGTCCTCAAAGGCATCCTCCGACAACAACCCCGCCTCGATGGCGTCCTGACGATCGCGCCCGACGTAGGCGATGATGTCTGAGATGCGCACAACACACGCCTCGAGCGTAGCCGGCCGAAGCGTCTTCACGTAGTCGAAGGACTTCCGATAACAGCGATCCACGACCTCATAGAGCTCGTCGAAGGTGGCGAGGCCCGAGAGCTCGAAGACCCGCTGCTCGTACTCGCCGTTGTGGCACAGGACGCCGTCGAGCGTCTGCAGGGAGAGGTTGCGGCCATACAAGGTGTCGAGCACTCGGACGGAGTGCACGTTATGGAAGAACGATTTGCCCGTCCTCTCGGTGGTGATGTCGTTGAGATGTGCCTCGCCCGCATGGCCAAACGGCGTATGCCCGAGGTCGTGGCCGAGGCTGATGGCCTCGATCAGGTCGCAGTTGAGCCCAAGCGCCCGACCGATATCCCGCGCAATGCGGGCCACGAGTTGGACATGCAGCCCGCGCCGAGAGAGGTCGTCGTTGCTCCTAAAGCTGAATACCTGCGTTTTGCCGTTGAGGCGATTGTATGCTGGCAGGTGCATGATCTTCTCGGCATCGCGCACGAACGACGGGCGCCAGATACTCGAGGCGTCCCCCGGCCGTGCAACGCGCCGGATGGCTGCATCGTCACCCGTGCGATACGGGTTGACCCACCCGGACGCGCAGTCGGCTTCCATGCGCGAGACGAGCTCGTCACTCAGGCAATCGGGCATGGACAGAAGCTTTTGCTGCACGCTGTTCTTGGTCATAGTCATCTCGCTTCCACTCATCATCTGTCTTGTGCACAGCATGCCACAACGTCCAGACAAAAGGAGGCGAAAGCGCGCCCTAGGCCACACCCAGCGCTAAAGAGCACATAAAGAGCGGGACGGAAAACGGCAGCAGAGGCAACGACGGCCGGCGAAATGCAACTCCACAACATGCGAGGAGGCACAGCGAGGCGGCAAAGGAGACCAGCGCCGCACCAGGCCTCCACAGGCACAGCGCCCCAAGAAACTTGATGTCGCCCAGACCCAGGCCCAGCGCCCCGGCGTGAGCCTGTCGCCACCGTACCTCAAACAAGACAAGAATCGTGACGACAAACGACGAGATGCCAATCGCGAACAGCGCCGAGAGCACGCCGTATTCCGCGCACCGCAGCGCCAAGCACGTGAGTGCCATCGACACCGCCAGGACATTGGGAAAGCGGCGCGTGCGCGCATCCAAGATCGCGGCAGCGATGAGCTGCGCCGTCAAGACGCCCAGCAGCGGCAAGAAGAGCGGCGACGCGAGCAGGCGCGCAGCCAGAACCTCAGCAAACGAGAAGACAAATACCGATTGAGGCATGCGCACCCCCTGGACAAACAGCGCGCCGGCACATGGTGCTGCCTATTATGCCCAGCCAAAGCCGCAATCAACGGAGCGCCGAGCGGTATAATGCCCTCATCGAAGACACCATTGGAGGACCTCATGGAAATGCCCTCGTTTGACTATAGCAACGTCTCCCCCGCAGGCGAATACAACGCGACGGCAGGTGGCACGTCTGAGTCGCACGGCCGCGCGATCGAAAGCGCGAGCGCCTCGACGGAAGTCCAGACCAACAGCTCGAACACCGCCTACGTCATCACGGGCATCACGCTCGGCGTGGTCACGCTGCTTGCGCTGGCATTCACTATGCTCATGTACGCCGTGATGGCCACGGCGTTTTCGAGCTCCTACTCCTACGAGGTTGTCCCCGGCGATATGCACGACGGCTGGGAGCACGGCCTGAGCGATGACGACATCGCGTGGCTCGAGGACCAGCTGATCAGCGAGATATAGCGCACGTAGCCCTACTGCGCGCCCTCCAGGACCTCATCGAGCGTCACGCTCACATCGTGCGGCGTGGGTACCCAGTCGACCTTGAGGAACAGGGCCGCCACGGTTAGGGGGACGTAGGTAAACATGAACAGCGGGAACGTGAACAGGTTCGCGAAGATGCGCCAACGCTGCGGGCAGTGAATGTGCTTCCGCTCCGAGATGGTCGTGAACAGACCCATCACGAAAAACGTGCCGTACATGTAGGCGAAGATCATGATCACAGAGCCAATCGCCATCTCAATCTCGGAATCGGTGGCCAAAAAGCCGTGGCTCAGCGACCCAACCACGATGAACGTCGCGTTGACCATGAGGCACAGCAGCGTGAGCAGCATGGCCGGACCGATCACCATGAGCATGTCGTACGCGGCGAAGCGGCGGAACTTGGTGATGGACGTGAGCATATGGCGGCCGTAGGTGAACAGGACCTGGTAAAAACCCTTAGTCCACCGCATGCGCTGCTTGATGGACGCCTTGAGCGTAACGGGCTGTTCGTCGTAGAACTCGGCGGGGGCATAGCCGATGCGAACCCCGTGGATGGCGCAGAACGTCGCGAACTGGATGTCCTCCGTGAGCGTGTGGAAATCCCACCCGTGCATACCTTGGATGATCTTGGCGGAAACCAGGTAGCCCGAACCCGACACGGCGCACGAGGTTCCGCAGATCATGCGCGCGTTGTTGAGATATCGGGCCTCGCGCATGAACCACGTCGCATAGGCAGCGCTGATCCAAGAACTGCCAAAGTTCTTTGAGTTGCGGTAGCTAGTGAGGGCGAGATACCCCTGGTCGAATGCGTCGTTCATGACGGAGACGTAATCGCGCGACAGCAGGTTGTCGGCGTCGAAGATGAAGAAGGCCTCGTGCTTGCCGGGATATTCCTTGAGGATGCGGTCGAACCCGTAGTCCATGACCCAGCTCTTGCCCTTACGGGACAAATCGTTGCGCTCGTAGACGATGGCGCCCGCGTCTCTGGCAGCCTGCGCGGTGTTGTCGGTGCAAGCGTCTGCGACGACGAAGATGTCAATCAGCTCGGAGGGGTAATCTTGCTCCTTGATTGACTTCACGAGGTTCGCGATGACTGCTTCCTCGTTGTGCGCCGCGATGAAGAAGGCGTACGAATGCTGTTTCTTGGCGTGCTCAATGGAGACCTCGCCACGGATGAGACCGATGAAGAAAAACACCACCTGATACAGAAAGCACAAGGTGAACAGCAGGCCAACTATGGAGTTGAAGGCGACGATAGGTGTCAAAACGCCTCCTCGGACGCAAGATACAATACGGATAAGTGTACGACACGCGATGCGCAATCCGGGGACGGGTGCAATATTACACATGTCGCGACATGTGTAATATTGCACCCGTCACCCCACTAGACAGATCAGTCCTCGAGCAGACCGAGCTGCGAAATGATCTCATCGCCGGCGGGCGTGCGCCCAATCGAGCGATCGTGCAGGTCCTCCAGAGCCGCCGCGAGGTCCCACGGCAGCTCATCGCGGCAACTCACCGTCTCGCCGGTGACCGGATGCTCAAACTGCACGCTCCACGAATGCAAGAACTGGCGATCGAGGTCGAGATTCATGCGTTCGTTGCCCTTGCCATACAACGGATCACCCACAAGCGGATGGTGAATATGACGCATATGGACGCGAATCTGATGCGTGCGGCCGGTGTACAGGTGGCACTCTACAAGCGTGTAGCCCTCATCGCCGCGCGCCGGCTCAAAGCGCTCGAGAACCCTAAACGTAGTGATCGCCTGCCGCGCAAACGGGTCGTCCGAGACGGCCATCTTCACACGGTCACGAGTCGAACGGGCGATACCCGTGTTGATGGTCCCTTCGTCCATAACAATCTCGCCGTGCACCAACGTGATGTAGCGACGATCGAGCGTGCGGGTGCGGATGAGGTTTTGCAGCGCCCGCTGCGTGTCGTCGTCTTTGGCGGCGAGCATGAGGCCCGAGGTGTCGCGGTCGAGCCGATGTACGATGCCCGGGCGATCCTCGCCTTGAACGGTGCCGAGATGGTCGAGGCCGCAGTGGTACGCCAGGGCGTTTGCCAACGTGCCATCCTCATGGCCATGCGCAGGATGGCACACGAGCCCGCGCTGCTTGGACAGCACGAGCAGGTAATCGTCCTCGTAGCGAATATCGAGTGGAATGGCCTGCGGCACGATGGCCCCGGGCTCGCGAACCTCGGGGAGCTCGACCGAGATACGGTCCCCCACCGAGACGGTTTGCTTTTTGGATAGGCAGGTCTCGCCGTTTATGGCGACGGCGCCCGCCTCGATAAGTTTGGCGCACGCGGAACGCGAGGGGCAGGAGCCCTGTGCACCCAGATACGCATCGAGGCGCTCGCCTGCGGCCTCTTCGCCAACCAAAAGATGAAGATCGGCAGACACCTATGCATCCCCCTCCTCGCGCTGTGCACGGCGACGGTCGCGCCGAGCCGCCCTGCGGACGGCGGCGCGCGCATCACGGGCGTTGAGTTCTGCCGTAGCGTCGACTTGCGCCATCGGAGACAGGAACATGAACCCGATGAAAGCGAGGAACACGCCGACGCAAACGCCGATATCGGCCACATTGAAGACGGGGAAGTTGATGAAATCGCAGGCGATGAAGTCGACCACAAATCCCAGCAGCAGGCGGTCGAGCGCGTTGCCGATGGCACCTCCGGCGACCAGGCCCAACCCGAGGGTCTCAACCTTTGAGACCTGGGGCGTGCGCATGAGATAGACGAAAATGACGATCGTCACGATGAGCGCGAACAGCGCAAAGACCATGCCCATCCCCTCGCCCATGCTAAACGCGGCGCCCGTGTTGGCCACGAACCTAAAGCTCAGAATGCCCGGGATAACCGAAACACTCTCCTGCGTCATCATGAGGGTGTTTTTCACGAAGACCTTGGAGATGTAGTCGAGAGCGAACGTCGTGACCGCCGCCGTGAGCGCGACGCACGCCCTCCATGAGCGTGAGGGCAAATAGGTCTGATCTGTGCGAGTTGCAGTCAAGTTGACACCTCTCATCGATGGGTACTTTTGCACCCGTCCCCAAATTGCACAACGCCAAGGGCCGGCACAGGAGAACGAACGGTCCCGCGCCGGCCCCTATCGGCACTCTGTGATGAGTCTATCCGCGAAGCGCGCCTAGACGAGGGCGGCTGCGCAACGGTCGCAGACGTGCGCATGCTCGCCGTGGACGCCGGTGGACTCACGGTAGTTCCAGCAGCGGTCGCATGCCTCGCCGCGCGCAGCCTCGATCTGCGCGGTGAATTCCTCACCCTGCGTGAGCTCGACCTCGGACACGATGTAGAACTCGGCGAGATCGACGGCCTTCTCCCCGGTGAGCAGTGCATAGGCATCCGCGGGAGCGGTGGCGCAAACGCGAACCTGCTGGCTCTTGGTGAAGGTGCCCGCGGAGCGAGCCTCCTCGATCGCCTTGGTCACGACGCCTCGCAGCTCCAGCGACGCCTCGAGAACGCCGGCGAACTCGTTGGCGACCTCGAGCGGGATGGGGCTTTTGTACCAATCGAGCAGGGCGCCGTACTCCTGGTTGTCGCGGCACCCGGCGGGAGCGAACTCCATGGCCTCGTCGACCGTGTAGGAAAGAATCGGCTGCAGGTCGCGCATGAGCATGGACAGCAGCTCGGCCACGACGGTCTGGGCGCTGCGCATCTCGTGGCTACCAGGCTTCTCGCAGTACAGGCGGTCCTTCAGCGCGTCGAGGTACACGTTGGAGAGCTCGGTGACCACGAAGTCGTAGAGCGTGCGATAGGCACGGTTGAACTCGAAGCCCTCATACGCATCGTCGACCTCGGCCTGCACCTGCGTGAGGCGGGCGAGCATGAGCTTGTCGAGCGGCATGAGGTCCTCGAAGGCGACGCCGTCGGTCGTGGGCTCGAACTGGCCCTCGAGCACGGACAGCAGGAAGCGCAAGGTGTTGCGGAAGCGGCGGTACGCATCGGACGTGCGAGCGAGGATCTCGGTATCGCAGGCGACATCCGTGGAGGCGTCGACGGAGGCGACCCAGAGGCGGACGATGTCGGCGCCCATCTCATCGCAAATCTTGTTGGGGTCGATCACGTTGCCGAGCGACTTGGACATCTTGCGGCCCTCGCCGTCGAGCGTGAAGCCCTGGGAGATGACTGCCTTGTAGGGGGCGATGCCGTTGGTGCCCACGGAGGTGAGCAGCGAGCTCTGGAACCAGCCGCGATGCTGGTCGGAGCCCTCGAGGTAGACATCGGCAGGATACTGGAGCTCGGGGCGGTACTCGCACACGGCCTTCCAGGAGACGCCGGAATCCCACCACACGTCGAGGATGTCGCGGTCGGCCTTGAGGTGATGCCCGCCGCACTTGGGGCACACGCACGCCTCGCCGAGATAGCTCTCGGGCGCGTCGGTGAACCAAGCATCGGAGCCCTTCTCGTGGAAGAGCGCGATGACGGCATCGAGCGTGTCGTCGTTCATGACCTTCTCGCCGCAATCGGCGCAGGTGAACGACGGGATCGGAACGCCCCAGTTGCGCTGACGGGAGATGCACCAGTCGGGACGCTGCTCCACCATGGCGCCGATGCGGTTGACGGCGTGCTCGGGGTACCAGGCGACGTGGTTGCGCACCTGGTCGAGCGCGGTCTCGCGCAAGCCGGTCTTGTCCATGGAGACGAACCACTGGTCGGTCGCGCGGAAGAGCACCGGGCTCTTGCAGCGCCAGCAGTGCGGGTAGCTGTGGGTGATCTTGACCTCAGCCACGAGCATGCCGCGATCGCGCAGGAACTGGATGATGTGCGGGTTGGCCTCATCGGTGTCCATGCCGGAGAACGGGCCGCCGCAGCCAAACTCCTCGCCATTATAGAAGCGGCCGTCGTCGTCGACGGGCATGCAGACATCCATGCCCTCCTTCATGCAGACGTAATAGTCGTCCACGCCGTGACCGGGCGAGTTGTGGACGATGCCGGTGCCGTCCTCGGTGCCGACGTAATCGGCGAGCAGGGCCACGCCCTCGACGCCATCGAACACGGGCTGCTTGTAGTGCAGGTGGTCGAGAATCTCTGCGGGCACCTCATACGGCTTGCCGTCGATCATCACGGGCGTGACGTCCCAGCCAGCGATACCGCAGACCTTCTCCGCGAGGTCCTTGAGCATGATCTCGGCGCGGCCGTCGTGCTCGATGGCGCAGTAGATGGCCTCGGGCTTCAGCGACACCGCCTGGTCGGACGGGATGGTCCAGGGGGTGGTGGTCCAGATCACGAAGTCGACGGGGCCGTCGAAGGACTCAAGGCCGGCAGGCTTGCTCGTGAGCTCGAAGCGCACGTAGATGGATGGGCTCGTCTCGTCGGCGTACTCAATCTCGGCCTCGGCGAGCGCCGTGTGGCAGTGCTTGCACCAATGGACCGGCTTGTGGCCGCGATAGATCATGCCGCGGTCGAACATGGCCTTGAAGGCCTCGATATCGGCGGCGTCATGCTGGTGGTAGAGCGTGAGGTACGGGTTGTCCCAGTCGCCCAGCACACCGAGGCGCTTGAAGCCCTCGCGCTGCAGGTCGATGTTCTCGACGGCGAACTGGTTGCACAGCTCGCGAATCTCGGCCGTGGAGGTCTGATTGAACTTCTCGGTGCCGAGCTTAGTCTCGACCTTGTGCTCAATCGGCTGACCGTGGCAGTCCCAACCGGGCACATAGGGGGTCTCATAGCCCTGCATGGCCTTGTAGCGGTTGATCATGTCCTTGGAAATCTTGTTCATCGCGTGGCCCAGATGGATGGGGCCGTTGGCATACGGAGGGCCGTCGTGCAGCACGAACTTCTCGTGGCCCTCGTTCTTCTTGAGCATCAGCTCGTAGACGTGGTTCTGCTGCCAGCGCTTGAGGCGCTCCGGCTCGCGCTGCGCCAGGGCCGCCCGCATGGGGAACTTGGTCTTGGGCAGGTTCATGGTCTGCTTGTACTCGTTTGCCACGAATACCCCCTTCTCGTTGTGGGCGCCAACCGATAACAGCGATTCGGCAAGAAAAAAGCGCCCGTCCTAGCTCAAGCTGGGACGAAGCGCCAGATTATGCGGGAAGCAGGACCGCAGGTGCGTTTCGCTATACCACCCAGCTCAAAGGTTCGCGCAGCAGCGCTCCCCTCGTACTCGGCTGGCCTGTCACGACGGCCATCCCGGCGACGCCTACTGAGCGCATACGCGCCGTTGGGGCCGCGGCTCCGGGGTGATATTCGACTCGGTCGCGCGCGCCCGGATCTCAGCAGCCCGGGCTCTCTGTGCCGCGCGGGTCCGACCTACTCGTCCCCATCAACGCCTGTAAGTCAACATGATAGCACGTGGCGCCGCCGTCAGGACGACGAACGCACCCTTCTCAAAGCAACCATCCAACATGCGGCAACGCGGGGCGGCTCGCGTGAAGCGCTGCGCTCAGATGTCGGAGACGTCGATGAGGCGGACGCCGGCGTTGGCGAGAGCCTCGGCGAACAGACCGCGCCCGTTGACGAGCCTTCCCGTGAAGGTACCGTCGTAGACCTGGTGTACCCCGCAACTGGGACTGCGTGACTGCAAGACCGCGGCAGCGAGGTCCCCTGCCTCGATCGCAGGCGCAAGCCGCGCAATCTCCGCCGCGACGCCGGCGCGGTATTCGGCATCCACGCTGACGCCCTGGTTGTTGATGACCTCGCCGTCGACGATCTCGGCGGGAGGACGAGGCGTGGAAAGTCCGCCCGCCACCTCGGGACATACTGGGATGACCTCGATATCGGGGTGTTTCAACAGCTCCGAAAGCAGACGCTCACAGCGGTTGTTGCCTCCGCTGTATTTGCAGTTTTCCCCTAACAGGCAAGCGCTCACGACGACCTTCATCTATACCTCCGTTGACTTCAAGTAATTCAGGCGTGCGCCCAGACACCCCGCAATACGCGCTCAGCAAGACACGCACGAGAAGCCGACACAGCGCAGGCACGAACGGCCTCGGCAAAGCGGCGCAAGATACCGCCGCAGCAAACAAAACGGGCCCCGCAAGCGGGACCCGTTAAGAACAAGTTGTGTTCGCAAACCTTAGAGGGTGTTCACGAGCTTCTGGATGCCGGACTTGCGGTTGGCAGCCTGGTTCTTGTGGATGACGCCCTTGGCGACAGCCTTGTCGAGCTTGCGGTAAGCGGTCACGGCGGCAGCCTGAGCAGCGGCCTTGTCGCCAGCCTCAACGGCGGCCTTGACGTGCTTGATAACGGTCTTGAGCTCGGAGCGGATCGCCTTGTTGCGGACGCGAGCAACCTCGCTGGTGCGGATGCGCTTCTTCTGAGACTTGATGTTTGCCATCGGGTTCGGTTCCTTTCGGGTACTTACAAGGTCTTACTATCCGGCCTCTGAGACACGGTTGTTGAGGTCATACGGTCGAGTATTCTACACACAGCACGACTTCCACGCAAGCAAAAATGCGCAATTGTGCAGGTTACTTGGGGATTCCACACTCCTGGCACCCGGAATTGGCAAGATGAACCACGGGCGCGACCGAACGAGCACGACGGAGCGAGCTCGCGCCGGCCGTCAACGCTTCGTCATGGATGTCACCCACATGCGAAGCGCGAGCTCACTGTCGCGAGAGCCCTTGAGGGCGAGCTCCACGTCGACCGCCTGGCTGAGCGCATCAAGCAGCTCTTCCATTCGCCATCGGCGAGACCATGTAAGGTGGTTTTTAACCTGCCATCCTTGAACCCCGAGCGTCGAGGCGAGCTGAGACCCCGCCCCGCGAGCATCAAGCGACTTCGCGACAATGAGCTCGCGCAGGCGAGCGACGAGCAGCGACCAGAGGCGGACTTCGCTGTTGGACGGCTGCAGTTTGAGCAGCTCGAGCGAACGGGGCAGATCGCGCGCGGCGACCGCATTAAGGAAATCCCACGGCTTGACTTCTGCCGTGCGCGATATGTGCCGCTCGACATCCGCCTTCGTGATCTCGGGCGCCGAGATCATGGCCGCGAGCTTCTTCACCTCGTTATCGAGCATCCTGCCGTTATCGCCGGCGCGCGAAACGAGCTCCTCCGCGGCGGGAAGCCCCATGACCTTGCCGTAAGCCGCCGCCATCTTCACCACTTGCGCTGGCATCTCCCACGCCTTCTTGGGCGCGCAATCGATGATGGCTTTGGGGCCCAAGGCCGCAATCGCCTTGTACAACCTCGTGTTCTTCGCAAGCGACGTAGCTACGGCCAGGCACACGGTCGTGGGCGAAGGATTGGCGAAATACTCAACCAAGGGCTCGCTCACCGTCTTGGGCAGCTTATCGCAGTGCTCCAGAATCACCAGACGGAACTCCGACCCCATGGGAAAGGTATTGAGGGATGCGATGATGTCGTCCATCTGGGGGTCTTTTGCCATATCGCGTTCATCGAGGTTGAACGCGGCCATCCCCGATTCGTCCAGGCGGGTACGCATGCGCTCGATGGCATGCGAGCTTTTGAGCTCGTCGGCGCCCACGATCAAATATCCAGGCAGCAATGCGGACTGTGCCATGCATCCATCCCCTCGGTTCCTCGCATCTCTCATCCTCCGAAGTATAGCCGTTTGGCAGCACCGTCATGAGCCCCAAGCACCATGATGTGCGCCTGCGGCTCCGCTATCCTGCGGGAAGACATAGAGTACATCCGAATTCGCCATGCGCGCCGAAGGCAGACACGATGGGGCGCACATGAGGCACCCTCCGCTCTTTGCAACGAAGCGCATCACGTCATCGCGAGGTCCTCATGATCGCGCCCTCCACCCCGGGAGCCAGCTCGATGTCCCCGTCATCGATCGTGCAGACGAACCGCGCTCCAGCGTCGGTTGCCACCGCGATGCTCTCTGGGGCGGGATGCCCGTAGGCGTTGCCCTCCCCCGCGCTCGCGACGGCTATCTCCGGCTTGAGGACCGACAAGGCATCGGCCGAGACCGAGACGCGCGAGCCGTGGTGCCCCATCTTGATTGCGTCCACGTCCCCTACCGCACCGGCGTACTGCTCAAGCTCGTCTCGCTCGGTATCGCCCGTGAGCAACACGTCCAGCGAAGACGCGCCCTTCGCATACGAAACCGCAAGGACCAGCGACTCCTCGTTCTCCTCGCCCGACACCACGCCCGCCGGCCAAACCACGCTGCAGTCAAATCCGCCCACCCGCACCATGTCCCCACGCCGGAGCTCATCGAGCGGGACCCCGCTTGCGCGCACCTCATCGGGTGCCGCACGAGCCGCCCCGTGCGCGACATAGACCCGCTCGACCGGCACCGTCTTCAGGACCTCGGGGAGACCTCCCCAGTGATCTGCATCCCAATGCGTGACGATGACGGCGTCGAGGTGAAACACGTGGTTTCGCGCGAGCGCGGCCCTGGTCGCCTCGTCCACACCCGCGTCGACCAGCAGCGCATGCGAACCCTCCCGGATGAGAATGGCGTCTCCCTGCCCGACATCCAACACGGTAACGGAGGGCTTTGCAAACAGGCACCAACGCATGAGCGCCACAGCGATGCAACAGCCGGTGACGCATGCGGCCCTCAAAAGCATCTTTGACCGCAGGCGTGGCCACTTGATGTACAGTGCCCACGCCCCCGCGTACATCACGCAGGGCATCCACCATGACGGCGCGACCGCGATGAGCCCATAGGGTATCTCCGACAGCGCCTGCGCGAGAAAGATGGAGGCATGCGCGCACGCCACGGGGGCGCCCAGCAGCGCATCGGAAAGCGCGGCACACACGCCCTCGGCAAGGGGAAGGGCCACCGCAGCCCCACTCGCCAGCGCCGCAAGCCCCGAGCCTGCCAAACCCGTCACCAGCAGCGCCGTCATGACGGGACCGACGATCAGGTTCGCGAGCGGGGCCACCAGCGACACCTCTCCGAACAACGGCATCGTGATGGGAAGCGTCGCCCATTGCGCCACGAGCGTCAGCGAAAGGGGTTCGGCAATGCGCGCGGGGACATGCGCGGACTCGAGAGCCCCCGCACCGTACCGAGCAAAAACGAGCATGAACAACACGCTCACCGCCGACAGCTGAAACCCCACATCGAACACGACGCCGGGATTTGCCGCGACGAGGATCATCACGGCCACGGCAAGCCCCGACAGCCCATGTGCCCTGCGCCTGCCGAGCACCGCCAACGACGCGGCGCCAACCATGGATACCGACCGCACGGCGGAGGGCGAAGCGCCTGTGAACATGACGTACGCGGAAAGCACGATCAGCAAGATCACCCTTTGTCGGACGCATCCCAGACGTAGATGCTGCAGGCCCGCCTCCATCAACGCCGCGATATACGCAAGATGGCCACCAGAGACGGCGACGAGATGCGTGAGCCCGCAGGCTCGGAACGACTCATACGCCTCGGACGTGGCAAGCTCAGTGGTGCGACCGCAGATCGTGGCGACGAGCAGTGCCCGCGCGTCATCTCGCTCGGGGCATATCGCATGCACGACAAACGACTTCACGGACTCGATGCAAGACGTGCGCAGCTGCTCGCGTTCCAGAACCGACACGATGCGCATCGACGCGACCTCGCCCTTCATAAATCTGCTGCGGGCCCAATCGCTGTCGTCAAGTTCCTCGAAGCGCCCCACCGCGCGCATGCACGCCCCGAGATCCAGGGGCTGGCGCGTGGTCGCGCGAACACGCGCCAGCGCCGGCGAATCGGGGGCCTCGCGAAGCTCAAGGGTGACGGAGTACCCATACGGCCCCATCGCAGACTCGCTCGCGACGACGAGCCACCACGAGCTCACAGGGCGCTCTTCTATGGCCCGCTTGCAACTATGCCAACCGTTCAGCCACGCAGTGCAAGCAAGGCAGCCGACCGCAAGTCCCCCTGCAAACCAACGCAGGCCGATGCGAAAGCGATGCAGCAGCAGCGAGCATCCGAGCGCTGCACCACTTAAGACAACGCAGGAGGCCACCGCCACCCACGAAACCCACGAGGTGCTCTCGCGGGCGAGCCATCCGCTGTGCAGCATCACCGCGGATGCGAGACACATCGCGCCGGCCCCCGCAGCCGAAGGGGGCACATAGGGCCTGACAGCCTCATCTTGCGACACACCCATGACGCATCACACGCAAATCAGGCTCTTGAGCCGTTCGAACTTCTTGTCACCGATACCGCTGACGCGCATGAGGTCCTCGGGGGCGGAAAACGGTCCGTTCTCCGCGCGATCCTCAACGATGGCCGCGGCCGTGGCAGGGCCGATTCCCGGAAGCCCGTCGAGGGTACTCTCATCAGCGGTGTTGATATTGACAAGAGCGGCAGCCTGCCCCTGCCCCACAGGCGTACCCTGTCCGGGAGCCACGGCTCCCCCGCCGGGCATCTCCTCGCCAACCCGAGGAATGTAGACCTGTTGACCATCTGCAAGCGGCGCCGCCCTATTCACCTGCGCGGCGTCCGCATCATCCGAAAGCCCTCCACACGCATCGATTGCATCGCGAACGCGAGCGCCCGAAGGCAATTCGACCACGGCGGGCTGCATCACGGCGCCCGCCACATCAACCACAATGCGGTCCTGCGACGGCGCCTGCACGAAGGTTTTCTCCGACGCGAGGGCGTCGTGCTCCCCCGCGCCCTGTTCTACATCGGATGCGCCCGTGGCGGCGACATCTTCGCGCTGATCCCCGCCGTCCCCGCGAACGACCTCGACACCACCGGAATCCAAACGCATCGAGAGCGCATGGGCAACGCCAAACCCTCCAGCAGCAACAACAAAAACGAGAAAACAGCATGCGGCAACGACCATTCCAGGCCGTTGCCGCATCAGGACCGCGACTCGACGCATCGCAGGCGTCGACTTCGTATGTATCTGAGCCATGTCTCGCACCTCCCACTTCAATCGTGGCAGGCGCACCTCGAGACGGCAGCGTCAAAACAAAATAGTTCACGGCGGTCTGTAGAGGGCTCTTGCACAAACCCATCACGCAGACCTGCCAAGACAGGGCTACTCGGCCGAGACTTCCTCGTCACGGAAAGCAGCGCCGATCGAAGCCTCGGCAGATCGACCAGCCAATGCCGCCTCGGCCTCACGGCGAGACGCGGGGATGAAACGAGGCTCGAGCACATCGTGACGCTCGCGCATCGCACGCGGGCGCGTATACACCGGGGCGGTGAAGTCGACGTACTCGACGTGATCAACCAGATAGTCGATCATCGCGTCGTGGTCGAACATATCCCACGCCTCGTGGACCGCGTCGAGCTTGGCGTGCGTCTCGGGGCGGCGCGGCATGAACAGCGTGCAGCAATCCGGCGCCGTCTCGCACGAAATCTCATAGGTGCCGATCTGCTTGGCGCGCTCGATGATCTCCTGCTTATCGGATCCGATGAGCGGGCGGAACACGGGAATGTCGACGACCTCGTTGACCGCCATGATGTTCTCGAGCGTCTGCGAGGCGACCTGGCCCAGCGACTCACCGGTGACGAGCGCCTTGGCGCCCTCGATGCGCGCGATGCGCTCGGCAACCGAGTACATGACGCGACGGTACATGATGACGCGCAGATCGGACGGGGTCTTGAGCGAAATCTCACGCTGGCAGTCACCAAACGGCACGACGTACATGCGGCCGATTTGCACCGCGGGCGCGAGCTGCTCGATGATGTCCTGACACAGATACTCGCTCGTGTCGGTCGTCTGGGGACGGCCCGAGAAGTGAATGGGAACAACCACGGCGCCGCGGCGGGCCAGCTGCCACGTCGCGACCGGCGAATCGATGCCCGAGGACAGGAGCGTCACGACCTTTCCCGCGCTGCCCTGCGGCAAACCGCCGACGCCGCGCATGCTCTTCGCATAGACGTAGACGCTCCCCTGGACCACCAGCACGTGCACGGTGGCATCGGGGTCGCGCATCTGCACCTTCTTGTCAGGATACGCCAAGCAGAGCGCCTCGCCGACCTGGCGGTTCAGGTCCATGCTGGTGAGCTCATAGTCCGTGTTGGAGCGGCGCGCGGCGACCTTGAACGTCTCGAAGGGGCCGTACTCTGCCAAGGCGTCGATGGCCGCACGGCAATACTCGGACACCTCGCGATTGGTGTGAAACGCCAGCGAGCAGCGAGCGACTCCGGGAACCTGCGCGATGAGCGGCATGGCCTGCTCGGCTTCGCCCTTGGTCGAGAACGTGATGAGAATATGCCCGGAGATGCGCGTGATACAGGAAACGGAAAAGGCGGCCAGGGCCGCCTTACACGAATCCATGAGAATGCGCTCGAACCGAGCCCGGTTCTTGCCCTTAAGCCCTATCTCGTGATAGTGCACCAGGCATACGCGACTCGCCATTTACTCGTCCGTGGGATCAATGTGGCCGAGAGCGGCCTCGTAACGGGCGTGATCGTAGGAGATGGTGCCGTCCACGATCTCCTCCATGGCCATGGAGATGATGTCCTTGCCGGAAAGCATGACCGTGAGGTCATCGGTATCCTGAACAGCCAGAACACGGTTGTGCTGGCCGCGCAGCATGTTGTTGATGTCGCTGGCGCGCTGAGACGCGAGCGAGGCGAGCAGGAAACGATTGTGATCGGTCTTCTCAAGCAGATCGTCAATAGCAGGCTTCACAACAGACACGTCGAATCAGTTCCTTTCGTGACGGTGGAGTACGTCGATAAGCTCGTCCGTCGCTCGATCGAGGTCGTCGTTGACCACGATCTCGTCATAGCGGTCGCGCAAAAGCATCTCGCCTTCCGCGGTGTGCAGGCGCAGCTCGAGCGACTCGGGGGTCTCAGACCCGCGGCCGAGCAGGCGCTGGCGAAGCACGTCGAGTGACGGAGGCTCGATGAAGATGAGAACGGCGTCTGGGAAACGCTCCTTTACGGCGAGGGCGCCCTGAACGTCGATCTCGAGGATGAGGGACTGACCGGTGGAGAGGTTGCGGTCGACTTCGCTGGCGAGCGTGCCGTAGCGATGGTCGTGCACCTGCGCCCACTCAATGAAATCGCCGGCCTCAACGCGGGCGGAGAAATCGTCGTCGGTCAGGAAGTAGTAATTCACGCCGTCAACCTCACCGGCGCGAGGGCTCCGTGTGGTAGCGGAAACCGTCAGGCCCAGGCCGGGCATCTGCTCGCGCACGCGCGCGACCAAAGTGCCCTTCCCTGCGCCTGACGGCCCGGAAATCACAAAGAGCTTTGGCTCGATGGTGCTCACTTACTTGGTGAGCTGCTCGAGGAGCTGCTCACGCTGACGGACGCCGAGGCCCTGAACGCGACGGGTGGCGGAAATGCCCAGCTCGTCCATGATCTTGGCGGCCTTGGCCTTGCCGTAACCAGGGAGGGACTCGATGAGGGTGGAGACCTTCATGCGAGAGGCGATGGGGTCATCGGAGTTGAGGACGGACTCGAGGGTGGTCTCGCCCTTCTTGATCTTCTCGCGAAGCTCGGCGCGGGCGTGACGGGCGGCAGCGGCCTTCTCGAGAGCGGCCTTGCGCTGCTCATCGGTGAGCTGAGGAAGCGCCATGTGAACCTCCAAATACTAGGTTTGTTCTTACAGGGTTCGAGCTGCAATACGTATGTTTACGTGCATGTTTGAACCGTCAACGGCTTCATAGGGTAGTTCAAGCAATCGCAAAATGCAAGGTATGCGGCAAAACTGGCGGAAAAATGCCTGTTTAATGCGTATGTGCCCGCAATATTCACAGGTAGAACGGGCACATACGGCTACTTCACGCTATCTACAAGCTCTTGGACGATCGACTCGAACGCCTGGACGGGGTCGTCGGCGCCCGTGATCGGACGGCCAACGACGATGTGGCTCGCCCCGCGCTCAATCGCCTGGGAGGGCGTGGCAACGCGAGACTGGTCGCCGAGGTCGGCGCCGGCGGGTCGCACGCCGGGGGTGACGATGAGGGCGTCGGGGCCGAGCAGCGTGCGCATGACCTCGGCCTCCATGGGAGAGCACACGACGCCGTCGATGCCGTTGTTTTGGGCGAGCTTGGCCAGGCGGGCGGCCTCGTCGGCGACGGGGGCCTCCACGCCGATCTCGGAAAGGGCATCCTGGTTCATGCTCGTGAGGACCGTGATGGCCACGAGCTTAGGACGACTGCCGCGGATCTCGGATGCCGCCTCGGCGCCCTCACGGCATGCGGCCAGCATCGCGCCCGACCCCAAGCCGTGAACCGAGAGCAGGTTCGCGCCGGCGAGCGCCGCCGAGCGTGCCGCACCGCGCACCTGGTGCGGGATGTCGTGGAACTTGAGGTCGAGAAAGACCTTGAAGCCCCGCTCGTTGAATTCGCGGACGATCTGGGGACCCTCGGCGTAAAAGAGTGTCATGCCGACCTTGAGCCACTTGGCGTAGCCGGACAACGCATCGGCGAGCTCGAGCGCGCGGGTACGGTCGCAGTCGATGGCGACGATGACGCGATCGCGGGCATCTGCATCTAGCATTCGAAGGCTCCGATCAACTCGTTGATGTCACGCACGCCCTGGCTATCCGCCCACTGCTCGAGCTCGCGGAGGATGCGCACGGAAGCGTCGGGCTCGACGAAGCTCGCCACGCCCACAGACACGCAGCAGGCGCCGGCGAGAATGAACTCAGCCGCGTCCTCACCCGTCATCACGCCGCCCACGCCGCAGATGGGAATATCGACCGCGTTGGCGGCCTCCCACACCATGCGGACGGCGATGGGGTGCAGCAGGGGGCCCGACAGGCCTCCCGTGGGCTTGGACAGCTTGGAACGGCGCGTGCGCACGTCGATGGACATGCCAGGGATGGAGTTGATGACCGTGAGGCCGTCGGCACCCTCGGCCTCGAGCGCGCGGGCGATCTCGGGGATGCGCACGGGCGCCATCTTGACGAACAGGGGCCTATCGGTCACCTTGCGGCATGCGCGCATGACCTCTGCGGCGCCATCCGGGGTGGAACCGCACGCAGCGCCACCCGCAGCGATGTTGGGGCAGCTCACGTTAATCTCGAAGCCGGCGGCCCAGGGGCACAGCTCGCAAAACATCTCGAGGGCGCGGACGTACTCCTCGGTGGAGTGACCGGCGACCTGGCAGATGACCTGCGTCCCCTTGTCCGTCAGATCGGAAAGCCACGGACCGTAGTTGGAAGCGAAGGCCGCGACACCGGGGTTTTGCAGGCCGACGGAATTCATCATGCCACCGCGGACCTCGGTCATGCGCGGGGCGGGGTTACCGGGCCAGGGCTCGGCGGCGCATCCCTTGGTGGTGATGGCACCGAGCTGGCTCACGTCCATGAGCTCGGAGAACTGCCACCCCTGGCCAAAGGTGCCAGACGCGGTGTTGATGGGGTTCTTCATCTGCACGCCGCCGAAATTGACGGCCATGTTCACCTGGCTCACCAGACCACCACCTTGGAAGCATCAAAGACCGGACCGCACATGCAGGCGCCCTGCATGCCGTCGGTCGTCTCGACGTTGCACGTGCTGCATGCGCCGAAGCCGCAGCTCATCATGCGCTCGACGGAAGCCTCGCAGTACACGCCGGCGCTCGCCGCGGCGTCGGCCACCTTGCTCATCATGATGCCGGGGCCGCACGTGGCAACGTAGTCGTAGCCGCCCGCCGCAAGCAGCTCGGCGGCGGGATCGGTGCAGAATCCGCAGACGCCCGCGGAGCCGTCGTCGGTGGCGACGCGAACCTCGCCGGCACCGAGCGCCTCGAAATCCTCGACGCCGACGAGCTTATCCGAGCTCGCGGCGCCCACGCAGGCGTCGACGGCGATACCCGCCTGGGCGAGCTCGCGCGCGAGGCAGAGCACGGGCGGAACGCCGATGCCGCCGCCCACGACGAGCACGCGGCGGGCGCCCTCGGGCACGCGCCAACCATGCCCGCCAGGGCCAAGCAGGTCGCTGGTGAAGCCACGCGTCCACTCGGACATGCGACGTGTGCCGTTACCCACGACAGCGTACCAGATCTCGACGGTGCCGGCCTGCGGGTCGGCCGAAACGTAGCTCAAAGGAATGCGCAGCAGCTCGCTGGCGTCTCCGGGGACGCGGATGTTGACGAACTGGCCGGGTTTGAGCGCAGATGCAAGACGAGGCGCCAAAATGACGAGCGAGAAGATGCCATCGGCGATCTTCTCGTTCGATATAACCTCAAAGTCGTGCATGCGCGCAGGTGAAGGACTCGGCATATAAGCTCCCCTCCCCATGCGGTGCATGGTCCTCATATACACACGGTCCCGCAGCGGGCAACTGCGGGACCGCGCTACTCAGATACAGGTATCTTAGCAAACAACGCCGTTGGCGAGCGTACGCTTGCCGCCGACGAAGACGTCGGTCGCGCGGCCGGAAAGCTCGACACCCTTGAAGCCGGAGTTCTTGGCGTGGCTGACGAAGTCGTCCTCGGACACGGTCCACGTCGCGTCGGCGTCAAAGACGGTAAGGTCGGCAACGGAGCCCGCCTCGAGCTTGACCTGCTCGAGTCCGAGAATCTTGCGGGGCTCGATGGCCATGAGCTCGACCATGCGGCCGAAGGTGATCTTGCCGGTCTTGACCAAGTTGGTGATCACGAGGCCGAGGGCGGTCTCGAGGCCGATCATGCCAAACGGAGCCAGCTCGAACTCACGGGACTTCTCCCAATCGGAGTGCGGGGCGTGGTCGGTGGCGATGGTATCGACGGTGCCATCGATAACGCCGGCGATGAGGGCCTCGGCATCCGCCGCGGTGCGCAGCGGCGGGTTGACCTTGAAGCAGGTGTTGTAGGTGCCGTCGAGGGCATCCTCGGTGAGGAAGAGATGGTGCGGGGTCGCCTCGCAGGTCACGGGCAGGCCCTTGGCCTTGGCGGCACGCACCATCTCCAGGCCGCGGGCGGTAGAGATGTGCTGGATGTGCAGCTTGGCACCGGTGAGCTCGGCGATCATGATGTCGCGCATGATCTGGAGCTCCTCGCCCTCGGCGGGCCAGCCGAGCAGGCCCAGGCGGGTGGAGACGGCGCCCTCGTTGATCTGGCCATCGCCGACAAGGTCGTCGTCCTGGCAGTGGCTCATGAAAACCTTGCCGAACATCTGACCGTAGTCCATGGCGCGGCGCAGCATGCCGGCACCCTGGACGCCGTGGCCATCATCGGTGAACGCGACACAGCCGTGCTCGACCATGTTGCCCATCTCGGAGATGATCTCGCCCTTGAGGCCCTTAGTCATGGCGCCGGAAGGATACACGCGGCAGTGGCCCTTGGCCGCGGCGACGGACTTGACATACTCGACGACCACGCCGTTGTCGGTGACCGGGTTGGTGTTGGGCATGGAGCACACACCGGTGAAGCCGCCCTTGGCGGCAGCCGCGGTCTCGGACTCGATGTCGCCCTTGGCCTCGAACCCGGGCTCGCGCAGGTGGACATGCATGTCCACGAGGCCGGGGACGAGATACTTGCCGGTGAGGTCGATGACCTCGGCACCCTCGCAAGCGAGGTTTGCACCCACAGCGGCGATCTTGTCGCCCTCAACGAGGACGTCAACACATCCGTCGAGCTCGACAGCCGGGTCGACGACGTGAGCGTTCTTAAGAAGCAAGGCCATTATCGGCACCTCCAAGCAGCAGATACAGGGCAGCCATGCGCACGCAGATACCGGCGTACACCTGGTCGAGGATGACGGAGCGCTCCGGGTGATCGGGCATGTAGGAGTCGAACTCCACGCCACGGTTGATCGGGCCGGGGTGGCACACGATCGCGTTGGGCCTCATGAGGCGCTCACGGGCCTGGGTGAGGCCGTAGAGCTGGTGGTACTCGCGCTCGCTCGGGAACGGGGCACCCTCAAGGCGCTCACGCTGGATGCGCAGCATGTAGACGACGTCGAGGTCGGGCAGGACGTCGTCGAGGCAGTTGGAGACATGGTCGGCGCCGAGCACGTCGGGGCGGGCCGGCATGAGGGTGTTGGGGCCCACAGCGGTGACCTCGGCGCCCATGATCTTGAGCGCGGGAATAAGTGAGCCGCACACGCGGGAGTGGCCGATGTCGCCAACGACGCCGACCTTGAGGCCGTCGAAGCTCCCCTTGTGCTCCCAGATGGAGTACAGGTCGAGCAGGGCCTGGGTGGGATGGCCGTGCTTGCCGTCACCGGCGTCGATGACGACGGCGGGGCTGGCCTGGCTGACGATGTAGGGGGCGCCGGCGTGCTTATCGCGGACGACGATGCAGTCGATCTTGTAGGCGTCGAGCGTCATGACGGTGTCGATGAGGCTCTCGCCCTTCACCGTGGAGGTGGAGGAGCCGCCGAAGTTGAGGGTGTCGGCGGAGAGGCGCTTCTCGGCGAGCTCGAACGAGCTGCGCGTGCGCGTGGAGGGCTCGTTGAACATGTTGACGATGGTCTTGCCCTTGAGGGTGGGGACCTTCTTGATGGTGCGCTCGTTGACCTCGGAGAACGCCTTGGCGGTCTGGAGGATCGTCATGAGCTCGGTATCGGAGTACTCGGAGATGTCGATGAGGTGCTTATGGTTGTTGAACACGGATTACTCGCCTCCCAGCGGCGCGGAGCCTACGTGGCCACCCGGCGCGACGTCGAAGATCTCGACGGTGGAACGGCCGTCGACCTCCTCAAGATACAGACGGACGTTCTCCTCGTGCGAGGAGGGGACGTTCTTGCCCACGAAATCGGGGCAGATGGGCAGCTCGCGATGACCGCGGTCGACGAGCACGGCGAGCTCGACGCGGCTGGGGCGACCCAGGTCCATGATCGCATCGAGGGCGGCGCGGATGGTGCGACCGGTGTAGAGGATGTCATCGACGAGCACGATGCGCTTGGCGTCCATGTTGAACGGGATATTCGTGGCGTGGACCGCGGGCGCGAAGTTGGTGAGGTAATCGTCGCGGTAGAAGCTGATGTCGAGGCTACCCAGCGGCACGCGCACCCCCTCGATACGCTCAATCTCGTCCACGAGCTTCTTTGCGAGCAAATCGCCGCGGGTCACGATGCCCACGAGCGCGAGGTTCTCAACGCCCTCGTTCTTCTCGACGATCTCATGCGCAATACGGGTGATGGCGCGGCTGATCGCGGTCCCGTCCATAATGACGGCCTTAGGTGAAGACATGCTCAACGAACTCCTTCCTAACACTCTTGGCCAACGCGGGCGCGCGGGCCAAAAAAATAATGCCCGACCGCTTGAGCGCGCGAGCATCACAGGAAGGCGTGTATGCGGGATGCAGGGGCATCCTGCTTGATAGTCCTTGTGGTATCTCGTACGCACTTAAAGGTCATGGCATATTGTACACGGATGGCGGCAGGTTGGCGTGATGAATCTGAGTTCTTCGCGAATGCCCACGGGCGCGGGGTGCCGGGATGAGGTCGCAGCCGCTTATGGTCGCGTTGACTGTCTGCCGGAAGCCAGCGGCGCAATGCCACTCGTACCGAGTCTTTTCGCCCCTATTCCCTGCCCGCGCACACGATGGTCCACCGCGAGGGCACCGACTCATCGTTTACGCAACCGGCGCAGTGGCAGCGAGCGCAGGTGCGCCGTGCGCGGGGAGCACCGCTCACCGATGGCGGGACGTCGCCCGCGCTACGGCCCTCCATCTGCACGATAACCATGTCGGCGATCTGACGCATGCCCAGCGAAGAAGGATAGCAGCCGACTTCGGGAATCTCGCCTGTGGCGCCCACGAGCGCACGAACACGCTCATCGCTGTTGCCCGCCGGAAAACCAAAGCCCTCCACCACGGATCCAGAGAACGAGGCATTCGCCACGAGATGGCCCTGAAAGTGGTCCACGACCCTTCCCCACCATGTTTCATGGACGTGCACGACGCCCGGAACGCTCACCTGCCCTCATAATGGACGCGCCAGCCTTTAGGAATGTAGACCTGCAACGTGCTGATTGAATCTCCGAAGATGGAAAAGCCGCTCCCGCAGGCAGGAGTGACCGAGCAGGCACACGGCACTTGATCCGAGCGCTCGAGGTTCGCCGTGTTCGCGAACAGCGGTTCTTCACAGGCGTCCATGCATTTCCCCTTCTGATTTAGACTCGATGCGGGAGCCCCATGTGCACAGGTAAACCAATCTTCCCACGGCGTGATTCAAGTGAGCTGAGCGTCTCGATAAGCGGTCGCAAAATTTTTTTTAATTTATGCTTGCATCGAACAAATCGTTCCGTATAATAAACTTCGTTGCTTAAGAGCGCAGAGCAAACAAGCAGCTTGACAATTCCTCGATAGCTCAATGGTAGAGCCCGCGGCTGTTAACCGCGTTGTTGTAGGTTCGAGTCCTACTCGAGGAGCCAGAACTTTCAGACCCGCTTCGGCGGGTCTTTTTGTTTTCAAACACCCTTCGCACAACGCCACCGCAGCATCTCCCCCACCCCTACTTAAAACCCGATTCAACCTACCTCGATTTGCTTACCCCGATTAAACTTGCCCCGTTATGCCGAGTGAGCGCTTTTCCAATGTTTGGACACCCGAAACGAAGGAAAAGCGCTCACTCGAAAAAGGGAGGATCACAAGGGGCTGGCGAGGGGACAAGAGAGGGCGACAAGGGGGACGTACAAGAGGCCCATGGGGACTTATTATGCCTGCATGCAAATGCCCCTTGCGAGCACGTGGAGCTCGCAAGGGGCACATGTCGATATATGGGAGCCGGAGCTTAGTAGTTCTCGAGGTAATCCTTCAGCTTGGTGGAGCGGCTCGGGTGACGCAGCTTGGCAAGCGTCTTGGACTCGATCTGGCGAATACGCTCGCGCGTCACACCAAACTCGCGACCGACCTCCTCGAGCGTGCGCGGATGACCGTCGGCGAGGCCAAAACGCAGCTCGATGACCTTGCGCTCGCGCTCGGCCAGGCCATCGAGGACCTGGGTCAGCTGCTCCTGCAGCATAGCGAAGCTTGCGGCGTCGGCGGGGACCACAGCCTGGGCGTCCTCGATGAAGTCGCCAAGCTGGGAGTCCTCCTCCTCGCCGATGGGGGTCTCGAGGGAGACGGGCTCCTGGGAGATCTTCTGGATCTCGCGAACGCGATCGGCGCTCATGTCCATCTCGGCACCGATCTCCTCGGGAGTCGGGTCGCGCCCAAGGTCCTGCAACAGCTGGCGCTGCACGCGAACGAGCTTGTTGATGGTCTCAACCATATGCACGGGAATGCGGATCGTGCGGGCCTGGTCGGCGATGGCGCGGGTGATCGCCTGGCGAATCCACCAGGTAGCATACGTCGAGAACTTGAAACCCTTCTCGTAGTCGAACTTCTCCACTGCGCGAATGAGGCCGAGGTTGCCCTCCTGGATCAAATCGAGGAACAGCATGCCGCGACCGACGTAGCGCTTGGCGATGGAGACGACCAGGCGGAGGTTGGCGGAAATAAGCGCCTGCTTGGCATCAAGGCCCACCTGCTCGACGCGCATGAGACGGCGCATCTCGGCACGGGTGAGCTCGAGCTCGCCCGCCTCCTGCTTCTCGAGCTTATCGGCGGCCTCGAGACCGGCCTCGATCTTCATCGCGAGATCGACCTCTTCGGCGGCGGTGAGCAGGTCGACCTTGCCAATTTCCTTGAGATACATGCGCACCGGGTCGCCGGTGAGCATGACGGTGGAGGCGTCGATGCCGCGAGCACGGGAACGGCTTCGCGACGTGCGGACGGTGCGGGCCTTCTTCTTCGATTTCGTGGAGGCCATCTCGGCGTCGGCGCGCTTGGCCATCTTGAGGTCGTGATCCTCGTCACTCTCGTCGTCGAGGTCGTCGCCATGCATGACGTCGTGATCGTCCTCGTCGACCATGAGCTCGGAATCGTCGTCCTCGGAAGCCGAGACGACCTCGACGCCGCGGTCGCGAAGGAATTGGTAGATGGAGGTCAACTGTGCATCGGTTACATCGACATCTTTGAGCAGGATTTGAATTTCATCCTCAGTGACGGAACCTGTCTTCGACCCCAGATCGAGAAGCTTCTCAATGGCGGTGTCGAGCGCAGCTCCAGTGCTTTGCGGCTTTTTCGGCACAGATGCTCCCTTCTTAGCACATAGGATTCATTACTTTACCACGGTTCTATACCCAATTGGAGTGACAAATTGCACACCGAGGGCCTAATTATCCCGAAATGGATCGGCGATGCCCTCCACGGCGCGCTCGAGCTCCCTGATGCGGGCCGTGTCGCGACTCGCCTGAATCGCCAGGTCGCGGCGCTCCTCGCTGGTGAGCGTGCTGTCGGAACGCAAGCGCCCCTGAGCCGCCTTCATGCGGCGGCGCGCCGTGTAGAGCTCGAGCGTGTTGAGCAGGAACTCGATATTCGTCTCCGTGGGATGCGTGCTGGTTGCAGACAGCATTCCCGCCGACACGAGCTGGGCCGCATCGGGGCACACGGCGCGCGCCGCCGCCATGACCTCGTTGGAACCCGTCCCCTCAGGCGTGGCAAGCACGGCCCAGGCGATGGTCTCATGCCGACCGTCCACCCATTCGACCTCGCAAATCCGCTCGGCATAGGCCCGGAACTGATCGGTGTACGTCGTGAGCAGGCAGAGCAATTCACGCTCGCAGGCGAGCTGGCGGCGCTCGAGGTCGGTGAGGACAGACAGTCCCGCCGCCTGCTCGCCCGCCATGTCGGGCGCAGCCGGTACATCTGCCGAATACCCCGTCTCATCGATAGGCGCGTAGTCGTAGGGCACCTCTTCGTAGGGGACCTCGTCATAGCGGTGCTCGCGGGGATCCGAGGCATGCGGGGCAGCCGAGGGCGGAGCGGGCGCCTGGGTGCCGGGCACGCTCTGCCCCTTCGAGCGCTCCTGGGCGGCCTTTTGACGCTGCTGCTCGCGGCGCCTGTTTGTCTCCTCGCGCTGCTGCACGTCGCGGAACACCTTGCCGGCGTTCGACCGGATGAGCTCGACGTCGAGCCCCAGCCGGTCGGCGATCTGCATGTAGTAGCCGTCGATCATGTAGCTCGCCCGCAACGGGTAGATGAGCTCGAGCGCGGCGCGCATCGCCTTGGCACGGCCTCCGGGCGTGGAGATGTCGCTCTCCTCCTCCAGCTTCGCAAAGACGAAATCCATCAGGGGGATGGAGGAGTCGAGCAGCTCCCTCAGGGCGGCGCCGCCGTTGCCGCGCACGAAATCATCCGGGTCCTGCCCGTCGGGAAGAATCACGCAGCGCAGGTCGATGTCGTCCTTCTCGATGAACTGGATCGCCCTCCGCGCGGCCTTTTGCCCCGCGGCGTCGCCGTCGAACATGTAGATGATCTTTTTCGTGAAACGGGTGAGCGTCTTGACGTGCGCCTCAGTGAGCGCCGTGCCCAAAACCGCGACGATGTTCTCGATCCCGGCCTTCCAGCAGCTCATCGCGCTGATGTATCCCTCGACCACAATCACCTCGTTGGCATTGACGATGTGGTCTTTCGCCCAGTTGAAGCCGTAGAGGTTTTTGCCCTTATGAAAAATGGGAGTCTCCGAGGTGTTCAGGTACTTGGCATTAGTCTTGTCCTTGTCGAGCGCGCGCCCGCCAAAGGCGATGCAGTGCCCCTGCTCGTTGTAGATCGGAAAGATGACGCGATCGAAGAAGCGGTCGACGAGTCCGGCGCGATCTGAGCGGAACGCGACGTTCGCGTCGATCATCTCCTGCGGCGTGAAGCCCTTGGACCCGAGATGACGCACGAGCGCCCCGCGCCCGGGGGCGAACCCGAGGTGGTACTTTTTGCAGGTCGCGGCATCGAGGTCGCGCTCCTTGCAGTATTGGCGCCCGCGGGCGTCGCGGCCGCGCATGAGCAGCATGTGGTAAAACGCGGCCGTCTCCTCGCAGACCTCGATCAGACGATTGCGCTTGGTGCCGGGGCGCCGCGTGGTCGTGTCCTCCTCAAGTTCAATGCCAGCGCGCTCGGCGAGATAGCGGATGGACTCGGGGAAACTCAGGTTCTCGCGGCGCATGACATACGTAAAGGCGTCTCCGCCCTCGCCGCAGCCAAAGCAATGCCAAACCTGCGTAGAGGGAATCACGTGGAAAGACGGCGTCTTCTCGCCGTGAAACGGGCAGCACCCCCACAGGTCGGTGTTGCCGCGCGGCTTGAGCTCCACGGTCTCCTGCACGAGGGCAACCAGGTCGGTGGCGTCTCGAACCTTGTTCTTCTCTTCCTCAGAAATCATGACAGCCTCACTGGTGTGTCGCCAAAGCGCGAGCGAACGGTCGAGATATCGGCGTTGACCACGTCAATCAGCTCCTGAATGGAGGCGAACGACTGGGAGGGGCGGAGGCGCTCGTCGAAGGCGATGCCGACCGTCTTGCCGTACAGGTCGCCGGTAAAGCCGATCAGGTTCGCCTCGAGGCGGGCGGACGTGACCGAGTCGGCAAACATCGGCGGGATGCCAGCGTTGATGGCCGCCGGCCAGACACATCCGTCGACCAGGGCAAAGCCGGCATACACGCCATCGGCGGGCAGCTGCAGGGAGCCGTCGACCAAGATGTTAGCCGTGGGGAAACCCATGCCGGTCCCCTGCCCGCGCCCGCGCACGACCACGCCGCGGACCGCGTGGCGCCGGCCGAGGTCGGCACGCGCGGACGCGACGTCACCGCAGGCGACGTGGGCTCTGATCCTCGTTGCCGTGATGGGCCCCGTCGCATCGCAAAGCAACTCATGGCCGACAACGGATATCCCCCGCCGATCGCCCCACTCCTTGATGACCTCGAGCGTGGCCACGCCTCCCGCCCCAAGGCGAAAATCCGATCCGACGTGCACAGCGCGGATGTCGAGCTGGGGCGCGAGAACGTCCTCGAAAAACTCGGCATGGTCGAGGGCGGCGAGCTCACGCGTAAACGGCACCACGGCGACCTGCGGCCCGGATGCCGCAAGCGCATTGAGGCGGTCCGCCTTTCTCGTCAACTTGGGCGCGGGATGAGGCGCCACGACCTCGTCCGGGTCGGGGTCGAAGGTAACGGCGACAGCGGCGAGCCCACGCTCTTCGGCATCACGGCAGGCGCGGGCAAGCAGGTCGCGATGACCACGGTGCACCCCGTCGAAGGCGCCGATGGCGACGACGCACGGCAAGGGAGCCACGAGACGCCCCGCATGCTCACCGGACCCACCAATATGAATGCAGGCGCCATCGGCAGGATGGTCCAAGAGGAAATCGCGTGCCAGTTCTGCAGCCTCGGGAAGCGATGCCGCCGCGCGCGAGCTGTCAACCCGACGCGAGTCGGACTCGGGATCTATGGGATATGTCATGCAACCACGCCTTCGATACCCTGGGGAAACACGGTCTCCATGGCAAGATAATCGCCCTCGGGGCCAGCGATGGCACGCAGCTGCCCGCGATGGACGAGCGCGTACGCAGTCGCGGGCGGATACTCGGACACCTCATCCAAGCGAGGAATCGCCCTGCCGTTTTGGACGGCCGATGCCTCTCTGTCACTTAAGGTGCGCAGCGGATAGCCCAGCACGCTCACCGGATCGAGGGCGCACGCGCGGGCGGAATCAGGGGTAATGTCCTCGATGTGCAGGCACGACCCGAGCATGACGGGGCCGGATGCCGTGCGGCGCAGATCCGACACGTGGGCGGCGTTACCGCAGGCGCGCCCGATATCGCGCGCGAGGGAGCGGATATAGGTGCCCTTGCTCACGTCAAACGAGGCCGTCCACACCACGCGCCCGTCGACCTCGTCGATGGACACCAGATCCGACGCGAACACCTCGATCGTACGGGCGGGAAGCTCGACGTCCTCGCCCGCGCGGGCCCGACGATACGAGCGCACGCCGTTGACGGAAATGGCCGAGTACGCAGGGGGAACCTGCTCCTGCTCGCCCAAGAACTCGCGCAGGACGGACGCCGCGTACATCGGCGAGGTGAGGTTCTCGTCGCGCGCGGCCGTGCGCGTGATGTCGCCCTCGGCGTCGTCGGTCGTCGTCTCGGCGCCAAACGCGATACGGGCGAGATAGCGCTTACGGTCGAGCGTGATGCGCCCGAGCAGACGCGTCGCCTGGCCCACGCCGACCACCATGACGCCCGACGCGAGCGGGTCGAGCGTGCCGGCATGCCCCACGCGGCGCTCGTTGAGCGCACGGCGCACCTTGGACACGACATCGTGCGAGGTGATGCCCACGGGCTTGTCGACCGCGATCAAAAGATTCAGTTCACTTGGTCTACGCTTTGCCATGCTGTCCTCTCGAAGCAAAGGTATACAAAGACGGTCATCTCGCATCGCCGATGCCATGCGAGGGCAGATGGGTGGCGCTCACGTCGCACCTCCATCGCGCGGTGAAGCACCTCGTGAGATGGAGGCGCAACCGCGCATGCTACAAAAGCGCCTCGAGCTTGGGAAGGACCAGCTCAGCCGCCTCAGATACCTCGCCGTGGAACGTAAAGCCTGCGGCGGCGGCATGCCCTCCCCCGCCGAGCTCGACGGCGATCCCGGAGATGTCGATCGAACCCTTGGAGCGAAGGTTACCGCGGACCACCCCGGGCTCGCTCTCGCGCAGGAACAGGCACAGCTCGGTGCCGGCGACCTGGCGGACGATGTCCACCAAGCCATCGCACTCAGCCGACTTGACGCCGCACTCGACAAGGTCGTTCGCGAAGGCGTAGCTGTATGCGACGCGCCCGGCGGCACGCGTCTCGATTCGGCTCATGACGATGGACTCGAGATGGAGGTACTCCAGGCGCTGGCTCTGGTACACCTCGAGCGCGATGCGAGCGGGCTGAGCCCCGGCATCGACCAGGCGCGAGGCACAAGCGAATGCGGAGGGGTTGGCGTTTTGATACTGGAAGCGGCCGGTGTCGGTCATGACGCCCGTCAAGAGGCATGAGGCGATGTCGGGCGTGACGGGCCATCCGGCGGCGTTGAGCAGCTCCTCGACGAGAACCGCCGTGGCCGCCGCGCTCGTGACGCGCACAGTGACGTCGCCGAACTCCTCGCACGTGGGGTGATGGTCGATGACCACGCGCCCTCGAGCGCGCTTGGCGATCGCGGCGGAATCGTTCATGCGCTCCAGGGTGGGCACGTCCACGGAGATGAACAGGTCGTGGGACGCGTTACACAGGGCGGCCGGGGTGAGCTCGTCTGCACCCGGCAGGAACTGGTAGATGCGCGGGACGACGCTGTTGTCGGCCAGCAAATAGTCGACGCGCTTATCTGGGAACTGAGCGCGAATGGAGGCGCCCAGCCCCAACAGCGAGCCAAGGGCGTCGCCGTCGGGGTTGGTGTGCCCCGAGATGGCGATGGTCTGCGAGCCCTCGATGAACTCGATGACGCTTTCCCACATGTCGGGGGTGGTGCTCCTGCCGGAACACGGCGATGTGCTACTGCTCATCAAGATCTTCCTCTTCGGCGCCGGGCGCGTCCTCAATGGGGTACCCGAACTCGTCCTTCTCGACAGCGAGCGTCGCCGGAACGTTCTCCAGTGCACGGGAGATCGCCTCGGCCTCGTCGGTCGAACGGTCGATCTTGAAATCGAGCTCAGGCGTCACGCGCCAGTCGAGCGAGCGCGCGACGAGGCTGCGGATGCGGCCCTTGGCGGCGTTGAGCGCCTCAAGGACCTCCTCGTAGCGATCACCCTCGCAGCTGACGAACACGCGCGCGAACGAGCGATCCTGCGAGACCTCGACGCCCGTGAGCGTGACGAGGTCGAGGCGGGGATCGGAAATCTCGAACAGCAGGATGTATCCGAGCTTCTCGCGAAGCTGCTCACCCAAACGGCGGGTCAACGGCGTCTGCTTCATGTCTTTCTCCTTAGCCCATCTAGCGCAAACGGGCTCGCACACATGGCAAGCCCGTCTGCGTATCAATCATAGTCTAGCGCGCGGACAACATCTTTTTTTGGATGCCGCAGCGCGCAAGGGAGCTACTCGGTGCGGGCGACCTCGATGATCTTGTACGCCTCGAGGATGTCGCCGACCTTGATGTCCTGGAACTTCTCGATGCCCAGACCGCACTCGTAACCGTTCTTGACGATCTTGACGTCGTCCTTGAAGCGGCGCATGGAGCCAAAGACGCCATCGAACACCACGACGCCGTCGCGCACGACGCGAACCTTGTCGTCGCGGGAGATCTCGCCCTCGGTGACCATGCAGCCGGCGATGGTACCGGCCTTGGGCACGCGGAAGGTGTCGCGGACCTCGGCGGAGCCAGTCTGGACCTCCTCCTCCGTGGGAGCGAGCATACCAATACGGGCGGCGTCGATGTCCTCAATCGCCTTGTAGATGATCGAGTACGTCTTGATCTGCACGCTCTCCTTCTCCGCCGCGTCGCGCGCCTTGGGCTGCGGACGCACGCCGAAACCGATGATGATGGCGTTGGAAGCCATGGCCAGTGAAACGTCGGTCTCGGAGATGGCGCCGACGGCGGAATGGATGATGTTGATGCGGACCTCGGATTGGTCCATCTTGCCGATGGAGTCAGCGAGCGCCTCGATGGTGCCCTGGGTGTCGGCCTTGACCACAAGGTTGAGCTCCTTGAGCTCGTTTTTGCTCATCTCGTCGAACAGGGTCTCGAGCGTGACGTGCTTGACCTTATTCTGCTCCTCAATGCGGGCCTTCAGGGCGCGCTGCTCGGCGAGGTCGCGGGCATCGCGGGCATCCTCGAACACGCGGAACTCGTCGCCGGCGGCGGGCACGGAGTTGAGGCCCAAAATCTCGACGGCGTCGGAGGGACGGGCGACGTCCTTGTGGTTGCCGTGCTGGTCGAGCATGGCGCGCACCGAACCGTAGCTCTGGCCCGCGACGATGGTGTCGCCCACGTGCAGGGTGCCGCGGGTGACGAGCAGCGTCGCGACCGGGCCGCGGCCGCGGTCGAGCTTGGCCTCGATGATGTTGCCGGAGGCGAAGGTGTCAGGGTTGGCCTTGAGCTCGAGGACGTCGGCCTGAAGCAGGATGGTCTCGAGTAGGTCGTCGATGCCCTGGCCCTTCTTGGCCGAGACGTTGACGAACATGTTCTGGCCGCCCCACTCCTCGGGGATGATGCCGTACTCAGTGAGCATCTGGCGCACCTTGTCGGGGTTGGCCTCGGGCTTGTCGCACTTGTTCACCGCGACGATGATGGGCACGCCTGCGGCCTTGGAGTGGTTGATAGCCTCGATGGTCTGGGGCATGACGCCGTCATCGGCGGCCACGACCAGGACGACCACGTCGGTGATCTTGGCGCCGCGGGCACGCATGGCGGTGAACGCCTCGTGGCCGGGGGTGTCGACGAACGTGATCTGACGGCCGTTGATCTGCACCTCGGAAGCGCCGATGTGCTGGGTGATGCCGCCGGCCTCGCCGCTCCAGACGTTGGTGTGGCGGATGGCGTCGAGCAGGCTCGTCTTGCCGTGGTCGACGTGGCCCATGACGGTGACCACGGGCGGGCGCGGCTTGAGGTCGGCCGGGTCGTCGTAGAAGTTGAAGGAGTTCTCCTCCTCGGCGGTGACGATGCGGACCTGGCGACCGAGGTCGTCCGCCACGAGCTCGACGAGGTCGTTGCTCATGGTCTGCGTCATGGTGAGCGGGGTGCCCAGCAGGAACAGGCGCTTGATGATGTCATTGGCGGAGACGTCGAGGGCCTCGGCGAGCTCGGCGACGGTCACGCCCTCGGAGACCTTGACGGCGTCGAGGTCCTCGGGGTTGATGCCCTGGGCGAGAGCCTCCTCGATCTTGCGCTCCTCGGCAGCGGCGGCAGCCTCGGCGGCGCGCTTCTCCTTGCGCTTCTTGCGGCGACCGGTTGACTCGCGGGAAGCCTCCTCCACGGCGGCGCGGGCGTCGGCCAGTACCTTCTCGCGGCTGTACTCCTCCGCCTCACGTGCCATGCGGGCGTAGCGATCCTCGCCCTCGTGATTCTCGTGGGAAGCGCCCTTGCGGCCCTTCTTGCCGCCCTTGCCGGCCTTCTCGGGCGACGGCGGGAAATTGTCGGGCATCTGCGCGGCGGGTGCGGAGCTGCGGCGGCGGGTGCGCGAAGGCGCGCCGGAGGCGTCGTTGCCGCCGTTGGCGCCGGCGTTGCGGTTGTTGCCGCGGCGGCCGCCGCGCTCATTTCGGGACTCGCTTGCGGGCTTGGAGGCCTCGGCGGCCTTCTTCTCCTTCAGAACGACCTCCTGCTCG
>UQHS01000012.1 GCA_900540845.1 uncultured Collinsella sp.
GGGGGGGGGTGAGGCGCTGCGGGTTTCTGAGCCTATGGGTTATGCTAGTGCATGGCGGCCCAATCCTCGTGCCGCTGGGCATCATCGGTCAGGAGGACGTCATGGCCATTGTCGGAATCGATCTGGGAACCACCAACAGCCTGGTCGCGGCATACGTGGATGGCGAGCCCGTGCTCATCCCCAACGCCTACGGCAAGTACCTTACTCCCAGCGTGGTTTCGATGGGCGACGACGGCCGTATGCTCGTGGGCAAACTCGCTCGCGAGCGTCTCGTCACCGACCCCAAGCACACCGCGGCTCGCTTCAAGCGCCTCATGGGAACGGACGAGACGATCGCCCTCGGGTTCAAGAAGTACAAGCCCGAGGAGTTGTCGGCATTCGTTTTGCGCCAGCTGATCGCGGACGCCGAGGCGTATTTGGCCGAGCCCGTGACCGAGGCGGTCATCAGCGTCCCGGCTTACGAGGGCGGCTGGGAAGATTCCGACTACGAAGGGTAGGCGCAATGGACGCGTGGTCTGTCCTGGGTATCGCTCCTACAACCAACGCGCGCGCGATCAAGCGCGCATACGCCAAGCAGGTGGCTTCGCATCATCCTGAGGATGACCCCGAGGGATTCCAACGCGTGCAGGCGGCGTATGAGCAGGCGTTGGCCTACGCCCGATCCGAGCGCTCTCCGCACGCGGGCGATGTGGGCGCCAATCGCGATGGTCGCGCCGAAGCCGACGGTGACGCTACTGCCATGCAAGAGCGGGTCGGGCAGCGCGCGGATGAGGCAGAGGTCGCTGCGGCGCCGCGCTCCGAGCGCGCGGGCGAGCCGGGTGCCGCTTTGGAGTCGGGGCCGCTCGAGGGGCCCGCGCACGATGACGCTCTCGATCGGATGAGGGCGGCCAACGCCATGCTCGATATCGCGGATGCCGAGCATTCCTTGCGGGCTCTTGACCTCACGGGCGATGCGTCGCACCGCGATAGCGCCTCGATGCCCGACGTCGGGCTGGGCGCGCCACGCCGCGCCGAGGCTCCCGCCGCGGAACCGCGGGATGGGCGGTTTGCCGGAGCGGAGGGTCGTCGAGAGGACGAGGGGCGCGCGGGGGCCGCCTGTCGCCCGGACGGCTGGACGGACATCGAGGATGGTTCTTCTGCAGACGATGCGTCAATCTGGCGCGAGCGCTTCTTGCGGCTCGGCGCCGACGACGACGTGTTCGCAGACGGCGCGTCTCTGCGCTCCCGCATCGCGGCTACGCCCGATTACATCGATTCGACCTTTGAGCAGCGGTCGCGTTTGCGCGACGAGGCCGCGGAGTTCATCGAGTCTTCAGCGCGTGTTTTATCGCAGGCCGATCACCGGGCGATTCGCTCGCTGTTCGAGCAGGGCTCATGGAAGCGCTACCTCGCGGTCCAGGGCTTCGATGAGACGGTCGCGAACATGATCGAGGACCACGTTGGCACGCTGGCCGAAGCCGACCTCAACAAGCTGGAGGACGTGGTTGCCAAGCAGCTGACGTCTGCGGAGGACGCCCCGCACATCGCGCGGGTGTTTGACGATGCCCGCGGCACCATAGTACACCGGCGCAAAAAGAAGCGGGCCTCGATACGGGCGATCGTGATCTTTATGCTGCTGATCGTGTTTCAGATCGTTCGCATGGAGGCGCGCATGGAGCACAACGAACGCCACCTCGAGGACGCCCCGGCGATTTCGCAGGGCGGCTCGGCGACTGAGGAGTTCGATGCGATGGAGGAGCACATGGCCCGCGTCGAGCGGGAAAAGGAACTGCTGGGGGAGCGCAAGGAGGGCAACGAGGCGTTCGTGCTTGCCGAGATGGAGGGGCGCTTCGGCGAGCCCTTCGCCTTTGAGGAGCCGGGGATCTGGCCATTTGCCGTGGGGAGCAATACCGCGGCGTGCACAGTGGTTGGACAGGAGACGGGAACGATGTACGACCTCGATCTTGCCTATGATGACGACCGGGTGGTCACGCAGGTGACGGATGTGAGGCCGCGCGAGGAGTAGATTTTGCGCCTGCTGCCCGCAATCTGTGCCGCCGCTGGGGTGCAATTGGTGCTGGGGTCGGGGCGTGTCAGGGCGGATGGCGCTGGGGCCTACTTGATCGCCTGCACTACGGTTCCGCCGCCCAGGACGACGTTTCCTGCATAGACCACGACCGCCTGACCGGGCGCGATGCCTCGTTCGGCCTCGTCAAAAATGAGCTCGATGGCGCCCGGGCGCGCATCGAGGCCTTCGGTGCGGGTCGAGCCATCGGTCGGTACCCTTCGCATGCGCGCGGGGCGGGCGGGATGCCGATAGCGAATCTTGGCGCTCACGGGCAGGCCAGCCGCCCCCGCCTCGTCCAGTAGCCTTTCCATGACGTGCGCCGGGGCGCTCCAGATCCAGTCATCGGCGGTGAGCCCGCGCGCCATGAGGTCGGCGACCTCGCCGAGCGTGACGGTGTTCGTCGCGGCGTCGATGCCCGTCACGTAGACGGGGTGCGCGCACGCCACGCCCAGCCCCTTGCGCTGCCCGACGGTGTAGCGAATGGCCCCTCGATGGCGTCCAAGCACCTCGCCGTGCGTGTTCACGATGTCGCCGTCCGGCAGCGCTTCGCCACGTCGGCGCTCGATATAGGTGGCGAAGTCGTTGTTCGGGACAAAGCAGATGCCCTGGCTGTCGCGCTTCCCGGCGTTCTCAAAGCCCTGTTCGCGAGCGATGCGGCGCACGTCGCGCTCTTTGAACAGCCCGCCCAAGGGCAGCAGGGTGTGGGCGAGGCGCTCCTGCGTGAGCGAATACAACACGTAGCTTTGGTCTTTGGAGGGGTCGAGCGCGTACTCGAGTGTGTGGACGCCCGCGGGGTCGCCCGCGATGCGGCCGATGCGCTCGAGCAGATCGAGCTCGCCGATGCGCGCCTGCATGCCGAGCGGCTGTCCGTAGCTGCCGGCCCCGCCGTCCGTGGGGCCGACCGGGGTCTGCCCCGTGACGCACGGCATCGCGCGGTCTTCGCCCATCTTGCCGAGCGTGCGGATGCGGGCGTAGTGGCCCGTCGCGATGAAGTCGCACCCGTGTTCGCGGGCGTACGTGAGAAGCGCGTCGAACTTGAGGTGACGGTTACAGTCGATGCAGGGGTTGGGTGTGCGTCCCGCCTCGTAGGTGCGAACGAATTTCTCCACCACCCGTCTCTCGAAGGTCTCGCGCATGTCGATGACCTCGTGGGAAAAGCCCAAGCGCGCGGCGATGGCGGCGGCGTCGTCGGCGTCGGACCCGCTGCCGCACGAGCCCACCCCGGCGTCCCCATGGAGCAGCATGGTTGCCCCGAGACATTCATAACCCTGCTGTTTGAGTAGGTAGGCGGTAACGCTCGAATCGACGCCGCCGCTCATGGCGACGAGTACGCGCTTGGCGGTCATGGGGCTCCTTGCTGTGGTTCGTGGGTTGCGCCGTCCATTGTGGCACGGAAAACGCGGCGGTGTGGGTTTGAGTGCGGATATGGGAACGGCGGCTGTGCGATCGCGGCACTGGCGCGGCGCACATCGTGCGCAGCCCAGGCCTGCGGCACCGAGCCCCGAGCGCGCTATTCGGAGAACAGCGCGGTGGAAAGATAGCGCTCGCCGGTGTCGGGCAGCAGGGCGACGATGGTCTTTCCCGCGTTTTCGGGGCGCTTGGCGAGCTCGAGGGCCGCCCACGTGGCGGCGCCAGATGAGATTCCCACAAGAACGCCAGCCTTATGCGCAAGTATACGGCCGCTTGCAAGCGCGTCCTCGTTTGCGACGGGGATGATCTCGTCGTACACCTCGGTATCGAGCACCTCGGGCACGAAGCCCGCCCCGATGCCCTGGATCGCATGCGGGCCCGCCGCGCCGCCCGAGAGGACGGGAGAGCTCGCAGGTTCGACGGCCACGATGCAGACATCTGGGTTCTTGGCCTTGAGGTAGCGGCCGACGCCCGTGATGGTGCCTCCGGTGCCCACGCCAGCCACGAAGATATCGACGCCGCCCTCAGTGTCCTCCCAGATCTCGGGTCCCGTGGTGAGTTCGTGCGCGCGGGGGTTTGAGGGGTTGGTGAATTGCCCGGCGATCCAGCTGTTCGGCGTGACTTGGGCGAGCTCCTCGGCGCGGGCGATGGCACCCTTCATGCCCTGTGCGCCCGGCGTCAGCACGAGTTCGGCGCCGTATGCCGCCAACAGTGCCCGGCGCTCGGCGCTCATGGTGTCGGGCATGGTGATGATCAGCCGATACCCGCGCGCCGCGGAGAGCGCGGCGAGGCCCACGCCCGTGTTGCCGCTGGTGGGCTCGATGATGGTGTAGCCGGCGTGCGGCGCGATGATGCCGGCAGCCTCGGCCTCGTTGAGCATGGTGAGGGCCACGCGGTCCTTGACGGAGCCCGCCGGGTTTTGGCGCTCGAGCTTGACGAGCACGCGCGCCCCGAGGTCGAGCTCGCGCTCGAGGGCTGTGAGTTCGAGCAGGGGCGTATGGCCGATGAGCTGGTCGATGGCGGTGACAATCGCTGCCATGGGGTCTCCTTTGCTCGCCTTGCGCACAACGCGTGCGGGGCAGGTCGGTTGCTGGGTTGACGAGATGATAAATCATATCGAACCTATAGGAATAAAACGGCGGGAATGTTGCCTGACGTTCATATTACCGCTGGGCGGTTTCATTCCAACACTTTTCCTACTAAACAGGGGGTCTGTCTGGTATGCTTTCCGTGCAGTGACAATAACGATATGTGCACAAGGAAGTGCGTGGTATGTTGGTTTCGACAAAAGGTAGATATGCCCTGCGTGTGGTTATCGATCTGGCGGAGCAACCGCAGGGCAGCCGCGTTCCGCTCAAACAGATAGCGCAGCGGCAGGGCATCTCCGAGAAGTACCTCGAGAACATTTTGTCCTCGCTCGTTCGCAACGGCGTTTTGTCTGGCATGCGCGGCAAGGGCGGTGGCTACTGCTTGTCACGCGACCCCGAGCTCATCACCGTGGGCGAGATCGTGCGTCTGACGGAAGGATCGCTGTCGCCGGTCTCCTGCCTCAACGGCGACCACAACACGTGCGAGCGCGCATCCCACTGCCGGACGATCGGCATGTGGAAGGAGCTCGACAGCATGATCGGGGACTACCTCGACGGTATCAGCGTGGCGGACCTTGCATTCAAAGGCTGCGTCGTCGCGTAGGTCTTGGATTTTGGCCGCGTGCGGCAGCGGTGCGCGAGCAGCAGCAGCGTTCGGGCGGCAGCGGTGCGCGTGCCGCAGGGGCGCTCGGGCGGCAGCGGCGCACGTGGGTGAAATAAGACGCAGCGTCCAAATCTGGCGCCGGGTGTCCGAAATGGGCCCCCGGCGCCATGCGTATCGCGCTATTCGCTGGTGGCGACCCCGAGTATGGTGCACATGATGCTCACGATGATGCTGCCAAGCAGCGCGGAGCCAAACCCACTGATGGAGATACCGGTGCCAACGAGGTTCACCGACAGCCAACTGGCCATCTCGAGCATGAAACTGTTCACCACCAGCTGGAACAGGCCGACGGTGAGACAGGTGAGCGGCAGGGAGATGAGCGTGATGAACGGCTTGACGAGGGAATTCACCAAGCCGAGGAACAGCCCGACGCTTGCGAAGCTCACCCAGGGCGATGCGGCCCCAAACACCTCGATGCCGGGGACGATGAACGTCGCCACCGAGATGGCGATGGCTGTGAGCAGCCAGTTGAGCATAAAGCGCATGAGGGTCCTCCTCGACGGCGCGCACCGGAGGTGCCGGGCGCGCTGTGGTATACATCTACGTGTTCGGGCATGGGCCCGAACTTCGGCTATTGTACCCAAATGCATTCATGTACCTGCGATTGACGAGGAGTGGGCGTGCAGCGCTATACGTACGGGGACATCGACGCGGCCGTGCCCTATGTGGGCGAGGACGGCTCGCGCGTCATCTCGTTTTTCATCTTCAACACCGAGGTGCACCTGCATGCCTATGGGCGCGGCGACGCGCATCTCGACGCGCCCGCGCGCTTGGACGCGCCGCAGCCCGACTTGGACGCGGCCCTGATGGCGTGCCGCGATCGATGCGTGTTCTTCGAGGGGCGCCTCTCGCGCATGCGCGACGACTCCGACATCTCCCGTGCGCACAAGCGGTCCCCCGAGCCCGTCGAAATCGCGCCCGAGACCGCGCAGCTGGTGCGGGACGCGCTCGGCTACTGCACCAACAGCCGGGGGTGCTTCGACATCACCATGGGCACGCTCACGCGCCTGTGGGACTTTCATGAGGGCGTGGTTCCGACCAAGCTTGACCTCGCGCGCGCCTTGCCCCATGTGGGGGTGGGCCACATACACATGGATGAGGACGTGGGCGCGCCCACGCTCTCGATCGACGACCCCGCCACGGTGCTCGATCTGGGCGGCGTGGCGAAAGGCTTCATCGCCGATGACCTCGCACGTCTGCTCGTGGATGCCGGTGTCGAGCGTTTCGTGATCAACTTGGGCGGCAACGTCCTTGTTCGCGGCGGGCGCCCCCAAGACGCGGTCTCGCGCCCCCCTGTGCGCGAGGGCTCTCCCTGGAAGGTCGGCATCGTCAACCCGCGCGACCTGGGGCATTACCGGGCCATCGTGGAGATCTCAGATGGCTCGGTCGTCACGAGCGGGCTGCACGAACGGCGCTTCACGAAGGGCGGCAGGACATACCACCATATCTTGAGCCCGGCCGACGGCATGCCGGCGCGCACCGACGTGGCGAGCGCCACTATCATCGCGAACCGCTCGATGGATTGCGACGGGTATTCCACCACGGCGCTCATGCTTGGCATGGACGAGGGGCTGGAGTTCGTGGAGGGGCTCATAGGCATCGAGGCGGTGCTCATAAGCGATACGGACGAGGTTCGATGGACGAGCGGGTTGGGCGATCGCCTGTCCTTGGTACCCACGCTGCCGCGCTGGTAGCAGCTCGGGGCTCTTCCCAGATCAACCCGGGTGTATTGAGCGCGTGGCCGCCTCCGTTCGAGGTTGTTTGCGCAGGCGCTTCGGGCCTTCCCGACTGGGCCCGGGCGTTTGCGGCGCGATTGCGCGCCGACGTTCACGGACGTTCGCGGTACTTTAGCGCGCTAGTGTGATAAACTTTGCCACGGTAGTGTGTTAGCTGCCATTTGTATAGAACAGGCGCTCGCGAGTATACGCGGGCATTTGCTTGCACCGATGTAAGGACGTCAGGTGGTATCAGTGAATATTGAAAAGATGTTCGAGCGCCCGGATGTGGACCAGTTGGTCGAGGCGTTCCAACGCGTTGAGAGCGCGGACGAGATCCGCGCGTTCCTCACCGACCTGTGCACGCCGCGTGAGATCTGCGATTTCGCCCAGCGCCTGCAGGTCGCGCGTTATCTCGATGAGGGCGAGCCCTATGTCGAGGTCCAAGCGCGCACGGGTGCCTCGTCCACCACGGTGAGTCGCGTCTCGAAGGCTCTCAACGGCGAATACGGAGGATATCGCAGCATTCTCGTCAAGCTGGAGAGCAGATAGGGCGCCGCGCGCTTCGCGATTCTCGAGCTCGATCGTCCCCGTCATGGCGGTTGCCGTGGCGGGGACGTTTTTGTTGTTGGCGGTGCTGGCGTCTTTTGTCCGGATTGCCGTGTAGGATGATTGCAGGAACATTTTGACGAGGACGGGTGCATATGGCGCTAAACGTATATACCACGCAGGGCTCCAGCGAACTTTCCGGGGATGAGGTCGCCCTGATCGGGCGTGCCGCCGGGCAATGGGGGCGCGCCACGGTGCTGGTGCCCTCGTTTGACGAGCGTGAGGCGTGCCGGCAGGTGCTGGCCCGCTCGGGCGTCGGGCTGGGCGTGGAAGTGCTCACCCCGTCCACTTGGATCGACGGGCTGTGGGCGCTCATGGGCGACGGGCGGCGCCTGCTGCGCTCGATTGAGCGCCGCATGCTCATGGCGCATGTGGTGTCGGGCTTCTCCGAGCATGAGCTGGCGCCCCTGCGTTCCAACCCCGGCACGATTCGCCTGCTGGCCGACCTCGCCCGCGACCTGCTCGGCGTCATCCCGGCCGAGGACGCGCATGCGGAGCAGGACTGGTCCGATGCCGAGCGCACGGTGTTTTGCGTGCTGCGCCGTTACGCCGCGGCGCTGTCGGAGCGCGGCCTGATCGAGCCCTGCCAGGCGGCCGGCACCCTGGCCTCAGCCATCGTTTCGCAGGCCCCGGCGTGCGCCCGCTGCGTGATCCTGCGCGATGTCACCGCGCTCCCGGGGTATCTCGCCGGGCTCGTGCGCGCGTCTGCCGCTGCCGGCGAGGCGGCGGTCTTGCTCGGTCGCGAGCAGGCGTCGCTGGCGCAGGCGTTTGCGTCCGATGCCGTCGTGACCCTGGGCGAGGGCCCCTCAGATGACAAGCCGCCTTATGTTGGTGGCACCGCCACGCGCGAGGCCGCCCCGGCGTTTTTGGAGGTCGCCGGTCCGCACGCTCGCGACCGCGCCTATGCAGACGCCATAGCAAAGCTCGTGGGTGACGGGCGCTCGGTCGTGGTCGCGAGCGCCCGCCCGGGGGCCTTGTTCGAGCAGCTTGCGGAGCGCCTCGCGGTCCGCGGCATCGCGAGCGAGGCGACCTATCGCGTGCGGTTCGCGGACACGGTGGTGGGCCATCAGTTCCAGGCGCTCAGCGATATCGTGTCCCGCATGCGCGAGGCGGGAGACGACCCCGCCCGCGCCGGTTTGTGGTGGCCCGCGCCCGAGCTCTCCGATTGGATGGCGTCGCCGCTCTCCGGTGCCGACGCCTTCGCCGCGCGCCAATTCGACAAAAAGGTGAGGCAAGATCGCTCGATGTCGCCCGAGCACGTCATGCGCCTGCTCCAAAGCCATCAGTCGATGACGGAGTCGCGCCGCAAGAAGGCGGGAGCGACGAGCCCGTATGCAAGCGTTCCCGTTGTGTGCGGGGGCGTGGTCAACGTCTTGTGGCAGGGGCGCTACGTCTCCGCCCTCAAAGGCATGTGCTCGGTCGCCGCGGCGTTGCCGCCGTCGGCTCTCGGCTGGACGGACGGCGCCGCCCGCCTAGCGGTCGAGAAGGCGATGGCGGCCAAGGCCATCGAGGTCATGTCGGAGGTCCCGCACGCCCTCGGCGTCACGCAGGACCTGGCGGTGGATGCTCTGGAGATGCTCGCGGTCCCCACGACGAGGTGTGCAGAGCGGCGGCTTGCGGGCCAGGACCTCTCGAGCCCCGCCTCCGAGGGGGATCACCCCGTGCGCTTCATGTCCCTTGCCGAGGCGGCCCTCCTGCCGCGCGCTTCGGTCGACGCCGTCTTCATCGCCGATGTCGACATCGACAATTTCGGGCTCGCGCACGAGGAAGGCGCGGCGACGACACTCGCAAACAAATTGGGGGCGCCCGCTCTCGAGCTTGAGCCTGCGGCCCGCCTCCGCGATCTGTTCGAGCGGACTTGCGCCGCCTCGCGCGGCAGGGTGGTGCTCGCGCGCGTCACCCACGATCGCCAGGCGAAGGACCGCTATCCGGCCGCCATCTGGACCGAGCTCGCCGCGCGTCAGCGCGTGCAGGGCGTCCAGCCGCACGTCGTGCGTGTGGGCGAGGGCGAGGTCGTCGAAAACCTCGATATCGCCGGGGGAGAGGGAATGCGCACTTCGCGTGTGGAATGTCTGCCCCCGCAAACGCTCGGCGACGAGGCGGTGCCGTATCTCGTGCTGTATCAGCGCGACCGCTCCAACCCCGAGGGCCCATTGGTGCCCCGTCAGCTGTCCGCCTCGCAGATCGAGAGCTACGCGAGCTGCCCGCTGTGCTGGTTCATGTCCTCGCGCGTGCGCCCCACCTCCCTCGACGCCGGCTTCGGCAACATGGAGAAGGGCAACTTCGTCCACGACGTGATGTATCGCTTCCATATGGAGCTCGCCGCCGCGAACATGCCGCGCGTGACGAGCGCAAACCTCGCAGACAGCCTCGATATGCTGCGGCGCGTGTTCGGCGAGGTGCGCCTGGAGCACGCGTCAAACAAGACGTCGAGTTCCGCAGCCCTCATCCCGCACTCGGCGATCGAGTCCGCCCAGGTGGACGAGATCTTGCCGCAGCTCGAGACAGTGGTACGCTACGAGGCGCAGGCGCTTTCGCCCTTCGCCCCGAAGTACCTCGAATATTCGTTTAACAGCCTGGGCGTCACCTACGCGGGCCGTCCGCTCGGCGGGCGCATCGACCGCGTGGACGTCGACGCCGAGGGCCGTGCGGTCGTGATCGATTACAAGCATCGCTCCGACGCCGCCGCCTTTGGCCTCAAGGACCCAACCGTGCCCAAACGCGACGGCACGGTCCCCGCCGACGACCCCGATTGGCTGCCCGAACACACGCAGTCGCTCATCTACGCGCAGGCGCTGCGGCGTTCCAGCTTGGAGCTCGATACTCGGGCCGGCATGTACCTCACCACCAAGGGCGCCAAGCCCGCATTGCGCGGCGCCGCGTCCGAGGAGCTTGTCGAGGTCGAGCCGGGGGACGGGCGCGTGCCCGGCATGCGCTCGGGTTTCCCCGATGCCGAGCATGGCGGCACGATGACGTTCGAGCAGTTGCTCGATCGCGTCGAGGACACCATCGAGCGCCGGCTCGACGCGCTTGAGGCGGGGGATATCGCCGCCGCCGAGAAACCGAGCACGCGATGCGCGTTCAACCACGGTCTAGGATTCGAGCGGAGGAATGCGTAAGACATGGACCTTACTACTCTCATGCCCCAGCAGCGGGATATCGTCACGACGCTCGACCGGCCCCTGTTCGTTTCGGCGGGCGCCGGGTCGGGCAAGACCTTCACGCTCACGCGCCGCATCCTGTGGGCGCTCTCGCCCGAGTCGGGGCCGTTCATCACGAGCCTCGATCAGGTGCTGGCCATCACCTTCACCAAAGACGCCGCCGCCGAGATTCGCGAGCGCGTGCGCGGTGCCCTGATCGAGGAGGGCATGGCCGAGGCGGCCCTTGCGGTGGACGACGCCTGGATCTCGACCATCCACGGCATGTGCGCCCGCATCCTGCGCGCCCATGCGCTCGAGCTCGGGCTGGACCCCGAGTTCAGCGTCATCGACGGGTCGGTCTCCGGGCCGTTGATGGACCGCGCGGTCGACACGGTGATAGCCCGGTCGGGCACTGGCCTGCAGCGCCTTCGCGCGTGGTTTCCCCTCGTGGGGGAGGTCGACCCGAGCGGGTTCGAGGCGGGCGTGAGCGCGCGCGGCCTTGTGCGCACCCTGCTGGAGAAGGCGAGCGCGTCGCGCCATGGGTTCGACGACATCCACCTGCTGCGAGGGTCGGTGGACTTCTCGGGCCTCATGGACGCATACCGCTCGTGCTTGGGGGCGAGCGCCAAGGCCGCCGAGACCGCCCGGGTGGCGCTCGACGCGATCGAGGCCTATCTCGCCGGGCCCCAGTCGCTCGCCGAGCTGTCGAGGTGCATGCTGAGCTGCGGCATGCCAAGGGCGAGCAAGGCGTTTCCCAAGGAGCAGGTCGCGCTCCTCAAGGCCGAGGCGGCTGACACCTTCATCAACGCGTACCTCGCGTGCGGCGGCGACGCACTCGACGAGCTGCTCGGGCTCGCGCGCGCGGTGTTCGACGAGTACGAGGCCCTCAAGGCCGAGCGCTCGGCGCTCGACAACAACGACCTGCTGCGCCGTACGTACGAGGCCCTGCGCGACCATGAGGAGATCCGCCGCGCGTATGCGGGCAAGTTCGCCATGGTGATGATCGACGAGTTCCAAGACACCGATCAGCAGCAGGTTGACCTCATCGGCTTTTTGACCGGGGAGGGCGGCCGTGCACTGTGCACGGTGGGTGATGCCCAGCAGTCCATCTACCGGTTTCGCGGCGCGGAGGTCGAGGTTTTCCGCCGCGCGGAGCGCCGCATCGCCGTGGGTGCGGACGACGCCGGGGTGGGCGCTGCGGAGGCGGGTTCGGTCGTGAAGCTCGTGAAGAACTTCCGCAGCCACGCCGAGATCCTCGAGTACGTGGCGCGCATTTTCGACGACGGCCAGGGTGGCATCATGCCGAGCTTCCTGAACCTGCTGCCGCATGACGGCCGGGCGGACGGTTTGGCGGTCGAGGGCGCGTCGCGCAGGCAGGCGCTGTTGGTGGCAGGCGGCACCACCGAGGAGCGCACGCGCGCGAAGGCGGAGGCCATCGCGCGGCGGTTCAGGGCCCTTGCCGACGCGGGTCAGCCGGTGGGCGGAATGGTGCTGCTGCTTGGCGGCATGCCCCGGGCGAGCGTCTATGCCGACGCCATGCGCGAGCAGGGGCTCGACTGCGTGATCAGCGGCGGCTCGGTGTTCGCCGACACCGAGGAGGCTCGCAGCGTCCGTGCGCTCGTGCACGCGCTCGCCAACCCCGCCGACACGGCTCAGGGCCTCGCCCCGCTGCTCGCCTCCCCGATGTTTGCCCTGGGTGCCCAGGAGTTCTTGGCGCTTTCCACGGCGCTTGACCCCGAGACGGGCGAGACCCGCCGTCGCAACATCGATCAGGGTCTCTTTACCGACGAGGACGCCCCCGGGTTCGGCGAGCTGCCGCTGCTCGAGCGCGCTCGTGTCGTGCTTCGTCGCGCGCTCGCGCGACAGGGCCGCGACTCCATGGCGGCCATCGCGCGCGACGTGGTGAACGAGTCGGGCTGGATGGTGCGTCTCGCGGCGCTTGGCGCCGAAGGGCGGGCGAGTGCCGCCAACGTGTTGAAGGCGCTTGACGCGATTGCCGAGGCGGAGGCGGAGTTCGATCGTTCCCCTCGCATGGTCGCCTTGGCGTACGACCGATTCTTGGCTGGCAAGCAGGCCCCCGGCGCCCTCAATGAAGAGGGCGGCAACGCGGTGCGCATCATGACGGTGCACGCGAGTAAGGGCCTCGAGTTCCCCGTGGTCGCGGTGTCCGAGTGCTTCGGCATTCGGAAGAGCTCCGAGCGCATGCAGACCGCGCGACGCGAAGACGGCGTGCTCGACGTGGTCGCGCTTCCGGGACGCTTCCCGTCGTTGCGCACCGACGATGGGGAGTTTGTCGACGGTGCCGAGGTCGAGAAGCAGTTCAAGAAGTTCTTCACGGGTTCGGGGGCCTCTGCGCCGTGGCTCGATGCGAGTCTCGTGGACGACGTATGCGCCACAGGCTCTGCCGCCGAGGCGTGGATGTCCATGCGCGACGAGGAGGACCGCCTGGCGCTCGAGGAGCGCGCCCGTCTGCTCTACGTCGCGATGACGCGCGCCCGCGAGGTCTGCCTGTTGGCGCTCGATTCGCCCGTGAGCCGCGGTAACGTGCCGGAGCTATCCCTCAAACCCGAAACCGACCTGACGCCCGCGGTCCTCGAGCGCATCCTTCCCAACGAAGGGGTCACGCTCGATTGCGATCGGCTGGTGTTCGACAATTCGCAAGCGGGGGATTTCGAGCTCATCGCCCTGAGGGACTTCGTCTACGGCGGCGTCACGCACGAGGCCGCCGTGGAGGAGCCCGAGGCGGAGCTTGGGGAGGACGAGCGCTTCTCTGCGGAGGGGCTCAGGCTCGTTTCGGGAGAGGCGTCGCGGGCCTCCGATGGGGGTGCGGAGCTGCCCTGCGCCGACTCGTCCACCGTCGCCGATACGTTCACGCTCGTCGAGCCCGCCGCCCGCTACGTGCGCGTCGCGGCAGGCTCGCGCCCACCCCGAGCCTCGTATAGCTATTCCTCCATCTCGGCTGCCCTGCACGCCGAGGGCGAGGACCGCGTCGACTGGCACGGCCTCGGCGACGAGGGCACATTCGATGCCGACGATGCGGTGGGCAACTCGGGCGCTGCCGACGCCGCTGTGGGATCTAGGGACGGCGCTCTTGCCGCCTCCTCCGACGCCCCGCATGGCGGCGATGCGGCCGCCCCGGAGGCTTCGGACGGCCACGCTCCCTCAAACGGGGACGCCACGGCCTTGGGCAGCGCGTTTCATGCGGCGGCCCAGTGGCTTGTGGAGTGCGACGCCGCCGAGCTCCCATCCGAGCGGGCAGACGCCCTCTGCCGCTACTGGGGTTGCACCGAATCCCAGCGCAGGCGCTTCAATGGCGCCATGGACCGCTGGCTTGGCAGCGACGTGCGCGCCGAGGCCCTTGACTGGCCGGTCGTGCGTGCCGAGGTACCGTTCTACACGCTCGGCATGGACGACATGACAAGTCAGTTTGGCGCATATGCCGAGGGCGCGATCGACCTGCTCTGCACGGATCCCGCGGACGTCTCGCGCGCCCTGCTCATCGACTACAAGACGGGCGGCAGCGAGCTTGAGACTGAGGAGCGCCTGCAAGAGAAGCACGCCCTGCAGGCCCGTGTCTACGCCGACGTGCTGCACAAGGCTGGGTACGGGCGGGTGACGCTCAAATTCGTCCGTGTCGAGGTTCCCGACCCTGCCGACCCCACGCAGCCCCAAGTGGTGACCTACGAGCTGTAGGGTGCGTGATCGGCTCCCCGCCTCGCCGTGCAGCGGCAGACGGTAGCACAGCTGGAAAAACTTCAGGAAATCGCGAAGTTTTGTCGAGCTGTGCTACCGTCGGGGCCGGGAGCCGGGAGCCGCAGCTTCGCGCTCCGCAGTGCCGCGCGGGGCGGCGGGTCGAGCGCCCGCGAAACCGAACACGCTGTGCGCATTTGCGCGAGTCGGGGGCACACACGTGTTCTGTCTGCCCGCTCGGTTAGAATCAGTAGCGTTCGAAATGGGGGAGCCCCAGGGCTTCCCAAGGGGATTCTCAGCACATCAGATTGGAGCCTTTGGCACATGGCATTCGTTCACCTGCACAACCATACGGTGTTTTCCATGCTCGACGGGGCGACGCGCATCAAAGATATGGTCGCGCGTGCCGTCGAGCTCGGCATGCCCGCCGTGGCCATCACCGACCACGGGTACATGTACGGCGTGCCCGAGCTCGGCCTTGCGTGCGACGCCGTGAACCACGGCACGCCCGAGTACAAGGTGTGGAGCCACGACAAGTCGTTTCTCGAGAAGGGTCGCCGCGACGAGCTCGAGTGCCCCGACCCCGAGGCCGACCCGCGCGGTTACGAGCAGCACATGAAGGACCTCGCGGCATGGGACGCCGAGGGCACCATCGACGCCCTCAAGCCCCCGCTGGTCATCAAGCCCATTTTCGGCTGTGAGGTGTATTTCACCCCCGACGAGACCTTGGCGCGCGACCGCAAGCCAGAGCTCTACCACATGGTCCTCTTCGCCCAAAATGAAGAGGGCTACGTCAACCTCATGCAGACGGTTTCCGAGGCTGCCGTCCAGGGCTTCTACTACAAGCCGCGCGTGACGCTGGACAACTTGCGTCGCCATGCCAAGGGCCTCATCGCGAGCTCTGCGTGCATCGCCGGCATCATTCCCAAGTGCATCGACCGCGGCGAGATGGACAAGGCCATCGAGTGGGCAGAGACCTTCCGCGACACCTTCGATCCGGGCAACTTCTACATCGAGATTCAGGAACACGGCATCACCACCGACTCCGGCATCACCGACGAGGAGCTCTCGAAGACGCTCATCGAGATCGCCCGGCAGGTGGGCGTCAAGGTCATCGCCACCAACGACTTCCACTACCTCACGCGCGAGGACGCGCCCGTCCAGGACGTCGTCATGTGCATCGGCACGAACTCCAAGATCGACGACCCCAATCGCATCCGCATGCAGGGCTCTGAGTTCTACATGAAGACCGAGGACGAGATGCGCGCGCTGTTCCCGTATTGCCCCGAGGCGTGCGACAACACCCTGGAGATCGCGGAGAAGTGCAACGTCGAGCTCGACTGGGACAGCATCATCCTGCCCAACTACCCGCTGCTCGACCCCGGCGAGACGCATGAGAGCCAGTTCCGCCGCGAGTGCGAGGAGGGCTTGGCCAAGCGCTACGGCGACGATTGGGATGGACGTGAGATCGGCGGCGTCGACATTCGCGAGCGCTTCGAGTTCGAGTACAAGGTCATCTGCGACAAGGGATTCGCCGCCTACTTCCTCATCGTCGCCGAGTACGTTCGCTGGGCAAAGCAAAACGGCATCGGCGTCGGCCCGGGCCGTGGCTCTGCCGCGGGCGCTCTCGTCGCATACGCCATGGACATCACCACCTTTGACCCGCTATCGAACGGCCTCATGTTCGAGAGGTTCCTCTCTCCCGAACGTACCGAGATGCCCGATATCGATATGGACTTCGACGATGAGCGGCGCCTGGAGGTGGTGGAACACGTCCGCCAGCTCTACGGCCCCGAGAAAGTCACCCACGTCATCACCTACTCGACCATCAAGGCGAAGCAGGCCATCAACGACGCTGCGCGCGTGCTCGACTACCCCGTCTACATGGGTCAGCGCCTGTCCAAGATGGTCCCCGGCGACCCGGGCGTCAAGCTCAAGCAGGTTCTTGAGAAGATCCCCGGCAAAGAGGACATGTACAACCCCGACCTCGTCGAGGCATATCAAAAGGACGAGGATGCCCGGCGCATCATCGACACCGCCCTGTCCATCGAGGGCCTGACTCGCGGCGAAGGTGTGCACGCATGCGCCGTCCTCATTTGCCGCGACGCGGTCAATGAGCACGTCCCCACCAAGCTCGACACCAAGGGCGGCGTGGAGATCACCCAGTACGAAGGCCACACGGTCGCCGACATGGGCCTGCTCAAGATGGACTTCCTCGGCCTGCGCACGCTCACGGTCATCTCCAAGGCGAAGGCGAATATCAAGAAGAGCTTCGGCATCGATATCGACGTCGACGCCATCCCCTTCGACGACCCCAAGATCTTCGAGCTCATGAGTTCGGGCCGCACCGCCGGCGTGTTCCAGGTCGAGTCCGCCGGCATGACGGCGACCATCAAGAATATGAAGCCCACCGAGTACAAGCACGTGGTCGCTCTGATCGCCCTGTACCGTCCGGGCCCGCTCGGCGCCGGCATGGTCACGAGCTACATCAACCGCATGAACGGCAAGGAGCCCGCGGTCTCCTACGACCCGCGCCTCGACGGCATCCTGGGCGAGACCTACGGCACCATGGTCTACCAGGAGCAGGTTATGCTCATCTCGGTCGAGATGTGCGGCTTCTCCAAGGGCGAATCGGACTCCCGCATCCGTAAGCCCGTGGCCAAGAAGAAGATCAAGATGCTCACCGACCAGGTCTTCAAATGGTCGGACGGCGAGGACGAGACCATCTACGACCACTGGATGAACGGCGCCGAGAAGAACGGCTACAAGCGCGAGGTCGCGCAAAAGATCTGGGACGACGTTCTCGAGTTCGCGTCCTACGCGTTCAACAAGTCGCACTCGGCTGGGTACGCCATCCTCGTCATGCAGACCGCTTGGCTCAAGGCGCACTATCCCAACGAGTACATGGCGGCCGTGCTCACCTCCTACACGGGCAAGACCGACAAGATCGTGCACTACGTTTCGGCGTGCCGCCACGACGGCATCGCCGTGCTGCCGCCCGACATCAACGAGAGCGGTACCGAGTTCACGGCGACGCCCGAGGGCGTGCGCTTCGGCCTCGCCGGCATCCGCGGTGTGGGCGAGGGCGTCACCCAGGCCATCATCGAAGAGCGCGAGAAGGGCGGGCCCTATCGCAACCTGCATGATTTCGTCGAGCGCGTCGACTCCAGCCAGGCGAACCGCCGCGTGATCGAGGCCCTCATCAAGGCCGGCGCATTCGACTCGACAGGCTACCCGCGCCGTCAGCTCATGCACTTCGTGGACCGCGACAACCCCGAGAACATCATCGACGCCGCGGTGAAGCGTCAAAAGGACCGCGCCGCCGGTCAGACGTCGCTGTTCGACGTGTTCGGCGACGTGGAGGGATCGGGTTTCGAGATCGTCGTCCCCGAGCCCGACGGCAACGAGTGGGATCGACACATGAAGCTCACCTTCGAGAAGGAGGTCCTGGGCATCTACGTTTCCGACCACCCGCTGCGCCCCTATGAGTACGCCCTGGCCAAGGCCCGCGAGTTCACGCTGTCCCAGATCGATACGGGCTTCGAGACCATGGGACCTGCGGGCAACGCGGTGAACCAGGAGATCCCGGAGGGCAAGCCGTATTGGTGGGCCGGTATGGTCTCGGGCGTGAGCAAGCGCGTGACCAAAAACGGCGACCCCATGGCCATCGTGCAGCTGGAGGATATGGAGGGCGAGGCGACCATCGTCATCTTCCCCAAGACCTACAAGCAGTGCGAGGGGTATCTCTACGGCGAGGTCGACCCCGAGACGGGAGCGCAGCTCTCCGACGCGTTCATTCGCGTCAAGGGCAAGCTCGAGCGCTCCGACCGCGGCGACCAGATCATCGCGCAGGAGATCGAGCCGCTTGTGCTCACCGAGGAGAGCAATCGCCCCAAGGTGTTCGAGATCATGGTGCCGAGTTCGAGGTTCTCTCAGTCCAACATGGCGCGCCTCGCCACGGTGCTCGCCACCAATCCGGGCGGCGACCGCGTTGAACTGTTCATCGAGCAAAGCGACGGGCAGACCATGCGCGCCGAAATCCCCGTTCGGGTCAACGCGCGCTCGATCCCGCTCATCTCCGAGGTCAAGGGTGTTGTGGGCAACAAGGGCCGCGTGACGGTAATTTAGCCGCCAGGCGGCCAGCTCGCCGCTCAAGTCAGGGATGCGCCGCCCTTAGGCGTACGCACCCTGCCTTTCGGGGCAATCTGACTCGCCTGACGGCTAAATCCGCTTTTGCGCATCTGTCATTTCGAGTCCTGCTGAAGATGTGTCCCGCCACGGCACATATTGTCCCGCGCGCAGTTTCCGCACGAGCCGAAGGCCACTAAATGTGGCCTTCGTGCGAGCAGGACTGTTTGAGCACGGGACAATATGTGCCGTGGCGGGACGTCTCGTGTAAGACGCACGTGCATTTGGGCATACTAGTGCGTAGTTGTATCTGCAACTTTGTCTGAAAGGATTGATTCATATGGCAACGTTTTTCAAGAATGACGAGACCGGTAAGTTTCTCGCTGCGGTAGACGCCGACATGGTGGCGCCTGCCGATTACACCGAGGTCACCGCCAACTCCGTCGACGCCGCCGTCGAGAAGCACGTTCCGGTTGTCGACGTTCAGCGCGACGGCCATGTCCTCAACGTGACCGTCGGCGAAGTCGAGCACCCCATGGAGGATGCGCACTACATCGAGTGGATCGCGCTCGAGGCCGCCGGTCGCCTGGAGATTCACTACCTCAAGCCCGGCCAGGCTCCCGTCACCTTCTTCGCCGGTGGCGCCAAGACCGGCATCGTGTATGCCTACTGCAACCTGCACGGTCTGTGGAAGGCCGAGTTCTAATCCATGAAGCTCGCCCTAGCGCAGATCGACGCCCGCCCGGGAGACTTCGATGGCCTGTACGCCCGTTTGGAGCGACAGCTGTCCATCGCTCACGAGGCGGGCGCCGACCTGTTGTGCGCGCCCGCCCCGCTCACGTGTGGTGTCACCCCCGGCGCGCTCGTCGAATCAACCGATTTTGAACACGACTTGCTGAGCTGCCTGCAGCGACTTGCGCAGGCGGCCAGCGAGTTGGGCATGGCGTGCCTCGTCCCGGCGGTACTCTCGCTGGAGGCGGGGCAGCTGTTCGAGGCGTACCTGCTGCGTCGAGGCCGTGTGGTGCCGCTGCGCCTCACGATGGTCCGCCATCATGAGGGGCTGCCGATGTCCCCGTGGAGCCCGCCGGTGTTCGAGGTCGCCGGCACTCGCATCGCTGTCACGTTCGATTTCCAGCGTGACATGGAGTCGATTCCGCCGGGGTGCGACCTCGTGCTGTACCTGCCGGTGAACGGCTTCGATATGACAGATGAGACGTCTGCCGCGGTGGCCGCCGTCGCCGACGGCGCGTTTTCGTCGACCGTCGCGAAGTCGGGGATGTGGATGGCCTGCCTTGCCCCCGTGGGCGGCTACGATCGCTCGGTTTACACGGGCGGTTCGTTTGTGATGGACGACGCCGGCCACGTGGTGGCCCAGGCGCCGTGTTTTGAAGAGGCCCTGCTGGTGCAAGACGTGCAGCGCGGTGTGTCGGTCGAGCCCCGCGCGCTGCACGAGCTTCCGTCGTATACGCGCGAGCTGTGGCTGTGGGAGGCCCTCAAGCTTCACCTGCGCGATTATGTCGAGGGCGCGGGCGTCCGCGGCGTTGCCGTGCCGCTTGACGGCTCGCTCAACTCCGCGCTTCTCGCTCAGCTTGCCGTTGACGCCTTAGGTTCCCGCAACGTGCACGCCCTCGCCGTCCTCTCCGAGGATATGCACACCGCGAAGGACGAGCTCGAGGAGGATTTGCGTCTCCAGCTTGTGCGCGACACGGCTTCGCGCCTGCATGTGCGTCTTGCCGAGCGCAGCATTCCCAGTGCGACGCTGCTCCTCGATCGCGACGACCCCGTTCAGGACGGCGGCTGGCTGCGCGGTGCCATGGGGAAGCTTCTCGTGGCGGACCTTGCACGCGAGTGCGGCCTGCTCGTCTTGTCGCCTTTGTGCAAGACCGATTACGCGCTGTGCGCGCAGGCCGCAGCTGCGGTGAGTGCGGACGCGCTCGCTCCGTTTGGCGACGTGTATTCCAGTGAGCTCGTGCGCCTTGCTCGCTCGCGCGCGCGTTATTCCGCCGCGTTGCCCGACGAGGTGTTGCGTGAGGATGCGCTTGAAAAGGCCTATCTGGACCGTGCCCGTCAGGCCGTATCGCAACTGCACGTCGAGTCCGAGATCGCCATGCGTGCGCAAGAAGTCTTGGAGGGCCTTGACCTGCGCTCTGTGGACGCCGCGCTCGAGGCGTACATCGATCGAGGTGCGCCGCTCGAGGAGTGCGTGTCGCCGGAGGTCCCGCTGCAGGCTGTCGCGCTGCTTGCGCTGATCGTTCAGCACAACGAGGCTTCTCGCCGCGTTTTGCCGTCCTGTCCCATCGTCTCGGCTCGGTCGTTTTTCGAGCGCGCCTGGCCCGTCGGCCTCGCATGGTCTGATATGGGGCTTGCGGGGGAGGAGCGCCTGCGCGCCCGCGATCTCGCAGACGCCGAGTTTCGGCGTCTGGAGCATAAGGGCGCCGCTCGCACCGAGCGCGCTCGCAGCGAGATCATGGGCATGCTCGGGGCGATGCTGGGGCTTAGCCCCGAACAGCAGCAGGAGCTCATGAGTGAGGAGGGACAGCGCCGCATGCACGAAGAGCTGCAGCAGGCGCAAGAGGCCCTTCACGAGATGTTGGGCCATGGGGTCGATCCCGCATCGCTCATGGGGCTTGAGGGGGGCTTTGGCCCTCAAGGCCAAGCACCGTTCTCCACTGGCTTTTTCTCATTGAATTAATGTGGCCTCGCGCCCTTACCATCCGTGGTATAGTAGAACAGATGTTCGAATTGCATGGAAGGGAGGGCGCGTGGTCATCTTGGGGATCGATCCCGGTCTCGCTCACACCGGCTGGGGCATCGTGGAAGAACGCTGCGGGGATGTGCGTTGCCGTGCGTATGGCTGCATAGAGACCTCAGCCGATTCTGACCTCGCCGCCCGCTTGAGGCGCATCGCCGACGAGCTTTCTGCGGTGGTGCACCGGTATGGCCCGCAGGAGGCCGCGGTGGAGGGCATCTACTTCGGTGCCAACGTCCGTTCGGCTATTCCCACCGCGCATGCGCGCGGGGCCGCCCTCGTCGCCTGCTCCCTGTGCGGGGTGGAGGTTGGCGAGTACACGCCCATGCAGATCAAGCAAGCGGTCGTCGGCACGGGCTCCGCAGATAAAAAGCAAGTCACATATATGGTTCGAACACTGCTCCATCTCGATCACGACCCAAAGCCCGATCATGCGTCCGACGCCTTGGCGTGTGCCGTCTGCCATGCCCATCTTCGCCGTACGCTCGTCCGCACGGGGGGAGCCTATATTCAAGAGAAGGGAGATCCGTACGCATGATTTCTCAATTGAGTGGCGTGCTCGTCGAGGCCGTCCCCAGCGCCATCGTCATCGATGTGCATGGAGTCGGTTTTGAGCTGGGCATTTCGGGGGCAACCGCCGCGTCTCTACCTCCGGTAGGTGAGGAGGTGCGTGTTTATACGCGCATGGTCGTTCGCGAAGACTCCTGCACGTTGTTTGGCTTCGCCTCGAAAGACGAGCGCACGATGTTCGACAGGCTCGTCTCCGTGAGCGGCGTGGGCGCAAAGCTCGCCTTGGCTATTCTATCGACGTTCAGCGTCGGCCAGCTGTATACGGTCGTGATGGCCGAGGACGCCAAGGCGATGGCCACGGTCTCGGGCGTGGGCAAAAAGACAGCACAGCGCCTCATCTTGGAGCTGAAAAGCGTGTTCGCCAAAGACAAGAGCTTGGTTGCTGCAGAGGTTCCCAACGTCGCCCTGCCCCTGGACGTCGCAGCGTCTCAAGCTTCGTCCGCCATCGACGACGCCACTGCGGCCTTGCTCTCGATGGGCTTCACGCCCGCGGAGGTCACGCTCGCGCTCGAGGGATATGATGGTGCCGGCATGCGCGTGGAAGATCTTCTGGGCGCAGCGTTGAGACGCCTTGGAATGGATGCATGATGTGGGAAGTCGACCAGTCAACTGATCTTTGGGACAATGCGCCCGCCGCGCCGCGCGCTCGCGAGAATGAGAGGTTCGTGACGGGCGAGCTCACGAGCGACGATCTCGATGTGGAACGCAGCCTGCGGCCCCAGCGGCTGGAGGACTACTGCGGTCAAGATCACATCAAGCAAAGCCTGCGCATTCTCATCGAGGCCGCCCAGGCGCGTGGCGAGAGCCTCGACCATGTGATCTTCTCGGGCCCTCCGGGCTTGGGCAAAACGACCCTGGCCGCCGTCGTCGCCAACGAGATGGGCGCGCAAATCAAAACGACATCAGGCCCCGCCATCGCTCGCACCGGCGATCTGGCCGCCATCCTCACCAACCTGCAGCCGGGTGACGTGCTCTTCATCGATGAGATTCATCGTCTCAATCGTCAGGTGGAGGAGATCTTGTATCCCGCGATGGAAGACTTCTCGCTCGACATCGTGATCGGCAAGGGCCCGGCGGCCCGATCCATTCGCTTGGACATCCCGCATTTCACGCTCGTGGGCGCCACAACGCGCTCGGGCATGCTCACCGGGCCGCTTCGCGACCGTTTCGGCATCTCGTTTCGCCTGGATTATTACGGCATCGAGGACCTTGCGGATATCGTGTGCCGGTCGGCGGCGATTCTCGGCGTCGATATCGACCGCGAGAGCGCCAAGGAAATCGCCTCGCGTTCGCGTGGCACGCCGCGTCTCGCCAACCGCCTGCTCAAGCGCGTGCGGGATTACGCCCAAGTGAAGGGTGAGGGCTCCATCGAGCTCGGCATCGCGCAGGAGGCCATGTGGTTCTTCGAGATCGACGAGCTGGGCCTCGACTGGATGGACATTCGCATTCTCGAGACGCTGTGCAAGACGTTCCGTGGCCGTGCTGTGGGCCTGTCTACCTTGGCGAGCGCCACGGGAGAAGACGCCAACACGCTGGAAGATGTCTACGAGCCATATCTGCTGCAGTGCGGCCTCATTGTCCGTACGCCCCAGGGGCGCATGGCGACCCCCGCGGCCTTTGAGCATCTTGGGATGGAGTCGGTGTAGCTGCAGGGTTTCCCATCCTCGCTCCGTGCTATGCTGATTCCATTATTCTCTCTTAAGGAAGGGACTCTTCATGCCGACTGATATCGAGATTGCCCACTCCGTTGCGCCGTTGCCGATTCAGCAGGTCGCTGAGTCTGCCGGTGTCGACCCCGCATATCTGATCCCGTACGGCTTCGACAAGGCGAAGGTCGACTACTCGCTGCTCAATGAGCCTTCCGACCACGAGGCCAAACTCGTCCTCGTCACCGCGATCAACCCCACGCCCGCCGGCGAGGGCAAGACTACGACCACCATCGGCCTCGCCGACGCTCTTCGTCGCCGCGGCGTGAAGAGCGCCGTCGCCCTGCGAGAGCCTTCCCTCGGCCCGGTGTTTGGCGTCAAGGGTGGCGCCGCGGGCGGCGGGTATGCACAGGTCATCCCGATGGAAGACATCAACCTGCACTTCACCGGCGATTTCCACGCCATCGGCGCCGCCAACAACCTGCTCGCGGCAATGCTGGACAACCACATCCAGCAGGGCAACGAGCTGGGCATCGACGTCAAGCGCATCACGTGGAAGCGTGCGGTCGACATGAACGACCGCCAGCTCCGTCACGTGATTGACGGCATCGGCGGCAAGGCCCAGGGGGTTCCGCGCGAGGACGGCTTCGACATCACCGTTGCCTCCGAGGTCATGGCAATCCTTTGTCTGTCCACCTCCATTTCCGACCTCAAACAGCGCTTGGGTGAGATCGTGGTGGGCTACACCTATTCCGGCGAGCCGGTTCGCGCTCATCAGCTCAAGGCTCAGGGTGCCATGGCCGCGCTGCTCAAGGACGCCCTCAAGCCCAATCTCGTGCAGACGCTCGAGCACACGCCGGCTTTCGTCCACGGAGGCCCGTTCGCCAACATCGCCCACGGGTGCAACTCCGTCATGGCCACGCGCATGGCCATGCGTTTTGGCGACATCGCGATCACGGAGGCGGGCTTCGGCGCCGATCTGGGTGCGGAGAAGTTCCTCGACATCAAATGCCGCATGACGGGCGTACGTCCGAGTGCCGTCGTTGTCGTCGCCACGGCGCGAGCCCTCAAATACAACGGCGGCGTCGCCAAGGCGGACCTCAACTCCGAGAACCTCGATGCCCTGCGCGCCGGCATGCCCAACCTGCTCCGCCATGTCGATAACATCCAGTCTGTCTATGGCCTGCCGTGCGTGGTCGCCATCAACCGGTTCCCGTCCGACACCGAGGCAGAGCTCGACCTCATCGCGTCCGAATGCGAAAAGCTCGGCGTCAACGTCCGCCTGTCCGAGGTCTGGGCAAAGGGTGGCGAGGGCGCGCTTGAGCTTGCAGATGAGGTCATGCGCCTTGTCGAGCAGCCCCATGAGTTCAAGTTCGCCTATGAGGACGGCGCGGATATCGCCGATGCCCTCGAGGCCATTGCGACGAAGGTGTACCGCGCAGACGGCGTCGACTTTACTCCTGCCGCCAAGCGCCAGCTCGCCGAGCTTCGCGCCAACGGCTTCGGCAATCTCCCCGTCTGCGTCGCGAAGACGCAGTACTCCTTCTCCGATCAGGCAACCGCCCTCGGCGCCCCCGAGAACTTCCGCATCACGGTGCGCGAGCTCAAGGTCAGCGCCGGCGCGCATTTCGTCGTCGCTCTGACGGGCAGCGTGCTCACGATGCCCGGCCTCCCGAAGATTCCCGCCGCGGAGAACATCGATGTGACCGACGACGGCGTGATCACGGGGCTTTTCTAGTATGGCGATGCTGATAGACGGTAAAAAAATGGCCGCCGAGGTTCGCGAGCGCGCCGCATCGCAGGTGAGGCGCCTGGCTTCCGAGGGCATTCCATGCGGCCTGGCCGTTGTTCTCGTTGGTGACGACCAAGCCTCGGCAACCTATGTCCGCGCGAAGCTGCGCGACTGCGAGGAGTGCGGCATCCCCTCGCAGGACCACAAGCTGCCGTCGTCCACAACGCAAGAAGAGCTCATCGCCTTGATCGAGCGGCTCAACGCCGACCCGGAGGTCGCGGGCATCCTCGTTCAGATGCCCCTGCCCAAGCATCTCGATGAGGAGTCCGTCGTCCTTGCCATCGATCCCGCCAAGGACGTCGACGGATTTCACCCTGAGAACTTGGGCAAGCTCGTTCGTGGGCTTTCCGGTCTTCGTCCCTGCACGCCGGCGGGCATCATGGAGATGCTCGACGCGTACGGCATCGACCCTTCCGGGAAAAACGCCGTGATCGTGGGGCGGTCGTCCATCGTTGGCAAGCCGATGTCGCTCATGTTGCTTGCGCGCAACGCCACCATCTCGGTCGCCCATTCGCACACCGACCCGCGCGAGCTCGCGCGCATCTGCCAAAGCGCGGATATCCTCGTCGCGGCGTGCGGCATCCCGAAGATGATCAAGGGCCCCTGGATCAAGCCGGGCGCCACGGTGATCGACGTCGGTATGGATCGCGACGAAAACGGCAAGCTCTGCGGTGACGTCGATTTCGATTCCGCCGAGCTCGTCGCGGGCGCCATCACGCCCGTCCCCGGGGGAGTGGGTCCCATGACGCGCGCCATGCTCATGAGCAATGTGGTTCTCGCCGCTCAATTGCAGCATGGTTTGGGTATAACAAACTAAATTTCGAATGCGGCGGGTGGCCTTTCGGGCTGCCCGTCGCTCGTATTCATTCGACAATGTTCAGATGTTCAAGGAGGACATATGGCATGCACCACGATTCTCGTCGGTAAGCACGCGAGTTACGACGGCTCCACGATCGTCGCCCGTAACGAGGATTCCCCCAACGGGCAGTTCGAGCCCAAGAAGATGGCGGTCGTCCAGCCACAAAATCAGCCGAGGACCTACACGACCGTCCTTTCCCACTTGACGATCGACCTGCCCGATAACCCCATGCGTTACACGTGCGTCCCCGACGCGCTCCCCGGTCATGGCATTTGGGCCGCCGCGGGCTTCAACAGCGCAAACGTCGGCATGAGCGCAACGGAGACCCTCACGAGCAACGAGCGCGTGCTCGGCGCCGATCCACTCGTGACCTATGTGCCCGCGCAGGGCGTGGAGGGCGAAGAGGGCTATGTCCCGGCCGTCCCTGGCGGCCTGGGCGAGGAGGACTTCGTGACCGTCGTGCTGCCCTACATCTCCTCCGCCCGCGAGGGCGTCCAGCGCCTCGGTGCGCTGCTCGAGCAGTACGGCACGTACGAGATGAATGGCATCGCGTTCTCGGACGAGGATGAGATCTGGTGGCTCGAGACCGTCGGCGGCCATCACTGGATCGCCAAGCGCGTGCCCGACGAGGCATATGTGACCATGCCCAACCAGCTCGGCATCGACTACTTCGACCTGCTCGACGCCGAGGGCGAGCAGGTGGAGCACATGGCGAGCCCCGACTTGCGCACCTGGATGGCCGAGAACCACCTCAACCTCACCAACACGAGCCGTCTGGAGCCCGAGGATATCCTCGATGAGGAGTACTTCACCGACGACATCGAGGACATGGAAGATGATGAGGTCGACGCGTACGAGGAGTACATGGCGGATCTCGTCGACCTCATCGCCGACCTGCGCGAGGGCATGTTGTCGGGTGAGATCTTCAATCCGCGCGAGGCGTTTGGCTCCCACTCGGACTCCGACCATGTCTATAACACGCCGCGCGCGTGGTATATGCAGCGATGCCTCAATCCTCGCGACGGCTGGGACGGGCCGGATGCCGCCTTTGGCCCCGAGTCCGACGATATCCCGTGGAGTCGCGTGCCCGAGCGCAAGGTGACCATCGAGGACGTCAAGTATGTCCTGTCCGCCCACTTCCAGGGCACGGAGTACGACCCGTACGGCTCCAAGGGCACGCCCGCCTCGCGCAACGCCTACCGCCCCATCGGCATCAATCGCAACAGCCAGCTCGCGGTCCTGCAGATCCGCCCGTACGTCGCGGAGCCCCTGCGCTGCGTCCAGTGGATGGCGTTTGGCTCCAACGTGTTCAACGCGCTCGTCGCGCTGTATGGCAACGTTGACGAGATGCCCGCGTACCTCTCCAGCACCACCGACCGCGTGACGTCGGAGAATTTCTATTGGGCAAACCGCATTATCGGCGCGCTGGCGGACGCCCGCTTCCACGACACGTCCGCAAAGATCGAGTCGTATCAGGAGACCATCGGGGCGCTTGGCCACAAGATGCTGCGTGAGACCGATCGCCTTGCCGCAAAGCTCGCCGTCGACGAGGTCCCAGCGGCGCTCGCCAAGGCAAACGACGACCTGTGCGCCAAGCTCAAGGTCGAGACCGAAAAGCTTCTCGGCAACGTGCTCTACATCACGAGCTGCGCGATGAAGAACGGCTTTGCGATGTCGGATAACGAGCGATAGCCCATAGGCCGCATGCGGCGCGCGGCGGTGAAAGGTGACAAAACCGTTCGCCGCCGTCGTTTCTCTCGCGAGGGGTCGTGGGTACAAGAACCCCATGCGCACGTTGCGCAGTCGGGTATGTCTAGGAGGCAGATATGGCTACCAAGTTCGAGGAGCTCATCAACGGCATGGTCAGCGTCGGTTTTGGCGCTGCCGCCGTCACGGCTGAAAAGAGCAAGGAGATTTTCGACGACCTCAACGCCCGCGGCGAGGAGGTCCTGCGCGATCTCAATTCTCGCGGCGAGCAGGTGCGCCACGACAGGCAGTCGTCTGATTTCACCCGCTCCATGTCCGATATCTTCGAGCAGGCGGGCGGAACGTTTTCCGAAGTCACCGAGCGTCTGAGCGAGCAGGGTGCGACCGCTGCCGAGCGTGTGCTCGACGAGCTCATCCTCGCCCGCGTGCGCCTACTCACCAAATCCGAGCGCGTCGCCTTCATGGCGCACGTGCGCGACCTTGTCGACTCCATCGATGACGACACGGTCACCATCGAGGTCGAGGACGTCGAGGTCGTGGACGAGCAGCCCGAGGCCCAGCAGGACGAGAGCCAGGGCGAGTAAGCGAATATGTCGGCCGCATCGGAACATAGACGAGATGAGCGCGGGGGTGCTCGCACCACCCCCGCATCTCCCCAGCCGCTGAGCCCCGAAGACACCGTCAACCTGGAAGGTGTCGAGGAGGCGCTGCGCATGTCGTGGCGCACCCCGCGCGCCGTCGACATGGTCCCCGAGGAGCCGGAGGCCATGGCGCCCTCCGAGGAGGTCAAGCTCACAGCGGGCGGCCGCCGCAAGCGCATCGCCGAGATCGTCGGCATCGTGCGGAAATACGAGGCGTGGCACAATCTCTCGCCGCGCCGTCTGCGCCATATGCTCGAGGATTTGGGCCCCATGTTCGTCAAGATGGGGCAGATTCTCGCGAACAGGTCCGAGATCCTTCCTCAGGAGTACTGCAACGAGCTGAGGCACCTGCGCACCGATGTCGAGCCGGTGCCGTTTGCGGTGGTGCACGATTGCCTTGTTGCGGAGTACGGGCGCCCGCTGAAAGAGATCTTCTCCCATATCGATCGCAAGCCCTTGGGCAGTGCATCGCTTGCCCAGGTGCATCGTGCCACGCTCGTGTCGGGCGAGGACGTCGCCATCAAGGTCCAGCGTCCCGGCGCGCAGCAGGTGATGGCGCAAGACATCGACATCATGCGCTCGATTGTGCAAGTCGCCTCGAAGTTCGTCAAAACGGATGAGTTCATCGACCTCAAGGGTGTTGTCGAGGAGCTGTGGCAGTCGTTTCGCGAGGAGACGAACTTCCTCATGGAGGCTCGCAATCTCGACGAGTTCCATCGCTTCCACGAGGGCTCTTCGCTGATCTCCTGCCCACGTTCATATCTCGCGTATTGCACCGAGCACATCGTCGTCATGGACTATGTCGACGGCATCTCCGTGGCCGACCCCGAGCAATTGCTGCAAGAGGGCTATGACCTCAAGGCCATCGGCGCGCAGATCGTCGATGATTACGCAACGCAGGTGCTCGACGACGGCTTTTTCCACGCAGACCCGCATGCGGGCAATATCATCCTCAAAGACGGGGTCGTATACTTCATCGACCTGGGCATGGTCGGTCGCATGTCCAGCCACGACCGCGGCATCGTCAAGGAAATGATCTACGCGGTGGCCACAGGCGATGTGCCCCGCCTCAAGGACTCGCTCATGCGTTTCGCCGTGGCCCGAAGCGACTCCTCCGAGCTCGATCACTCAGCGTTCCTCACCGATCTCGATTTTATCATTGCCGATTTCGCCAGCCTCGACCTGCGCGATCTTGATATCGGCGAGTTTTTGACCTCGCTCATCTCCCTGGCGCGGAAAAACGATGTGGAGCTTCCGAGCGTCGTCACGATGTTCGCCCGCGGCATGGTCACGCTCGAGGGCCTTCTGTCCGAATACATGCCCGATGTCAACATGATCGAGATCATCACGGCGCACATCAAGCATGAGAAGAGCTCTTATCGCCGCGCTCGTGAAGCCACCGAGGAGCTTGCCGGGGCGTCGTACCGCGCGCTCAAGGGCCATTTGGAGATGGCGGAGCAGCTTGGGCTGGCCTCGCGCATGCTCACGCGTGGACAGCTCAAGATGAACATGCAGCTACTCGGTAGCGAGCAGGTGCTCAGGCGCCTGGGAGGCATCATCGACCGCCTGTCGATGGCCATTGTCATCGCAGGTCTGTTCATCGGGTCGTCCGTCGTGTATTACGCCAAGATAGAGCCGGTCATCTTTGGTATTCCCATCATCGGCTTCCTCGGCTATGCGTGCGCGTTGTTCCTGGCACTGGGGCTTGGCCGCGAGATTTGGCGGAACAGCCACGCAGACAAGTGATCCGTCGCTCGCTTCGAGACGCCGGGACGCATCCTCTTTGGTGCGCCGGGGTTGGCATTGGGCTTCGGTGTGTCAGGCTATGCGCTCGCAAATTGGGCGCAGATGATCTCCGCGTCGACGGTGATACTCGTGAGCGATGCGAGGTCGAGTTCGCGTTGGTTGATGTCAAATGCGACGGGGCTCATGCGGACGAGGTCCGCGGTGTCCTCGGGTGCGGCGGGTGAGGTCTGTGTGACGCGCGTCCGGCTCACGATGCGCATGTGCCGCTCGAGATGCTCGGCCACGCCATGGTCCACAAAACCCGCCTTGATAAGCTGCTCGCCGGCGAGCTCACGCAGCTCATGCATATGCAGCGGGGCGGGAATGACTTTGATGAGCATGCCGCCGGGTTTGAGGACGCGCAGGAACTCCGCGTAGTTGGCGGGTGTGAAGATGTTGAGGACAACGTCGACGGAGGAGTCGGCGAGCGGAATGTTCGCGAGGTCCGCCACAAGCCAGCGCACGATGCCGCCGCCGCGGGCCGCCACGCGGATACCTTCCTTGGCGATATCGAGGCCAAGAACGGTGGGAGCGATGGGCGCGGGACCCAGCGCCTGCGCAATGGCCTTGGCGTAGGAGCCTTCTCCGCACCCGGCGTCGACGATGACAGGGGCATCGGTGCGCTCGCCGACAGCATTGACGACGGCCGTCTGGACATCCCGATAATATCCGTGCTCCATGATGCGCTGCCGGCTCGCGAAGAACGCCTCGTCATAGCCCTTGAGCGGTGATTGATGGGGGATGAGATTGAGAAACCCCTTGGCGGAGATGGCGAAGTCGTGCCCTCGGTCGCAGCGCACGGATGACGCAGCGGCGCTCAGAGGCGCTTGGCACAGCGGGCAGCGCAGGAGCGGTGCGATCTCGAGGTGTTTTTGGATTCCCGGGCGAGCCATGGCTTACAGCAGCTTTTCGTACGCGACGCGCAGAGGGTCGATTTCGCCCTCGTAGGGGAGGGTGATGGTCCCGCAGCGCTTGTAGCCGAGCTTATTGATGAGCCCCTGCACGCGGACGTTGCGCTCGTGCGTATCGATGCGGATGCTCTCCGAGCCGTGCTCGCGCGCGATGCGCTCGCCCTCGGTGAACATGCGCGTCATGACGCCGCGGCGCGCGGCGGAAGCGCTGACGGCACACCGGTGAATCACGGCGTATAGAGGGGTTTTTGAATCTGAGCTCGTGAGCCAGGCGCCGTCGATCGTGTCATAGGTATCCTCGCCGTCAAACGAGAGGGCCATGACGCCGAGCACGGTGCCGTTCTCGTCGACGGCAACGTAGGAGGCGCCGTGCGTCATGTCCTCCTCGATGTCGATGCGGTTGGGGTACTTGCCCTGCCACTGGGGGATGTCGAGCGCCGCAAGAGCCGCCTTGCCGTCGGTGAGGCAGGCTTCGGCTGCCTCAACATCGGCAGGGACGGTCTGGCGAATTGCGACTTTCATCTAAGAGCCTCTTTCAGCAGGAATAGCCTGAGAGATTTTCTCGCGCGTTTTGTTCGGTAGCCAAGAAGGGCCCGGGCGGTGCCGGAGGATTTTGTAGATTCCGCACGAACAGAAGCGCCGGTGGTGCTTCGACGTGAGCAGGACCTGACCGAGCAAAAACCTCCGGCACAGCCCCGGGCCCTTCCGGGTGGTCGGCTAGAACTGCGACGGATGCTTCTCGAAGAAGTCGGTGCGCGGCGGCAGCACCTTGATGAGGTGCTCGCCCGGCTTCTCGCCCAGGCTCTCGACCAGCTCATCGCAGGTGTCGAAGACGTGCTCCCAGGAGAAGAAGACCTCAGGAGCGATGGAGAAGTGCTCGCAGATCTTTTCGCAACCGGCGGGAACGATGCCGTGCATGAGAACGGTCGCGACGCGGAGCTCGTGGAACGCATCGACGAGCGCCTGCGTCATAAGCGCATCCGCCTCGGCGCCCTCGGCGTTCTTGGCGGCCTTGCTCGCGTCGCTCCAGCGCTTGTTTGCGGCGCGCAGGAACTCGTCGCACACGCCGAGCGCATGGTGCAGCTCGAAGGTGTGCATGGCGCGCTCGAAGGCGAGGATGGCCTGCTCGGACGCCTCGCGTGCGGCATCGGAGGGCTCGCCTGCGGGGATACAGCCGGTGCGATACGGCGCCTTGTCGCCCTCCTTGACAGCAACGCCGTAGAAGGCCGAGCGCGCCAGGCGGTTGAACACACCGGTGAGCAGCGCGCCCTCCTTGAGGACGGGGTCGATGACGCGCTTGTCGTCGCGGGCGAGCACGGGGTTGCCGTCTCTGTCCTTGCCCGTCTCGCGCACGTCGAACGCCTTGGGGCTAAAGCTCACCGGCTTCTCGCCCAGACCGAGCGACAGCCAGTGCGCGCGCAGCTGCTCGGGCGTGTAGTGCTCGAGCATCTCATGCGCCAGCGGTGGCGGGGTCTGGGAGCTGGAGCTCGCCTTCTTGCCCATGTAGAGGATGTGGTAGTTGGCGGCCACGCAGGACTGCTGCATGTTCCAATCGAGTGCCTCCCACATGCCGGACTGGGCGATGCAGTAGAAGTAGATGTTGTCCTGGCCGATGAACTGGTAGGCACGGGCGTCCTCGCTCGCCCACCAGTCGCGCCAATCGAGACTCGCGTGCGTGTAGGAGGGCTCGTCCATGATCATGGCGGGAGTGTCGCCCACGAGCTCGGCGTCCGCGACGGCGGCTGCCGCCAGATCCGAGGCGGTCGTGCCGGCGGCTTCGAGCTTGGCGGCGTCGCGCGCGAGCACGGCGCGGGTGAAGCTGATGGGCGCCCACAGGCTCTCGGGCCACACCCAGCAGGTGAGGTCGGTGCATCCGCAGTCGTTGGGAACCGGCACGCCCCACTCGACGTTGCCCGTAATGCGGAAGGGCACGAGCGCCTTGCCGGAGCGGAAGCGCACGCCGCCGCGATTGAGGACCTCGTGCGCCTCGTCGCGCTCACGCCAGCTGGGGAACGCAACGGTGAAGGAGCTCTTGTTGCCCTCCGGCTCGATGACGGTGTGGGCGGGCAGCTCGCATTCAATGGAGTCGAAGGCCTCGCGGAACTTGTTTTGGATGTAGAGCTGGGCGGGATTGAACCACTCTTCCATGGTCTTGGACACCACGGAGCGCACCGTCGGATCCTCCTTGAGCTGCTCGGTGTAGCCCTTCAGGTAATCGAGGTGCGCGGGCAGGTCGAAATAGAGGTTGTCGACGGGCACGAGCTCGGGCGTCTCGCCGGTGAGGGCGCTTTTGGGCGCGATGAGCTCCTCGGGCTCGAACTGGTGACCCAGGTCGCATTCGTCGGCGTAGGCCTTCTCGGACTTGCAGCCCTGGATGGGGCAGCGGCCGAGCACCTGACGGCCGTTGAGGAACTGGCCAGCGGCGGCGTCGTAGAACTGTTTGGTCGAGCGCTTCTCGAGCGCGCCCTTCTCGTGCAGGCGGTGGATGATCTCGCTCGTCACGCGCTCGTGGATGTGCACGGCGGGCTCGAGCGCGCTGCCGGCGTACAGGTCGCAGGACACGCCGAAGCTCGCGAGGTCGGCCTCTTGGCTGTCGTGGTTCTCGCGCACGTAGTCGGAGATGTGCTTGGAGTACCCGTCCGCCTCGCGGCGCTTGCGGAAGCCCTCCATGATGGGGGAGCCGTAGCAGTCGGTACCCGAGACGAAGATCACGTTCTCGCGACCCAGGCGGTCGCGCAGGAACCGGGCGTAGAAGTCGGCGGGTACGAACACGCCTCCCACGTGGCCGAAGTGCAGGCCCTTGTTGCCATAGGGCATGCCTGCGGTGACGACGGCGCGACGGGGCCAGGCGGGGCGGTCGGCGCGGGTGAGATTGTGTGCCATACATGGCTCCTTTTCAGGTATTCTTCGTATGCATAACCCGACATTATCGCACATCACGATAGGTGCATACACCACGGGCGGAACCGACTTGAGGATGGATGACGGAGGGTGCCCATGACGCCGCTTTTGCTGCACGCCTGCTGTGCGCCGTGCTCGCTTGAGCCGGTGCGCCTGCTTATCGAGGAGGGCTTCGATCCCACCATCTGCTGGACGAACCCGAACATCCAGCCGGTCGCCGAGCATGACGTACGGTTAGAGGAGCTTCGGCGTTGGACCGCGGAGAACGGTATCCCGCTCATCGAGGCCGGTGACGACCGCACCCGCTGGGACGCCTCAGTCGCCCGTTTTGGCGCCGATCGCGAACGGCGCTGTCGCGCGTGCTACGCCCTGCGCCTCGCGGAGGCGTGTCGGGTGGCTGAGCGCGAGGGTTTCTCGTGCATCGCCACCACGCTCGCCGTGTCTCCGTACCAGCTGTTCGAGACGTGCAACGACGTGCTGGAAAAGCTCGCCGCAGTACACGGCCTCACCCCGGTGATTCGCGATTTCCGCCCCTGGTACCCCCAAGCAACGCGGCACTCCCGCGAGATGGGCATGTATAGGCAGAATTACTGCGGTTGTCGCTTCTCGGCAGCCGAGGCCGCCCTCGACCGCGCCCGCTTGCGCGATGAGCGAAAAGCGCAGAAGGCGAGACGCGCCGCATCCCAGGGATAGGGCCCGCTGAGCTGCGTTATCATGGACGGCTGTTCGACAACTCGACTGCTCGGCTGATGCATGCCGGCGCTCATATGAAAGGTGGCTCCATGCGCACCGATGATTTCGATTACGACCTTCCCGACGAGCTGATCGCCCAGGCTCCTGCCGAGCCGCGCGATTCCTGTCGTCTGCTGGTGCTCAACCGCGAGCTCGAGGGCGGCGCCCCTCGCGCGGGCGACGCGGTCGCCCTTGAGCACGGCGGTTCCGTGGAGCACAAGCACTTCTACGACATCATCGACTATCTGCAGCCCGGCGATTTGCTGGTGGCCAACCAGACGCGCGTCATGCCGGCGCGCCTCATAGGCAAGAAGCCCACGGGCGGCGTGGCTGAGACGCTGCTGCTTCGTCGCCGTGAGGACGTCGATCCGCTCGGCCATGTGTGGGAATGCCTGGTGAATCCCGGCAAGCGCCTCAAGCCGGGCAACATGGTGGAGTATCGCGCCGGCGGCCTGCTTGCGCCCGAGGGCTCGCCTGTGGTGCTCACCGCCGAGATCATTGATTTCGTGGACGATTCCAAGGGCGGGCGCCTGGTGCGCTTCGAGCCCGTGGGGGAGAACGAGCAGGGCGTCCCGCGCACGCTGGACGAGGCGATCCATGCCGCGGGCCATGTGCCGTTGCCGCCCTATATCACCGGCTACGACGGCGATCCCGAGAAGTACCAGACCGTGTACGCCATGAGCGAGGAGCACTCCGCCGCCGCGCCCACCGCGGGCCTGCATTTCACCCCCGAGCTCATCCAACGCATCAAGGACAAGGGCTGTGGCTGGGCGACCGTCGAGCTCGAAGTCGGCATCGACACGTTTCGTCTGGTGGAGGAGGACGACCCCACCGAGCACGTCATGCATACCGAGCGCTACCACGTTCCCGCCGAGGTCGTCGAGGCCGTGCACGCCACCAAGGCGGCGGGCCATCGCGTGATCGCCGTAGGCACGACTGCGGTGCGCTCCCTCGAGAGCGCGTGGGATGCGGGCGCGCCTGTCGCCAACCCCGCGGTCACGGCGCGCGGGTTCGAGGGGCGTGCGGACGGCGCGGACGTGTGCGGCGCCGGTGACATCACGGTGCGCGAGGACGCGACCACAAACCTGTACCTCATGCCTGGGTCGACTTTCCACGTGGTCGATGCGCTCATCACGAACTTCCATGTGCCGCGATCCACGCTGATGATGCTCGTCTCTGCACTGGCCACGCGCGATCAGGTCATCGATGCGTACGAGGAGGCCGTGCGAGAGCGGTATCGCTTCTTTAGCTTTGGCGATGCCATGCTGGTCGAGTAGCGTTCGAGCCCCGCGACGGCGTTGCGCACCATGCTGTCTGCTTGCCGCCCGCTGCCGTTCGCGGCGCAAACGCTACCGTTTACGGTCATGTGGCATGCGAAGTGACGGGCCAATGCAATTTGGGGCATAAGCGGAATGTACCAAAAGAGTCGCAACGTTACCGCGACCGAGACAGGAGGTGTGTCCGATGGGTTTTGAAGATATAGCAGCTTTCGGGCCCGCCGCCTGCGACACCGAGATCGGTTAGTGCAGAAGCGAGCGGATGCGCCGTTCTTAGTTCCACCGGTTGGTTGGCAAGACGATCAAAGAGGGAACGCATCGGCGGGTTCGATTAATTGGATAGCCCCATCCCAGCGGTAAGAGAAAGTGGGCGAGTCCACCGTAGGATTTGAGAGGGCGGCGGCATCGCGAGGAGCGGTGTCGCCGCCTTTGTCATGCGGTGGGCGTATCGCCGTGCTCGAGGCCGTGGGCAGCGTGCTTACCAACAAATATGCGGAAGGCTATCCCCGTCGTCGCTACTATGGCGGCTGCGACCGCGTCGACGTGGTTGAGGACCTCGCGCGCAGTCGCGCGTGCGAGCTGTTCGGATGTCGGTTCGCCAACGTGCAGCCGCACTCCGGAGCCAATGCGAACCTCGGCGCCTATGCGGCCCTCGTCAAGCCGGGCGGCACGGACAACCACCTGTGCCTGGTGGACCTCACCCCCGCGGACGTGACGGGCAAGGATGCGGAGCGGCTGCTCGACGAGGCGACTCTGACGGTGAACAAGAACGCCATTCCGGGGGAGCCGCGCCGCCACTTGTCACGAGCGGCATCCGCTGTACTGAGTCCGGCGCAAACGAACACGAGACCGCCGGCTTCGTGCGCCGAGGGCGCGGCGAGGCCGGCGGTCTTTTTGTGCGTGTGCTGTGTTCCTACGCGTTGCGCACGTTCATGGCGCGCATGGCGTTGAGGATGGCGATGACCGCCACGCCCACGTCGCCAAACACGGCGAGCCACATGTTCGCCACGCCGAACGCCGCGAGCACGAGGATGAGCACCTTGATGCCGATGGCGAACATGATGTTTTGATGCACGATGCGCATGGTCTTGCGCGCCACGCGGATCGCGCGCGCGACGTTGCTCGGCTTGTCGTCCATGAGGACGATGTCCGCCGCTTCGATGGCGGCGTCGGATCCCATGGCGCCCATGGCGATGCCCACGTCGGCGCGCGTGAGGACGGGCGCATCGTTGATGCCGTCGCCCACAAAGGCGAGGTTGCCGCGTGCAGAGTCGAGGATGCGCTCGACCTGCTCGACCTTGTCCCCGGGCAGCAGCTGGGCGTGGACCTCGTCGATCCCCAGCTGCCTCGCGACCGCCTGCGCGACGTCCTCGCGGTCGCCCGTGAGCATGACGCAGCGCTCGACGCCGGCTGCGTGTAGGTCGGAGATCGCCTGCTTGGCGTCGTCCTTCACCACGTCGGCGATGACGATGTGCCCGGCGTAGGTGCCGTCGATCGCGACGTGCAGGACCGTGCCCGCAAGCTCGCATTCTGGATGGGGGACGCCGTGGGCGGCCATGAGCTTGTCGTTGCCCACCAAGACGAGAGTGCCCTCGACAGTTGCAGCGACACCGTGGCCGGACTCTTCGGTTGCGCTCGTGACGCGGGCCTGGTCGATCGTGCGGGCGTCCGCGTCGGCCTGCAGGTACGCTTGCTTCACCGAGACGGCGATGGGGTGGTCGGAGAACGCCTCGGCGTGCGCCGCGAGGTCGAGCATGTGCTCGGGGTCGACGCCGTGTTCAGGATGGATCGCGACCACGCTGAACGTACCCGAGGTGAGGGTGCCCGTCTTGTCGAAGACGACGGTGTCGACCTCGGAAAGCGCCTCGAGGTAGTTTGACCCCTTGACCAGGATGCCGAGCTTGGACGCGCCGCCGATGCCTCCGAAGAAGGATAGCGGCACCGAGATGACGAGCGCGCACGGGCAGCTCACCACGAGGAAGGTCAGGCCGCGCAGGATCCAGTCGGGCCAGGCGCCCTGCCCCATGAGTGGCGGGACGATGGCGATGGCGAGAGCCGCGAAGGTGACCGCCGGGGTGTAGACGCGGGCGAAGCGCGTGATGAAGTTCTCGGTGTGGGCCTTCTTCTCGCTGGCGTTTTCCACGAGCTCGAGGATACGGCTCACCGTTGAGGCGCCGAACAGCTTGGTGGTGCGCACGCGCAGCACGCCCGTCATGTTGATGCAGCCCGAGATGACCTCATCGCCGACTTCGGCCGCTCGCGGCACGGACTCGCCAGTGAGGGCGGCGGTGTCGAGCTGGGAGGCGCCATCGACGACGATGCCATCGATGGGAATGCGCTCACCCGGTTTGACCACGATGACATCGCCAATCTGCACCTCGTCGGGGTCCACCTGCTCGAGCGCGCCGTCGCGCTCGATGTTGGCGTAATCGGGAGCGATGTCCATCATGTCGGCGATCGACTTGCGGCTCTTGCCCACGGCGTAGCTTTGGAACAGCTCTCCCACCTGGTAGAACAGCATGACGGCCGCGCCCTCGGCCATATGCGGTTCGGCCTCGGGGAAGAAGATCATCGCGAAGGCGCCGATGGTGGCGACGCTCATGAGAAAGCTCTCGTCAAACGCCTCGCCGCGACGGATGTTGCGCCAGGCCTTTTTGAGGACGTCGTGGCCGGCGATGAGGTAGGGGATGAGGTAGAGCGCGAAGTTGGCGTACAGCGCGCCCGGATTGCCAAAGGCGGCGGCGAGAAGGCCGAGTTCGTCGACGATCATGATCGCGAAGAACAGGGCGAGCGCGATGAGGATGCGCTTGAGCCATTTCTTTTGCTTCTTGTTCATGGGGTTCTCCTGGGGCGTCGCCGCCGACACGACGGGGGTCGATGCAGGCGAGGAAGGGGTTGAGTTTGGATGCGGAGCCGGGTTTAGGCGAGGATCTCGCAGTCGGGCTCGATGTCGGAGGTGAGCTTGATCACGGCGTCGAGCACTGCGTCGAAGTCGTCGTCTGCAGCCTCGAGCGTGAGCTTTTGGGTGAGGAAGTTTACCTTGGCGCTCTGCACGCCGTCGAGCTTCTTGATGGCGTCTTCGAGCTTGCCGGCGCAAACCGCGCAGTCGATTTCGTCGAGCTTGAATACCTTGCGCATGATGGTTCCTTTCTAAGAATGGCTAATTTGGGGACGGGTGCAGAATTAGTCATTGGGTATCGGATGGGCCGTTATTCGCAGATGTGCGTGAGGCCTTGGTCGAGGATGGTCAGGACGTGGTCGTCGGCCAGTGAGTAATGGATGTTGCGGCCGTCGCGGCGAAACTTGACCAGGTGCGCCTGCTTGAGAATGCGAAGCTGGTGTGACACGGCAGATTGGGAGGCCCCGAGGGCATCTGCGATCTCGTTGACGCTCAGCTCGTCGCTCATGAGGGCGTACAGGATCTTGATCCGCGTGGTGTCGCTGAAGACCTTGAAGAGGTCTGCCAGGTCATACAGCAGCTCTTCCTCGGGGAGGGAGCCCTCGTCACCGTGGACGTCGAGCTCATCGGTGGGGTTGGTGGACATGGCGGTCAATACATCTCCTCTCGTGTGAACACATGCTCATATATCAACTGCATACGATTATATGAACATATGCTCATATGTCAAGAAAGTTGGCACGAGGAAAGAAACATGATATTAGTTAACGATAAACATTAACAATGGGGTAGATTCATGGTGAAGCCATGGCCGAAATTCTGGCAAGGAGGCGATGATTGTGAAGTGGTTCACCCGCCAGTCCGATGCGTCGTTGCCCGGGCGCGCAAAGGCGCTCGAAGCCCTGTCGGCGTTCTCTCGTTGGGCGGCTCGTGCGTGCGCCGCGGGTGCGGCTTTGTGCCTTGTGGCAGCCGTCGCCTGGACGAGCGCCGCGCTCGACAGGTTCCCCGCGCCAATTTCCCAGGTGCTGAGCTGGGAATGCGTGGGCGAGGGGGCTCAGTTCAACGGCCAGACCACATATCCCATATACGCCTACCTCGTCGAGGGCTCCTATTTGCAATCGCAGGATGACGGCGTGCCGCGTGGCGCCGTGGGCGGCCGCTACCTGCTGTTTGACTGGGACGCCACGGTTCCGCTCGCAGAGGAGGCGTCGCGCGTGCTCACGGCGCTTTTGGGTGCGCTTTTGCTGGCGTACAGCGGGCGATTCTTTTGGGGTGTCGAGCGCGCGGGAACGCCGTTTACCGCCGAGTCGGCGCGTCGCCTCAAGGGCGCCGGCGGCATCGCTATCGCCGCGGCTGTCGTTCCCAATGCGGTGGGGCTCCTCATCTCATCGCTCGCCCAGACGTATCATCTCACGCCTGTTGGCGCATGGAAAATCGGGGTGTGGAACGTCGGCGTCACGACGGGCCTGACGCTCGCCCTCGGCGTGTTGCTTATAGCCCTGGGAATCGCGTTCGACTACGGGGTTGTGTTGCAGCGGCAAGATGACGAGCTCTTGTAGGGCGGTGGGCGCATGATTGTGATGCGGCTTGACCGCATGCTCGCTGAGCGAAAAGTGAGCAGCAAGGAGCTTGCGGAACGCATAGGGATCTCTGCAGTGAACCTCTCCCGGATAAAGACGGGAAAAATCAGCGCCGTGAGGTTTTCCACGCTTGAGGCCATGTGCCGGGCGCTCGATTGCCAGCCCGGCGACCTGCTGGAGTACATTCCCGACGCTGAGGTTGTGGAGCATATCGGCCTTGCGGAGGACTAGGCGCCCTGCCGCGGTCGCCTTGCGATGGCGCGCCCAGCGATGGGCCGCCCGCGTCGACGACACGCCCGGCGATGGGCCGCCCGCCCGTGAACGTGCATTCCTAATCTCGTGGCGCGTCGAGCTCGCTCGGCAGGGGGATGGAGCGTTTGGCCGCAGTGGGCATAAGGAGCAATCCGACGACGGGCCAGAAGAAGTTGCTGAGCAGCGAGGAGTTTGGGGCGTGTCCCAAGGCCGTGAGAACGAGGTCGGTGAAGACGCCGGCAATCGCGGACGGGATGCACGTGATGCCGATGAGAGCGAGGGCGAGGATGATGCCGTCCATGCCGGCCCATGTCGCAGGCGTGCGGCGCCCCGGTCCGGGGTGGGCAAAAAGGTTGGCCTTGATCGCCTTGTGCGCCCGGTAGACGAGCACGTACTGATAGATGCCGAGTGTGATCGCCGCCACGAAGAAGGCGGGCGTGAGCGCGAATTGCAGGGCGGCGGAGTCGCCCACGGTCCCGAGGAACAGCACGTCGAAGTACACGATGAACATGGCCGCCATGAGTGCGACCCCGAGCGCGAGCCCCGCAAAGGAGGCTTTCTTGACCGCGCGGCGGGATGTGCTATCCAGGGCGTTCCAGTAGCGCTTCACCATATCCAAGACAACCTCGATTCACGCGATGGCACTCGATGCCCCAATTCTACTTCCGACGTCTGACAGACGGAGCCTCATGACGGGTACACGGATGGCCGTGTTGCCATTTGGTACATGACAAAAGCGACAGTTCGCTACAGTGGCTGTTCTGCGACAGGTGACCCAGTAAAGGAGGCGGCGTGTCTGCGGATTCGGACTACCTGGTTGAATACTTGCGTGCCCAGGGCTTTCATGAGATGACCAAACCCGTCATGAGTACCTCTCGTACTACGGATTTGACCAGGAATTTGTGTTTGTCTTGGTCGAGGGTGTGGTCCGGGCCAGCGTGACCCTGCGTGAGGGGACGAGGTTCAACATCTTTTACATCCAGGGCCCGAGCTCCGTCTCGCTGCTGCGCGACGAGGTGAGCAGCCATGCCACATCGCCGTATAGCGTGCGCGTGGAATCTCCCGAAGCGACCTACATGGCGGTTCCCCGCGTGAGGTTCTGGGAGTTCGTGAATGAGGATTCTCGCTTGCTTGGCTATGTGAAGGACTATTACCGTGCGAGCCTGGAGGAGAGCCTCTATCGCATGCGTTATCTGACGATGAACGGGAAGGTCGGCGCCGTGGGAGGGTTCTTGTACGACCTGAACGAGCGCTTCGGTGTGCCCTGCGACGAGGGGAGCGTGATCGCCCTCGATGTCACAAACGAGGACATCGCGCAGTTCTGCGGGACCTCGTCGCGCACGAGCGTGAACCGCATTCTGCGCGGTTTCAGGGAGCAGGGCGTCATTTCGACGAGCAGGCACGACGGCCGCATCGTCATCCACGACCCGTCCATGCTGGAGCACTATGTGATGGACTGACCCAGGTCGGGTGAGTATGGGTTCGCCGGGCGCCTGCGAGTTTGCCCGCGCGTGGGCGAGTTCATTTCTGCTGGCTGGCGCCAGCACGTCCTATCCGTTCACCAGGGCGATAAACGAATCGAGCGAATACTCCCCGGAGATGCGCACACGCGGGAGGGCGGTGACGTCGTCGCCCACATGCGCCCACGAGTTTTGCGTGGTGAAGGCGCAGAGGATGCCGGCGTCTCGCACAGCCGCGCGGCCGTCATCGGTGACGTCGCCGAAGGGATAGGCGAAGGCCTGGGTCCCGCCCACGATTTCCTGCGCGTGCTTGAGATCCGCCGCGATCTCATCGCGGCTCATGGCGCTGATGATGCCGCCGTGTCCCACGTTGCCTCCGGGCTTGTGCATCCCAAAGGAGTGGGACTCGAAGGCGACGTAAGGGCTGCGGTGGTCGATGACCTTTTGGGCGGCGTCGGCGTCGCTGGCGATGACGAACGAAGTCGCGGGCACTTGATACTTTTCGAGCAGGGGCACACCGACGTTTAGGAAGCCCATCTCGCCATCATCGAACGTGAGGACGACGCTCTTCGCTGGAAGGCTGTGCTTCCCCTCGATGAAGGCCTTCACCTCGGGATACGACGGGAAGTAGAAATCGTTTTCCTTGAGGTAGGAGAGCTGCTGCTCAAACGCGGTACTGGCCATGAAGTTGCCGTTGAGGTCCGCCGGCGGGTTTGCGGGGTCGTATACGTAGTGGTACATGAGGATGGGCACGCCGCCCTGCATGCTTTCCATCGACTCGACAACATGTACGGTGCGCACTGCCTTTGCGGTATGACCGGACGAGTCCGACACGCGATAGGTCACTTTGTACGTGCCGGGTTTGGAGGTGTCGACCTTGCCCGAGGTTTTAATCTTGGCGTTGAGCATGCCGTCGGCGGGCTCGGCGGCATGGGCACCCGCCTCGAGGTATTCCTCCCCCCTGAGCACATAGGTGTCTTTGGATCCGTTGAGGCCGATGACGATCTCGCCGGCGCCGCCGCCAGCCGTGCTGTCTTCTATGATGGGCGCGCTGCCGGGCTTATCCTGCGAGGGGTCGCCGCCTTTGGACATGGCTCGGAAGAGGGCCGTCCCTCCCATGCCGACAAGCGCGATGAGGACGAGCGCCGCGGCGATTCCCGCGATGCGCGTGCGCGAATTGCGCGGGGTCCGGCTGGAGCGCGGGACCTGGCTGGAGCGCGGGGCCTGACCGAGGCGCGAGGCTTGGCCGTGGCGCGAGGTTTGACGGGAGCGCGGGGCCTGGCCGAGGCGCGAGGATTGACGGGAGCCTGTCGCTCGATTGGGGTGCGGCGCTCGGCGCATGTGCGGTTTGGCAGGGGCCTGCGGATGATGATGCGCGACCTGGGGGCGAGCCACGCCCTGTTGACGAGCGGGTTGCTGCGGATGACGCGCGCCCTGAGGGCGGGGTGCGTGTCGGTTGCGATCGCTGGGATTCACGTCGGCCTCCTGCGGACGATGGGCGTCATGGAGTCGAGTGTAACGCGAAAACGCTCCGAGAATAGGAGCGTTTTTTGCAAGTCGTTTTATGAAATTGTCACGCATCCGTTGGTGGCGGAGCTTTTTCGTACTGATTTTGAGAAACCCGGAGTATGAGAGGTCTTGAGAGCAACAAAACCGCAGGTTGCGGCAAGGCGCAAAGAACACGTACTCGGCAAATCGGGAAAACAGTATGAAAAAGCTCGATCTTTCAGCGGGGCCACCGCCCCGACGCAGCACGACCCTACTTGAGGAACATATTCTTGAGGTTAAACTCCGCCTGCACGGTGCGCAGCATGAGGTCCGTGTCGTCGAGGCCCAGGTGCAGCTCGTTCTCGTCGGCGGCAAGCGTGCCACGGCGACGTGCCCAGTTCTGCAGGCTCGCCGGCGCGCTCTCACGCGGGAGGGTGCGGACCTCGCCGTCGACGGAGCGGCAGATGTGGCGCGAGTCGATGACGATGATCTTGCCCGCGCGGCGCGCCTCGGCGTAACCGGGCAGGTGCAGCATGAACCAGCTGTCCTCGAAGGCTGCGTTGTGCGCCATGATGGGGTAGCGCTTCATGAGCTTGAGCAGCTCCTTTTGCAGCTTCACGTCCTCGCGGAAGGGCGTCTTGCCGTCGAGGTCGGACCACTGGATATGGTGGATGTCGGCCAGCGGCACGCCCGTCTCGCGGTACATATCGGGGATGCCGCAGTAGAACGCCTGCGGGTCGTGCGGCACGGCGTCGCTGGTGAGCTCCATGATCTCCCAGCCCACGTTGATGATGTAGCCGCGCTCGGGTGCGCGCCCGGTGGTCTCGATGTCGATGCCGAGCACCGTGCCCTTGATGGGCTTGCGCACGTAGGCGACGGAGTAGGCGTCGCGGTCGCCGCGGACCTCGCGAGCAACGGCGCTGGCGGCACGGCCCTGCATCTTGCCGATGCCGGCGCACAGGTCGGCGTCCGTTAGGTTGCGCGCGAGCAGCGGGCTCGAGAGGTTGCGCAGGCGTGCCTCGCCGATCTGATCGCACAGCTCGCGGTTCTGATCGGCCAGCGTGAGGATAACGCCGAAATCGAAGCCGGGCTCCTCGTTTGTGCGCCATTCGTCGAGCAGCGCCTTCATGGCCTCCTCGCCGCGCTGGCGCTCGGATTCCATGGCGTCGTAGTCGCCGTAGATGAACATGGGGATGAAGGGTTGCATCGAGTATTCGAGTGCCTGCTGTGCGTTCATGGAAAGAGCTCCTATCGTGAAGAAAGCGGCCGCGCGGTGGCACCCGCCTGGGAATTTGGGTGGGGTCGTGCGCGGTCGAAGATCGTCCGCCAAAGAGTATAGAGGGTCCCGGCGGGCCTGAAGTGTTTGAGGTGTGAAACTTATTTAGTGGTAATTGGGGCGAAGGCGGCGCGGGGTGCCGCTTGCTTTGCACCCCGCGTCCCGCCCGTTTTTGGCCCCATCGCACCTCGGCGGTACAATCGAGCCAATGTATCTAGCCACGCGCATGGGAAAAGGAGACAGCTCATGGCTAAGTTGGATGGAAAGGTCGCGCTGATCACCGGTGCCGCCGCGGGCCTGGGCGAGGGCATCGCCATGGCCTATGCCAAGTACGGCGCCAAGCTCATCATGGTCGACCTCTCGCCTTCGGTCGAGGACACGGCTGCGAAGCTCCGTGAGGAGTACGGCTCCGAGATCATCACCGTGGTGGCCAACGTGGCCGACCGCGAGCAGATGGACGAGGCCGCGGCCAAGGGCATCGAGGCCTTCGGCGAGATTAACGTGGCCTGCTGCAACGCTGGAGTGTGCCGTCTGGCCCCGTTCGAGGAGATGGACGACGCCACGCGCGACTTCCACATCGACGTCAACATCAAGGGCGTGTGGAACACCTGCAAGGCCGTGATTCCCCACATGCTCAAGCAGGGCGGCGGCAACATCGTGATCGCCTCCTCTGTGACGGGCGACATCGTGGCCGACGCCGGCGAGGCCGCCTACGCCATGACCAAGGCCGCGCTCGTGGGCCTCACCAAGTGTCTGGCAGTGGAGTACGCCGACCGCAACATCCGCGTGAACTGTTCGCAGCTGGGCTACGCCCGTACGCCGATGGTCGAGAAGATGGCGCTCGAGTCCAACCCCGACGATCCCGAGTCCGCCATCGCCGACATCGCCGTGGGCGTGCCCATGAAGCGCCTGGCCAACCCCATCGAGGTGGGCGAGCTCTTCGCGTTCCTGGGTAGCGACGAGTCGAGTTATCTCACCGGCTCACAGGTCGTCATCGACGGCGGCAGCACCCTGCCCGAGACGATGTCCATCGGAACGAACTAACGCGTAGCGGCACGCGGTGCCGTGCAACCGGGGCCTCTGCCTGTTCGGTATCGGCGCGACCGCCCGTTCGCCGCAGGCCCTCCGCATAGCTGCGGGGCCCAGCAGCCCGTCCTTGAGATATGCGAGGTCGGGCTGCTTCTTTTGTGTCGAAGGGGCCCGCAGGCCATACGAGAGTTACCCTATGGCAACTCTTGAGTATACTGATGCCCTTGCATGCCAAGCGTCTGCCCTGGGGCGCGCGGGGTATGAGAACAGCGTGACCATATGGGCGTGGATGCGTGGTGCGCTGCTCCCGCAATCGCGAGGCGCCATCTGTCGCCATCGGTGCGCGCCCAACGTATATCTATCGAGGAGAACCTGCCGTGGACCTGCTGCTGCACTTTGCCGAACATGCGCTCGAGGACACCCTCGGGCTCGTGCCCTTCCTATTCGTGACGTATCTGGCGCTCGAAGCGCTCGAACATGCCGCGAGCGCGCGTTCCAACGCCATCGTGCGTCGTGCGGGCGCTGCGGGTCCTGTGGCCGGTGCGCTGCTGGGCGTGGTTCCGCAGTGCGGCTTTTCCGCCATGGCGGCAACGCTGTATGCCGGCCGGGTGGTCACGCTGGGTACGTTGGTGGCGGTCTTCTTCTCGACGTCCGATGAGATGCTGCCCATGCTGGTGGCCGAGCGCATCGACGCCGGCCTGCTCTTCAAGATCTTGGGGCTGAAGGTCCTGATCGCGCTTATCACCGGCGTGGCGGCGGACCTGGTCATCCGCGCGCTGCGTCAAAACACGCGCGTCCACGAGTCTTTGCGCCGTACAGTGCTCTCGGTGCGCCGCGACGGCGTCCAGACCGATGTGGTGGACCAGATGGCCGAGGGCGGCGAGGATGCCGGACACATCTGCCGCCTGTGCGAGCAGGACCACTGCGGGTGCGGTCACAAGCACCATCATGCGGGTGAGCACGATCATGGCAGCGGTGTCGCACGCGCGAGCCATGTGGGCGAGCATGCCGGCGATGTCCGCGGTCGCGAATTGGGCAGCGAGCACGATCACGTGCACGAGGGCCACGGCCATGAGCACAGCCACGGCTATGACCACGATCATGCCGGCGGGCGCTTCGGAATCGCCGGGTCAATCGCGATGAGCGCCGTCTCGCACACCGTGCAGGTGAGTCTCTTCATTTTCCTGGTGACGTTCGCGCTGGTGCTCGTTCTGGAAACGGTGGGTGAGGATGCCTTGACCGCGTTCCTCTCGGGCAACCAGCTGCTCGCGGTGTTCGCCTCGGCGCTGGTGGGCCTGGTGCCCAACTGCGCGGCAAGCGTGGTGATCACGCAGCTCTATCTGGAAGGCGTGCTGGGCTTCGCGCCACTCATGGCGGGTCTGCTCACATCTGCCGGTGTGGGGTACCTGGTGCTGTTCCGCACCAACCGCCATCCGCGCGAGAACGCCGTGATCGTGATTGGGCTGTTCTTGGTTGCATGCGTTTGGGGTCTGGTGTTCGCCGCGCTGGGGTTGTAGCGCGGCTAGTTGCCGAGAGCCTCGCGCAGGAGCTGGGCGAGGTTGCGTTGGAAGCGCTCGCGGTCGTCGTCGGTGAAGGCGGCCGGCCCCTGCGTGCGTCCGCCCGCGCGGCGGACCTTCTTCTCCTCGTGGCGGATGAACAGCTGCATGTCGATGGTGGCCTTGTTGTAGACGTGCCCGCGCACGCCGATGGCGGCAGCTCCGCGGCCGAGCACCATGCTGGCAAGGCCGATGTCCTGCGTGACCACCACGTCGCCGGGCTCCAGGCGCTCGATGATGGCAAAGTCCGCGCTGTCGGCACCACAGGAGACGTCGAGGGTCTCGGCCCAGAATCCCGGGTGCGTCGCGTCGCGCCCACGGGCGTGTTCGGCGTCGCGCGGATCGTCGCGGCGGATGCGGCGGGCGAGGTTTTGCGTGGAGTTTCCGGCGATGAGCAAGGGGATGCGCGCCGAGCGTGCGCAGGCGAGGGCCTCGCGTGTGACCGGGCACGCGTCGGCATCGATGATGAGGGTGGGGAAGCTGCATGAGGTGCAGTCTTCATTATTCATTTCGAGCGTATCGGCAAGAGCCTCGTCAGATTGATGTGCCGTCATGCTTCCTTCTCCGTTCTCGATCGTTCGAGCATTTATATCTTATCAACGGAATGTGCCCGCTCTTTATTTGCCGAAAGACAGACGGTACTCTTAGATGAGTGATATACCCTTGATGGAAGGACCGGCAAGGTGATTACCGGAGCAGCCAAAAATAAGGTCGATGCTATCTGGCAGAAGATGTGGGAGGGCGGCATCACCAACCCGCTCGACGTTATCAGCAACTTGACGTACCTCATGTTCATGCGCTCTCTCGATGAGAAAGAACTCGAGATGGAGCGGCTGGAGAATATGCTTGGGGTGAAGCAGCCTCATATTTTCCCTGAGACCTTTGCGAACGATCGTGGCGAAAAAATTGTAGGCAAGGAGATTCGCTGGAGCTCTTTCAAGGACAAGCGTGCCGAGGATATGTACCACATCGTCGACCGCTTCGCTTTCCCGTTCATCAAAACACTGGGTGGCTCGACTGCGTTTTCCAAGACCATGGAGAACGCTACGTTTGGATTCCCGGCAGGCAAGCCCGCGCTTTTGGAGAAGGCGGTTACCGGCGTTGAAGAGCTGTTGGCTGATTACGATGAGCATATCGGTGACCTGGGAGATTTGTACGAATACATGCTCTCCAAGCTCAGCACTGCGGGCACGAACGGTCAGTTCCGCACGCCAAAGCATATTCGTGATCTGATGGTACAGCTTATCGATCCCAAGGCGGGAGAGCTTGTATGCGATCCGGCATGCGGAACAGCGGGCTTCTTGATTTCGGCGGCCGAGCATATTCGCAAGTGCTATGGAAGCGAAATGACCGCCGATCAGTGGGATGTGTTTGCCGGAACAAATGGGGCTACGCCGCAGTTCAACGGTTTTGAAATCGACCAAACGATGCTACGCATCAGCGCTATGAACCTCATGCTTCATGGCGTCGATTCGCCCGATGTGCGATACCTCGACAGCATTTCACAGAAGAACGCAATCAGCTCAAAGTACGATGTCATTTTGGCGAATCCGCCGTTCACGGGCTCCGTTGACGTGGAGGATATCGATAAGGGCCTCCGCGCCATTGTGGAGACCAAGCAGACTGAGCTTTTGTTCGTTGCCCTGTTCTTGCGCATGCTCAAGCTCGGTGGCCGCTGCGCGTGCATCGTCCCCAATGGAGTTTTGTTCCGCTCGAACTCGAAGGCGTATCGTCAGCTGCGTCAGCAGCTCGTGGAAGATCATAAGCTTGAGGCGATCATCTACCTACCGAGCGGCGTGTTCAAGCCGTACTCCGGCGTGAGCACGGCGATTCTGGTATTCACCAAGACAAACGCTGGCGGTACAGATAACGTTTGGCTCTACAACATGGAGGCGGACGGCTATACGCTCGATGACAAACGCGATCCGGATGAGAAGAACAACGATATCCCCGATATTATCGAGCGCTGGGCGAACCTTGGTGACGAGTCTGGGCGCGAGCGTACTGAGAAGAGCTTCCTTGTTCCCAAGCAGGAAATTGTCGACAACGAGTACGATTTCAGCTTCAACAAGTACACCAAAACCGAGTACGAGCGTATTGAGTACCCTCCTACAAGCGAGATTCTCGCCGAGTTGGATGAGCTGAATGCCCAGTTTGCTGCCGGCCTGGCTGAGCTTCACAAGATGCTTGAAGGTGATCTCTAATGCCCGCGAACAAACCCCCGTTTGACGGGGAGTGGGTTAAACTCGGAGAGCTTATATCAAAGGCGCCGATTGAGCGCTGCGGCGATGCGAAATATCCCGTCTACTCGATGACCATGCGTGACGGAATCGTTGAGCAGGCTGGACGTTTTAAGAAGGCAATAGCGTCGAAGGATACTAGCTCATACAAGGTGGTGAAGAAGAATCAGCTCGTTGTGGGATTTCCGATTGATGAGGGCGTGATTTACGTCCAGAATCATGATGCTCCGGGGATTATGAGTCCCGCGTATAACGTTTGGAATATCGATCTCGGTCGGGTTGATCCCTCATACCTTGAATTTGCGTTGCATGGTCCAAGAAGCATGGCTTACTACGCAGACAAGATGCGAGGAACCACGGCGAGAAGGAGGACATTGACCGCCGATGGACTTCGCGAGATGGAAATACTCCTGCCATCTGCTGATGGGCAGATTAGGGTTGTGAATACGCTTGACGAAGTCAGATCACTAATCGAGGGGGCAAACGGCCAGATCGCCATGCTCGACACCCTCGTCAAATCCCGGTTTGTCGAGATGTTCGGAGATGGACAATGGAAGAGGACGGCACTTTCAGAAGTTGCTGACATTCAGGGTGGCTTGACGAAGAACGGGAAGCGCGATCTGCTGCCTCTAAAGCTGCCCTATTTGCGTGTGGCGAACGTGCTGAGGGGGACGCTGCACCTGGACGAAGTTCTGGAAATTGGCTTAACGGTCGCCGAGTGTGAAAAGAACTCGTTGGTAGAGGGTGACCTTCTCTTTGTAGAGGGCAACGGCAGCGCTGATCAAATTGGCAGATGCGCAGTGTGGGACGGATCGATAGCTCCATGTGTGCATCAGAACCATCTCATTCGTGTGCGTTTCGACGAGCGCGTGCTTCCGGTTTATGCGCTGGCGTATTTCAATGCTCATGATGGGCGTGAACAGATTGTGGCGCGGGCTGTCAATACGTCTGGCCTTTTCACCTTGAGCACCGGAAAAGTAAAGGCTCTTCAGATGCCCCTGCCCCCGTTGCCCCTTCAACAGGAGTTCGCCGACTTCGTCAATAACGTCGACAAATCGAGGTTTATCGTTCAGCAGAAGATCGAGAAGCTGCAGATGCTCTATGACAGTCTTGCTCAGGAGTATTTTGGCTAAGCAGTTCGTTGCTGCATCCTTACCGCATGTGTTCACGTGCGGTAAGGAGTGTCCTTATGAATGAGAAAGTACTTGTCATCAAGGAGATCGAGCGACTTATGGCGCCGATTCTTAGCAATGATCAACTGGGAAAACTACATTCCGTACTCGATCATTGTCTGCTCGACGCGGGTGAATTTCCTTTGAGGAACACCCAGTTTTCCACTAACGGTGAGACGATAGACGCGTTTTTGTCTGCAAAGTCTGTCGAGGGCTGCTCCATTAGAACCATTCGGTATTACTCGCAGGCACTCGAACGTTTCTCCAGAACTATTGGCAAATCCTTTATCGAGGTTACGACCGATGATGTACGTGGGTATTTGACGGCGTGTCAGAAGAGCGGTCGGGTGAGTAATGTCACCGTGGACAATATCCGGCGGATAATATCGAGCTTCTTCTCTTGGCTTGAGATCGAGGACATCGTTTACAAGAGCCCCGTCAGGAGAATCAAAAAGATTCGATCGCTTAAAGCGGTAAAGCCCATCATTACCGATGAGTCGATGGAAGCCTTGAGGGACGGATGCAAAACGGCTAGAGACCTTGCAATCGTTGACCTTTTGACCTCAACGGGAATGCGCGTCGGTGAGCTTGTGAAGCTCAACAGGTGGGATATCGATCTGACAAATCGAGAGTGTGTGGTTAAGGGCAAGGGCAACAAGGAACGTAAGGTCTATTTCGATGCACGAGCCAAGATTCATCTGAGCGCTTACCTTGAGCAGCGAATCGACGAAAACGACGCGCTATTTGTATCGCTCAATTATCCCTATAAGCGACTTGAAATCAGTGGTGCTGAGACGCGGTTGCGTGAGCTTGGGAGGTCGGCGATTGGGGAACGCGTGCATCCGCACAAGTTTCGGCGGACCCTTGCGACGAAAGCGATTGATAAAGGGATGCCGATCGAGCAGGTGCAGGTGCTGTTGGGGCACAGCAAAATTGAGACAACACTTTGCTACGCCATGGTCGATCAGCAAAACGTGAAGCGATCGCACCACAAGTACATCGGCTGACGAACCCCCGTTTGACGGGGAGTGGGTGAGGCTTAACCAGCTTTGCATGAAAGGGAGATCTGCTCTCAGGCAGAAAGATCTAATTGATGATGGCCCTTATGCCGTGTACGGTGCTTCGGGGATCATCGGGTCGATGTCTACGTTTCAAAATGGCGCTCGATATGTTGCCGTTGTAAAGGATGGCGCTGGTGTTGGGCGTGCCAATTTGTGTTCGGCGCGTACATCGGTTCTGGGCACCATGCAGGCGCTTATCCCCACGGAAATGGTGCTGCCTGAGTACTTGCTCCATCTGATTCGTGCGATGCGCCTCGGCGATGGGTTCAGTGGCTCTACGATTCCGCACATATACTTCAAGGATTATGGGCAGCGTTTGGTCAGATATGTTTCCATGGCCGACCAGGAGCGTATTGTCGGCATGCTGGGGTCCATTGAGGACCAAATCGATATACTGCATCAGCAAAACGAGAGGCTCGACACCCTCGTCAAATCCCGGTTTGTCGAGATGTTCGGGGATGCTGAAACCATCGAGGCGAAATGGGACGTATGCGCATTGAGGGATTGCGTTGAGTCCCTAGAATCCGGAAAGAGCCCAAGTTGTCAAAATATGCCTCGCAAGGGGCTCGAGCCGGGGGTGCTGAAGTTGAGCGCGCTTTCATCGGGGCGGTTTCTGCCCGAGGAGAACAAGGCGATGCTTCCTGGCGGGGCCATTGCTCCAGACAAAGGGGTGAGGCGTGGCGATATCCTGATTGCTAGGAAGAACACTCCTGAGCTCGTCGGCTCATGTGTGCTTGTACGCGATGATGTCGAGAACCTCATGTTTCCCGATATTGTTTTCCGCATGCATCCCAAAGGAAGTGTGGAGGGGGAGTACCTTTCAGCACTTCTTTCCGGTCCTTCGTATTCGGGCAAGGTCAAGAGTTTGGCCCACGGATCGAACAAGTCGATGTCAAATATCCCGAAGGCAGACCTTGCTCAGCTCAGGATCCCTCTACCCTCGTTGCCCCTCCAGCAAGAGTTCGCCTCCTTCGTCGCCGAGGTCGACAAATCGAGGTTTAACTTGCTAAAGGCATATGGGTCTATAATTGCGTTGTTTCACGTGTTATTCCCCTGAACAGCGAGTGAGAACGCTATGAACTTCGGATTCCTAAAGCGTGCCGACGGGTATTACGACCTCTTTGCCGATGCTTGTATTGAGGCCGAGAAGATCTACGCAACTTCTCCCGCGCTCTGTGCGGTTGGTTGTCGCAAGGCGCTCGAGCTGTCTGTTAAATGGGTCTATGCAATCGATAATTCCATTAGCATGCCGTACCGCGACAATCTCTCGTCGCTTTTGCATGAGCAGTCGTTTAGGGAGTGTGTTGATGAGCGTGTTTGGCGCAGGCTCATCGGCATAAACAAACTCGGAAATCTCTCTGTTCACACGGAGCGCCGTGTCGCCACCGAGGATGCGATCCTGTCGCTGAGGTCCCTCTTTGATTTCGTCGACTGGATCGATTATTGCTACGGCCCGGAATATGAGAATCGTCACTTCGATGAGGCGAAGATTCCAAAGAAGGGCGTTCAGCTCACCCTTCAGCAGGTTAAATTCATCAAGGCGCGCGAAGAGTTGATTTCTCAAAAGGACGAAGAGATCAAGCGCCTTGAGGCGCGGCTAAAGGCGATGAGTGCCCAGGCCACCGTCGATAAGGCCGCCCACATCGAGACGCGATCGTTCAATCCGGAGGAGATCAGCGAGTACAAGACGCGCAAGCATTACATCGACTGGGATCTTGCCCTCGCCGGCTGGAAGATTGACGAGAACGCGCTCGAGGAGCGCGAGGTCACAGGGATGTCCCGAGAGAAGGACTCCGATTCCGGTACGGGCTATATCGACTATTTGCTTTTGGGGAAAGACAATCGCCCTCTCGCCATTGTCGAGGCAAAGAGGACTATGTACTCCCCGCAGAAGGGCATCCAGCAGGCGCGCCTGTATGCTCGATGCCTGGAAAACGAGTACGGCTATAGGCCTCCGATCTTTCTTACGAATGGATTCGAGACTTTTTTCTTAGACGACGATTCCGCTCCGATGCGAAAGGTGAGCGGCTTCTTCTCTCAAGATGAGCTGCAGAGGATAATCAATCGCCGGAGTGGTACGGTCAAGCCGAGTACGTTGCGGGTGAATGAGACCATTGCCGGCGGTGGCAAACGCTACTACCAGGTAGAGGCCATCGAGCGCGTGTGCGCCAATATCGAATCAGGCCATCGTAAGAGTCTGCTTGTCATGGCCACCGGAACGGGGAAGACCCGTGTTTCGGCTGCCTTGACGGACGTCCTCATGCGTTCCGGGCTCGTTAAGAACGTCTTGTTCCTTGCGGATCGCGTGGCGCTTGTTCGTCAGGCCAAAAGCGGGTACCAGGATTATCTGCCTAATGAGACGCTGTGCAATCTTGTATCCAACAAGGATGATCGCAACGCCCGTATCGTGTTTTCCACATACCCAACCATCCTCAATGCGATTGACAAGGAGCGCAATGAGGATGGCGACCTTATGTTCACTCCCGCGCATTTTGATCTCATTATTGTTGATGAGGCGCATCGCTCCATTTTCAAAAAGTATCGAGCGATCTTTGACTACTTTGATTCACTTGTTGTTGGCCTTACTGCTACGCCGGCGAACGAGGTCGATCGCAACACGTACGACTTTTTTGAGGTCGAGCGCGGGGTGCCCACCTACGTGTATGAGTACAACACCGCCACAGAGGTCGATCATGTTCTCGTGCCGTATTTCGGCATCGAGACCCATACGAGTTTCATGGATGACGGCATAACGTACGACGATTTGTCCGAGGAGGATCGCGAGACGCTCGAGGAAGACTTCGAGGAGACGGGGCAAGATGTGCCCGAAAAGATCGAGTCGCGCGAGATCAACCAATGGGTGTTTAACGAGTCTACGGTGGATGGCGTGTTGGAAATCCTCATGGAGAAGGGCATCAAGGTGAACGGCGGTCAAACGCTCGGGAAGACCGTCATCTTTGCGCAGAGCCAAAAACACGCTCGGTTCATCGTTGAGCGCTTTGGAAAGCTATATCCAAATCTCCCGGGGGACTATATAAAAGCGGTCCTTCATTCCGACGATTATTCGCACACCGTAATCGATGATTTCGAGGTCAAACCGTTGCCGGTTATCACTGTGTCGGTCGATATGATGGACACTGGCGTTGACGTGCCCGAAATCGTCAACCTCGTCTTTTTCAAGAAAGTGCGCTCGAAGATCAAGTTCTGGCAGATGATCGGCCGCGGAACTCGTCTGTGTGAGGGTCTCGAGGTCGTTGATCCCCTGAATGGCCCTCATGTGGATAAGGAGCACTTCTTCATTTTTGACTGGTGCAAGAACTTCGAGTTTTTCCGAGAGCATCTGAACGTTTCAGAGGGTAAGATCGCTTTGTCCTTGACGGAGCAGGTTTTTCAGCGCCAAGCTGAACTGGCCATGCTGATGCAGGAGAGCGCATTTGCTGCCGACGACTATCAGAGCCTACGACAAGAGCTCGTGGACACCATGCGAAGCCAAGTTGTGGCGTTGAATGACGAGCTTTTTTCTGTTCGTAGGCATCGCCGCGAGGTGGAGAAGTACCGCCGCGTTGAGTCATTCCGGTTGCTGACTCCAACAGCATTTGCAGAGCTTAAGATGCCGATTTCAATGCTCGTGGTAAATGATGAGGCAGATGTTGACGCCTTGAGATTCGATGCGCTTATGTACGGCTACATGATTGCCGCCTGCCAGGGCGGGAAAACCGCTGGTTATAAGTCGCGGCTGATTTCGATTGCTGCTTGCTTGCAAAAGGTGACAACCATCCCCCAGGTCAAGGACAAGCTGCCCTTGATTGACGAGGTCTTTGACGGGCAGATTCTCGACGATGCGAATCTTCTGGATATGGAGGGTATCCGCAAGGGGCTGCGTGGTCTCATCCGTTTTATCGTGGTTGGCAAGGGCAGACGTGACGTCATTACGCATCTTGATGATCCGGTTACGCAGGTCGTTTATGGTGTCGAGGCTGATATCGGCGAGGACTTTGAGGACTACAAGCTGAAGGTCGAGCGCTATCTCAAGGACTATGCCGACACGTTGGTGATTCATAAGTTGCGCAACAACCAACCCATGACGGAATTTGAGTTCGAGCAGCTCGAGCGGATTTTCACGCATGATCTTGGCAACGCGGAAGATTATGCCAAGGCTTATGGCGACACGCCGTTTGGTCTTTTGGTTCGCAGGCTGGTTCATCTCGATCACGATGCTGCCATGGGTGCTTTTGCGGACTTCCTGAACGACCAGAGTCTCAATGAGCAGCAGATCTCCTTTGTGAAGCGTGTGGTGGATTACGTGGTGGAGAACGGCTATATGGAGCCAGTTGCCTTGACGCAGCCCCCGTTTGATCGGCCGCAGTCCTTTATTCGCATGTTCAATTCGCAGCAACAGCTTGATCTGATGGCGGTCATCAAGAAGATCAAGAGCAATGCGGAGCGGCCTGCTGCATAAAACCGTATTGTCGCAACATTGGAGAAGCCGCCCGAAGGCGGCTTCTTTATGGGTCGGGTTTTCCGTTCCATAGAGAAGGGTGCCCGTGAGGCTTCCTTTGCAGATATGTCGTAGTTGCGTCTCGGTCGGATAGTCTCGCCAATAGCTATTCGCCAGGCGCGTGCTCGAGCGCGTAGGCACGGAACTCTGGGGACAGCTCCATGTCGTACTTCTCGAAATGGTATGCGTCCTTGTTTCCCCACACGACGCCGTCTCGCATCGTGGCGGCCTCTGGGATGTCCGTGTATTCTCCGGTGACCTCGTCCTCGAAGCAGCCGGCGGCGGCGACCTCGTAGCTGCTCGCGTTGAAGAAGCGCATGATGGCGGCCTTTTCCGGGTCTGGCTTGTGGAGCACTCCGTATCCGTGCTCGCCCCGATGGGTTGGCCTAATCGGCATCTGCGCCTCATTCTGGATTGAAGGTTATCCGTTTCCCGTCATTATCTCCTTGGGCGGTGCCCTGCTGCCAATGATTGCATATGATGGAGTACATGATGGAAATGCTCGCTATTTCTTTCACGGTGACGTTCATCGCACTCGGGCTTTGGAACAAAGCCGTAGCTGTAAGGGGGAGCAATGCAGACGGAAGCGCAGCGTCGTGCGGCCAGCAATTATCGCAAGAAGGTTAAGCAGCTGACCCTTCGGTTTTATCCGAACAGCGACGCCGATGAAGAGATGTATGAGTGGCTGAAGTCACAAGACAACACTACGGACTACATCAAGAAGCTCATTTCGGTAGATATGCAGAACCGCAGATAGGCGGCTTGCTGCAATTGCGCCGAACCTCAATTCAGGGACTGTCCCTAAATTGAGGTGATGGTGCTGATACGTCCGGGCGCAATCGAAGGGGAGGGATGGGGTTGAAATGGATGTGAGAAAGCGTTGGAAGCGCATCTTCGTCGCCGCGGCTGCGATGCTTGCGTGCGTGTTGTCTATTGTCGTCGTGGCCCGTGTCGCGACGGGGCGCCTTTGCATCACATCTTCGCATCGCCCCGTCGACCGGTACGAGGAGGTCTCTGGGGCGAGCGGGGCGAGCGGTGCCAAGGCTTCCGCCGCCGACCCCGCCGCCACGGTTGATGCCGACGTCGATGGCATCGCCGACAACGACGATGTCCTTGCCGCTGCCCTCGCCTACATCCAGACCCGCCCGCACTACAAGAGCGTCTATTTCCCTTCGGGCTATCCCGATGACGAACACGGCGTCTGCACCGATATGGTTGCCATCGCGTGCCGGGAGGCGGGCTACGACCTTCAGGCGCTCGTTGCAGCCGACGTTGCGCGGCGTCCAGAGGTCTATGCGATCGAGATTCCGGATCCGGCGATCGATTTCCGCTGCACACCCAATCTCAAGGTCTTTTTCGATGCCCATGCGCAGCGCCTCACGTCCGACGCGGGCAACATTTCTGAATGGCGCGGTGGGGACATAGTGCTGTATGAGGGGCACATCGGGATCGTCTCCGACCGTCGCAATGAGCGCGGCGTTCCGTATCTCATTCATCATTCCGGACCGTTTCAGTTGCGCTATGAGGAGGACAAGCTGCAAAGCTATGGACACATCGTCGGGCATTATCGCCTGGATCCCACATGCCTCGCGCTGCTGCCATAGGGTGTAGATTCGCATAACGCCGTCATTCGGTTTGGGCAGCTCTTCAAAGGTGGCGCCGCAATGAAAATCAAGGGCCTCATATTCTTCGACATCGATGGGACGCTCACGCGCGGTGTGAATTCGGGCACGTTCATCGCCGACCGCCTGGGTATCGGCGAGCAGATGCGCGCGGCCGAGGAAGCGTATGCGCGCGGCGAGATGGATAACGCCGCGGTGTGCCGCGTGGATGCCGCTGGGTATGCGGGCCTTCCCGTCTCGATGGTCGAGTCCTGGCTCGACGACATGCCTCTCATCGACGGTATCGTGCTGGCTCTCACCGCGTGCCGTGCGGCGGGGCTCGTTCCCCACGTGGCTTCCTGTACCTGGTCGTATATCGGGGCGTATCTTGCGCGCCGTTTCGGCTGCGCCGGATGGTGCGGCCCCGAGCTCGAGGTGGTCGATGGGATCTTCACCGGCCGCGTTGCACGCGATGCGGACGAGCGGGCAAAGCCCGCGTTCGCTCGCGAGCGCGCCGCGGCGCTCGGGGTCGATCTTGCCTCATGCCTTGCGGTGGGGGACAGCCGCTCCGACATCCCGCTGTTTCAAACGGTGGGGGCCTCGCTGGCCCTCAATGCCTCCGATGCGGCCCGCGCTGCAGCATCTCATGCGTGGGACGGTGCGGACCTTGCCGAGGCGATCCGGTTCTTCCTGGGGGAAACGCAGGGCTAAGGCGGGTGCCGCGTGTTGCGTGCGCATCCCTCCGTTATCCCTTTGCCGCCTTGTCTGTGGTTGTTCGGCCCGCTATCGCGCGTGCGCGGCTATCGCGTCCCGTAGCCAAGCGGCGCAACCGGCGACGTTGCCATCGTAATAGGCGGTGAAACGCTCATCTGCGACGTACATCTCCGCGAGACCCCTGTGCGCTTCGGGCGTGTAGAAGTTCCAGGTAAATCCGAGCCATTCCCGATGGAGGCGATAGATGCGTTCTCCCTCGTCGCTTGTGGGATTGGCTTTCGCGCTCACGGCCGCTTCGAGCGATTCGTTGATTGCGCGCCCCAGCTCCTGGAAACGCTCGAACTCGCCCTCGCTCAGGTTGAGCATCTTGCGGTTTGCCTCGTCCGCGGCGGTGTCGCCCCAGCGCTCACGCACCTCAGCGCCGTGCTTGCGCTCGTTTTGCTCCACGAGGTCGCGCTTTATGCCCTCGAACTTCGCTTTATCGTCCATGGGGACTCCCTTCTCGATGTGCTCGATTGTGCGTTCGACGGTACGGATGAGGGTATCGAGTCGCTCTCGTTCTGCCCTGAGCGTTCCAAGGTGGCGCGCGAGCGTTCGCCGGCGCTCATCTTCCGTTGCGCTCAAGGCGCTTGGAATCTCTGCCACGCTCATTCCCATGTGGCGCAAGAGCAGGATTTCCTGCAGGCGGTCGAGATCCGCAGGGGTGTAGCGGCGATATCCGTTGGCTGTTCGCGCGGGTACGAGCAGCCCCGCCTCTTCGTAATATCTGAGCGTTCGGGTTGAGATCCCCACGATGTCGGAGACCTCTCCGATGCCATAAGCTTTGCTCGCGCTCACATGCCCCTCCCGTTCCGTTTCGCTCGTAGGATAAACCTTCTCGTAGCGTGAAGGTCAAGAGGTCGTTTTTGGGAGTTCAGGTAGATAAAACCGCCCGGGCCCTTTACGGGTGCCCGGGCGGCGAGTATCGGTGTTGGATTGCGGATGACGTGCAAACGGTGCGTGTCGCGAACGCCGCTAGCGCGGGATCTTTCCAAAGGTGAACGCACGGACGAGCAGCACACCGCCCAGCACCGCGAGCGCTATGCCAGAGAAGACGATCATCAGGTCGATCGATTCGAGCGGGAACATGAACACGGCGATGCCCGCGACAATCGACAGTACACCGGAGAGAATGGAGAGGCCGCGGTTGTGCACCATGCCCGTCTCGACGAGGGTTACCACGCCCTCGATAATCCAGCCGAATCCGATTGCGATGGCTGCGAGAGTCGCGAGAGCCGCAGCGGATGCCGTCTGGTTCTTCAGCATGATGATGCCGCAGAAGAGCAGCAAGAGGCTGGAGAGAATATTGAGCGCGCGCCAGCCCGCAGGCATGAAGGGCGTGCCCACGGCCACGCCGATGCGCACGACGCTTGCAATAATGAAGTATGCTCCGAGGATGACAGCGAGCACCACGAGCGTCTTCACGGGCCAGATGAGCAGTGCGGCGCCGCCGATGAGTCCGACTGCTCCGGTTACGCCGTATAGGAATCTGATCGCCTTGACACCACGGTCGATCATCCCGAACTCGTCAAAGCAGAAGGGGTCGATGTGCCGTTCGCCCTCGTCGTCGATGAATTCTCTCATGGCCGCTCCAATCGACAGAAGTTAGATAACGTACATATGCAATCCTACCCATGCGAAAGGAAAGGGATACCTTGGGACCCTGCGAGCGCTGTCAGCTCATCGATTGATACAATCGGAACACATTGATGTAAGCAAATGCGACGTCCGTAAACGTGATGTCGCATCGAGTGGGGGCTTCGATGAGCGGTGATTTGTATCTGGTTCGACACGGTCAGACCATGTTCAACGAAAAACGCGTTATCCAGGGCTGGTGCGACGCCCCGCTCACGTCGGAGGGCGAGGAGCAGGCGGAGCGCATCGGGCGGTACTTTGCGCGCGAGGGGATCGCGTTCGACCATGCGTACACCTCAACGCTGACGCGCACCCAGCAGACTATCGAACGCATCGTGGATATGCCTTACGAGCGCGTGGAAGACCTGCGCGAATGGGGTTTCGGGGCCTTCGAGGGTGAGCGGGTCGACCTTATGCCGCCATTTCCCTGGGGTGACTTCTACGTTCCGTTTGGTGGGGAGGGGCAGATGACCGTCCGCACCCGCGTGAGCGATGCCTTGGCACGGATTATGGAGCGGCCTGGGCATGGGCGCGTTTTGGTGGTGAGTCACGGGTCGGCGTGCCGCGAGTTTCTGACTAAGTGGGTGCCCGATGGCGGTTTTGGCTGCGGTAAGGTGCCGGGGAACTGCAGTGTTATGCATTTCGCGTTCGACAAGGGCGCGTTCGAGCTGGTCGAGATCCTCGAGCAGGATAAGTTGCGGGATTTGCTCGGAGAGTAGGAATTTTACTCCCGGTGCGCTTCGAAGCTTGTTGTTGATTGGGCCGTGACTGGCGTTCCGCTTGCCCAACTGGATTCAGGGTTTAGACGAAATGTATAATTCGCGTCTATTTGCTCTGCGGCATGCATAGGATTTTGCATCTGAGACGACGCGCGTCGTGTGTTTTTCGAAGTGTGGTCAAAATACCCTGATTGTGCGCTGAGGGGTTTTGTCGCGAGCGACAAAACCCCAGGATTGCTTAAGTCGAATCTTTACGTGCGGACGGCTCTGTCCTGCTGGGCTGGAGGCTTGCGGCAAAACCGCAGGATTGGTGAAGGCGGAAAAATATGCAGGGCAAAAAATAGAAGGATTTGAGCGCACAATCAGGGTATTTTGACCAAATGCTCGGTTTTACATGAAAATGGCCTCCCTTTTGAAGAAGGGAGGCCGTGCGCATCACCGGTTTTGCCCGGCGAGCACTTCGCGAAGCGATTGCTATTTCGCGATGCGATGGATGAACAGGCCGCTGCGCAGCTTGGGCTCGAACCACGTGGATTTGGGCGGCATAACTTCGCCGGCGTCGGCTACGGCGAGTAACTGGTCGATGCTCGTCGCGCACATCGTGAACGCAACGCCCTCGGCGCCCGCTTTGCACTCAAGCTCCTCGGTTCCGCGGATGCCGCCGACGAAGGAGATGCGTGGATCGGTGCGGGGGTCCTTGATTCCAAAAATGGGAGACAAGATGCAGCTTTGCAGGATTGAGCAATCAAGGGAGTTTGCTGGGTTGGAGGACTCTCCGTTATCTTGACTCGATCCACCGCTGCGGTGCTCGTCGTCCTCGGCCGATCCCGTCTCGGCGTTGATGCCGCTGCTGGTATTCTCTGCGGCATAGGCCCTCGGGTTGGGGTTGTCCGCCCGCAGCTCGTACCAGCTGCCGTCGGTATACATGCCAAAGACGCCGTGTTCGCGCGGCTCGACCGGCCCCGCCGCCTCGACGATGCCAAAGCCCGCGCCGTGCAGCACCTCGAGCAGCTCGTAAGTGTCGAGTCCGTTGCGATCGGCGACGACGCGGTTGTAGGGCAGGATGGTGAGCTGGCTTGCGGGGAACAGCACGGAGAGGAAGTAGTTGAAGGGCTCCTTGCCCGTATACGTGCCCGCCGCCTTTGCCTCGTCGCGCAGGCGCTGAGCGACCTTCACCGCGCTCGCGGCGCGATGGTGCCCGTCGGCGATGTAGGCGCATGGAATTTGCCCGAGCATGGCGTGCAGGGCATCCACCGCGTCACGTCGCACGACCTCCCATACGGTCTGGCGGACACCCTCGCTGTCGGTGAACGCGTACAAGGGCGTCGACGCCTTGGCGGCGCCCACGATCATATCGAGGACTGGCTGGTCGCGGTACGTGAGAAAGATCGGGCCCGTTTGGCAGCCCAGGGCGCCGATATGCTCGATGCGGTCGCGCTCCTTGTCGGCGCGTGTGAGCTCATGACGCTTGATGACGCCCTGCTCGTATTCGTCGACAGAGCACACGCACACGATGCCGGTTTGCATGCGGCCCTCCCAGGCGAGTTCGTAGATGTAATACGCCAGGTTGTGGTCTTCGATAAACGTGCCGTCTTCGATGCGCTCGCGCAGCAGCTCGGCGCCGCGCACGTATACCTCCGGCGCGTACATGTCCTGATCGGACGCGAATTGCGTCTCGGGGCGGTCGATGTTCAAAAACGAGAGCGGGCGCTCGGCGACGTGGGCTGCGGCCTCGGCGCGGTCAAACACGTCGTAGGGCAGCGCGGCGACTTCGGCGGCGTGCTCGGGAACGGGGCGGATGCACGGAAACGGGAGGGCCTTCATGGGCTTCCTTTCGATGCGGGATCGGAATGATTGAAGACTATTGTAAGCGGAGGCGGCGCGCATGGCGCGAAGTCAGCCGAGCGCCATGCGCGCGAAACATTGCCTTTTGGCTGAGCGCCGTTCCGTGCGCGGTGCGGAAGCCCAGGTCGATGAGCGGCTAGCTGTGATGCCGTCCCTGCTCAAGTCGCTCGAACTTCTTGAGGTCGGTCTCCGCCATGCCCTGGCGCGGCCCCTCCTCGCGCTTGCGACGCATCGGGTCGGATTCGTCCTCCCACAGCTTTTCGGCCACGGGCGCCCAGGCAGCGGCGGCGGGGACGGTCTTGCGCCGCAGGTCCTCGGGCGTCTCCGGCTCCACCAAATCGGTTCCGTGCGCGCCCGACTCGCTCACCATGCGGCCGAGTTCGTAGGGATTCTCGAGCATGGGGCAGGGGCGCAGGTGGTTGCTGTTGAAGGGCTGGTTCTCGTAGTACTTCATGAACAGCGGGGACTTGAGCGCCTCGAGCAGGGTGACGTCGTGGATGTTGACGTTGCTGTAGTGGATGAACACGCACGGTTCGACGTCGCCCGCCGCGTTGATGTGCAGGTATCGGCGCCCGCCGGCGATGCAGCCGCCCACGAACTCGCCGTCGTTTTGGAAGTCCATGGTGAAGAGCTCCTTTTTGGAGCGCATATCGCGCACGAATCGATACATCCGTTCGCGCTGCTCGGGCGTGGGCATAAGCGATGCGGGCGAGGACGCGCCCACCGGCATGTAGTGGAAGTACCAGCAGAACAGGGCGCCCTTGTCGATCATCCAGTCCATGTTCTCCTCGGTCGCCACCGTGTCGGCGTTTTCGCGCGTCCAGCAGCAGGAGATGCCAAAGGGCAGGCCGTTTTCCTTGAGGAGCTGCATTGCACGCTCGATTTTTGCGTGGGTGCCCTCACCTCGTCTCGAGTCGGTGGTCGTCTCGTCGCCCTCGGCCGAGATGGCGGGCACGAAGTTGCCCACGCGGATCATCTCTTGGCAAAACGCCTCGTCGATGAGGGTCGCGTTGGTGAAGCACAGGAATGCGCAGTCCTGGTGCTTCTCGCACAGGCGAATGAGGTCCGCCTTGCGTACAAGTGGCTCGCCGCCGGTGTAGATGTACAGGTGGCAGCCGAGCTCCTTGCCCTGGGTGATGATGGAGTCGATGTCCTCAAACGAGAGGTTGAGCGCGTGGCCGTATTCCGCCGCCCAGCATCCCGTGCAGTGGAGGTTGCACGCGCTGGTGGGGTCGAGCAGGATCGCATAGGGGATGTTGCACTGGTGCACCTCGCGCATCTTCTCCTGCTTGGGCCAGCCCAGGATGCTGCAGTCCTCGATGAGCACCTTGAGCAGCTTCGTGCGGACCTCGGGGTTGAGGTCGAAGACCTTCATCATGAGGCGGTACCAGTTGTTGCGCTCGTGGATGGCGGTGTCGAACGCCTGGCGCTGCCCGGGCAAGACGTTTTCGGGAACGAACTTGTTCACAAAGGCAATGATGGTGTCGATGTGCTTCTCGGGATCCTCGTCAAGATAGTCGATGACCCTGTTGAGGGCTGCTCGTTCGGCGGCCTGCGTAAGTTCCATACCTGCTCCTTTTCTCAATGCGGCAGGCGGCGCTCGGCTCATGCACCTTGTGAGTCGCGGTAACGGTGGAGCGACTCGAAGCGCCGCCTTGAGGATGTATGGTAACAGGTGTGGTATATTCTACTAATGTGGATTAAGTTTTGTGTCTGTTCAACGGAGTGCAGGTAGATGTGGGTTTTTACCCATAATCAAACATATGGGGAGGAGCGCGATCGGCATGATTAAGGACGAGGAGGGGGTTGGTGGCGACGTCCGTCGCGTCGATAAGCGCGTCGTTCGCTCGCGCCGCTCCATGGTCGAGGCCTTCGAGCGGCTCGTCGCCCAAAAGCCCTATCCGGACATCACGGTCACCGACATCGCCCGCGAGGCCGACGTCGACCGCAAGACCTTTTACAAGCACTTCGGCTCCATAGACGGGCTGCTCGCCTACATACTCGATCAGCATATCGAGGAGATCGTCCGCAACACGCATGCCTTGCTGTTTCGCGATGGCGAGCTGCTGGAAGAGCGCCTCGACGTGCGCCTGCGCACCTTCTTCGAGATGGTGAACGTCACGATTATGGAAAACATCTCGCTCAACCGCCGCATGTTCGAGTGCGTCCCGTTCGATTTGCTGCTCTCGTGTATCAAGTCCTCGATGCTCGAGGAGCTGCGCCGCTATCGCGCGCTTCCGCAGGGCGTGTCGGAGGATTTGCTCGAGTACGACCTGACGTTTGTGTTTGGGGGAATCCTGTCGGCGTATCGCATGTGGGTCGTCTCCGACGGCGCGGTTCCCATCGAGAGCGTTTCGAGCGCCGTGAGCGATCTGGTCGCCGAGGGCATCGCCTCGCTCGTGTTCTCCGACGAGGGATCGGATTCGATCTTGACCGCGTAAGCGACGGACGCCTGCGCCGCTATGGATCGGGCCCGCGTCGTGCATGGTGCAACGGCGCGGGCCCGTGGTTGTTGAGGGTGCAGCAGACTGCCAGAAACCGTGTCCCAGGGGTTACTTTATGACGCGCACGCGATACATGGACGGGATGCCCTTGAGCGCATCGATGGTCTCGCGGTCGAGGTGCTCGTCGGTGTCGAACATCGTGTAGGCATTCTCACCGGCGCTTTCGTTTACCATGCGCTGGACGTTGGCGTTGTCGTGCGCGAGGATCGCGGTGATCTGGCCGATCATGTTGGGCACGTTGGCGTGCAGGCAGGCGATGCGGCTCGCGGCGCGCGCCTTGCCCATCGAGCAGGTGGGGTAGTTGACGGAGTGGGCGATGTTGCCGTTCTCCAGGTAGTCCTTGAGTTCGGATATCGCCATGTCGGCGCAGTTGGCCTCGGCTTCCTCGGTGCCCGCGCCGGAGTGCGTGGTGATGAACGTGTTGGGCATCTTGACCGTCTTGGGCGTGGCGAAATCGCAGGCGAACCAGGAGAGCGTGCCCGCGCGCAGGGCGGCGTCGACCGCGTCTTCGTCGATGATGGTCTCGCGCGCGAAGTTGATGAGCACGGCGCCCGGGGCGAGCAGGTTGAGCTGGTCGGTGGAGATCATGCCGATGGTATCGGCCTTGCTCGGCACGTGCAACGTGAGGTAGTCGCATCCGCGGCAGAGGTCCTCGAGGGTTCCCACGCGTTGGACCTCGCGGTTGAGCGCCCAAGCGTGCTCCACGGAGATGAACGGGTCGTACCCATAGACGTCCATGCCGAGTTCCACGCAGGCGTTGGCGACCTTCGAACCCACGTTGCCGAGCCCGACCACGCCGATGCGCTTTCCGCGTACCTCGCGGCCCACAAACGCCTTCTTGGCCTTCTCGGCGTCGACCATGATGTCGGGGTCGTCGGCGTTGTCGCGCACCCATTGCATGGCCTGCACGATGCCGCGGCTCGACATGATCATCATGGCGAGCACGATCTCCTTGACGGCGTTGGAGTTGGCGCCGGGCGAGTTGAACACCACCACGCCCTGGCGCGCGTATTCCTCGATGGGGATGTTGTTCACGCCGGCCCCGCAGCGCCCGATGGCGCGGATGCCCTCGGGCAGCTCGTAGCCGTGCAGGTCGGTGGAACGCATGAGGATGGCGTCGGCGTCCTCGGTGCGCTCGACGAATTCGTAACCCGCCCCAAAGTCGACCGCGCCGTCCTTGGTGATGTCGTCAATCGTCTTGATGTATCGCATGATGACCCTCGTTTCGCATATGGCCGGCACCCATGAGGTCCGGCGCTCAAACAGTCCTGCTCGCACGGAGGGTCCACAGGACCCTCCGGCTCGTGCGGAACTCGCGGCGGACCTCATGGGTGCCGACCGGGCGCTCCGCACTCAGATGGCAAACAAAATAAAAATTGTGGGGGCTCGATGCCCCTAGATAGATCGGTTGAGCTGGGCGGCCTCGAAGTCGCGCATGCAGGTGGTGAGGGCGCCGACGGACTCCATGCTCACGGCGTTGTAGATGCTCGCGCGCATCCCGCCAACCAGACGGTGGCCCTTCACACCCTCGATCCCGCGCTCGCGTGCGAAGGCGATGAAGGCGGCGTCCGTCTCGGCGTCGCCCGTGGTGAACGTGACGTTGCATATGGAGCGCGAGGCGACGTCCGCGGTGCCGCGGAACAGCTCGCTGGCGTCGAGCGTGCGGTAGAGCACGTCGGCCTTTGCCCGGTTGCGCTGGGACATGGCGACGAGCCCGTCGGTCTCCTCGATCCAGCGGAACACCTTTCCGCACAGGTAGATGCCAAAGGTGTTGGGTGTGTTGTACATGGAGCCCTTCGATGCCTGGAGGCTGTACCCCATGTAGGTGGGACAGATGTCGGCGCGTGCGGGGCCGTCTGCAATGAGGTCGTCGCGGACGATGACCACGGTCACGCCCGCGGGCCCAGCGTTCTTCTGCGCCCCCGCGTAGATGAGGCCGTAGCGCTCGATGTCGAGCGGCATGGAGAGAAAACAGCTCGAGACGTCGGCCACGAGCGGGGTGGCTCCGCAGTTGGGGAGCTCGTGGAACATTGTGCCGAAGATCGTGTTGTTCTGGCAGATGTGCACGTAGTCGAGGTCGCCTTGCGCGGCGATGTCGGTGACGGGGGCGAGGTCGGGGATGCGGTCGAAATTCGTGTCCTCGCTGGTGGCGAGAACCTCTGCCTGGCCATACTTGCACGCCTCTTTCCACGCGAGCTTGGAGAAGTTGCCCGTCACCAGGTAGCCGGCGCGGCCCGTGCGCATGAGGTTGAGCGGGACGCCGGCGAACTGCAGCGTGGCGCCGCCCTGGAGAAACAGGACGCGGTAGTTCGACGGGATGCCGAGCAGGCGCCGCAAGCTCGCCTCGGCCTCGTCGACCACGGCCTGAAACGAGGCGGAGCGGTGGCTCATCTCGAGCACGGACATGCCGTTGCCCGCAAAATCGAGCAGCTCTGTCTGGGCTTCGCGCAGCACGCACTCGGGGAGCGCTGCGGGACCGGCGGAAAAGTTGTGGACGCGCGCCATGGCCTGCCTCCTGCTGGAACTTGAGTAATGTCGAGTACTTTACCACTGTAAAGCACGACGCCGGCCGACGAGTTCGCATGCCCTCAATTGTTTACACGAGCCGCCATCTGATGTTTGTGATGCGCCGCATTGGGGAATACAATGACCCTAACGTTCAAGTTGACCTTTAAGGAGGGCCGCCTTGGCGACGTATGTGATTTCGGACGCGCACGGGCACCTGCGGGCGCTCGATCGGGCTTTGAATACGGCGCAGCCCGGCTCGGGCGATTCCGTCTTCGTGCTCGGCGATATGGTCGATCGCGGCCCCGACCCGCTGGGGGTCATCGCGCTGGTTCGCTCCCTGCCCAACGCGCAGGTGCTCATGGGCAACCACGAGGCGATGCTGCTCGAGACGATTCTGCAAGGCGATGACCTCGACATGATGTCGTGGCACATGAACGGCGGCTTCGTCACGTCGGGGCAGCTCGACGCCCTGCCGCGCGAGGACTACGTCGAGCTCATGGATTGGCTGGACGCCCTTCCGTCGTTCGCGGTGCTCGACCTTGCCGACGAGCGCCGGTCTGCCGCTGCGGGCGCGCGGCGCGTGCACGTGCTGTGCCATGCGGGCATCGATGCGCATCGCCTGCGCGCGCAACTCGCCGAGCAGGGCGTCGCGCCAGATGACCAGGGCGGATACGGCGATGCTTCCGCGGAGCAGATACTCGATGCGATGATGGGGCAGAGGGCCGAAGACCTCCTGTGGATACGCCGCCCGTTTTGGTCGGAGCCCACGGGTCTGGTTGGCCGAGACGGCCGCGGCCCCGTGGTGATCGCCGGACACACGCCCTCAGTGCTGCTGGGCCGCTACGCGCGCCAGATGTGCGGTACGGGCGTCGACGAGGACCTGCGCGGTGTGATGGTGGAGGTCGGGCCGTCGCGCGACACGGGCGGTGTCGCCGATCGCATGTGCATCGATTGCTCAGCCGCCGTCGGCTACCCGAGCGGCCGCGTGGGCGTCATCCGCCTGGAGGACCGGCGCATGTGGCTCGCCGACATCGAAGAGGGGGAGTAGCCCGTCTCGATGCGGCCCATGCCCTAGGAGCGAAAGGGCGAGCGGTTGCGCTGGGAGAGGTTTTGCCGGATGCGGTAGTACTCGACGGCGAGCAGCCCGAGCAACAGGGTCATCGAGGCGAGATAGCCCAGGACGGCGCCTTCGAGGTCCATGAGCCAGATGAGGGCGGAGGGCACCACGAGGGCGAACGCGAAGGTTATGAGATAGGGCTTGGTGGCCGAGCTCTGATGGCGCAGGACCGTGATGATGGCGTAGATGAAGTCGATCGCGGCACTCACCCCTCCGGCGACGATCATGAGGTGCGCGATGACGCGGTACTTCTCAAAGTCGACGCCGTACATGAAGCTCATGATGGGGATGCCGACCCAGCCCATAAAGACAAGGGTGCAGGCGGTGATGAGGGCGATGGCCCCGCCCATCGCGAGCACGATGAGGTCGAAGCGCTTGCGGCGGCGCGGGTTTGACCAGATGTTGGCAAGCCTCAGGAGCTGCGGCTTATACATGAACCCGGCCGCGAGCAGGATGCCTTGGGCGGGGAAGAACAGCGCGTTGAAGTAGAGCTGGTTGTCGTAGGACAGCATGCCCTCCATCGCGAACTTGGGCAGGCTCTCGATCAGGTTGAACAGGAAAAGCGCGGAGAACAGCGGGAAGCAGTGGCGAAAGAGCCCGGTGACCTCGTTCATGTTCCACGGGCGCGAGGCTTCGGTCTCGAGCAGCGCGAGCGGCACCGACACGAGCACGAGCGTGGCGACGGCGGAGGCGGCCATGCCGACGGCGGCGATGGCGATGCTTCTCGTGAAGAACAGCAGGATGGTGAAGGCGGCCATGACGGCGATCGAGCGCAGCGCTTGGCTGATGCCGGCGAGGTAGAGCTTGTCTGCCTGCTGCAGGCGCCCCTCGTACACGTCGGCGAGCCCGTCGATGACCTTATAGACATAGACTCCCATGGAGAGCATGAGCATCGAGGTGCTGTAGTCACGGATGGTGCAGTACAGCAGACCCACCACGAGCGCCAGGATCGAGGTCGCCAGGCGGTTGACCTGGTAGGAGGCGAAGGAGCTCGTCTCCTCGAGGTCTGAGACCTGGAAATTTCGGACGCCGTAGTTCGAAAGGAACATGAGCAGCGTGCCCGCGGCGAACGCCATGGAGAAGCGGCCTGCCTGCTCGGTGCCCGCGAGCTGGGTGGAGACGACCGTGAGCACGGGGAAGACCATCCCCCACACACCCACGCCGACGGTGTTCCACAGGTAGTCGCGGCGCGTCTCGCCGCTATCGTACTCGGCCTCCTGGACGGAAAGGCCGCCCCCGTACACCGCGTCGATGATGCGCGTCCACCATGCGTTCGCCAGGCGGCTCAAGGGGCCGGGCGTGCGCTTTGCCGGCTCGCTCGGGTGGGTGTTGGGCGCCTGCCCGGTGCGGGTGCCGCCAAAGAGCGTCACGCCGTGACGGGCGTCATGGCGCGTATGGAGGGCGCTGACGTGAGCGCGGAGATTGTCGAGCGGGTGAAGGGGCACGAGGTTCCAATCGGTCGGGGCGTGGGCGCGAGTCGTTCTGTGGATGCATGCTGTCGGATGCTCGGGCGCGCGTCAAGGGGGGCGAGTTCGCGGTGCGCGATGCGGTGGGGTTGCGGGTAAACAATCGTGTGACGAGGTGTGCAATTGTCAATGATGGGTTTGCCGAGTGGTACGATAGTTCGGCATGAACGGTGGCGGGGAAGGCCACCGCATGTTCCGCGCGGCCAAGGTCGCGCGTGCGATCGCGTAGAGCACATCGGACGTCGTTAGGAGCCATCGTGTCAATCGCTGCCCTCGCCATTCCATTCGTATTGGCATTGTTACCCATTATTTGGCTGATCGTTGCACTCATTGCGCTGCATCTGCCCGCGTGGAAGGCGGCCATCGGGTCGTTTGTCATCTCCTGCGCGCTGGCCCTCACCTGGTGGGCCATGCCGCCCATGGAGGTCGTGACCGCGAGCCTCGAGGGCTTCGTGATGGCGCTGTGGCCCATCGTTCTCGTTATCATCGCCGCGGTATTCACGTACAACCTCTGCGTGCGAACCGGCGCCATGGACGTCATCAGCTCCATGATCACCTCGCTGTCGCGTGACCGCCGCGTCCTGGCGCTGCTCGTCGCCTGGTGCTTCGGCGGCTTCATGGAGGGCATGAGCGGCTTTGGCACCGCCGTCGCCATTCCCGCCGGCATGCTCGCTGCCCTTGGGTTCCCGCCGCTGCAGGCGGTCCTCGTGTGCTTGGTGGCAAACGGCGTCCCCACGTGCTTCGGCTCGGTGGGTGTCCCCACGGTGTCGCTGTCGGGCCTCACGGGGCTCGACCCCATTCAGCTCGCGTTTACCGAGATGCTCCAAATCGCACCGTTCTTCATCATCGTCCCCTTCATCATCGTCATGATCGCCGCGGAGCCCGGTGACGGGGAGAGCGCCAAGCTCGGCTTTGCCGCCCGCATGCGCGGTGCGGGCGTGATTGCTCTGGCCTCCGGCGTCTCGTACGCGGTGCCGTCGCTGGCCGTCGCGGCGTATCTGGGCCCCGAGCTCACCGTCGTCGTGGGGTCGCTGTGCTCGCTCGTCGTCACGGCCCTGTTGGCCCGCTGCCAGAAGTCCGTCGCTCCCGAGTTCGAGATGCAGGTCGAGGAGGGCGAGCGCGTGACGGCTCCCCGCGCGCTGCGTGCGTGGTCCTGCTTCATCCTCATCTTCGTGCTGCTGCTCGCGGCCTCCAAGCTCGTGATGCCGGTCAACACCTGGTTGGCTCAGTTCTCGAGCTCCGTCACGGTGTTTTCCGGCGACGACCCGTCCACCGTCACGTTCATGTGGGTCAACACCCCGGGCGTTTGGATCTTCATCGCAGCCTTCGTCGGCGGCCTCATTCAGGGCGCTTCGCCGCGCCTGATGGGCGAGGTGCTCGTCGCCACCGTCAAGCAGATGATGCCCACGGTCATCACGATGCTCGCCGTGCTCGGCTGCGCCAAGGTCATGGGGTATGCGGGCATGATCGCGGCGGTCTCGTCGTTTTGCATCGCCGTCACCGGCGCCCTGTTCCCGCTCATGGCGCCCGTCATCGGCGCGGTCGGCGCGTTCGTCACGGGGTCGGGCACCAGCTCGGGCCTGCTGTTCGGCTCGGTGCAGCTGCAGGCCGCCGAGGCCTTGGGGATGGACCCGTACTGGATCGTCGCGCTCAACTCGCTCGGCGTGGGCGCCGGCAAGATGATCTCCCCGCAGACGCTTGCCATCGGCATGGCCGCGGTGAAGGTGATCGGCGCCGAGGGGAAGCTGCTCTCGCGCGCCCTGCCCATCGCAGCCGTGTTCATGGTGCTCATGGCCGCCCTCGGCCTGGCCGGCGCCATGCTGCTGTAAGGACTTCGCTGCATCCCGTATGCCATATGCGAAAAAAGACCGCCGCTGTCCTTGGGGCAGCGGCGGTCTTGTGTGTGCGGGCGGCGGGGGCGCAGCGATGGGCGCTCGCGGCGCTGATCGCTATGCGTGGGGGCCGGCGAGCTTCACGTTCTCGGGCAGGTGGGAGTACTTCTTCTCGAAGTTCTCCTGGAACATGCTCGCGAGCTTCTTGGCGGTGGCGTCGTACTCTTCCTTGCTGGACCAGCACTTCCACGGAACCATGACCTCATCCGGCACGCCGGGGCAGCTGGTGGGGATGTCGAGGTTGAAAACGTCGTCGTGGATGAACTCGGCATCCTCGAGGGAGCCGTCGAGCGCGGCGTTGACGTTGATGCGGTTGTACACGAGCGGGATGCGGTGGCCGACGCCGTAAGAGCCCTCGACCCAGCCGGTGTTCACGAGGTAGACGCGGGTCTTGCCGGAGGCGATGCGCTCGCCGAGCATGTCGGCGTAGACCATCGGGTCGAGCGGCATGAAGGGCTCGCCGAACAGGGCGGAGAAGGTGGGCACGGGCTCCTTGATGCCGAGCTCGGTGCCGGCGACCTTGGAGGTGAAGCCGCTCACGAAGTGGTACATGGCGGCGTCTGCGGACAGGCGGGAGATGGGGGGCAGCACGCCGAAGGCGTCGCAGGTGAGGAAGATCACGGCCGTGGGCTCGCCGCCGGCGCCCTCGAGGCAGCTGTTGGGGATGTGCTCGACGGGATAGCCCACGCGGGTGTTCTGCGTGAGGGAGACATCGTCATAATCGGGGTTGCGGTGCTCGTCGAGGATGACGTTCTCGCACAGGGCGCCGAACTTCACGGCGCGGAAGATCTCGGGCTCGCGCTCCTCGGTCAGGCCGTCGCACTTGGCGTAGCAGCCGCCCTCGATGTTGAAGATGCCCTCGCCCATGGCCCAGCCGTGTTCGTCATCGCCGATGAGCAGGCGCTTGGGGTCGGCGGACAGGGTGGTCTTGCCGGTGCCGGACAGGCCGAAGAACACGGCGGTGTCGTGGGTGGCGGGGTCCATGGAGGCGGAGCAGTGCATGGGGAGCACGTGGTCCTCGACGGGCAGCAGGTAGTTCATGACCGAGAAGACGGACTTCTTGATTTCGCCGGAGTACTCGGTGCCGGCCACGATCACGACGCGCTCGGCGAAGTTCACGAGCACGGCCGCCTCGGAGTTGAGGCCCTCGATGGAGGGGTCGCACTTGTAGCCGGGGGCGGCAAGGATGGTGAAGTCGGGCTCGCCGTAGGAGGCGCGCTCCTCATCGGTGGGGCGGACGAGCAGCTGCGTGATGAACAGGGCCTGGCTGGCGCGCTCGCAGGCGACCATGAACTTGCGGGCGTGGGCGCGGTCGGCGCCGGCGAGGCCGCGCACGACGAAGATGTCGCGCTCGGCGAGGTAGGCGGCGACGCCCTCGCGCACCTTCTCGTAGCTCTCCTGGGAGATCGGGACGTTCACGTTGCCCCAGGCGATCGTGTCGTGTACGTCGGGGGTGTCCACCACGAAGCGGTCCTTGGGGCTGCGGCCGGTGTACTTGCCGGTTTCGACCACGAGGGAGCCGTTGGAGGCGAGCTTGCCCTCGTTGCGGGTGAGTGCGTTCTCGATGAGCACGGCGGGAGCCAGGTCCACGTGGACGTTGTCCTCGCCGGCGGCGATGCCGAAGTGGGCAAGAACCTGGGAGACGGAATCAGTTGACATGTCGATCCTCCTAAGGGACGAGATAGGCAGCAGTTGTTCGGAGCGGGTGGCCTCCGCGCGCTGGCGAGCGCTTTCGCAGGCGGCCGATTTCGATTATTTGCGCACCGAAAAACGTTTTACCGTTCCAACGTTTCTATTGATACCCTATGCCCTGCGCGGTTCGGGGGAGGAGTCGGCAAGGGTTCAGCGTCATTCGGCGAGCGGTAGTTGGGCGGTGCCCGGGATGGGGGTTGGGCAGATGGCTGCGGCTGGGCTGAGCGGCCGCCCGCGATGGAGTTGGGTATGCGGATGCGGTTGGGCTGAGCGGCCGCCCGCGGAGCGTTTAGACGGGCATCGGCGATGGGAGTTGGGCATCTGCCGCGTTGAGTAGTAGAGTGGACGAAATTGGTTGGACGACAGGAGGTCGGCGATGGCTGCATTCGATTCGTTTGTGTTCGAGCACGCGACGGTGCTGGACGGTTCTGCAAGTATGGAGCCGCAGGCGGATATGTCTGTGGTCGTCGAGCGCGGGGTCATCACGCGCGTGGGGCCCACGCGGCAGGTTGAGGCTCCGTCCGGCGCGCACATCGTCGACGCCTCGGGCGCCTACCTGCTGCCCGGGCTCATCAACATGCACGTGCATTTCTGCGGATCGGGCAAGCCCACGAGCGCGGGCGACGCCGGCGCCCTCATGAAGAAGCTCGACAACCCCTTGGGCCGCGCGATCGTGCGCAAGCTGCTGCGCAAGAGCGCCCAGCAGCAGCTCGCGAGCGGCGTCACCACGGTGCGCGGCGCCGGCGACCCGCTGTACGGCGACGTCGCCGTGCGCGACGGGTTCGATTCGGGCAAGTACGTGGGGCCGCGTATGATCGCGCCGGGTACGGGCGTCACGGTCCCCGATGGTCACGGGGCGGGCCTGTTCGCTCAGGTTGCCCACACCCCGCGCGAGGCCGCCGACCTGGTGCGCGACATCGCGTCGCACGGCGCCGACGTCATCAAACTGTTCGTGACGGGCGGTGTCTTCGATGCCACCAAGCTGGGCGAACCCGGCGTGCTGCGCATGTCGCCCGAGATCGCCTCCGCCGCATGTGCCGCGGCGCATGAGCTCGGTCTTCCGGTGATGGCGCACGTCGAGAGCACCGAGGGCGTGCGCGTGGCGCTCGAGGCGGGAGTCGACACCATCGAGCACGGCGCCCCCATGACGCCGGAGATCATCGAGCTCTACCGAGGTGGCGCGGGTACGCAGCTTCCGGGCCGCTCCCCAAGCCTCACCTGTACCATTTCGCCTGCGCTTCCCTTCGCCAAGCTCGATCCCGAGAAGACCCACTCGACCGAGATTCAAAAGGCCAACGGCGACATCGTGTGCGAGGGCATCATCCAAAGCGCGCGCGAGGCGCTGGACGCGGGCATCGATGTCGGGCTGGGAACCGATTCCAGCTGCCCGTATGTGACCCAGTACGACATGTGGCGCGAGGTGGCGTATTTTGCCAAGTATGTTGGGGTGAGCAACGCGTTCGCCCTCCATACGGCAACTGCCGTGAACGCGCGCCTGCTGGGCCTGGGCGACGAGACGGGAACAATCGAGGTCGGGAAGTCTGCGGACATGATCGTTGTGGAGCGCAACCCGCTCGAGGACCTTTCGGCGCTGCGCGATGTTCGCCATGTCATGTGTCGCGGGGAGTATGTGGAGCGCCCGCGCGTCAAGCATATCGCCGAGCTGGACGTCGAGCTTGATTGGATTATGGAGCAGCCGGTGGCATAGGTGCGTCTCGCCGCCGAGCCTCGCGCGGGAGCGGGGCGCATCTGAGGGGAGGCGTCCGGGCGGGTGCCGGCCCTCGACATCGCTGCGGCCGCCTCAGGTGTCGGCCATTTGCCCGGCCGCTGCGGCCGCGGCGGCTTCACATAGGATCCCGCCGCATGAAAGAGGGTGCTTTTGTCGAAAAATCCGCCGAACATAGCGTGGTTTTCGACAAAAGCACCCTCGTTGTTTCAAGGTCGTGTCACTTCAGGGGCGGCATGCGCAACGCCATCGATGGGCGGGGCGCTGGGCCTGCCGCGTATCGCCTGGTCTTGAGAGCGTTAGGATTTGGTCTCCATCTTGGCGTGGCAGCGGGGGCAGGTGACGCGAATCTTGCCCTTGCCCTTGGGGACGGAGAGAATCTGGCCGCAGTTGGGGCACTTGAGGAAATGCGAGGTCTTGCGCTCCGTCCACATCTTCTTCGCGGTGCGCTTGGCACGGTCGAAGTCCGCGGTGCTGGGCTTGGTGCCGCTCGCGCCGGCGCCCCGGGATGCCGGGCGGCTCGATCTCATGCGGTTGACGTAATCGCCAACCACGGGGATGCGGGAGGCGACGGACAAGAAGCTCTCGTTTTCCTTGCGGCGGGCTGCCTCGTTCTTCGAGAACGCGCGGGCGAGCGCGAGCAGGATGCTCGCGAGGGCGAACCAGGTGAGGGGATCGAATTTCGCGATCGTGCCGATCAGCGCGAGCAGCAGTCCAAGTGCACCAAGGACGCCGGTGAGCTCGTCGACGCCGTAGCGGTCCTTCATGAAATCGTTCATCTGTGCCTTCCATTTCTATGCGCGTGCCGCCGTGGGTGCGAGCGCCTCCGTGGCGCACCGGGCCACACCGTTTTAACCACAAGGGCGATATCGCCGTCAGTATAACCTGATGCGGTCACGTCGCCCAACCTTGACGTTGTTACGGTACCCAAAATCGATGCGCATATCGCGTCTGCCCCGTCTATTTTGCGAGCTTTTCGATGACGGTCTCAATCTCTGCGAGCTTTTCCGCCTTTTCGGCGTCGGTCCCGCATTCGACGGCCTGCTGAACGCAGCCGCCGATGTGCGCTTTCAGGACATCGGCGTTCACACGGCCCAGCAGCGATTGCGTTGCCATGAGCTGCGTGGAGATGTCGATGCAGTAGCGGTCGTCCTCGACCATCTTGATGATGCCGTCTATCTGTCCTCGTGCGGTTTTGAGTAGGCGCAGCGTGCGTTCGCGATCTGCCACCATGGTGCGCTACGCCTCCTCGACGGACAGGGCGTGGAATTTCTCGCCAGCGCCCTCGACCGCCGTCGCGAGCTGTTCTGGTGTGACGTCGACTGCGCACTCGACGGAGACGCGCTGGGTCTCGTGGTCGGCCTCGGCGTCCGTGACGCCCGGTACGTTGAGTAGGGCCGTCTCGACGGATGCGTCGCAATGCCCGCACATGAGGCCCTCGGTCGTGATGATGTAGTTCATGGTCGTTCCTTTCTAAGTTCTTGTGGCGCACGTGCGCCGTCTTTGAGTGCCCGAAGCGGGTTTGCCTCCGGTTTGGGGTTCTTGCTGGGGACATGGTGCCGCAAATCGGGCGAAAAAGTAACGAAAAACGAGATGGGTCGAGTAGAAGGGCATTGTATGCTATTGCGACCTGCTGTTTTGTGTGTCAAATCTCCTGTCTACTCGGCCGGTTTGAACATTCGTTACTTTTTCGCCCGATTCGTGGTACCAAGGGGCGCTTCGCGTCGCGTCGGGTGACGAAATCGGCACTCGACGCGCGATGCGGATCCCAGACTGCCCGTGCTTATGGGCCTGGCTTGCCTGAGGTCGTGGGGTTCGGCCTGCTCGCACCTGCGGGATCCGCATCGCCCGCACTTGTGGCCCCCGGCCTGCCCGTTCCCGTGGAGTCCGGTCGTCCGCGTTAGTGCGTGGGCTTGAACCCGCGCAAACGCAGGGCGTTGCCCACCACGCACAAACTCGACAGGCTCATAGCCGCAGCGCCGAACATGGGCGAGAGCTGCCACCCGAGCAGCGGGTAGAATACGCCGGCCGCAAGTGGAATCCCCAGCGAGTTGTAGAACAACGCCCAGAACAAGTCCTGCTTGATGTTGCGGATGACGGCACGGGACAGCTCGATGGCGCGCGCGACGTCGAGCAGGTCGTTTCTCATGAGCACGATGTCCGCGCCCTCTTTCGCGACGTCCGCCCCCGCGCCGATGGCGATGCCGACATCGGCGCGCGCGAGGGCGGGGGAGTCGTTGATGCCGTCCCCCACCATGGCGACGGTCTGGCCCTCGTCTTGCAGCTCGCGCACGAGGCTCTCCTTGTCTGCGGGCATCACGTCTGCGATCACTTCCGTCACGCCTACGCGCCGTGCGATCGCCTGCGCCGTGAGCTCGTTGTCTCCGGTGAGCATGACGGTGCGAACCCCCAGCTCTTGCAAGGACTCAATGGCCCGGGCGCTGGTGGGTTTCACTTCGTCGGCGACTGCGATTGTGCCCATGAGCTCCCCGTTTTTTGCGAAGAACAGCGGCGTCTTGCCCTCGCGGGCGAACTCCTCGACGCGGGCGCGATCGAGCTCGATCCCCTCCTCGTTCATGAGCGCCGCGTTGCCTGCGGCTATGCGGTTTGCCCCTTCGCGCGCGGTGACGCCGCGGCCGGGAATCGCCTGAAAGTCCTCGACGGTGCGCGCGACAATGCCGCGCTCCTCCGCGTGCGCCATGATGGCTTCGGCGAGCGGGTGCTCGCTGTTGCGCTCGAGGGCGGCGGCGAGCTTGACGAGGCCCTTCTCAGTCGTTGCCGCCGACCCGTCTGCACGCTGCGCCGGCAAAACGTCGGTGACCACGGGTTTCCCCTGCGTGATGGTTCCGGTCTTATCGAGAACGACGGTGCCTGTGCCTCGCAACGTCTCAAGCGCCTCCGCGCTCTTGAACAGGATGCCGAGCTCCGCGCCCTTGCCCGTGCCAACCATGATGGCGACGGGCGTGGCGAGGCCCAGGGCGCAGGGGCAGCTGATCACCACGACGGCGACCGCGGCGGTGAGCGCCTCGTTGAAGTTGCCGCCCGTCGCAATGAGCCAGATGACGAAAGTCACGGCGGCGATGATGAGCACGACGGGCACGAACACCGCGGCCACTTTGTCGGCGAGGCGCGCGATGGGCGCTTTGGTGGCGTTGGCGTCTTCGACCAGGCGGATGATGCGGGCGAGGTTGGTGTCGGCGCCCACGTGGGTGGCGCGGAAGGTGAACGAGCCCGTGCGGTTGACGGTGGCGGCGCTCACGGTGTCGCCGGGCACCTTCTCGACGGGGATGGACTCGCCCGTGAGCGCGCTCTCGTCGATGGCCGACGCTCCCTCGAGCACGACGCCGTCCACCGGGACGGTTTCGCCCGGGCGCACCAAAATGACCTGGCCGGGCTGGATGTCGTCGGCATTTTGCACGGTCTCGACTCCGTCGGGGCCGAGGACGGTCGCGGTTTTGGGCGCGAGGTCGATGAGTGCCTCGATGGCCCCGCCCGTCTTGGACTTGCTGCGGGTCTCGAGGTACTTCCCCACGGTCACGAGGGCGAGAATGGTGCCCGCGCTCTCCAGGTACAGGTTGTCCATGCCGATGGCGTGGGCCGCCATGGCATCGCCCGCGGCGAGCGCGGCGGCGATGCGGTAGATGCCGTAGACCGACCAGGCGATGCTCGCGGTGGCACCGATGGCGATGAGCGCGTCCATGGTGGGCACGCCGTGGATGAGCGATTTGAAGCCGTTGATGAAGTACGCGTCGTTGACGTACAGGATGGGGGTGAGCAGGAGCAGCTCGGTGATCGCGAGGTTCATGATGTTCTCGTGCGCGCCGAAGAAGGCGGGCAGCGGCCATCCGAGCATATGTCCCATGCCGAGGTAGAACAGCGGAATGAGGAAGACGATCGAGACGATCAGGCGCCCGCGCATGGCGCGTGCCGCCTCCTCGAGTTTTTTGGTGGGGGATTCGAGTGCGCGTGCGGCATGCGAGCGAGCGGTGCCCACGCCGACGCTTTCCATCACGGGTGATGCCGAGTATCCCGCGCGGTCGACCGCGTCGCAGATGTCGCTGTCGCTGAGGATCGCTTCGTCGAAGGTGACCTGCATGCTGCCCGATAGCAGATTGACGGCGACGTCCTTCACGCCGTCGAGCCTGCACACTGCCTTCTCGACATGCGCTTGGCATGCCGCGCAGGTCATGCCGCAGACGTCAAATTGCTCTTGAGCCATATGCAGCTCCTTTCGTATCATGTCGGGCACAGTATACCCCACCCCCAGGGGGTATCAAGCAAAAGAGCAGCCTTCTTTCGAGATGGTTTTCGGGCGGATCTATTCGGGCGGATTTTGGGACCCTCGGGGTCTTAGGGCGAAAGGTTCCGCGAAAGGTAACTCTCGTGGAGCTTTTCGTGCAAAAGAGCGGAAAAATCGACGCGAGAGTTCACTCTCGAAACGTCTCCGCGCGGAGGCCGGGTATGTGTAATTTGGGGACGGGTGCAGAATTACACATCGGTGCCCGTATACTTGCCTGCGGTGGAATCTGCTCCACGCGTTCGTGCATGCGCCCGCAGCGGCCCTGGAGGGCTCGAGGGATATGCCGGTGGCGAACGCGCTCCACCGCGCGGACCGGCCCGCGCACCACTTGTGCATATCGACCCCACAGCGCGGACGGTTTGGCGAGCGCACCCATGTCGGGTGCCGCCTCTGCCGCTTGCCGCGCGGAAACGGATTGTTTTGACTTCCACTAACGTCACCGAATTCGATACGACTCCTTGCGAGACCGACGCCGCTCCGTCTTTTGCCGAGCTCGGCTTGTCCGACGAAGTTCTTGCCGCCGTGAACGACATGGGCTACACCGCGCCCACGCCCGTGCAGGCGGCCGCCATCCCGCACGCGCTTGATGGCGAGGACGTGCTCGCTGCCGCTCAGACGGGCACCGGCAAGACGGCCGCGTTCCTTTTGCCCACCATGAACAACCTGCCGCACGTTCCGCGTTCGCGCGCCCGTGGCCGCGTCGCCGCGCAGGGGCCGCTCATGCTCGTGGTGACGCCCACGCGCGAGCTCGCCCAGCAGATCGAGGACGTCTGCCGCGCCATTGCCAAGCGCACCGGCCATACGAGCGTGACCGTTGTGGGCGGCGTGAGCTATAACCCTCAGCGCGACAAGCTCAAGCGCGGCTGCGACATCCTCATCGCCACGCCGGGTCGCTTGCAGGACCTCATCGACCAGGGCGCCTGCTCGCTCGACCAGGTGCAGGTCCTCGTGCTCGACGAGGCCGACCGCATGCTCGACATGGGCTTTTTGCCCGCCGTGCGCCGCATCGTGGGCTATACGCGCGATGATCGCCAGACCCTGCTGTTTTCCGCGACGCTCGACGAGGCCGCCGTGGGCTCCATCACCGACCTCGTGCACGAGCCTGCGCGCGTCGAGATCGCGCCGGTCACCTCGACGGCCGACACGGTCGAGCAGTATGTGCTCCCGGTGTCGCTCGAGGCCAAAAACGCGCTGCTCGCGCAGGTTCTCAAGCGTGAGGGCTCGAGCCGCGTCATCGTGTTCTGCCGCACGAAGCACCGTGCCGACGCCTGCAGCCGACGCCTCGCCCGCGCCGGCATCACGAGTGCCGCCATCCACGGCGACCGCACGCAGGCGCAGCGCGAGCGCGCGCTCAAGGCGTTCCGCTCCGGCGAGTGCGACGTGCTCGTCGCAACCGACGTGCTCGCACGCGGTATCGACATCTCCGACGTCCGCTACGTCGTCAACTTCGACGTGCCCGAGGACCCGGTGGACTACATCCACCGCATCGGTCGCACGGGTCGTGCGGGCGAGGAGGGCTGGTCGCTCACGTTCGTGACCGTCGATGACGTCGCCGAGTTCTACGACATCGAGGCCCTCATGGGCAAGACCGCCGAGCTGTTCGACGCAGGTGATTTGGAGCTTGGCGCCACCGCTCCGAATGTCGATCCCGACCGCGTGCCCGCCGCCGCGCCCGCCGGCAAGAAGGAGAAAAAGCGCCGTCGCAAGGTGAAGGCCAAGGCCAAGGCGAAGGAGGCGGTGAGCCCTCGCGGCGATGCGAGCTCGCGGGCTCCCTCGACCGGTCGCGGCTCCGAGAGCCGTCGCGGTACGGATGCCGGCGCCGCGAAGCCCTCGCGCAAGAAGCGCGGCGGCAAGACGCGCGTCCACGCCGAGGTGGACGAGGCTTCTGCAGAGCTGTTGACCGCCGCCGAGGCCCGTCGCATGGGCGGCGGCTCCCAGCGCGCAGCTGAGGGTCGTGCGGTCAAGCGCGCCGCGGATGGGCGCGGCTCTGCCAAGCGCGGCTCGCAGCAGCCGAGCGCGGCCAAGCG
>UQHS01000013.1 GCA_900540845.1 uncultured Collinsella sp.
CTCCCGGCCGCGCCCCCGTGCCCGCCCGCCCGCTCGCTCGCCTCGTCGACGTCGTCAGCGGCGACACCTACGAGCTCACCTCCGCCCGCGCGATCGTGGGCCGCGAGCGCTCGCACGCCGACATCGTCCTGCGCGACCCCAACGTCAGCCGCCAACACGCCCAGCTCACATTCACGGGCAGCGACTGGTCCATCGAGGACCTCAACTCCACCAACGGCACGCTCGTCAACAACCGCCGCATCTCCCGATGCCCGCTGCGCAATGGTGACATGCTGACATTTGGCCTCAGCACCTTCGAGTTTAGGGGCTAGCGCATGATCGACATCATCCTGTTCGCCGGGCGTATCGTCCTCGTCATCCTGCTGTATATCTTCCTGTTCGCCGTCATGAAGACCGGCGTGGGCCTCGTGCGCGGGCAGCGCCGCGACTCCGCCATCTGGACCATCGACGTCGACAAGGGACCGCGCGGCATTCGCGGCATCCACATGGACATCCTGGGACCCGTCATCGTGGGCCGCTCCCCGAGCTCGGACATCTGTGTGAACGAGCCGTTCGTCTCGGCCAGCCACGCACGCTTCTCCCTGCAAGGGCCCGCCCTCGTCATCGAGGACCTCAACTCCCTCAACGGCACCCTCGTCAACGGTCGCGCACTCGTGGAGCCCGCCACCCTGCGCGAGGGCGATGAGGTGCAGATCGGCGACGTGGTCATGAAGGTGAATCGCCGATGACCATTGAGCGGGACAACTACGTGACATCGGATGCGGTGTACGGGGAGGACGAAGTCTTCTCGCACATCCCAGCCCATGCCGCCGTGCCCTTCGGGGCCGTCCCCTCACCCGAGACACCCTCGCCGCTTGGGGCCACGCCCTCGCCCGAGGCCATCCCGCCGATCGACACGACACTTCCGCCCAAGGTCCCTTCGCCGCTTGACGCCATCCCCGACCCGACGACCCCGGCATCCCCCGAAGACACCGCCGAGATCGATATCAGCGCCGTCGAGGCGCAGCTCAACGACCCGGGCTCCACGCAGAGCTTCCAACCCATCACCGAGGACCTCATCGACACCGACGCCACCTTCGACGCCGGAACCTCCTCCATGCTCATGTGGGGCGCCCGCTCCGACGTGGGTTGCGCTCGCAGCCATAACGAGGACTCCTACCTCGTCGCATCGCCGCTGTTTTGCGTGTGCGACGGCATGGGCGGCCACGCGGCCGGCGAGGTCGCGAGCGCCATCGCCGTCGAGACCATCGCCAAAATGGCTCCCAAGACCGCCGACGCGGCGCACCTGGGAGCCGCCATCGAGGCCGCCAACGCCGCCATCATCGAGGCCGCCGTCAACGGCGTGGGCAGGCCGGGCATGGGCTGCACCGCCACCGCGGCGTATATCGAGGGCACCACGCTCGCCATCGGCCACGTAGGCGACTCGCGTGCCTACCTGCTGCACGAGGGTACGCTCATCCGCGTGACCCGCGACCATTCATACGTCGAGGAGCTCGTCGACGCCGGCGAGATCACCGCAGACGAAGCGCGCGTCCACCCCAACCGCTCGGTCATCACCCGCGCCTTGGGCAGCGACCCGGCGATGTACGCCGACCACTTCACCTTGAATATCGAGGAGGGCGACCGCCTGATCCTGTGCTCAGACGGCCTCTCCAGCATGATTCCCGACGGCGAGATCGAGCGCGTGGCGCAACAGAGCTCCACCGCGCAGATCTGCACCGACAACCTCGTCGACGCCGCGCTCGCCGCGGGAGGCGGGGACAACGTGACCGTCGTGGTCGTCGACATCACCGACGACGGGCGCCTCAAGGAGATCGCGCGCAAGCATCGCCGCGTCATGGCGCTGTCGCTCGCCGGGCTTTTCGTCGCCATCGCGCTGATCGCCACCATCTCCTTTGTCTCGGTCACCCATTCGGTGTTCCTCGGCGTGAAGGACGACTCGGTCGCCGTGTATACGGGTGTGCCGGGGTCGCCGTTTGGCCTCAAGCTCCAATGGCTCGAGGACGAGACGTCCATCAAGCTCTCCGACCTGCCCGAAGACACCCAAAACCGCCTGCGCGACGGCATCCCCCAAAAGAACCTCGACGACGCGTACAAGGCGGTCGAGAACTACCGGGATCAGATCGACGAGTCGAAGACGCGCGCGCTGGCAGATGCCCGCGCAATCGCCATCGAAAGCGGGACCGAGGGCGCAGGCGACTCCGCAAACCTGAGCGAGAGCTCGTATGCGGGCGACGGTCCCGCCGACGCCCTGGGGGCAAGCGCCCCCGCCAGTTCCCTTGCAAGCAGCAACACCGAAGGAGGTGCCGCGTAACATGAGTCGCCGTACGACCGAACTTCTCCTGCTCATCGGAGCCGCGTTCCCAGTGACGCTGCTCTACGCGCTGTACGTCGTCAACGCCGGCGCCGCGCTCTCCTTCCAGACGCTCGCTGTGCCCATCGGCCTCTTCGCGGCCTTCGCCGCCGCCCATATCGGCGTGCGCATCTTCGCGCCCGGTGCCGACCCCGCGCTGCTGCCCATCGTCTTCGCCCTCTCGGGCATCGGCATCACCTTCGTCACGCGCCTCGAGCCCGATGCGGCCATGGGCCAGCTCATCTTCCTGTTTGTGGGCGTCGCGCTCATGGTGGGCACGCTCGCCGTGGTGAAAAACCTCGACGTCGTCAAACGCTACAAATATGTGCTGGGAGCGGCGGGCATCGTGCTGCTCGTGCTGCCCATGCTCATCGGTACCGAGATCTACGGCTCTAAGCTGTGGATCAAGATCGGCAGCTTCACCTTCCAGCCCGGCGAGTTCGCCAAGGTCTTCATCGTGCTGTTCCTCGCGGGCTATCTCGCCGAGAACCGCGAGTTGCTGTCCATCTCCAACCGCACCGTGCTCGGCATCAAGTTCCCGCGCCTGCGCCTGCTCTACCCGCTGTTCATCGTGTGGGGCATCTGCCTGCTCGTCGTCGCCTTCGAGCGCGACCTCGGCAGCGCCCTGCTCTTCTACACGATCTTCCTCATCATGCTCTATGTCGCCACCGGACGCGTTTCCTACGTGCTCATCGGCCTGGTCCTCCTGGCCGTGGGCGCCCTTGGCATGTATCAGATCATGAACCACGTCCGCGTGCGTGTGGCCATCTGGCTCAACCCGTTTGAGGATGCGCAGAACATGGGCTTCCAGATCGTCCAGGCCCTCTACTCGATGGCCGACGGAGGCCTCTTCGGCGTGGGCATCGGCAAGGGTCTGGGAGGCGACACTATCCCTGTCGTCGCCTCCGACATGATCTTCGCCGCCATGGCCGAGGAGATGGGCCTGCTCGGCGGAGCCGCCGTCCTGCTGCTGTTCATGCTGTTCGCCGTGCGCGGCCTCACCACTGCGGCCCGTGCCAAGACCGACCTCGCGGCCTTCTCCGCGGCCGGCCTCACCGCCGCCATCTCGTTCCAGGCGTTCACCATCGTCGGCGGCGTCACCAAGTTGATCCCGCTCACGGGCGTGACATTGCCGTTCATGAGTCAGGGCGGCTCGTCGCTGCTAGCGAGCTTCGTCATCGTGGGCCTGCTGCTCCGAGCCGGCGACGAGGCCACGGGCCGTGCGTCCGAGCTCACCAACACCAGCACGAACCTCGCGCAGGCCGGCTATCGCGCCGAGGCCCGCGGCTCGCACATGCGCCGCACCCTCGACACGCCCGAGAGCGGCCTGCTCGGACGCGTAGCGCTCGCCAACCGCCTCACGCGCACGGTGATCCTGTTCACGGCCCTGTTTGCCGTGCTCATCGGCAACATCACCTATATCCAGGTGTTCAAGGCATCCGAGTACCAGGACATGCCGAGCAACAACCACACGATTACCAAAGCGCGCTACATCAAGCGCGGGTCCATCATCACCTCCGATGGCCTCACGCTCGCCGAGTCCATCCAGCAGGAAGACGGCACGTACGTGCGCTCCTACCCCAACGGCAACCTCGCCGCGCACGTGGTGGGCTACTACTCGCAGCAATACGGCAGCTCCGGCGTCGAGGCCACGCAGGACAAGACGCTCACGGGCTCCAAGGATTACTCGAGCTGGCAAAACGCCCTCAACTCGCTCGCCGGCATCACCGAACCCGGCAACTCGGTGAAGCTCACGATTGACTCGCGCATCCAGATCGCCGCCCAGCAGGCGCTCGGGTCGCGCACCGGTGCCATCGTCGTGCTCGACCCGCGCACCGGCGCCGTGCTCGCGTCGGCGAGCACGCCCATGTACGACAACACGAACATCCAGGCGGCCATCGAGCAGGCAAACGCCAGCGGCGGCTCCGACACCTCCATGTTCGACCGCGCCACCCAGGCGCTCTACACGCCGGGCTCGACGTTTAAGACCGTCACCTTGGCGGCCGCCCTCGAGAACGGCACCGCATCCCTCGATTCCACCTACAACAGCCCCGGGCGCATGGAGATCGGCGGGGCCGACGTGGTGAGCGTCAACGAGCGCGGCTATGGCGACATCACGCTCGACCGCGCCTTCGCCGTGTCCTCCAACACGGTCTTCGGGCAGGTCGCCAACCAGGTTGGCGCCGAGCGCCTCGTAGCGTGTGCCAAGGCCTTTGGCTACGGTCAATCCCTCGGCACGGACTTCTCCACCGCTCCGTCCATCATGCCCGACCCCTCGGAGATGACCGAGTGGGAGCTCGCATGGGCGGGCGCCGGCCAGCCCGTTGGCCAGGGCCACACCCCCGGCCCGCAGACCACCGTGATGCAAAACGCCGTGGTCGCCGCGGCCATCGCGAACAACGGCATCGCGATGAACCCGCATGTCGTCGCCCAGATCTTGGCCCCCGACGGAACGGTGATCAAGACCACGCGCGACCGCTCCCTCGGCCAGGCCGTCAGCAGCACCACCGCCGACCTCGTCAAGCAGGCCATGCTCGACGTCGTCCAAAACGGCAGTGGCTCTGCGGCGAGCATCCCCGGCGTCAAGGTCGCCGGCAAGACCGGTACGGCCGAGACCAACAACGCTACCGCCAACTCGACGTTCATCGGGTTTGCGCCATACGATACGCCCACGCTCGCCATCTCGGTCGTTCTCGAAGAGAGCAACGAAGATGAGGCGACCGCCGCGGCCGTTGCAGGACAGGTCCTGCGCGCGGCTCTGACGGCACAGAGCTCGTAGCGACACGCACGTGAGGTAATGAATTCCGCCCTGCGGATTGATTGATGAGGAGTTAGAAGAATGGCAGAGGCACAGCGCGTACTTGGAGGCAGGTACCTGCTCAAGGACAAGGTTGGCAACGGCGGCATGGCGAGTGTGTTCCGCGCGCAAGACCAAGTTCTCGACCGCACCGTGGCCGTGAAGATCATGCTCCCCCAGTATGCCGGCGACGCCACGTTCGCCGCACGCTTCAAGCAGGAGGCCCAGGCTGCTGCCGGCCTCTCGAGCCCCTACATCGTGGGCGTCTACGACTGGGGCAAGGACGGCGACACGTACTACATCGTCATGGAGTACCTGCGCGGCACCGACCTCAAGAGCGGCGTGCGCAGCCACGGCGCCCTCGACCCCAAGAAGGTCGCCCAGATTGGCTTCCAGATTTGCGGTGCGCTCTCCGTCGCCCATAAGCACGAGATCATCCACCGCGACATCAAGCCCCAAAACATCATGGTGCTGCCCGACGGCAACATCAAGGTGATGGACTTCGGCATCGCGCGCGCCAAGAACAGCCACCTCACACAGGACAACAACGTCCTGGGCACCGCCCACTACGTCTCCCCCGAGCAGACGCGCGGCCAGGACCTCGGCCCCACGAGCGACATCTACTCGCTCGGCGTCGTGATGTACGAGTGCGCAACCGGCCGCGTTCCCTTTGACGGCGATGACGCCATCTCCGTCGCGCTCAAGCAGGTCAACGAACTGCCCGTTCCGCCGAGCCAGATCAACCCCGGCGTCGACCCGGCGCTCGAGCGCATCATCCTCAAGTGCATGGAGAAGGACCCGGCAAACCGCTTCCAGTCTGCAGACGAGCTGCGCGAGATCCTCAACGCCTACGCCACTGGCCGCGCGGTGGACGTCGCCGAGCCCACGCGCGTCATCTCCGGCGCCGTTCCCATGGGCGGCATGGGCGCCACCGAGACCCACGTCATGAGCGACGCGACCCAGGCCCTGGTGCGCCCCGCAGGTGCCTCCCCCAGCGTCACCGCCGCCGGTCCGCGCGTCCCCTCGCAGGCGGGCACGAGCCGCCCCATCAACTACGACGAGCCCAAGAAGGGCAACGGCGGCAAGATCGCCGCTATCGTGATCGGCGCCATCGCCGTCATCGCCATCGCCGTCTTTGCCGCCTCATCGCTGTTTAGCGGCAGCGGCAAGATGGTCGTCGTCCCCAACGTGATCAATTACACCCAGGAAGAGGCCGAGGACACGCTCGAGAACGCGGGCTTTGTCGTTGAGTACGGCAACCCCATGACCGACGAGGAGGTCGAGGAGGGTCGCGTACTCGACCAGACCCCCGACGGCAACCGCGAGGCGCGTGAGGGCTCCACGGTCAAGCTCATCCTCTCCAAGGGTCCCGAGCCCATCACCGAGGTCGAGGTGCCCAACATCACCGGCAAGACCAAAGAAGAGGCCGAGGCGCTGCTGAAGGCCGCCAAGCTCAAGGGCCAGGCTCACGAAGAGGCCAACGACGCCGAGAAGGGCACGGTCTTTAAGCAGGGCACCAACACGGGCGATATGGTCGAAGAGGGCTCCACCATCGAGTACTGGGTGTCCACCGGCCCGGACGAGATTCCCGTTCCTGGCGTTTTGGGCAAGAGCGAGGCCGAGGCCTCCAACATGCTTACCAATGCCGGCTTTAAGGTGTCCATCGAACCCGGTTCTTACAGCGATACGTACGCCGCCGGCACCGTCATGGCCCAGAGCGTGACCGGCACCGCCAAGGAGGGTACCGAGATCACCCTCACCATCTCCAAGGGCTCCGAGCCCAAGCAGAAGGTCAACGCACCGTATTACGTCGGCGAGAACGCCTCCACGGCCATTCGCGACCTCAAAGCGCTTGGCTTCACCGTCACCGTGAACGGCCCGCAGGACGGCATCGTGACCGCTCAGTCGGCATCTGGCTCGCTCGACAAGGGCGCGAGCATCACGCTCACCACTGAAGCCCAAGACTCAGGCAACGAGGCGTAGCGGGAGAGCAGGCGAAAATACCCTGCGACTGTCCGACCTCTCACGCCCCTCAAAGGCCGTACGCGTACGCTCCAAACGCACGCCAGTTGCCCCAGCGGCGTCCTAGAACGATGGGGACAAAAGCCCGTGTGCCTCGACGCCTGACGCGACAAAGTAAGCCCCCGACCGCCCGCAATGCCCGCATAGAGGGCAGCACGTCGATCGGGGGCGCAGTACATGGATACGTGCGGCAGGCTACCATAGCATCGCCACGGCACGCTATGCAGTGTCGTTACACGTCAGCATATGCAATAACATACATTGCTTCAGCGCGCTCGGGAGAATCAGCATTCAAATGGAATTCCAAATCGGCGGTGGCTCCGGGTTTGACATACTCGGCAGTCAGAGTTGCATACTCGAACGAGGAGAGCGTTGACTCCCTACCAGCACCAAGCTGCGTCCGCGCCGGGCCGCCCTCTTTGTTCTCAGCACGCAGGAGCACCGTTACCGAACGCCACCTATCCTCTGAGTTGTTGGTGATCTCGCCAGAGAGCTTTCCGTCGGGAGAGAGCTTGATGTCAAGGTCGCACTCTTGCGGCGCAAACACAACGACCCCGTTTTCCACCTCTCCCCAATTTCTGGTTTCGACCTCAATGTTGCTTGCATCTTCCAGTGTAAAAGTCTGCTTGTCACCATTTTCGGGCGTGTAGCTCGCCACAACACCATCAGATTGGTTGGGGAGCATTACAACTTTATTCTTGCCGGGGGCAAGGAAACGAATCGCATTCAGATTCTTTCCGGCGTAGGGCTCCCAGCATGCCAGCGACATGTCGAGCTCCGTCTCGGCTTTGTCACCGTACTCGTCAATGATTCCAAAATCAGCGGTTATGTCGATATAGGCAAAGTCAAGCATTAGATCCGTGTTGTTGGTAAGGGTGAAGGTAAGGCACGCGCCCAGGTTGTCCTTCTTTTCCACCTTGACATCGCTCACAACCAGGTCCTCGTACGCCTCGTCCTCTGGCGCAGACTCGACCTGCCTGGCGATGTGCTTTTCCTGATTAGAGAAGAAGGTACGGTATACAAACACGCTCGCCCCGGCAAGCAGCACGATGAGCAGTAGCACCAGGAATGGTATTTTAGACCGTTTCTTTTTCTTAACGGGGGCCGCCAGGCTCGACATCGCCTCCTCAGACTCAATGACCACCTCGCTTACGGTGCCCCCGCTTACCGGGGCACCGCACGAGGGGCAAAACGCCGAGCCCCCAGGAACCTCTTTCCCACATTTATTGCAATACATCTGTTACCTTTCTCCTATAGAACGCTCTATCGGCTTGGGTTATTCCGGCTCGGTGTACACCAAGATGTTGCGGGCAGGGGTGCCGTCCATATAACACGCGGCACCGGCAACGCACTGGCCGTTCTGTTCGAATACAACGTTGACGATGTACTCCTTTGCGCCGCTCCACAGGTAATGCTTGCCCACGGTGCAGACAATCGATGGATCATCCGGCACGTGGAGGGCCTCGCGAGCGGTCTTAATAAACTCGGAGCCATGAAGCCGCGTTACGTCCTGCTTGGGGTCGTTAGCCTTAAGGGTGATCGTTGCATATTCGGGATCGACCACGCCATTGGCAAAGCTCACATAATCGCCCTCAAACTGACCCTCAATGGCAAAGAAGGAGGCACCGGCACCAGCAAGGTAGACCTCGCGCCCGTCAAGCGCTTTGCCCACAAAACTATGGGACATCTCCGACGAGCCAATAACAACGGTATCGGCTCCGATGTTGCCGTCCTCGCCAGGATGAGGCCCGGTTACCTGGAAGCGGTACTCGGTAACGCCCTCGCTGGTCTCTGTGGGGCCTTTGCAGAACCAGGTATTTGCCTCGCCGTCCTTGCTATACGACCAGCTATCGGGCACGTCTACGTAAAAGAGATCGCATTCAAAGTCATGCTTCTCTTTTACGGGCTCAGACGCCTTCTTTTCAGAGGATTTCTTATTTGCGGAGCTCTTTATAACCGAGGCGCTACCCTCGGCCTCCTCTATTGTGACAGAGCCAGAACCCTGAGCGCTGCTGGGCGCGCACCCGGCAAGGCTCAGTGGCAGCACACCCACGCATGACGCAATCAAGAGCACCACAATAACGTTCCTCCCTTTCATGCTTCCTCCTCCCCTTGTAGATAAAAACACACGGGGCCCGACCCGTACGGGCCGGGCCCCACCTATACGATGCTCCTGCGTGCCGTTTACTCGTTGCGTCGACGGAAGTGCGCGCCACCCGCCACGGCGGCGACCCCCACAAGCGCAGTGACGGTAGCTGCTACGAGGGCGGCGTCACCGGTCCGAGGCATGGCCTCCTCGTTAACGTCCTCAGCCTTATCAGCGACATCAACAGGCCGCGCGGGCTTCTCTTGAGGGAGCTGCACCTTCAGTGCATCAAGCTCAGCCTGGGCGTTTGCGACAGCCTCGCGCTTGAGTGCGAGATCAGCCTCAGAAGCAGTCTTATCCTGCTGTGCCGCCTCAAGCGCCGCCTTGGCGTCATCGTATGCCCTCTGGGCAATATCGAGCGCTTCAAGCTTAGCAGTATAGGCGACATGAGCGGTGTTGATGGTGTTGTAGACGACCGAGTTCGGAGTCTCAACCGCAGCACGAGTCGCGACGAGCTCGGCGCCGTCCTTTACCATCGTCTCGGCATCAGCCTGAGCAAACGCATCCTCCCATGCGATCTGCATGAGCTCAGCGTCAGGAAGCTGGGCGTTCGCATCATCGCGAAGCTTGGCCTGCTCATCGATAGCGGCATTGATATCAGCAATCAGCTGGTTAGTCGCATCGACTGCATCCTGAGCGGCATCAGCAGTTTTCTGAGCCGCATCACGCTTGGCGGTGAGGTCGGCGACCTGCTGCTTGGCGGCATCAAGTGCGGCCTTGGCATCATTGAGCGCCTGGGTCTGCTCGGCGGTAGGGCCTGCCGCTTCGGCGGCAGCGAGTTTAGCCTGGTAATCACGCTCAGCAGATGCAATAGCGGGCTCAAGGTTATTGATCTCGTTGTTGAGAGCGTCAACCGCCCCGTTAGCCTCATTGAGCGCGTTTGTAGCGGACTCGGCGTTAGCCTTAGCCGTATCAAGCGCGTCGGAGGCGTTTACGATACCGGCGTACTGGTTGCGGGTGTTCTCAAGATCGGCGATAGCCTGCTCGGATGCCTGCTTGAGAGCGTCAAGCTGGCCCTGAGCAGTTGCGAGCTGCTGCTCGAACTCGCTCTTCCTGGCCTCGGCCTCAGCGATATTTGCCTCGGCGTCAGCCTTGGTCTCATCGTAGGCACTCTGAGCGTCGGACGCGGCCTGCTTTGCGGACTCGAGCGCAGACTTAGCAGCATCGAGTGCAGCCTGTGCGGACTCAAGATCAGGGCGCTCGCCGAGGTTAGCGAGAGCCTGTTCAGCGGCAGCCTGCTCGGCTTGAGCGTCTTTAAGCGCCTGCTGCTTTGCAGCAACAGTGGCATCGGCAGCGGCCTTCTGGCCCTCCAGAGCGCCCAACTCACCCATGAGCTTATTCAGCTGCTCAAGAAGGCTGGGGTCAGGGTTCCTGGAAGCTTCGATGCACGCCTCGATGAGGGAGCGGAACTCGTCAGTGGTAAAGCCCTGCCACTCGGAGAAATCGATGAAATCATCGCCACAATCAATGGCGTCGTTGTACGTCTGGCCAGCAGTGCTTCCCAGGAGTCCATCGTCGGTAACACCAGCACCAGTGAAGTGCGCGTTACTGTTAACGACATTGGCGTAATGACCAATACTGGTCACGTTGTTGAATACGTAATGACGCTGACCGCTCGGATCGACCGTGTAATATGCGGTCTTTCCAGTCTTGTTGGAATCGACGAAGTAATCGACACCCTTTACAAGATCGTAGTTCTTGCCCTGGGTATCCTGCAGGAATCCCGCATAACCCTTCTCCTGCCAATACCATGCCTCAACGGCTTGGTTAGCAGGCCAGACAAGGTTCTCAGAACCGGTACCATGATAAGAATGGCCTTTGTGGATGGCAGACCAGTTTGCGTTAACAATGGCGAGAGCCATGTAATAGCTCGAAACTTTAAGCTCGGGAAGACCCTCAAGCTTGCGAACCTCATTGATTTCATCGATGAGATCGAGCGCTGCAAACATGTTGTCAATGGTGGACGCGTCAGTGGCGTCACCATCGAGATTAGTGTCGTCAGATGCGTTGTCGTTCTGAATGCCGGTCATAATCTCGTCAAGAGCCCAGTTGGCATCCTTGACTGCGTACTGATTACCATACGTGTCTGCGATGTACTTAAACACATCATCAGCGTGGTCAGCGGTTGCCTCAGAGCTTTCGGCGATTTGCTTCTTGATAGCATCGATTTCGGCCTGCTTAGCGGTGATCTGCTTATCAAGCGTCTTGACGGCAGCCTGAGCCTGGTCAAACTCGCCCTGGGCGGTAGCGACTGCCTGCTTGGCAGTCTCAATGCGCTCGCGGATAGAAGCCGCAGCCTCATCCCAAGCGGCCTGCTCCTCAGCAAGATTATCAAGAGCGGTCTGGGCAGCATCGACAGCCTGCTGCTTTTCGGTCACAAGAGCGTTAGCGGCATCGAGCGCCGTCTTGGCGTCATCGATGCGCTGCTGCTCGACGGCAATCTGACCCTCAAGAGCGCCAATCTCGCCAGGAACAGTCGTGATGATATCTTCGCAGTTCTTGAGATCCTGCGCGGCCTTATCGGCGGCAGTCTGCTTCTCAGCGATGGCAGCATCAGCTTCAGCCTTAGCCTGTCCGCCGGCGGTAGCAACTGCGTTGTTATACGCGGTCTGCTTCTCAGCAGTCACTGCCTTGGCAGCATTAAGCGCGTCAAGGGCAGCAGCGGTCTCCTCCTCGGAGCCAGTGTCCTTGATAGCGTCATAGGCGTCCTGCCGCTTCTGCTGATCAGCGATAGCGGCATCAAGGGCGTCCTTCTCATCCTTGATGAGATCGGCCTTAATCTGCTCAACGGTGGCGGCATATGCGGCCTGAGCGTTAGCGAGAGCAGCGTCAGCCTCGGCCTTGGCGGCGCGCTTCGCCTCGACGGTAGCCTGAGCATCAGAAAGGGCAGCACGCTTGGCCTCGATATCGGCGTTCAACTTATCGAGTGCGGCTTTTGCCTCATCAGCGGCAGCCTGCTTGGCCTCCTTATCGGCAAGAGCCTCATCGTATGCCTTCTTGGCGGCATCGTATGCGGCCTGCTCATCAGCAGTGGGGCTCTCGCCGAGCGCAGCCAGAGCGTCCTCAGCGTTCTTGAGGGCCTGATTAGCCTCATCAAGTGCGGCCTGCTTATCGGCAAGGTCAGCCTCAGCGGTGGTCTTATCGCCGTTCAGCTGATCGAGCGCAGACTGCGCATCCTCAGACTGCTTCTTGAGGTCGGCGACCTTCTGGCGAGCAGAGGCAAGCTCGGCATTCAGCTTGTCGATCTGACTTGCAAGCTCAGATGCGGTAGCAGCGTCCATGGCGTTGTAGTTGCTCTCGGCAGTGTTAAATGCGCCTTGAGCAGCGGCAAGAACAGCACCGTTCTGATTGTCGGTAGCCTCAGCGGCCTGAGCCGCAGCAATAGCTGCGTCGAGAACCTTCTCGGCCTCCTTGATGGCAGCAAGGATCTCATCAACAGACATCTTCTCGCCATCGGACTTGATCAGACGCTGGGTGGCGCCAGAGAAATTTGTCTCAATGGTCACGTAATCGTAAGCAAGCGCGTTTGCTGCAGGCGTGAGCACAGAAGGCGCCACCATGGCAGCGGTGAGCGCGCCGACGACGATACGATTTCTCATCTTCCGCATTCCAAGCCCCCCTCCAAATGACCGTGGGGCCATGTGCTTAGGCTTGTATTCCATCTCGCCTCTCCTTTGAATCCCGTACATCCGTCAACACGACGATTGGTTCTCTATAGAGATCCAATTGCGACATGGTTAATCATAGCAAACCAGTAATGTCCCGCAAGCAGGTACGCTCGGGAAATGGATAATCTGGAACGCCGCAAAAAACTCGGCGAAAGCATAAAGGCGAGACGCATCGAAGCCGGCCACTCGATGCGCGGGTTTGCCGCCATGGTCGGGACGTCGCACACCTATCTTTGGGAAATCGAGACAGGGCGTGTGAGCGTAGGGTTTGACGTGCTTTGCGGAATTGCCGACTCTCTAGGCGTGGAAGTTCGAGAGCTACTGAACTGTTAACGTCACCGGACCACATAATAAAATTGCCGTACTGACGCGCCTCGTCTCCGCACAGCCGAATAGCATCTCAACGCAACGGCCCATGGAAGGCACCCCATCCTGTTGTGCGATTCTTTCACTTATTGCAGCCTTTTTGTCAATTTTCCAAGCAAGGAGGACGGCAAACGTACAGAATCCACAGTTCGCAAAGCTCAAAATGCATTTCTATTTTCCGTTTCCCGGAAACCGCGCAACAAGTCGGAAAATTGAACACGGCCGCCCTCCTCACGGTGAAAATGCGCGCGCCCGCCTTTCACGCAACCGCTCCTGCACACTCTCCGCGACAAAATAAAAGGTCGCCGCGCGGAGCACGCGGCGACCCAAATCATCAATGGTGCCCCCGATACGATTCGAACGTACGACACCCGCTTTAGGAGAGCGGTGCTCTATCCCCTGAGCTACGGAGGCATTGCCATGATTGCCACGCCGCGATGCCCGTCAAGCTGAGGAGCCACGTGCTCGGCGTATGCATTGGATATTCTAGCGGTTTTTGCGGAACAGTGACAGCAAACCTTGCTTTATCACGTCAAAGAAGCTCAAAGAGCGCAGCAGGCGATCCTCTGACACGTGCTCGCGCATGGCGCGCAGCGTCGCCTTGTTGTCGCGCGTGGAAAATGAGAACCCAGTCTCGCTGTCTTTGACGAAAATGACGAAGCGGGCGATCTTCTTTCCGCCGAACATGACGGACGCCGCCACGCGGTCGATCTGGTCCCAGGGAATCTGGATATAGTCCTCTGGGTTTCGCTCGTTGTAAAACTCAAACGCCTTGTTGCCGAGCATAACGTTGCCATACGTGGCCAGCCCGTGAAACGACGTGGCATGCTCCGTGTAATACACCGAGCTGTTCTGCGACTGCGCCATCCCAACTCCTCTTAACTCGTCGCGCACAGCAAGCGCTTGCGCGACTTCGATGTGCGGTTTTCCCAATCGGACACGCTGCCCCATGCGCCGCGCGTCCGTGCCCGGCAGCACGCAGGCGCTCAGGCGTCCCACCTGGCATGCATCCGATTGGCACATGGCCTCGCGCCGCCAAGCCAGCGTCCCCGATTGGAAAAACCGCGCCCGCCACCAATGGTGAACCATGGTAGCAGGCGCGGCATAAAGCTCAAGCATTCAGCAACACTTGAAGCCCCAAAACGTCTTACATGATGCCGAGCAGGCGGGCGACGATGCCCACAGCGAACAGCGCAATGATGATGACGATCGGGGAGACCTTCTTCTTGAGCAGCTGGCAGCACAGCAGGGTGAGGCCCACGGCGGCGAGGCCGGGGATCAGCTGGTCGAGGTTGGCCTGGAGCGTGGTGACCTTCGCGACCTCAAGGCCATTGGGGCCAAGGGCAGCGAACTGGCTGAGCGCCTGATGGATGCCCTCAGTGCCCGCAGGCAGGTTGGCCCAGTCGATGTAGGCGCCAGCGGACTGCTGCACCGTGGAGACGACCGGGGTGAAGGAGATGCTCACCCAGCGCTGAACGAGCGAACCGATGATGAACATACCGAGGATGGATGCGCCCTCGGTGATCTTGCCCATGAGGCCGCCGGAGAGGTCCTTGGTGATGGAGGTACCGACCTTGTAGCCAAACTCCTGGGTGTACCACAGGAAGGCGATGCGGATGATGTTCCACGCGAAGAAGAACAGCAGCGGGCCCATGATGGAGCCGCCCAGAGCGAGGGAAGCGCCAAGGGCACCGAGGATCGGGCGAAGGGTGAACCAAAAGACGGGGTCGCCAACGCCAGCCAGCGGGCCCATCATGCCGACCTTAACGCCCTGGATGGCGGCGTCTTCGACCTGCGCACCGTTGGCGCGGTCCTCCTCAAGGGCGAGGGTGACGCCGATAACGGGAGCGGACACGTACGGATGCGTGTTGTAGAACTCCATGTGACGCTTGAGCGCCGCGATCTGGTCCTCCTTGTTGGAGTAGAGCTTCTTGATCGCGGGGATCATAGCGAAGCACCAGCCGCCGTTCTGCATACGCTCGTAGTTCCAAGAGCCCTGCAGGAACTGGTGACGCATGCACACCGACATACGGTCGGACTTGGAAAGCTGAATCTTGTTCTCTGCCATGATGTACGTCCTCCCTTCCTTACTCGTAGTCGTTCAGGATGTCGCCGAGCGGGTCGCCGGTGCCGGCAGAACCGCCACTGTTCTTGGCCAGGTCCTTGAGGCCGAGGTACAGCAGGGCGAGGGACACGCCGATAATGCCAAGGGCGATGAGCGTGAGCTCGGAAATGGCGGCGAAGACGAAGCCGAGCGCGAAGAACGGCCAGACTTCCTTGGTCGCCATCATGTTGATGACCATGGCGTAACCAACAGCAGCGACCATGCCGCCGCCAACAGCCATGCCGCCGGACAGCCAGTCAGGCATCATGTTGAGCGTGTTGGTCACGATCTCGGGCGAGACGAAGCACAGGGCGACGGCCGGGATGGCAATGCGGACGCCCTGCATGAGGATGGCCGCGATCTGCCAGAACTCGACACCCTTGAAGTTGCCCTTCTCGGCAGCGGCATCCATGGCGTGAACCATGGGGATTGCCAGCGTACGGCAGATCATGGTGAGGAACAGGCCGGCGACGGACAGCGGCACGGCCAGAGCGATGGACGTGGTGATGGCCGTCTGGGAGTCGGAGGTTCCACCGTCAAGCGCGAGCACCATGATGATGGCGGACGCAACGGAGGCAAGCGCAGCGTCGGGCGCGATGGCGGCGCCGACGTTAGCCCAGCCGAGGGCGATCATCTGCAGGGAGCCACCGAGCATGATGCCCTCCTGCAGGTGGCCGGTCACAAGACCGATGAGCGTACAGGCAACGAGCGGCTGGTGGAACTGGAACTCGTCCAGAACACCTTCCATACCGGCCAGCAGCGCGATGATGGCGATCAGAACGATCGAAAGTGCTGACATATTCCCTCCTTTACTGAGCGGCCAGCTCGGACTTGGCCTTCTTGATCATCGCGTCGAAGGACTCGGCGGAATCGGCCGGAACCTTGCGGATGTCGAAGGTGATGCCCTTTGCGGCGAGCTTCTCGAGCGTCTCGACGTCGTCGTTATCCATAGCGATGGCGTTGGTGACAACGACCTTGCCCACGGAGTGGGCCATAGAGCCAAGGTTGACTTCCTTGATGTCCACGCCGCCCTCGACCGCGCGGAGCAGGTCCTGCGGGGTCTCGAACAATAGCATGGCCTTGGTAGCGCCGAAACGCGGGTCCTTGGCGACGTCGATCATCTTCTGAACGGGGACGACGTGGGCCTTCACTCCGGGAGGCGCGGCCTCCGTGATCATGGACTTACGCAGGTCGTCGTGAGAGACGGCGTCGGACACGACGATGATGCGGTCGGGCTTGGTCATCTTGGTCCAGGTGGTCGCCACCTGGCCGTGGAGCAGGCGCGTATCGACGCGGGCGAGCACGAACTTGATGTGCCCATCGCCGAGGACGGTGCCCTCGGGAATGGCTCCCTGGACAGGGGCCGGATCCGCTGCTGCAGCGGGCTTGGCCTCTTCCGGCTCGAGAGACTCGGGCTTGACGCGGACGCCGGCGCGGGCCTCGGAAATGACGTGTTTGGCGATATCGTGGGCCGACTTGGACGCGTCGAAGCGAGCGGTGTACACCTCGACGAGCATCGGCAGGTTCACGCCGGTCAGGATCGCCCACGAGGGGTGGGCATCAAACAGACCGCTGATCTGGTTGAACGGAGTGCCGCCCCACAGATCGACGAGGAACAGGACGTCCTCGGGATCGTCGAAGGAAGCGACCGCCTCTTCCACCTTCTGGCGGAAGTCATCCGGACCCATGCTCGGCATGAGGGAAACCGTGGCGACGTTGGGCTGATCACCGAAGACCATAGAACCGGTCATCTTGAGACCCTCGGCCAGATCACCATGGCTTGCCAAAACGATACTTACCATCACACAACCTCCTTTGTTGCTACACGGTTTGAACACAACAAAGGTGAGTCTAAATCGCTCGTCGACGATTTTCAACCCCTCATCGAACAGGGGGAATTCAGAGGAACAGCTGGTAAAGAGCTTGTGTAATCGATTCAATTATCTGCGCGGAGATTTCGTCCCGCCTAAATTCGCAGGTACACGGCATGAAGCGGCACCGCACGATCTTGCGCCCATACGGTGCCCTGCCAAAGGTGGCTCGTCGTTCGTTTTCTGCCAGTCCGCCGAACGGCGGCCAGCTGGTCGCCAGCGGTTCGGGGCGCCGGCCACGAATCGAGGTGCCGCGCCCAGCCGGCGCGGCGAACGTGACCCGGGCCGGGCGCCCGCCCCCACTTATGCGAACTGGCTGCGATACAGCTCGGCATACGGGCCGTTCTCGGCAAGCAGCTCCTCGTGCGTGCCCTGCTCGATGATGGTGCCGGCGCGCATGTGCAAGATCAGGTCGGCATCCACAATCGTGCTCAGGCGATGCGCAATGACAAAGCTCGTGCGTCCCTGCATGAGCGTCTCCATGGCGCGCACGATATCGCGCTCGGTGCGCGTGTCCACACTCGACGTCGCCTCGTCCAAGATAAGGATCTTCGGGTCGCACAAGATCACGCGCGCGATCGTGAGCAGCTGGCGCTGACCCTGGCTAATGCTCTCGACATCGTTTTCCACATGCGTGTCGTAGCCCTGGGGCATCGTGCGCACGAAATGGTCGACGCGCGCCATCTTGGCCGCGGCGATAATCTCCTCGCGCGTGGCGTCGGGGCGCCCATAGGCGATATTCTCGGCAATCGTGCCGTCAAACAGCCAAGCGTCCTGCAGCACCATGCCAAAGTTCTGACGCAGATCCGCACGCGTCATGGCGTGCGTGTCCACCCCATCCAGAGCGATGGTGCCGCCGCCGATCTCGTAAAACCGCATGAGCAGGTTGATGAGCGTCGTCTTGCCGGCGCCCGTGGCACCCACGATGGCGATCTTCTGACCAGGCTTCACGTGGAACGTCACGTCGCGCATGAGAGGCTTGTCGGGGTCGTACCCAAACCGAACACGTTCGAAGTCCACGCGCCCCTCCACGGCCGCCGGCAAGCTCGCCGCGACCTCGGACGCCGGATCCGGCTCGACCTCGTCCTCGTCCAAGATGTCGAACACGCGCTCCACGCTCGCCAGAGCATTTTGCAGCGTGTTGATGGTGAACGAGAGCTGCGTGAGCGGCTCGGACACCTGATAGATGTAGTGAAAGAACGCCTGGAACACGCCGATGGTGATTTGGCCGCCCACAAGCATGCCGCCCGCGACGATCGCGATGAGCACCTGCGCGAGGCGAATGATGAAGCGAATCAGCGGGCTGATCGCGTTGGTGATGAAGTCCGCGCGGCGGCTCGCCTGCGCAAGCTTGTCGGACAACTCGCCCACCTCAGCGGCGCTCACCCCTTCGCGGTTGAAGCTCTTGATGATAAGGCGGCCGGAATAGGCCTCCTCCACCGTCGCGGTGAGCTTGCCCACATAGCGTTGGCGATCGGCGGCCAGGCGCAACGTCTGCTTCGAGACGTACTGGGTCACCAGCGTAGACAGCAGCGCGAAGACCAGGAAAATCCCCGTGAGCAAGAAGCTGTAGCTAAACATCATGAAGAGCGCACCGATGATGGTGCCCACCGCGCTCATGAGCTTGAGCAGACCCGTCTGCAGCACCTCGGACATTTTGTCGAGGTCGTTGGTCGCACGGCTCACGACCTCACCCGGCTTGTGGCTGTCGTAAAACTTGAGCGGCAGACGGTTGAGCTTCTCGGCGATGCTCGTGCGCAACGACAGGTTGAGCTTCTCGGCAAAACCCGCCATAACGAAGCACTGCACCGAATACAGCGCGCAGGCGCCCATCCAAATGCCAAAGTAGACGGCGAGCTCGCGGCCGCCCGTCTCCCAGCTCACCGTGAAGGTGCGGCCCTCGGCAAACGCAACCTGGATGTTCGCCCACAAGACGTCGATGACGTGGGCGCTGTAGGCGGGCGCCGCGACGTGAAATCCCGTATAGACGAGAATGGCGGCGACCACGACGCCAAAGCGCCAACGCTCACCGCGGGCGGCGTCCCACAGGCGCCGGACCGTGCCCCACGTGTCCTTCGGAACCTCGAGCTCGTCCTCAGATGTCACGTCGGGCGTCATGGCCTGGGCGTCTTCGATTGCCCCCTCCTTGCGCTCGCGCTCGATGCGGGCGTTCTCGGCAAACAGCTCGTCTGCGCCGTCGCCGTGCTTCTTCTTGTTCCACGCCATGCTACTCGCCCCCCTTCATCTGGCTGTTCGCGATCTCGCGGTATGCCTCGCAGGTTCCCATCAGCTCCTCGTGCGTGCCCTTGCCCTCGATATGACCGTCCTTGAGCACGATGATCTGATCGGCGTGGAGGATCGTGTTGATGCGCTGGGCGATGATGAGCACCGCGGCGTCGCACGTCTCGGGCTTGAGGGCGCGGCGCAGCGCGGCGTCGGTCTTGAAGTCGAGCGCCGAGAAGCTGTCATCAAAAATGTACAGGTCGGCGCGCTTCATGAGCGCGCGGGCGATGGCGAGACGCTGGCGCTGACCGCCAGAGAAGTTCGTACCGCCCTGGGAAACCGGCGCCTCGAGCTTCTCGGCAAGACCCCACACGAAGTCGGACTGGGCCACCTCGAGCGCATGACGCATCTCCGCGTCGCTTGCGCCCTCGTTGCCGTAGCGGAGGTTGCTCGCCACGGTTCCGCTGAACAGCCACGCCTTTTGCGGCACGTAAGCGATACGCTCGCGCAGGTCGTGCTGGGAGATCTCGCGCACGTCGGAGCCGCCAAAGCACACGGAGCCTTCGGTCACGTCATGCAGACGCAACAGCATCTTCGCGATGGTCGATTTGCCGGAGCCGGTGGAGCCGATGATCGCCGTCGTTTTGCCTCGATGGCAGGCGAAGTCGATGTCGTGCAGCGTGTCTTCGTCGGCGTCGGCGAAGCGGAACGACGCATGCTTGAACGCGGCAACGACATCGTCGCCGCCAGTCTCCCCCGAAACCGACGACACCGACGGCAGGTCCGCGATGCTCGGCTGCTTGTAGATGACGTCCGAGCAGCGCTGCAGGCACACGATGGCGCGTGGCACCATCAGCGCCACGAACTGGGCCATCATGATGTAGAACATGATGAGCATGGCATACTCGACCACCGCGGAGATGTTGCCGATCTCCATGGCATGTGCACCCACACGGTTGCCGCCGAGCCACATGAGCAGCACCTCGGCGATGTTCATAAGGCAAAAGCTGAAGCAGTCCACGCCGGCAAAGATCCAGTTCACCTTGATAGCCGCGTTTGCGTAGTCCTCGAACACGCGGCCCATGCGACCTTCCTCGTGGCGCTCCTTGCCAAAGGCGCGGATGACGCGGACGCCGATGATGTTCTCGCGCAACACGATATTCATGCGGTCGATGAAACCCTGCATCTTCTCGAAGATGGGCGCGGCGCGGCGAACCGCGATCACGGCGAAGACCATGACAACGGTGACAACGGCGAGCATCATGGCGCCCATCTGGGCGTCGATGTTAAACGCGAGCACCGTGCCCATGACACAGATGATGGGAACGGGCAGCATGGCCTGTGTTGCGAGCATGACCGTCTGCTGGATGACGTTCACGTCGTTCAGGGTGCGCGTGATCATCGAGCCCGTGCCGAACTCCTCGAAGTCGCTGCCGGAAAACGCCAGCGACGCCTCGTACACGGCGTTGCGGATATCGCGCCCCACATAGGAGGCGAAACGCGCGCAGAGATAATTGCCCAGCAGGGCTCCGCCGCTCGCGCAGCAGCACGCCAGCAGCATTTTTAGACCCTGACCCAAGATGAAATCGGTGCTGCCACTCGCGACACCCTGGTTGATCATGCCGGCGAGCATCGTGGGAACGTACAGCGTGCCCGCAACATCCAGCAAAAGCGCCGCTAACGTGGCGGCGACCAAAAGCTTGTAACGTTTAACTGTTTGCAACAACAATTTCATGCAATCATCTCCCCCGTATCCTCGATGCATGGGTACAACCGGCACAAGAAAGCCGAGATACCATCGTATCTCGGCTTACGCATTACGTCACGCTATGTGCGGGCGCTCACGCGCTTTTTAAAACTGGGGCGCCAAGGGCGGACGAACCCTGCGCGTGGGCTTGAGGCGAATTAGGCCTCGCACGCGCAAGCGGGCTCCTCGCACTCGCAGGCAGGCTCCTCGACGACGCCGTCGGGATACACCCAACCCTCCTGGATGGACTCGAAGAACGTGGCGTTCTCGGTCAGGTCGTGGACGCTCTTGCCATCGAGCCACGGCAGCTCGACGAGCTCAGACAGCGTAGTCACCAGTTCGGAGCAATCAACGAAGCGGCCTTTGTCGTTCAAGCGCTCGCAGTCCTGTACGCGCCAGTACCCGTCCGTGTGGGTGACGTAGTACTCATGGCCATCGACGTCCATGAAGACGCGCGTCTTAGAGCGCAGGTAGGACAAAAGCCCTTCGAAATCCAAAACGATTTCCTGATCTGTCTTCAGACCCATGGTTGGCTCCTATCTCTCGGGCGTCCGGACCTAGCGCCGGGCGCATGCATAACCGATACTTCCATCTTTCCCGCCTTATACCTATTTTTCGAGCAGAAGTTGGTAGGCGGTTAGTTTGTTCGAGCAGCGGCATGTATGAGCGTGCGGATATATTGAATAACCCTCTCGAACGGCGGATTGGGGGCCGCCTCGCAAGTCGATGAGGCAGTCGCGATCCTGGGGCAGGCGAGCCTATGACCTGAGCCCTGCGGCCTCTTCTGCACGGCATCCTCCCCAACCGACGAGACGGCCGAAGCCGCCAGGTGGTCAAACAATTAGGAATCCGCCCTATTGTCCCAAAGTGTCACGGGGAAATCGGTCCCCAACCTCAGCGTTTTGGCCGCTGGCTCCAATAGGGTGCACGCCGCATCTGGACACAACATCCCAGAGCACCCCCCTGAATATGGCCTCACGTTGAGGCCGAGCCGTTCGACAGAAACCCAAAACGGTCGAGATTTGCCACCCTGTCGCAGAATGGCAAATCACGACCGTTCAACCCGTTTTAACATGAAAAAATGGTCGGGAAATGCCAGGCTGTCGCAGCGTGGCAAATCCCGACCATTTCTCAACCAAAGCTTCGAAAGCGCGTCGAATCTCCCATGGGCCCGACCGACAATCACTACAGCAGCCGGCATCGGAACCAACTGCGAACCGCCCACTAGGAAAAACGAAGCCGATCGGCAACGGTCACCCTGTTCGCGGGGGCGATACCGTTCATGAATGCAAGGATGTTATCAACTGCCATATCCCCCATATGCAGATTCGCCTCAACAGTCGCGGACCCAATATGAGGAGTGAGCAGAACATTCGGCATTTCCATCAAGGTGCCCTTCGCAGACGCCGACTCGAAATCAAAGACGTCAGCGGCAAATCCCCCCAAATGTCCCGTCGCAAGCGATTTTTCCAACGCAGCGGTGCGAATGATCCCCGCTCGCGCCGTGTTGACCAAAAGCGCCCCATCCTTCATGCGACGCAGCTCTCGCGCGCCGATGAGGTTCCTCGTTGCGGAGGTGAGCGGCGTGTGGATCGTCACGATGTCGGAGGCGGCGAGGAGGTCATTCAGGCTGGTGTACAGCAGCCCGTACCGAGCGGCCTCTTCGCGCTGCACAATATCATTGCCCAGAATATCCATCCCGAACCCCATGGCGCGGCTGGCGACCGCCATGCCGATATCTCCGACGCCGATGATGCCGATGGTCTTGCCGTACAGGCTGCGCCCTGGGATCTTGTTGCGAACACCGGCACGAAGCTCGTTGATACTCTGAGTGAGCTTGCGCGCCAGGTCAAGAATCAACGCGAACGTGAGGTCTGCAGTCTCCTCCTTGTTCGCACCGGGAGTGTTCACCACCTCGATCCCGCGGGCATCACATGCGGTGAAATCAATGTTGTCCAAACCGGCGCCGTGACGCACGACCAGCTTCAAGCTCGAGAGCTTGTCGATCGTTGAGCCGTCCAGCACCTCGTTGCCCAGGATGATCACGTCAGCCCCAGCGGCATGCTCCAGTATCTCGGCGGGACGCATCAGGCGACCGTATGGATTGAGCCGCACGGTACAGCCCGCCTCCGTGAGCCTGTTAACCGGATGGCTATTAAATATGCCGAACGTCACCGAGCATGACGCGACAACAAGTCCCCTGGACACGCCGTGTTCTCCCTACGCCTGAATCCCGAACAGGATTGAAAGATAGCGCGCCACCCCCGAGTCATCGCAACTGGAGGTCATATGGTTGGAAGCCGCTCTGCAAGCTGGCACCGCATTGGCCATGGCGACTCCGTCGCCGGCCGCGCGCAACATAGTTACATCATTCTCATTGTCCCCGAACGCCACCGTGTCAGCCGGAGAAACGCCTAATAATCCACAAAGCCACGCAAGAGCGGCCCCCTTGTGGGCACGAGCGTCAGTTATCTCCACATTGCAGTCGAGCGAGGTCGTGCGGATCAACGATGGCCGTGCATCAACCGCGCGCCAGACCTCATCACGTTCGGCTCGCGTGTGGAAGAAAATGTTGAGGCGGCACACGTCGCCCACCTTGCCGAGCAGCTCCTCGACCGACTCGTCAAACACCGTTCTCCCTGCGCGTATGAAATCCCGCGTCGGCGCACTCAGGTCGACCGTTTCGATATAACCGAAACGGGAACGCGGCGTATACACCCTCCTGTCGGCGAAGATGTCGAACGTAACGCGCAGGTCGCGGACACTGCGGTACAGGTCGAGCACGGTGGCCTTGTCCAACGCCACCTCGTGCAGGACCGCGCCCGTCTTGACATTGAGCACCTGTGCGCCGTTGCAGCACACCGCGTGCGCCACGGCGGGATGCCGCAAGATCTCACCCGGTATGTCCGTAATATTCCGACCCGTGCACGGAACAAAATGGACGCCGCGCTCATACGCGGCGTCCAGAACTCGTGCATTGTCGGCCGTGATGGTCTTGTCCTGGGTCAGAAACGTTCCGTCCAGATCAGAGAAGACCAGCTTGACCATATTCAGCACCTACCTCGGCTATCGGACAACGGCACCCGTCTTCGCGGAGGCGACCTGAGCGGAATAGCGGGCAAGAAGCCTGCCGCCGTTCTCATGAATGACGGGGGTCCAAGACTCTCGACGGCGCGCCAGCTCCTCGTCGTCGACCTCGATCTCGATGAGGTTCTTCGTCAGGTCGATGTTGATGACGTCGCCGCTCTCGACCAGGGCGATGGGAGAGCCCTCATACGCCTCAGGGCACAGATAGCCGACGGAAAGGCCGCCGGACGCCCCCGAGAAACGGCCGTCGGTAATGACCGCCGAGTTGGGGATGCCCTTCATGATCTCGGTGACGCGGTGGAGCTCCTTCATGCCGGGTCCGCCCTTGGGGCCTTCATATCGGATGACGACGCCAGTACCGGGCTTGATCGCATCCTCGTTGTAGGCGGCGAACGCCTCCTCCTCGGAGTTGAACACCATGGCGGTGCCGGTCCACACGTGCTGGTCCGCGGGGACGGCGCTGGTCTTGACCAGCGCGCCCTCCGGGGCCAGGTTGCCATACAGCACCTGGATGCCATTCGCGATGGACTTCGGATCATCCTGCTCGCGGATTACGGAGCGGTCGATGGAGATGTCCTCCTCCAGGTTCTCGCCCATGGTCTTGCCGGTCACAGTCTGAACGGAGGTATCGAGGTCCTTCGCGATGGTCTTGAGAACGGCGGGTATACCGCCGGCCTTGTAGAGGTTGACGCAGGAAATGTCGCCGTTGGGGACCACGTTACAGATGACCGGCGTCTTGGACGTGATCTCGGCGACCTGTGCCCAGGTACACTCCAGGCCGAGCTCGTCGGCCAGGGCGGGCAGGTGGATCAGGGCGTTGAGCGAACCGCCAATCGAGGCGAGCAGCTTGACCGCGTTATCCAGGGCGCCCTGCGTCATGATGTCGCTGGGCCTGACGTCGCGGCGCACCATCTCCACGACGGCCGCGCCCGTGCGGCGCGCGTTGAAGCGGCGCTGGCTCGTGGAAGACGGCCACAGCGCGCCCATGGGAAGCATCATGCCAAGGCCCTCGGCAAGGCAGCCCATGGTGTTCGCGGTGCCCAGGAACGGGCAGACGCCGGGACCGGTGTAGTACTTGAGCGTTCCCTCGATGACCTCGCGCTCCGTCGCCTCACCTGCGAGGAAGCGGGCGCGAAGGGCCTTGGACTCGGAGGGCTTGATCTCGTCATAGCAGGGACCGCAGGTCACGAGCGCGGCGGGAAGATCGATGCGGGCGGCGGCCATCAGCATCGCGGGAATGATCTTGTCGCAGCTGCCCAGATACACGACGCCATCGAAGCAGCCCTCGCCCACTATCATGGCCTCGCAGGAATCCGCGATGATCTCACGATGCGGCAGGCAGTAGCGCATGCCAGCGTGACCCTGGGCGACTCCATCGCACATGGCGATGGTGTTGAACTCGATGGGCTCGCCACCAGCCTCAAGCACGCCCTTTTTGACCTCCGCCGCAAGCTGGCGAAGCGGCTCGTGGCCGGGGCACACCTCATTCCAGCTGTTGGCGATGGCGATGAGGGGCTTGTTGGTGTCCTGGAGGGAATCAATCGAGATGCCCGCGGACGCGAGATGCGCCTTGGAGATCGCGCGCTGGAACGGTTCCAGTCTGTCGATTGCTCGCTGCATGTAGGGCGCCTCACTTTCTTTGTAAGCGGGGCGGGCGCCAGGAAGCCGGCGCCCGCCGACTGAAATTCAGGTTCTCGGGATTACATCTCGTCGTACTCGGCGGCGTAGGCCTCGATCTTCTCGAGGGTGATCTTCTTCTCGACCACGTACCACACGACGATGAAGGCGACGACCAGGACCGGAACCACGATCATGGCATGCTCGGAGATGCAGCACCAGAAGATGATGGCGGTCTGGGTAAGGGATGGGCCGGCCATGGAGGCGATCTGACCCTCGAAGGCGAGGCCGGCGGACTGTGCGAGCTCGGTCATGTACGGGGCGGCGAAGGTGCCAGCGTACAGGATCGCGGACATCACGGGGATGGAGATCAGGATCGAGCGGAACACGTTACCGCGGCAAAGGGCCACGACCAGGGCGACACGGAAGGTCACGACGGCGAGGTCGGCGAGCGGCATCATGCGGTTGCCGGGAAGGATGAAGGCGAGCAGGATGGTGACCGGGATCATAATCAGGGCAGTGGTGATGACCTCGGGGTTGCCGACAACGACAGCGGCGTCGAGACCGATGGACAGGGAGCGGCCGCCGAACTTCTCGGTGGTGAACTTCTGGGCGGCGGCGGAAATCGGCATGAGGCCCTCGACGAACATGGCGGTCATCTTGGGCATGAGCACCATGACGGCAGCGACGTTCACGCCGGTGAGGAAGATCTCGTTGAACGGGAACAGGGCCAGGCCACCCATGGCACAACCGAGGATGAAGCCGAGCATCATCGGGTCACCGAAGACGCCGAGGTACTTCTGCACGCCCTTGATGGAGAAGTTAACCTTGTTGAGACCGGGGATGCGGTCGATCAGCCAGTTGATGGGAGCGGCAATGATGATCGAGGAGGTGTAGGAGATCGTCGGTAGCGTGACATCCGGAATACCGAAGAAGTGCTCGATGAGCGGCTGCGTCCAGTCGGCAAACTTGAAGGTCATGACGGCGGTAATTGCGGTCGCGATCAGGGCCCAGACGATGTTCTGAGTCACGAAGAAGACCAGGATGCCGACGATCATCATGTGGTGGTAGTTCCAGATGTCGACGTCCATGGTGTTCGTCTTCTTGAGGAGGAGCATCAGGATGTTGATGCCCAGAATCTCGAAGACCAGGAAGGCCACGATGGGCGATGCCCAGGTGACGGAGGAGATGGCGCCCCAGCCAACGTCGGTGACGTCGAGGTTGAGACCGAAGTTGGCGACCATGGCGGCAGCAGCGGGGCTCACCGCGGACTTAAGCAGGTTGACCAGGAGGTTGATACCCACGAAACCGCAGGTGATGGTGATGCCGCTCTTGAATGCCTTGGAAATCGGCAGGCGGAAAATCAGACCGATGATCATGATGATGAAAGGCAGCATGACATAGGCGCCGGCACCGATGAATGCCTGGAACACCGAGTATGCACCGTTGAGGAGCGCGTCCATTGGGGTCCTTTCCAATCAGGAGTTCAGGTAGTTGCTCTATCGCTACGCCTTGAGGGCGTCGACGATCTGCTGGAGGGTCGCCTCCTCGTTGATGCCGGTCAGCAGCGCAATGGCCATGATGCACGGGGTGGTGACATCCGGGTCCTTGAACTTGCCGGAGGTCACGACCAGGTCGTAGTCGTTGGCCTTGTCGTGCAGCTCGAGCATCTTGCACTGGGTGACCTGAATATCTACGCCATTGGCGGCGCAGTACTCCTTGACCTTGGAAGCGACGACGGTGGAAGTTGCGACACCGTTGCCGCATGCGATGAGAACACGCTTTGCCATGAGAGTTTCCTTTCTCGTTTATTGCGCGCGCGATGCCTGAAATCGCGCTATCTGCCAAAAGGGCCGGGCGACACGGAGCCCAAATCCCGCTGAACGTGCTAGACCAGCTGGTCGTGCACGAGCTCGAACACCTCGTCGATGGAGTCTGAAGCGACCACCTTGGCCACCAGCTCCTGGTTCTGGACCAAGCCGATGACCTTCTGGAGCATCTCGAGATGCGCATGGGGCTCGGTCAGGGCGAGCATGCACACGAGCGAGACCTCGCAGGTGCTCTCGGGATCATCCATGCGATGCCACGCAACGGGGTTCTCGAGCACGCCCATGCAGACGGCCGCCTCGTTGACATTCGCGACATCGCAGTGAGGAATGGCGACGTTGATACCGTCCATATCGAGCGCAGTGGGGAATACGGCCTCACGCTCGAGAATCGCGGCGGTGAAGGTCTCCTTGGCATAGCCAAGCTCCTCGAGGCGAGCGGCGAGCGTGCGCTCGACGTCCTCCGTGGTGAGGCCCTCCCCCTCGATATGAACGATCAGTGAATTGTCGAACTTGATACCTGCCATATCCGTTCCTTCCATTTGGGCTTTACCTTCCGGCGCAAAGCTACCAGTTGACACTTTCCTCGAGGCGCTTGACCGATTCGGCAAGCTTCTTTTTATCGCACGCAATAATATCCGCGGGATCGAAGATGCCTGACCCGATGCCCGCATACATGGCGCCCTTGTCGAAATAGGACTGCACGTTGGCAACATTAACTCCGCCCACGACCATCAGGGGAAGCTTGCCAAGCGGGGCCTGGATGGCCTTGATGTAATCGGGTCCCAACTGGCCAGCAGGAAACACCTTGACGATATCGGCGCCCATGTCCAACATGCGGCGGATCTCCGAGGGGCTGAACGCCGCAGGGACGGTCACGACTCCCCGCTCCTTAGCGAGAGCAAAAATCTCCTGGGAGAACATGACCGGGCTCAACATAAACTCAGCACCAGCGGCGATGGCCTGGCTGGCGAGCTCGGGAGTAAGGATAGTACCGGCACCCACGTGTACCTCGGAGGCAAACTCGTCATGGAGCGCCGCGATGGACTCCATGGCAGACGGTGAATTGCTCGCGATCTCGATGGAATTGACCTTGGTGCCCACCAACTGTTCAGCGACACACATGACCTGATTGGTTTCATATCCTCGCAAGATAACGGTCACTTTTGGAAGGATCGTCTCTTTCACGTTGATGTCACTCACGGCAGGCTTCCTTTCGGTCCCATTAATTCCGTTGAACTTGACGTAGATATTAATTCGTATCTTTTCTATTTCCAAATATCACATCTGCCCAGTTTTTTCATATCTTTTCCAGTGATCAACTTATTGGATTGGCTGGTTTTTGATTAATTATCTTTGTTGTAATCCCCGCCAGTTTTATAGTTTTAGCTGTTAGATAAAGTGTTTTAATTGCAGTAAATTGAAAGGCGCTTACTCGAAAAACTGATTGACTGTCCTTTCGCTTCATATTCACTCACATTTGTAAATGTATATTTTTCTCCTATATTTGAATAAACATACAGTTGTCTCATCATTCATTCCATATTTTCTTCATATTTCTAGATACAATTGAGACTGTAAGGAACGTGCTAGGAGAAGCCGGGCGCTCCGCACGCCCGACCTGGAAAAGCATCAGATCGGACCCAATCCCCCATGCCATATAGGAGGAACCGTGGAGTTTGGAGCAAAAATCGCCCAACGCAGGGAAAGCCGCGGCTGGACCCCTGAAAAGCTCGCAGGAAAACTAGGCATCAACGTCAAGCTCATCCAACGGTGGGAGGCCAACGAGGAGTTTCCGTCCAAGATCCAGCTCCTCGCCCTCGGTTGCGCACTCAAGCTCAAACCCGAGACGATGTTGTGCGACGACACCGATGAGATGATGCGGCACATCAACGCCGCCGAGATGCGCGAGACGGTCGCGTTGGCCGCCCTCTCCGTCGTCACGCTCGCATGTGCCCTCGCGCTAATCGCCATCGGGGACATCTCCCCTGACATGCTCGATGCCGCAGCGACCATCACGCAAATCGTCCTTGCCGGCACGTTCGTCGCCATTCTCTTCGCGCGCCGCAGCGACTCCGCCATCCTCGCACGCCGCTACGCAGATGCCCTCGAGTCGATCGACGGCGGCCAATCCGAGTTCGTGCTCAAGCGCAAAGCGGGTAAGAGCACCGGTCTGGTCGTCTCACAGTTCATCTTTGGCTGTGTAATCGCCTTTACGCTGATCATTCTGCTCGGTGTGCTCATGCCCGAAAGCAATCTGCCCTGGGTGGTGCTGTAGCGCGCCCAGGCGACCGGCATCTCGAATCACCCACATCCATGATTCGCCCCCAAACAAGGTAGGGCCCGACAGCGGAACACAACCGCCATCGGGCCCTACCTTGTTTGGGGGAGATGAGTTACCAGATACCGAGAACGCTCTGCATGCCGAGGCTCACGCAGGTAATGCCAATCCAGCAGCACAGACCCATGAAGATCGGCTTGCCGCCCGTCTTCACCAGCTTGACGACATCGGTGTTGAAGCCGATCGCGGCCATCGCCATCACGATGAAGAACTTCGACAGCGTCTTGATCGGCGCGGTCGCCGCCACGGGCAGCGCGAACACGGTGGTAATGACGCTTGCCAGCACAAAAAACAGGATAAAGAACGGGAAGATCTTCTTGATGTCGAACGTACCCGCGGCCTGCCCGTTGCCCTCGCCCATCTCGGCGGCGCGCCTGGCCTGGCGCACCTGCCAAAATGCCAAGAACAGCGTGATGGGGATGATCGCGAGCGTGCGGGTCAGCTTGACGATCGTCGCGTAGTCGAGCGCGTTGGAACCGGGATGCATGCCGTCCCAGGCCGCAGCAGCTGCGGTCACCGAGGACGTGTCGTTCACGGCGGTGCCGGCGAACAGGCCAAACCCTTCGTTGCTCATGCCGAGCATGCTGCCCAGCGTGGGAAACACCAGCGCCGCGATGATGTTGAACAGGAAGATGACGCTGATGGCCTGTGCGATCTCCTCGTCATCCGCATCGATGACGGGGGCGGTCGCCGCGATGGCGGACCCGCCGCAGATCGAGGAACCCACGCCCACCAGCGTCGAAATCTTGCGCGGGATGTTCATGGCGCGGCACAGCACGAAGGAAATCACGAGCGACGTGGTGATGGTCGACAGGATGATGGGCAGCGAGCTCGCGCCCACTTTGGCGATCTCGCTCAGGTTGAGGCCAAAACCGAGCAGAATGACCGCGTACTGGAGAACTTTTTTCGAGGTGAATTTGATGCCGGGCGCCGCGGCGTCCACCGCTTCCGACCGCCCGCGCAGAAGCTGGCCTGCCACCATACCGATGAGGATGGCGAACACGGGGCCGCCAACCACCTCGAACCGCTTGCCCAGCAGCCACGCCGGCACCGAGATCACCAGCGCCAACGCGACACCGCGCCACAGATTCTTGAAGTCCTTGATGAGGTCCATCCGCTCGCCTTTCCCCATAATCTTTGTAGCGATTGCTCTTATTCAATGCGAAACGTTTCGCCCATTCATGGTACGACCTCTATCTATAATTATTTATAGGTGTTTGATTATCGTCCCATATGATTTACTTATACCTTCTTCATGACTGCGGAGTATGCCATGCTCGACTATCGCACGCACACCTTTATAGAAGTGTATCGGCAGCGCAGCTTCACCCGCGCCGCAGAGGCCCTCATGATCACGCAGCCCGCCGTTTCCCAGCACATCAAACAGCTCGAGAGCCACTATGGATGCCCGCTGTTTATCAAAACGGGCCGCGGCATCGAGCCGACACCCGTCTCCGACTTTCTCTACCAGCGGCTTCTTACCATGGAAAACGACGAGCGCCGCATGCGCAACGAAGCCGTCAGGTTCGCAGCCGAGCAGGATTCCCACACGGCGGCGCCGCTCACGTTTGGCTGCACGCGCACCATCGCCGATTACATCGCGCCCCGGCTCGTCGCGGCGCACGTGACGAGCCATCCGGACGCCCCCATCACCCTGCAGGCGGGCAACACGCGCAACCTCATCTGCGCGCTCGAACGTGGAGATATTGACTTTGCACTGGTAGAAGGCTCCTTCAATCGCTCCCACTTTGAGTACGAAGTGCTCTCGCGCGAGCGCTATATGGCGGTGGGCAGCACGCAAACCGCACGGGCGCACTCCATCCGCGACCTGCTCGCCCAGCACCTGATTCTTCGCGAGCCTGGGTCGGGCACGCGCGAGATCTTGGAGAAGCACCTTGCCGCGTGCGACCTCGCCACCTCCGACTTTGCCGGAATCGTCGAGCTCGAGAGCATTCCCACCATCAAGGCATGCGTTCGCGCCGGGGCGGGCATCACGTTTATGTACCGCGTGGCGGCCGAGCGCGAGCTCGCGGAGGGCGAGCTCGCGGACATCACGCCGCGCGACTTCGAGATCGAGCACGACTTTTGCCTCATCTGGCAACGCGGCAGCCAATACGCACCGCGCTATCGCGCACTCTGCGATACCTGGCGCTCCCTAATTTGAACCATGGGTTGCCGCCGCGCGCGGCGCCGACTGGCCCAATAGTTCAACCGATCCACAACGCCCCCGCGCTGAGCTCTGGGGCTGCGCCTGCCGCCCTACTCGACGGTCACGCTCTTGGCCAGGTTGCGCGGCTGATCAACGTCGCACCCGCGCAAAAGGGCGATCTCGCGGGCAAGCAACTGCAAGGGCACCGTCGCCGTGATGGGGCTTAGTGCGTCTCGCACTGCAGGCACATACATCACATGGTCGGCGACATTGCCGATCTCCTCGTCCCCCACCGTGGCAACCGCGACGATTCGCGCACCACGTGCCTCGCATTCCTTGAGGTTGCTCACGGTCTTGTCGTACGTTGGGCTCTTGGTCGCAACCGCGATCACTGGGAACCCCGGGTCGATCAGGGCAATCGGCCCGTGCTTCATCTCGCCCGCTGCATACGCCTCCGCGTGCAGATAGCTGATCTCCTTGAGCTTGAGGGCACCTTCGCAGGAAATCGCCGCGCCCATTCCGCGTCCCACGAACAGCGCTGAGTGCGCGTCTTTGCACGCCAGCGCCGCCGCGTGAATCGCCTCCTGCTGCGTGTCGAGAATCCATTGGATGTGCTCGGCGGTATCGCCCAGGTCGTGGAACAGCATCCTCGTCTGAGCCGTGGTGAGCTTGCTCTTCACCTGGCCAAGCAGCAGTGCCAGCAGCGTCAGGCTCACCACCTGGCCGATAAAGCTCTTCGTTGACGCAACGGCAATCTCCTTGTTCGCCTTGGTGTAGATCACGCCGTCGCTCTCGCGCGCCACGGGACTACCCACCACGTTGGTGATGCCAAACACCTTGGCGCCCTTGATGCGTGCGTCTCGAATCGCCGCGAGTGTGTCAGCGGTTTCACCCGACTGCGACACGGCGACCACCAGCGTGGACGGCGTGATGATGGGGTTGCGGTACCTAAATTCGCTCGCCGCCTCCACCTCGCAGGGAATACGGGCCCAGCCCTCGATCAGGTTTTTGGCGATGAGCCCCGCATGGTAGCTCGTGCCGCACGCAATCACACAAACGCGATCGACCGCCGCCAGCTCCTCGACGCTCATGCCCAGCTCATCGATATCGAGCTCGCCCGTTGGGGCAAGGCGCCCCACCAGTGTGTCGCGCACCACGCGGGGCTGCTCATAGATTTCCTTGAGCATGAAATCGGGGTATCCGCCCTTTTCCGCCATGTCGATATCCCAGTCGACATGCGTCGACTGGGGGTCGATGGCGTCGCCGGAGGCGTTTGTGAACTCGATGCCCTCCGGCGTAAGGCACGCGAACTGTCCGTCCTCGAGCACCACCACGTCACGCGTCGCATCGATAAGGGCTATCACATCGGACGCCACGTAGCTACCCCGCGGACCGCAGCCCACCACAATCGGGCTGTCCTTGCGCGCCACCGCGATCACGCCGGGCTCATCCGCGCTCATCGCGGCGAGACCGTATGCGCCCACGACGCGCGTGCACGCCTCGCGCACCGCAGCCATAAGCGCCCGCGGCTCGCCGTGATGGCGGGCATAGGCTTCCTCGATCAGGTGCGCAAAGACCTCAGTGTCGGTCTCGCTTGCAAAGCGATGGCCGCGACCCTTGAGTTCGTCGCGCAGCTCGGCATAGTTCTCGATGATGCCGTTGTGCACCACCGAGATCTTGCCGTCGCAGCTCGTGTGCGGATGGGCGTTTTCGATTGAAGGGCGACCGTGCGTGGCCCATCGCGTGTGCCCGATTCCGCACCCGGATACCTCGGCGTGCCCAGCGAGTCGCTCCTCGAGACCGGCCACCTTGCCCACACACTTCACCACATCGATGGCGACGGAGCCGGCTTGTGCGTCGCGCGCAACCTGAATCGCCGTGCCGGCCGAATCGTACCCACGATATTCAAGGCGTTTAAGGCCTTCTACCAGTATATTCTTTGCGTCGTCCAATCCGGTGTAGCCCACTATGCCGCACATGCGAGGTCCTTTCGGTCGTTGTCCATCGGCGACCAATTGTAGAGACGAATTATTGCGAGCGTGTAACAATGGTATCTGTTTTTTGAGACCATTTGTGCTATGGGCCTCGAAATCCCAACATTAAGCCAGGCATACAGGAGCGTGCGCCCCTCCCGCAGTAACAATGGCACCCCGCCGCGCGCGGATAGCTATTGAAGCGATACAATGGAACGGAATCCAAACGTTTCAATTCTCGGGGCATCCAGATCAGGGCTCCGTCTGAGCGGAGCCACCATGACTCGTTCCACACCGGTCACCATCAAACATGTCGCCGACGAAGCCGGAGTAGCACTGGGCACCGTGTCCAACGCGTTCAACCATCCCGACCGCGTGCGCCCGGAAACCCTCAAGCGTGTGCTCGATATCGCAGCGCGCCTGGGCTACGCACCCAATCAAAACGCGCGCATGCTGGCGGGCGGCCGCAGCAAGTTCTTTGGTCTGATTCTGCCCAGCCTCGAGCACGGCATCTCTTTGCAAATCTCCAACGGGGCGACCGCCGAGGCTCGCAAGCATGGCTACGGCCTGCTGGTGGCAACCGCCAACAACAGCGACAGCGAGGCGCTCAACTATCGCAACTATTTCCTGGGAACACAGGTCGCCGGCATCCTCATGCAACCTCCTTCAACAGACGGCTGGACCCCCTTCGCGCCCCCTGCAGGCACCCCGTTCGCGCTTCTCGACGTGGAAAGCGATGGGGTCGGCTACTTTGTCGCCGCCGACAACGCCGCCCAGGGCTCCGTCATGGCCGAGCACGCCATCTCGTGCGGCGCGCGGCGCATCGCCATTCTCGGCGCGCCGCGCCTCGCCCGCCTGCGCCTGCGCCGCAACGGCATGATTCTCGCGCTCGAGACACACGGCGACATCGAGTTCGAGCTTGTGAGCGAAGGCGCATGGAACAGCGCCCATGACGGGTTCGCCCTCGGAAAACAACTCGCCGAGCGCCCCGAGCGCACGCGCCCCGACTTCATCATCGCCCTCACCGACACGCTTGCGACCGGTGCCATCTCCGGCGTACGTGCCGCCGGCCTGCGCGTTCCGCAACATATCCGCATCGCAGGATGCGACGGCAACCCTCTCGCGTGGACCGGACCCGTTCCGCTCACGACCATCGCGCCCCCGGGGTATGAGATCGGCCGCCGCGGCGTCCAGTGCCTGCTGAGGCAAATCGCCGAACAGCGGCGGCGCATCAACAGCACGCCCACCGAGAACCATCAAGATCTCGTGCGCCCGTTCCTGCTCGTTCGCACCAGCACGGGCACCGATGCGCCCATGGAGTTTGCCGACCCCGACATCGACATCAGCGGATACCTGTAGCACGCAATCACACTGGGCAAGGCACCGACTTCATCGATATCTAACACCCCATTCGGCGTAAAATTGAGGCAATCGCGCGACGGGCAGAGCACGATGCGTGTGCATCGCGCGCGTCGCGTCCAGGTCATCGAGAAAGGAACCGCTATGGCCAACCGCATTGTCCTCAACACCATCTCCTACCACGGAGCCGGCGCCATCGCCGAGATCCCGGGCGAGCTCACCCGCCGCGGCTACAAGAAGGTGTTCGTCTGCACCGACCCCGACCTCGTAAAGTTCGGCGTCGCCGCCAAGGTTACCGACCTGCTCGATGAGGCCGGCATCGCCTACAGCGTCTACTCCAACATCAAGCCCAACCCCACCATCCAAAACGTCACCGACGGCGTCGAGGCATTTAAGGCCGCCGAGGCCGACTCCATCGTGACCATCGGCGGCGGCTCCGCCATGGACACCGCCAAGGCCATCGGCGTCATCATCACCAACCCCGAGTTCGCCGACGTGCGCTCCCTTGAGGGCGTCGCCCCCACCAAGAACCACGCCGTGTTCACCATCGCTGTGCCCACCACCGCCGGCACCGCGGCCGAGGTCACCATCAACTACGTCATCACCGACGTTGAGAAGGTCCGCAAGTTCGTGTGCGTCGACACCAACGACGCCCCCGAGGTCGCCGTTGTCGACCCCGAGATGATGGCAACCATGCCCGCCGGCCTCACCGCGAGCACCGGCATGGACGCCCTCACCCACGCCATCGAGGGCTACACCACCCTCGGCGCCTGGGAGATGTCCGACATGTTCCACCTCAAGGCCATCGAGCTCATCGCCAAGAACCTGCGCGACGCAGTGGCAGAGGCCAAGAGCGGCGTCCCCGGCTCCGGCCGCGAGGGCATGGCGCTCGCCCAGTACATCGCCGGCATGGGCTTCTCCAACGTCGGCCTGGGCGTCGACCACTCCATGGCGCACACCCTGTCCGCGCACTTCGACACCCCGCACGGCGTCGCCTGCGCCATGCTGCTGCCCATCGCCATGGAGTTCAACAAGCCCGTCGTGGCCGAGCGCTTGGCTCAGGTCGCCGTCGCCATGGGCGTCGACACCACCGGCATGAGCACGGACGAGGCCGCCGACGCCGCCATCGCCGCCGTCAAGCAGCTCTCCGTCGACGTCGAGATCCCCACGGTGTGCGAGGCTATCACCGAGGACGAGCTCGACACGCTGGTCAAGGACGCCATGGCCGACGCCTGCTTCCCGGGCAACCCGCGCGAGGCAAGCTACGACGACGTCATGGGCATGTTCCGCAAGATCATGAATTAGCCTAGGACCTACGCAAGAGAGGCCTACACAAAAGGGCGCGACCGGGATGTGTCGCGCCCTTTTCATATGCGTGCTCTGAGTTTTGGTTCGAACGTGGATCGTTCTGGCCGTGCAGCCTAGCCGTTCACAGCGGCGATCGCCGCGGGGAGCTCATGCAGACTGTTCAACACCGCCGCGCACATGCCCTCGATTTCCTCCGTGGGGGCAACCAGGTCGGGGATCATGAAGACCTGCATGCCCGCCGCATGGCCCGCGCGCACTCCGTTGTGAGAGTCCTCGATAACCGCGCAGCAGGCGGGCTCGACCCCCATGCGCTCGGCAGCCAGCAAGAAGATATCGGGCGCGGGCTTGCTGTTTTCGATCTCATCCCCGCAGGTCATAGAGGTGAACGCGCCCTCGAGCCCAAACATCCCCAGGCGGGAGACCGCCTTTGCCCGCGCGGTCGACGTGGCGAGCGCGAGAGGCAGACCCATATCGGCCAGGGCCTCCAGCGCCTCGCGAGCGCCCTTCATGAGCTTGAGGTCTTTTGCCGCAAGCTCGTCAAAATACCCGTGGCGCGCAAGAAACGCCTTGTCCACGGCCTCCTCTGCCGCCGCACCGCCGCCGAGGTGATCCACGAGCAGCGCATGGACCGACGACGCGTTACGACCGATGAACGAATGCGCCAACGCATCGGGGATCTCAAACCCATAATCGCTCGCCGCCATCGCCCACGCGCGGCGGCTCACACTCTCCGAGTCGACCAGTGTGCCGTCCATGTCAAAAATCACTGCCGATATGGGCTTCATGCATCTCTCCCGTCAAATAGCCCCACAGGGTCCGCTCCTTGTTCGGAGCCCTCTCCACCCGAGATTGTAACCGTGCGTCACACCGATCGCCCTCTCAGGCGAAAACTGGACTGACATAACGGGTACTATGGTGTGCATGAACGATTTTCTTGCCATTCCCCACCAGCTCGAGAATAAGATGTCCTCGCTTGTCGAACTCATCAGGTCGATGGGCAGTGTTGCCGTCGCCTTCTCGGGTGGCGTGGACAGCGCCTTTTTGGCCGAAGTGTGCGCGCATGCACTGTCTATAAGCGATGTCATCCTGTTGCATCTCGACACGCCGTTTGTCGGGACGCCGGAGCGCCGGTCTTTCGAGCGGCTCGCACGCGACTTTTCCGAGCGAGGAGTCGAGGTCGTCTCCATCGCGCACGACCCACTTGCCTGCCCGTCCGTATCCTCCAACCCCGCCGACCGCTGCTACCACTGCAAATATGCGGGGCTGAACGCACTTGCCAGCGAGGCGCGGCGACGCGGATACGGCACCCTGCTCGAGGGCAGCAATTCCGACGACGCCGGCGACTATCGCCCCGGCATGCGGGCGGTTCGCGAAATCGGCGTCCAATCTCCCCTCATGGAAACCGGTTGGTTCAAGAATGAGGAGCGCGAGCTCCTTCGCCTATGGGGCCGCCCTGTGTGGGACCTGCCCGCCGGGGCCTGCCTCGCCACGCGCATACCCTGCGGGCAGCATATCACCGCGGAGACGCTCCGCATCGTCCGCGCGTGCGAGGATCATTTGCACGCATGCGGGCTCAAACAGGTTCGAGTACGCCTGGACGCAGGGCGGGCGCGCACGAGCGCTAGCCCTGACGACCTCAGGCTGCTCCCCGTGCGCAACGGGGAGCGAGTCCTTCCCCAAGACGCGCTCAACGCCTTTGTCGAACTCGGCGCGACAAGCGTCGACCCGATCGTGAGGGCCTATGTGCATGGAGAGACCAGCTCTCATTGATATCTTCTGTTGAGCTTTGCAAAGAAAAAAACCCGGGCCGCAATGCAACCCGGGTTCACATTCAAACTGGTGCGGCGTACAGGATTCGAACCTGTGACGTTCTGATTCGTAGTCAGACCCTCTATCCAGCTGAGGTAACGCCGCAACGCGAGGTTTATAATGCCACCAATGATGCAGTCCGTCAAGAAAAATGTGCCGAATTTTTCAAAATTATGAGTGATTCGACATTCCCCCTGTTGAACCGACACGCATGAAGCCGTTCTCGTTTGAAGACGCGACGCCCGCAGCCATCTCCATGCGCTAGCGCACGATCTTGTTCTCGGTAACCTGATAGGCAATTCCAAGGCGCTTCATGAGCTTACGTATGCGCTGGGAGCAATCGTAGCCCGTGTACTCCATGCGCAGCATGGCGGGCAGCTGGCTCACGTCATCGATATGGAAATACCCCAGGAGCTGATCGACCTCCATGGGGTCGACCGTCACCTCTATCCTGTGCGGGGTCTCCTCAAAGCACCACGCCGTAAGCGGACCGTCGCTTAGCTGGACGATTTCCAGCGCCCCCTCCGGAGTGACCGCGCACTCAACGTGTAGGCCCTCCTCCCCCTCGTCGCTCTCATACAGCACCGCTCCGCAATCGAATACATCAAGCATGGCTCCCCTTTCCCACGACCTCCTGTCTCTGGCTCTAGTATACCTCAATACTCGAACGTGTGTTCGTATGTTTTGATTTTATTCTTGCTTTTGGACGAGTTTCCAGCCAAACCCGTTTTTCACATATGGCAGCAACCTCATATCGTGCTCCGAGACCTTGCCCACGACATTCACCCGCTCGTCGCCATCGAGGTCGGCGCGAGCGATTTCAAGCTCCCCCATGTACCTGCGATACCCCACGTTCGAAACGGCAATCGTGCCCGCGGCGCGCGGAAGCCCCGCGCAACGGTCGGCAGCCACCTCAAATGTGGGCTTGAGCGACGTGCGGGACTCCTGCGACCGCATCACACGTTCACTCGAATCGGGACGATCGTGATGAACCTGCCCGATCAAATACGAATAGGCCTCTTCGACCTCGCACGAGAGGGACACATACCCCGACGAGAGCTCTTCAAACGTCTCCCATGCCCGATCGCTCAAATCGGAATCGCCAACCAGCACCACATCGCAGCCTGCCCCACTCCACGCCTCGAGCATGTTCAGGGCAACGTCGTCTTTGCGATTTCGATGCTCCTCGATCATGGGCAGTCCCTCGCACAAGGGGCCGCGAAGCTCACCGTTTCCGGGAACAAACCCAACGATCTCGAACCCCATGGCCGACAGGCGGTCGTTGATGCGACGAACGTCGTCAACCGAAAGTCCCGTGTGCTCTTTCGGATAGAAATTGTGGCACGCCATGAAGCGCGAGAAGTCCGCGCCGGCCCTGCGCCACGACGCGATCTCCTCCTTCGTCACCGTCGAGGCGTTGAACACGATGTGAAAGACATCCGACAGCCTCACCGTCTCCTCGGGAGAAAACCCGTAATCGAGCCTGATGTGGGTAATGCCCAAGTCGCGCAGGTTCTCGATGCGGGAACATCCGAGCTTCTCGCACGTATCGGGACCCACATCGACGATGAGCGACATTCCCGCATCGCGAAGCAGGCCGAGCAGATGCCGCGTGTCGTTTTGATAGTCCACCCCCTCTTCCTCCGGAATATGCATGGAGGTGAACGCGTATTTGGCCTTGGCCCTTCGCGCGCGCTCGATTATCTGCTCGTTGCGCTCAACACCAGAACTGAAATAGACGGAGATGCCGGTCTTCATATCGCAACCCTTCTCGAGAGACGATCAAATGATATAAAAAGAGCCCCTCCCCGAGCTGAATACCAAGGGAGGGGCCGACTTGTCATCTGCAGATGCCCTTCATGCCGCAGGCTGCACCAAAGTTCATCGCGGCGCGGCACGCCAGGACAGCATCTTGCGATGGGGCTATTCGCCGTAGAACGCGTTGATCTTGTCCTCGTCCACACCGAAGAACCAGGTGAGCACAAAGCCGCCGGCATAGGCCGCAAGCATTGCGATCACGTAAAACAGCTGCTGGCCGGGGACGACGATCAGCAGGCCGAAGAGGCCGGACACGCCCTGGGATACCGTTCCGAGGTGGAACAGGGCGGCGAGGACACCGCCGATGCCCGAACCCAGGCAAGCCGTGACGAACGGACGCACCAAAGGAAGCGTGACGGCGTACATGAGAGGCTCGCCGACGCCGAGAATGCCAACGGGGATGGACTCGGCGACGAACTTCTTGAGCTTCTTGTTCTTGCTCTTCAGATACAGGGCCAGACCGGCGCCCACCTGACCGCCGCCCGCCATCATGAGGATGGGAAGCAGATAGTTAACGCCCTGGGTCGCACCATTGGGGTCGTTGAGCAGCGCATGGATGGGCGTAAGGGCCTGATGCAGGCCAACGGACACGAGAGGGAGGAACCCGGCGGAAAGAATGTAGCCTCCAACGATGCCCATCTTCTCGTACACGAAGTTGAGCGTTGAGAAGATACCCGTGGTAAGGAATGCGCCAACGGGCTGGATGACGAGCATCATGGCAAAAGCACCGATAATCAGCACGAGCAGCGGGGTGATGAAGGTGTCCAGGATACTCGGCATGACCTTGCGGATCTTCTTCTCGAGGAACGCGAAGAAGGCGCCTGCGATGAGGGCGGCAATCATGCCACCTGCAGCCGGGTTGTAGGCCGCGTTGGTGATGGGCAGCATGATGGCGCTCGCGGGATCGGCTGCACCCGGGGCAAGCAGCGGCATGGCGGAGTTCGCAATGCACATCATGCCCGCGATGCCGCCGAGGGCCGCCGAGCCGCCAAACTCACGCGCCGCGTTGTACCCGACGAGGATGGGCAGGTAGGCGAACAGCGCCCAGCCCATGGAGCGGATGCCCTGATACCACCATGCATCGGCGAACACGTTGCCCGAGGACACATTGATGACGTTGCAGATGCCGTTGATCAGGCCTGCGGCGATGATGCCGGGAAGCAGCGCCACGAACACGTTGGCAATCTTCTTCATGAAGGCCTGCACCGGCTTGCTCTCGTACTTGGCCTTCTGGGCGGCCTTGTTCTCCGCGGCGGCGTCGCTCAGGCTGACATCGTCAACCACGGCGCCCTTGGCGATGCCGGTGAGTTTCGAGAACTCCTCGAGCACCTTGTTCACCTTGCCGGGGCCGAGAACGATTTGCATCGTATCGTCCTCGACGAGGCCCATCACGCCGTCGAGGGCCTTAATCCCCTCAACATCAACCAGCGATGCATCGCGCACGCCAACGCGAAGGCGCGTCATGCAGGCGGCGTTCGAGACGACGTTTCCCTTGCCGCCGAGCAGCTCGAGAATCTTCTCACTCAACTCTTTATTAGTCATGGTCACTCTCCTTTTCGAATCTTTCATGTACGGTGCATATCTAACCCATCGTCCCGCGGTGACATGGGTGTCGATTACGAGCGAAGCGCCTCGCGCACGTGGCCGCTCGAGGCCTCCAGCGCCTTGCGAGCGCCCTCAACATCCAGGCCGCCCAGGATCATCACGACTGCGGTCTTCACGTGACCGCCCGCCTTGCCCAGAGCCTCGATTGCCTCCTCACGGGTGCACTCGGTCGCGGACATAACGATGTTTTGCGCGCGAACCTGCAGCTTTTCGTTGGTCTGTTGAACGTCGACCATCAGGTTTTGGTAGGCCTTGCCCACGCCCACCATCGTCGCCGTCGAGATCATGTTGAGGATGAGCTTCTGGACGGTGCCCGCCTTGAGGCGGGTGGAGCCCGTCAGGACCTCAGGGCCGGGAACGGGCTCGATGGCGAGCTCCGCCTCAGCGCCGATCTCAGACGAGCGGTTGCAGGCGATCGCCACGGTCTTGCAGCCCATTTCGCGGGCGAACCGCAACCCATGGACGACGTAAGGAGTGCGCCCGCTCGCGGCGAGACCGACAACCACATCGTTGGCGGTCAACCCCAAGGCGCGCAGGTCCTCAGCGCACAGCGTCGTGCTGTCCTCCGCACCTTCGACCGCCTTGATGAACGCTTGCTCACCGCCGGCAATCAGGCCAACGACCATGTCCGGGGACACACCGAACGTCGGGGGGCACTCGGCGGCATCGAGCACGCCGAGCCTACCGCTCGTCCCGGCACCGATATAGATCAACCTGCCGCCGCTCGCCAAGGCGGCCGTCGCCCACTCGATCGCCTGGGCGACCTGCGGCAGCACCTCGGTGATGGAGACCACGGCGCGAGCATCCTCGCGGTTCATGACCTCCACGATCTCGAGCGGCGTCATCTTGTCGAGATCCATCGTGTCGGGATTGCGCATCTCGGTCGACAGTCTTCCCAAATCAAGCATGAATCGTTCCTCCCGGTCTCTTCTCGTCAAAGTTGTGCAGCATCGTCTTGCTGCACTGCTCGTAATTGCTCGTCACATACACGGCAAAGAGGGCATCTACCACAAGGAGCTGCGACATGCGCGAACCCATCGCCCCGCTTCGGATCAGCGGCTCGCTCGACGCCACGCCCAGCACCCAATCGGCCATGTCCGCCAGCTCACTTCCCACGGCGCGGGTGACGGCGATCACCTTCGCGCCCCGGTCGCGCGCTCGGCGAGCCACCGTGAGCATCTCCTGCGTGAGGCCCGAATAGCTGAACACGATCGCGAGGTCGTCCGCGTGCAGGTTTCGCACGCTGAGCAGTTGGGCATGCCAGTCGTCGTGCACGCGGCACAGCTTGTCCACGCGGTCCAACTTCGCCTCAAGGTCGCGAGCAACCAAAAGCGAAGCACCGACCCCATACAGGTTGACCACCCGGGCCGATGCGATTGCCTCGGCGCATGCCACGAGCACGTCCGCGTCCAACAAGCGGGCGGTCGCCTCCATCGATCGCACATCGCTGTGCAGGATCTTATCGACGATTCCGCTGGCGTCGTCTTCGGGATCGATATCCTCAAGCGCCACGTCATCGGTGTCGCCCATCGCAGCGAGCTCGTATACAAGCTCCCGCTGGAAATCCCTATAGCCCTCGCATCCGACCTTTTGGCAGAGACGAACGACCGTCGAGGGTGACGTCTTGCTCGCTTCGGCCAGCTCGCGCGCGCTTGCCTCCGCTGCAAACATCGGGTCCTTCCCAATCGCCGCCGCCAAGTCGCGCACGGCAGGACTCGTGCTCTGCCTGAGCTCTTTGACCCTCAGCAACAATCCCCTGACCTGCATAAACGCCTCCTTTGCTTGACCCCATTAAACACACTCAGCACAAAGCTGTCACCTAGTAAGGTATAAGATGAAATTTTGTTTTACATGTGATTAAGAAGAGAAACCAATCTGACCGTTCGGGCTGCCCCATCAACCGTTCACCCCGACTCTCGCCCCAAGCGTTTCACATACAAATGTGCCGAGGCGCGCAGTCGTCGCCTCGGCACATCATGCAATGCGAATGATGCTCGCTATCAGTTGTGCGCCCTTACGCCACAGGCTCGATCTTCTCGATGCCGCCCATGTACGGACGAAGTACCTCGGGAATCGTGATGGAGCCGTCGGCGTTCTGATAGTTCTCCATGATGGCGGCCATGGTGCGGCCGGTGGGCAGGCCGGAGCCGTTCAGGGTGTGCACGAAGCGCGTGCCCTTGAAGTTCTCGGGGTCGCGGTACTTGATGTTTGCGCGACGGGCCTGGAAGTCTCCGCAGTTGGAGCAGGAGGAGATCTCCTTATAGGCGTTGTAGCTCGGCAGCCAAACCTCGATATCGTAGGTCTGACGGGCGGAGAAGCCCAGGTCACCGGTGCAGAGGCTGATCACGCGGTACGGCAGGCCAAGCTGCTGCAGGATGAACTCGGCCTCGGCGACCATGCTCTCGAGCTCGTCGTCTGATTCCTCGGGACGGGCGAACTTGACCATCTCGACCTTGGTGAACTGGTGCTGGCGAATGATGCCGCGCGTATCGCGACCCGCCGAGCCGGCCTCCTCTCGGAAGCAGGGGGTGCCGGCGGTGTAGCGCAGCGGCAGCTGCGCGGCGTCGAGCACCTCGCCAGCGTGCAGGTTGGTGAGGGCGACCTCCGCGGTGGGGATCAGGAACTGGTCCTCGCCGGTATGGTAGGCGTCGTCCTCAAACTTGGGCAGCTGGCCCGTGCCGTACATGATCTCGCGGTTGACGATCACCGGTGGGATGAACTCGGTGAACCCGCGGGAGATGTGCGTGTTGAGGAAGAAGTTCTGCAGGGCGCGGTCGAGCGTGGCGCCGGCGCCGGAGAGCACGGTGAAGCGAGCGCCGGAGAGCTTGGAGCCGCGATCGAAGTCGAGGATGCCGCACTCGGTGCCCAGGTCCCAATGCGCCTTGGGCTCAAAACCCTCGGCGGCGAAATCACGGGGCTCGCCCACGCGACGGCGCTCGGGGTTCTCGTTCTCGTCCTTGCCCACAGGGGTGGCATCGCAGGGGATGTTGGGGATGCGCGCCATGAAATCGGCAACCTCGACATCGAGCTCAGAACGACGGCCAGCAAGGCCCTCGATCTGCTCGTTGACCTGGCGCACAGCCTCCTTGGCGGCCTCGGCCTCCTCGCGCTTGCCCTCCTTCATGAGCGCGCCGATCTTCTTGGACTCAGCGTTGCGCGTAGCCTGCAGGTCCTCGACCTGAGCGATGACGGAGCGGCGGTCCTCATCGAGCGCGAAGAAGCGCTCGCGGTCCCAGCTGCCCTGTCGGTTGGCCATGGCGGCGTCGAGCACCTCGGGGTTCTCGCGTACAAACTTGATATCGAGCATGATTCCTCCGTATCCTGCCTGCTTGAGCTATCGCAGCGCACCATTTCCAGCGGTAAGGTGCATGATTGTGCAGTGCAAGTATATACTGGTGACCGTTATAACGACAGGCAGCCCGGCCAAGAAAGCAGGACGTAACCATGGATGAGCTGTTCAATTTCCTTTTTGGCACGCGCACGGGCGTTGCTGTCCTCTTTTTCGCCGGCGTCGCCATCTTCGCCATCGCCGCCTTCGTGCTCGAGAAGCGCACACACAAGATCTATGTCGACCGCGGCCCCAAGCCCGAGGACGAGGACGGCATCTTCTAAGCCTCGATGACGTCGATGGCGCGGATAAACGCCGAGCGCATGCCCGCCGCCTCGAGTTCCGCCACGCCCTTGATGGTCGTGCCGCCCGGCGAGCAGACGGCGTCCTTCATGGCGCCGGGGTGCATGCCGGTCGCCATCTGGAGCTTCGCCGTGCCGGCGACCATCTGGCTCACCATCTCATATGCGGTCGCGCGCGGAATGCCGTGTTTCACGGCGGCGTCTGCCAGTGCCTCGATCACCATGGCGATGAACGCGGGCGAACAGCCCCCAACCGTGCCGGCGACGGAAAGCAGGCGCGTTTCCACCTCGACGGGCGTGCCCAGCAGGCCGAGCAGGCCAAACACGAGCTCATGCTCCTCGTCCGTCAGCGTCGAGGTCTTTTCGCAGGCGATGACGCCCTCGTTGATGGCCACGGGCGTGTTGGGCACCGTGGACAGGTGATGCGCACCCGGGATCACGTCCTCGTACGCCTCGCAATTCCAGCCTGCGGCGACAGACAGGATTGCCTTGCCGGCCAGTGCGCCCGCCAGGGGCGCCAACACGCTCTCGATCATGTAGGGCTTCACGGCGACAACCACGACATCCGATGCCTCAACGACCTCGCGGGCGCTTTCGCACGCACGCATGCCGCGCGACTCGCACCGCGCCACCAGCGCCTCGTAGCGACCCGCACAGGCGCACATGTTGCTCGCCGGCACCGCGCCGCTTGCGATCCAACCATCCGCCATGGCGCTCGCCATGTTGCCAAAGCCGATGAAGCCGATGGTCGCGTCACTCATGTTCATGCATGCCCGCCTTTCATATGCGCCGCCTTGCGCCGTGCGCTCGTGTAAGTATGCAGATATCTTACGGCATCCCTCCGATACCGCCAGTCGCGCTAGGATTGGTACGCTTACCGCAACACATAGTGAAATCTGTGGAGGAATGCCCTTTGGATCACAAGGCTGCAGAAGGCGGCATGAGCCCTGACTCCGGACACGGGGTCGTCGAGCACGCATCTTCCGCCGCCCGCCAAGAGCGCATAGCCCTGTTCGACAACATCAAAGGGCTGCTCATAGTGTTGGTGGTGTTTGGTCATGTCGCCCACCCCGTGCACAATTCGAACCCAGCCCTCAGCACCGCATTCGACATCATCTATCTGTTTCACATGCCGCTTTTCGTCTTCATGTCGGGGCTGTTCGCCAAAGGTGCCTACCGCGACAGCAAGCTCAACTGCAATCGCATCATCTCGTTTTTGGCGCTGGGCTTTGCCTTTCAGCTCGCGCTCGCCCTCATCAACGGAGCCACGCTCACGCCGCGGCGCATCTGCGCGTTCACCTCTGCGCCGTGGTATCTCATCTCGATGGCATGCTGGTACGCCGCCACACCTCTGCTGCTGCGCCTGGGCATCTTGCGCGGCATGGCGCTCTCGCTCGCCATCGCCCTCCTGTGGGGCATGGTCGATCTTTCGAGCGGTTTTCTCGCCATAAGCCGGACGATGACATTCTTGCCCTGCTTTGCGCTGGGGTATTACCTGCCGCCTCAATCGGTGGTGCGCCTCCGCGAGCGCAAAGGGCTCTGGATCGCCGTGGGAGCATCTGCCCTCATCGTGGTGGCACGTCTGCTTAACCACGATGCGTACGCCTGGTTCTTCCCCATGGTCTACGGCGACAACCCGTATGAGCACGGCTTGCTCGTAGGCATGGCGCAAAAACTCACGGCGCTCGCGGCGGGCGGCGTGCTCTCGCTTTCCGTCCTCAAGCTCGTCCCCACGCGGTCAAGCTGGCTCACCACGCTGGGGCAACGCACGCTTCAGGTGTATGTCCTGCATCGCCTCATCCGGGCGTGGCTCACGTTCCATACGCCGCTCTACGATGCCGCCTGGATGAACGACCCCATCTTCGGTACGGCGGCCGTCATGGCGCTCACCGCCGCCATCACCGCGCTGTGCTCGCTGCCGCAGTTGGAACGACCATTTGCCCGCATCCTCTCATTCCGCTGGTTTCGCAACAGCCGATAGCCAGGGCGCCCCCTTGGACGCCTCAAAACTAATCCGCCCCCGGCGCACCTTGATGCACCGAGGGCGAACTCTACGGCAGATGGAGTGTTAATGCCGGGCCTTTAGTGCCAGGTCTCGTGCTCCTTCTTCACCTTGCGGGCGAAGAACAGAATGACCAGCGCCTCGAGCACGCCGACGGCAAGCAGCACGGCGTTGGCGACGTCGATCTTCACAAAGCCCTGCCACGACCAAAACAGCACTGCGACGGCGCTCACCGCAAGCGAGCCAAACGCCGTAGCGATCGAGGTGCCGCTGCGCGACGGAACGTTAGATGCGCGCATGCCCATAAGACCCATCACCACGAAGCACAGGCCCGACACGCCGGAAACCCCCATATACAGCGGCGCGGCGTCGGTGCCGGAAATCGCGGTCCCGCCAAACAGGCCCGCGCCGGCAATAGCCAGGCCAAACGTCCACATGGCAAGGCCCGTGATGGCCGCCACGATGGACACGAGTTTCAACATCTTTCGCGAGCTGCTCATCGCTTCCCCTCTCCTCAGGCAAAGGGGCCGCGTCTGCAGGCCCCTTCTTTGCATTCGGTTGCTTATATACCCAGTTTACACGCGGCGGTGCCGATGTGTAATTTTGCACCCGTCCCCAAATTACTCATCGTTCACCTGGGTGGCGGCGAGCATCTGCTCGAACATTCCGGCGCTCTGCGTGAAGTCGGCGGGCAGCACCACGGTACTCGCACGGCCGCTCTTGGCGAACTCGTTCATCATCTCGGTCCACTGCGTGAACATGAACAGCTGGTTGGCCTCGTCGTTTCCCACGCCCGTCTCTTGGATGGTCTCGAGCGAGTCCTTGATGCCGATGGCGATCGCCTTGCGCTGGTTGGCAATGCCCTCGCCGGCCTTTTCCATCGCCTCCGCCTCGGCCTTGGCCTCGGTCACGCGGCGGATGCGGTCGGCCTCTGCAAGATCCTGCGCGGCGGCCTTCGTGCGCTGCGCTGCGTTGATCTGGTTCATGGAGTCCTCGACCTCGGCGGGCAGGGCGATCTTGGTGATGAGCGTGCTCACCAGGGTAAAGCCGTATGCATCCATCTGCTCAGACACGGTGGCGTTGACGTCCTTGGCGATGTCGTCCTTCTTGGCGAACACCTCATCGAGCGTATACACGGGAATCGAGGAACGCAGGGCGTCGGTGATGAAGTCGCGCATCTGGGCGACGGGCTGCTGGAGCATGTAGTAGCTCTTGTAGACGCCCGACTCGGACGGCTGCGTGCCCATCTCGTAGCTCACGTGGTACTGTGCCGAGACCTCGAGGCCGATGGTGACGTTGTCCTCGGTCTTCACATCGATGTCGAATCCGTTCTTCATGGTGCGAAGCGACACCGTGGCGGCCTTGCGGTCGACAAACGGGATCTTGGCGTGGAAGCCCGCGGGCACGATGCGATGGAACTTGCCCAGGCGCTCGATAATGACCGCATGCTGCTGTTTCACCACGAAAAACAGGTTGCCTGTGATGACGCCGACGATCAAAAAGATCAGTACGAGGCCAAGTAGCCCGCTGAGGAGGTCGAAGAGGAAGAACATATCCGATCCTTAGAACGAGGGTTCGTTGGATGCATAATACCCACTTGCCGTTCACCCCGCCTTCACATACCGTCCATTTCCCGCGAACGGTCGTCCGCCATGCCGCTGACGCAGCGGGCGGTATACTTGGCCGACTGGGAGACCGCATACGAGGAGGCCCCATGGCACGACACAGCAAACACGACGCCCCTGTCGACCCGTTCAACGCGGGCGAGCCGACCCTGCCGTGGGACGAACCGGACGCCTTCGACCTGTTCTCGACGGGGCAGGATGCCGAGGAGTGGGCCTTTGGCGACGCGCCCTACAACAGCCCCACCAAACAACGGGATGATTACGATGCGCCGGACCCCGATGACCCCCGCATGCCCCGCGACGATGAGAGCGCACGCGAGCGCAGGCGCCGTATCGCGGCAGAGCGCAAAAGCGCCCGTCGCGCCGCCGCGGCGGCACCCAAAGGCGGAGAGCCAAAACGCAAGCGTTCACTGATAAAGACCATCATCATCTTCATCGTGGTGGTCAACCTTTTGCCCGTCGTCTTTGGGCTCTTCGGGCTCGTTTTCGATGGCGTGGGTGGCCTGTTTGACGACCTCACTTCACTTGGAACCTCGTCCACGCAGACAGACGACCCTCATGAAGACGATCGCGTCTTCGAGTCTGACGTAGACGAGGCGGAGCAGGAGTGCATCGACGCCGTGGTGGCGCGGCTTGACCTGCTGCAAACGGACACGGGCGATGAGACGCAGCGCGTCACGGCGTTCCTCAACGAGACGTTTGAGCAGGGCCTCGGCTATACAGCCGACGAACTCGGCATTGACGCCCAGGCGTTTGCCGAGCTCATCACCGGTCAATTCGCATACGAGATCGACTCGTGCTTCGTGTATGACGACGGGACGGCAACGGTGTACTTCAACAGCTGGGGTCCGAGCGCCGGTATGATTGCCCACACCGCACATAACAAGATTTTCGACCTCTTCACCAGCGAAGGCGTTTTTGAGGGCGACACCCGCCCGGTTCTTTCGCAATATCAGCAGGATCGCATTCGCGCCCTCTTTGCCGAGGCGATCGACGAACAGGGCTCTTCTGGAGAGAGCTTCTCTTCGGTGGGGCTCATCCTCGTCGACGGTACCTGGACCGTGGACGAGGATGATTTGGCCGAAGAGATCGACATGGCGCTTGGCATTTGGTAGGGGCAGGGAGCCTTCAGGTGCAAACGGCCCCGTCGCCGGGGCCGATATCGTACTGGTAGGGGCGGTGGGACTCCGCGCGCGGCTGGCGCCGCCCGCGCCCCGCCACGGGCCTTGCGGCCCTCGCGAGCTCCGCTGGCAAACGGCTCCGCCGTTTACTCAGCTCCGCGCCCTCCCGGGTTCGAGTCCCAGAAGGGCGCCCCGAACGCAAACGGCCCCGTCGCCGGGGCCGATATCGTACTGGTAGGGGCGGTGGGACTCGAACCCACAATCCCGAAGGCCGAAGATTTTAAGTCTCCTGCGTATGCCAATTCCGCCACGCCCCCAGCAAATTTGTAGTCTACCATTCGACCGCCCTCGCACTACTCAGATGTAAGAAGAACACAAGCATATTCACTATTAGCCCACCCCCTCTCCGCTTTCCCCCTCCTGTCTGAACCTTGCTCAAAAGGAGCCCCATCAGCGCGGCGCCAGATTTTCTTAAAAAAGTTCTTGAACGCACTTGGGTCTTTGTCTATTATTGGAGTCCATGCGGGCGTGGCGGAATTGGCAGACGCGTATGGTTCAGGTCCATATGGGGGCAACCCCGTGAAGGTTCAAGTCCTTTCGCCCGCACCATCTGATTTTTGAGCTCCAGCAATGGGGCTTTTTTCTTACCTATGCTCATTGCCGGACGGCACGATAGTCGCACGAAGCACCTCTCAAGGTGGACGAGATGCAGGCTGTGCGAATCAGCCGGCATCAATGGATGAAATGTAGGCCATGCATCTCCGCCCATCCTCTTTTCCCGCCTTGATCAGAATTTCCACAGGTAGATGCTTTGGACGAAAAGAAGGCCGTGCAAATACCCTCGCACAGCCTCCATTTCATCCAAAATATGTCGCACAGCCTGCATCTCATCCAAAGCAAGAGGAGGATCCGCACAGGCTGCATCATGTCCAGGTCGCGAGTCCCGCACCCGGCCAAAGCCATAGAGAAAACCAACGCCGATTGCATTTCATCCACACAGATGGCCCTGCGGAAATTCTTTACAGCCCAGACAGCTCGGGTGTCCAACCGATCACGGGCGTCCCTTCGGAGGAAACCGCTTCGTATATCGTGGCGGCGGCACCTGCAAGCAGGCTATTTTCACTCACCGTCAAGCGGTCGTAGCGCCCCGCGCGCATCAGCTCGCGAATGACCAGCGACCCGGCAAGCAACACGGGCGCGCGCTCCCCCTGAACCCCTGGCAGCGACGCAATCCCCGCAACGTCAAGCGAACTCATCAGCTCGATACACGCATCCAACTCCCCAAGCGTAAGGTCGCGCAGGTGAACGAAATGCGAATCGTACTTCTCCAGCTTGTGCACCATCGCCACCAGGGACGTCACCGTGCCGCCCACTGCGATGAGCCGGTCGGGGCGACCTGCCGGCGTCTCACGCTCGAACGGATGGTCGCGGGCATCCGCACCACGCTCGGCCGCGCCCTCGCATGCAGTCAAGCCGTCGCAGCCCACAGGGCAGCAGCCATCCAAGCCCTGCCAATACGCATCGAACTGCGGTCGAACCCACGACACCGCGGCGTCGATCTCGCTGGCAGCCGGCGGCATAGACGAGAAAAAGCGCTCGGTCACACGTCGGCACCCGATGTTGAGGGACTCGGCGCGTGAGACATCGAACGCGGCGTCGGCGCGTCCATATGCCCCAACCACGATCTCCGTCGAACCTCCGCCCGAATCGGCAACTGCGATGCGCTCTCCCGCAAAATCGTGTGCAACGCCATAAAACGTTAGCCGCGCCTCGATCTCGCCCGGAATCACCTGGGGCTTCAGCCCTAGCGCGCGCAATCGACTCAGCAGGTCGTCCCCATTGGACACATCGCGCGCCGCGCTCGTCAGCGTCGTGCAAACAACCTGCGCGCCAAAAGCCCGGGCCTTGTCCACAAACTGGGCGCAGGCCTGCGCCACGCGCTCTATCGCTGCGGGTGCGAACACACCGTGCGCATCCACGCCCTCCCCCAAATCGGTGATAACCGTATGCTTTGAGCTCTCGATCACCCTGCCCGCGCGAACCGTTGCGCACAGCAGGCGCGACGACACCGTGCCCAGGTCAATAGCGGCAAGCTTGAGCTCCATTATTTTTGCTCCCCCGTCGAAACGATGGCCATGCCGTCGGTTCCCGTGAACCCAAACAGGGTATCGAGAACTTTCCAGTACCAGGCAGAGTTCTCGAGCACGGCGCGCTCGGCCGCCTCCGCCTCGGCAGAAGTCTTAGGCGTGTCGCCGGATGTGACGGCAGAGGCGGAGGCAGACACGTCGCTGTCCTTGTTTGCGGCATCCGCGCCCTTCAACGTCTCGCCGTCGTTTTTCGAGGCCGCGCCGTTCGCGGCGGACGGATCGGCGGTATTGCCGTTGGCGTCGGCGCCGCCTTCGCCGTCTGAGCTCTCCGCACTCGTATCGACGGTCACCGGATTGCCTTCCTCGTCGAGGCCCTCGACCGTGATGGTCTGCTCACCCGGCATGACCATGCCAAAGTCCTTGCGCGCCTTATCCTCGACGCCCTCCTCCGAAAGCAGGCCCTCGACCTCTTTGCCAAGCGTCTCGTTGTACGCGTTGCGGATGGCGTTTTGCTCCTGAAGGATCTGCTCAGTGCGGAACGCGACGTAGAAGTCCTTCACGGGCGCATAGGCCCCCGCGAGCACCAAGAGCACCACGACGCCGTAGAAGAAGTACTTCCGCGGGCCCGTGGTCAGGTCGTACAACCACGTGACCACGCGGTTGTCTGCCGCGTATTTCATCAGTGCGCGCTGAGTCGCCGAATCCCTCGCCGAACGCGGGGTGTCGGCGGTAGCTCCCGAGGTGCGCGACGCGCGGGCAGAGCCCTTAACGGAAGCGGTTGCCCCGGCAGATCGCGCGGCGCCCGCACCCATCCTGCCGTCTCGCGACGCTTTGCGCGCGAACTTGCGCTCCTCTTTTTCGCGGGCGACGGTCTCACTTCCACGCGCCGAGCGTCGTGTTGGCCGCGCGCCAGAGCCCTCAGCCGTTGAGGCGGGTGAGAAGCCCACCGTGGGCGCCTGGGCTCCTGAGGGCGCCGAAGGGCCCGAAGTCGCAGCTGCGGCGTCGGCCTTACGGCGACGTGCGACCGCCTTCTCCGCCGTCACGCGCGCGGCGGCAGATTGTGAGGCGGGCTTGAGGGACTCGCCCTTACCGGCAACAGCCGAGCGACGGGCGGGCACGGCCTGAGCGCCGGATTGTTTACGTGCCTTGGTTGAAGCACCGGAGTTGTTGAATGAAAAAGCCATGGGCGCCTTGTGCAGTTGTAGGTGTATGTGCGCTGCCCTCCATTATGGCATGCGCGTGCCCGCGATATGTGCAGGGTTTGCGCTCCCTCCCGGGGCGTCAGTGCGCAACGCGCCGTCGGCTAGCGATACAGTGCGCGATCGACCAGGGCGAACAGCGTCTCATGCTGGATGTGGATGCAGGCGTGTCGCGCGTTGGCATAACGCCGGCCGCCCGAGGGACACCGAGTGGCCGGGTCGCGTCCATCTAGGAGCGCTTCACTCGATCCCACATGTCATTGAGCTCAGCCGTGGTCATTCCCTCGAGGCTCGTACCGCAATCGAACGCTTCGTCTTCCATGCGCCCCCAGCGCTCGCGGAACTTGGCCGTGCTGGCGCGAAGGGCACTCTCGGCGTCGACCCCCTCCAAGCGCGCAACGTTGACCAGCGCAAACAGCAGGTCACCAAACTCCATCTCGCGCTCGTCCGTCCCCGGCTCCTCCGCCTCGAACTCGGCGCGCTCCTCAGCGACCTTCTCCCAGACATCCTCGACCGTGTCCCACTCAAAGCCCATCGCCGCCGCCTTGCGCGACACCTTTTGAGCCTCCATGAGGGCTGGCAGGGCGCGCGGCACGCCGGCGAGCAACCCTTCGGGGCGCCTCCCCGCACTGGCCGCCTGGGCATCTTTGCCGCTTTTCTCGGCAAGCTTGACGCTGTCCCAAATGGCCACCACGTCCTCGGCGCTCTCGGCAGAAGCCTCAACCTCGCCAAACACATGCGGATGACGACGGATGAGCTTCTCGTTGATGCCGCGCGCCACGTCGTCCATCGTGAACGCACCTGCATCCGCGGCGATTTGCGCATGCAAGACCACCTGCATGAGCACGTCGCCGAGCTCCTCGCGAAGATGTTCCTCGTCGCCCTGCTCGATGCAATCAACCGCCTCGTAGGCCTCTTCGATCATATTTTTAGCAATGCTCTCGTGGGTTTGCTTGCGATCCCACGGGCACCCGTCGGGCTGGCGAAGACGCCAGATGGTCTCCACCAGGCCCTGCATGCTCTCGGCCGCATCGCAAAGCGTCGCGGTGTTACGCGTGATGCCCGCGAGGCTGGACGCTCCCGTCTCTTTCCATTCGGCCATATTCGTTGCCTCCTGCCGTTACTGTTCATTCAATATGATGTGCGAAAACGCCTGGTCGATGGGCACGCCGCTCCGATAGACGCCGCAGCTGTGCGAGCCGTCCTTTGGGATGGACACGCTGCCGGGGTTGAACAGCCACGTGCCCGGATGAACGGTGCTCTCCTCGTTGACCTTGACATGCGTATGGCCGTACAGCAAAGCGGAGCTCTGAGGGAGACTCGGCATGCAATCGACGCTGTTGTGCATGCCCGCGCCGAACACGTGCCCATGCGTGCAAAACAGGGTGCGCCCATCCGGGTCCACCAGCAAGCTGCTATCCGCCATGCAGGGGAAATCGAGCACCATTTGATCGACCTCCGCCTCGCAGTTGCCGCGCACCGCCGTGAGCGTGCCCGTTGATGCGAGGTCGTTGAGCAGGGGGATGACGCGCTTGGGGTCGTAGCCCTCCGGCAGATCGTTGCGGGGACCGTGATAGAGCAAGTCGCCCAGGAGCACGACGCGATCGGGGCGCTCGCGCTCGATCACACGCATGAGGCGCTCGGCCCAGAACGCAGACCCGTGGATATCTGAAGCGATGATGAGTTTCATGCATCTTCCTTTCGTACAGCACGCTCTGCCCCGGCGTACGCGAAGCGTGCCGCGTCCATCACGGAACCCACCGAGACCCCGGCGGCCCGCGCGCACGCCGCGCACGCCTCGTACTCGGGCTTCGCGCGCTCAGTGCCGTCGGGCAAGGTCGCCACTTTCACCGGCACCTGCCCATAGGGGGTGGCCACCGTCTCGAGGCGACGTGGCAACACCGTTCGTTCCATAAGGCACCGACGGATGCCGAGGGTGGTCGTCTCGCGAAAGATCACCTGCTCCAGCGCGGAGACCTCGCCGGTCGAACACAAAACTTGCAGCTGGTATGCAGGGCGCCCCTTCTTTGTGAACAGGGGGATCCAGTGCGCCTCACGGGCGCCGGCGGCGATGAGCGCGTCGGCGGCGAAGGCCATCTGTTCCGCCGTCGCGTCATCGATGTCGCATTCGAGCTTGACGACACGCGTGGGCGCCTCGAGCTCCGTGGTGTATGCGCCCTGCATGGAGGGCTGCATCGCAGGCGTCTCCTTGTGCACACGCCCGGAAACATCTTCTATGAGGACAGCCCTCAACACCGACGGGCGGCTGTAGGTGCGCTTTCCAGCTCCCAGGCCAACCCTGTGCACCAGATAGCGATCGGGCAGTTCGAACTCGGGCTCCAGCGCCGCCACCAGCGCCGCCCCCGTAGGCGTGACGAGCTCGCCCTCGACCTCACACGGCGCCAAGGGAAGCCCATGGGCTTGGCAGATGTTGCACGTTGCGGGCACCGGCACCGGAATGACCCCATGCTGGCAGCGAACGGTGCCATGGCCCTCGACGAGCACGGGCACCACCACGCGTTCGATGCCGAGGTGATCGAGAAGAACGGCAGCCGCAACCACGTCCACAATCGAATCGACGGCGCCCACCTCGTGAAAATGCACTTCGCTCACGGGAAGGCCGTGGGCTTTCGCCTCAGCCTCACCCAATATGGCGAACGCCTTTGCGGCGAGCGCCCTTGCGGCGGGCGTCATGCGGGCGGACGCGATCAGGGCTCCAATCTCCGCGAGGCCACGGTGCTCGTGATGATGGATATGGGAGCCGTGGCCGTGATGGGCATGCTCGCCGGCATGCTCGGTCCCATGCAGGTAGACCATGTCGTGATCGTGATTCTCGTGCTCGGCATCAAGATGCACGGCGAAGTCGAAGCAGGACAGCCCCGCCTTCGCCACGCGCGAGACCTCGACGGCAAAGCCCTCAACCTGCAAACTGTCGAGCGCATCCATCACCTCGGCCTGCGCGCGCCCACGATCGGGCGCAACGTCGAGCAAAGCCGCCACTAGCATATCGCCCGCAATGCCCGCCTGGCAGTCGAGCCACAGCGCCATAGTACCACCCACGCTTATCCCCTCTTTCCCGGAAGGTGATTGATGAGCGACGCCTGGAACGCCGCACCAAATCCGTTGTCGATATTGACCACCGAAACGCCGCTCGCGCAGCTGTTCACCATGGCAAGCAGCGCGGTGACGCCGCCGAGGTTGGCCCCATAGCCCACACTCGTGGGCACCGCGATCACCGGGCAACTCGCCAACCCGGCAACGACGCTCGGCAGGGCGCCCTCCATGCCCGCGATCGCGACGATCACCTGAGCCGATGCGATGCGCTCGGCATGCGCCAGCAGACGGTGGATGCCCGCAACGCCTGCGTCTTGCGCAAGCGTCACGCGATTGCCAAGAAACCTGGCCGTGAGCTCGGCCTCCGCCGCCACGGGCGCGTCGCTCGTACCCGCCGTGATGATGAGGACCTCGCCGTTGCCGTCGGGCTCGGGGAAGGCTCCCACCACCCCGGCCTGAGCCTCGGCATGATACTCGAAAGGACATCCGATCTCGTGGAGCCGATGCGCCTTTTCGCAGGTGAGGCGCGTAATCAAAATGCGCTGCTGGCCCGCTCCGAGCATCGTGTCGACGATCCCCGCGATCTGCTCGGGCGTCTTGCCCGCGCCGTAGATGACCTCCCCCGCCCCGCAGCGCACGCCGCGCTGCAGGTCTATGCAGGCGTAGCCCACGTCGGCGGTTGCATCCACCCGCACGCGGCGCACGAGCTCCGCGGGCTCGACGGTGCCCGCCGCGACATCGCACGCCAGCGCCTCAAGTTCCTGTGCGTCCATGGCGCCCTCCTACAGCAGGGCTTCTTCCCAAGCGGGCTCGCGGAAGCCCGTGAGGACGGTGTCCTCCGTCACGATGATGGGGCGCTTCACGAGCATGCCATCGGTCGCGAGCAGGGCATAGGCCTCCTCATCGGTCATACCGGCATCGAGCATCGATTTTACGCCCAGTTCCCGGTACTTCATGCCGCTCGTGTTGAAGAAACGACGCAGGGGCAGGCCCGAGCGCTCGCGCCACGCCTTGAGCTCCTCGGCGGTTGGGGCATCCTCAACGATGTGACGATCGGTGTACTCGATCCCGTGCTCGTCTAACCATTTCTTGGCCTTTTTGCACGTCGTGCACTTGGGATATTCGACAAACAGAACAGACATGGGCGTCTCCTTTCGATAACAGCGTTGCTGCCTTAAGCGTACCCGAGCCCGTATAATGGCAAGCATGAAAAATACGCGTGACATATTCAATACCGTCAACGGGCCCGCGGGCGACATGAGCCCTGAGCCACCCACCCGTTTGACTCCGGGCAGAAGGGCTGCGCTGTACGGCGTGCTCACCGCGGCGGCGCTCGTTTGCGGTTATCTTGAGCTGCTCATCCCCGTTCCGGTGGGCGTTCCGGGCATCAAGCTCGGCCTCGGCAACGCCGTGGTCCTCATCGCGCTCGTGCGCATGGGCGCCAAAAGCGGCCTCTACTTGATGTTTGCCAAGGTCATCGCGTCGACACTGCTCTTTGCCAACATGCAGATGCTCGTGTTTTCCCTGGCGGGAGGCCTGCTGTCGTGGACAATCATGGCGCTTGCCGTGCGCAGCGGCCTCTTCTCGACCGTGGGCACCTCGGTGCTCGGCGGCATCGCCCACAACGCGGGTCAGCTCGTTGCCGTTGCGGCCCTGCTCTCGCCCCGGGTCGCCCTTGTGAACGTGCCCATCCTTGCCGTCGCGGGTGTCCTTTGCGGGGCCGTGGTCGGCGTGGCCTGTCAGCTCGCGTTGCGGGCGCTGCCCCAGGAGGCGTTCGATGGCCGGCTCTAAGTGCGCGCTCACCCGCCGGGGCCTTTTCGCGGGCGCAGCGCTCTGCCTTCCCGCGCTCCTCTCTGCAGGTTGCTCGAACAACAATCGAACCGCCGCGCAGGGCCGGGCCGAGGACCAGGGCACATCCGGCTCAACGTTCGCATTCGATACCTACTGCACATTCAAGATCTATGGCGATTCGAGCGCCCCGGCAAAGCTCTCCCAAGCCTGCGCGCGCTACGACGCACTATTCAATCTGTACGACGAGACCTCGGACATCGCGCGCATCAACGCCGCCGGCGGAGCCCCCGTCACCGTGGACCCCTGCACGATAGCCCTGCTCGAAAGGGCTCTGGAATTTTGCGCATCCGCGCAAGGGCTTTTCGACATCACCATCGGGGCCGTCTCCACGCTCTGGGATTTCTCGGAAGGCGTGTGCCCGAGCGACGAGGAGATCGCCCGCGCGCTCCCCCACGTGAACTGGCGCTGCGTCGAGGTCGATCGCGAGGGCGGTACGGTACGGCTCGCCGACGAGCACGCGAAGCTCGACTTGGGCGGCATCGCAAAGGGCTATGTTGCCGACCAGCTCTGCGAATTGCTCGCGCGCGAAACCAGCGCAACCGGCGCTGTCCTGTCGCTGGGAGGCAACATCGCGTTTTACGGGCAGAAACCTGACGGATCGCTCTGGGAGGCGGGCATTCGCGACCCCAACGACCCCGGCGGCACGTCCGTGGTGGGGACCGCGCGCGTAAGCAGCGGCTCGCTTGTAACAAGCGGCCTGTACGAGCGGACGTTCGAACTCGATGGAGCCACGTATTGGCACATCCTCGACCCGCGCACCGGTATGCCCGTGCAAACCGACACCTCGAGCGTCACGGTCTTTTGCCCCTCATCAACCACGGCGGACGCCCTCTCCACCACGCTTTTCGTGGCCGGAAGCAGCGCGGGCGCGGCGATGGCCGACGCATACGACGATACCGCGGCCTATTTCCTGCTGCAAAACGGCGGCGTAGCCGAATCCCCCCGCTGGCAGGACCTCACCGACTTCAATGCCTAATCCGGGGACGGGTGCAAAATTGCACATTCCCGCCCGATAGCAAAAAGGGGGACGGGTGCAGAATTGCGCATGCGCAATTCTGCACCCGTCCCCGGATTGCTCAAACTAGAACTCGCCGACCATGCGAACCTCGGGCTCGAGGTCGACACCAAACTGCTCTTTCACCTCATGCTGCACATGCTCGATCAAGCCGAGCACGTCCTTGGCGCTCGCACGGCCGGTGTTCACCACAAAGCCGCAATGTTTCTCGCTCACCTGCGCATCGCCCACGCGCGCACCGCGCAGCCCCGCGTCCATGATGAGCTTCCCGGCGAAATAGCCCTGAGGGCGCTTGAACGTGGAACCAGCGCTCGCCATCTCGAGCGGCTGCTTCTCCTCGCGACGCCTCTGGTAGTCGTCCATCGCGGCGCGGATCATCGCCGGGTTCTCGGGCGACAGCTTAAAGGTTGCCGACAAGACGATCAGGCCGTCATCGTGCACGCGGCTCTTGCGATACCCCAGATTGAGATCACGCACCTCGAGCGTCACGACCGACCCGCGATTGCCCTGCTTGCTCGGCACGTACACGCGAACCGACTCGAGCACCTCACCCGTCGTGCCGTCATACGCACCGGCGTTCATGAAGCACGCGCCACCGACCGTGGCGGGAATGCCCCACAAGGGCTCCATCCCCGAGAGACCCTCCTCCGCGGCGGCCAGGGCAACATCGCGCAGCAGCGCACCTGCCTGGGCGGTCACGCGCCAACGCGAGGCGTCCACCTCGATGGAGGAGAAGTTGTCGCGGAGCAGCACAACGACGCCGCGGATGCCACGATCGCCCACGAGCAGGTCAGAGCCGTTGCCCACCACCGTCACCGGGACGCCACCCGTCATGCATGTATCGAGCACCCTGACGAGCGCCTCGGGCGTGCGCGGAGTCACCAGCACATCCGCGGGGCCGCCGATCTTGAACGTGGTGTGCAGGCGCATGGGCTCGGTCATGAGCACATTGTCCTCGCCGGCGATCTGCGCCAACACGCACAGCATCTCTTCGCTCACGTACTCGTGCTCATGCATAGGGTCCTCCCATTGGCCGGATACAAAACCGTCACGACTCACTATACCCAAGCAGCCGCGGCAATCACGCGACTCTGCGCCGCATGCGGAGGACGACCCGAACCGCGGGATGAACGAATCGACGGCCCCGCTCCGAGCAACCGCAGCCACACGACCCCGCATTCGCGCGCTGTAGCAGCGCGGGGACGCGGCAGCACATCGTCGTGACCCCGCGGAGCCACGCCCGCCGGACGCCGGGCGCAGGGCGCGGCGCCACCGCGGTTGCACCCCTCAGCGGCGCAAATTTCCCCGCACATGCACCCGCCAAAAGAAAAGGGTGCCGCAAAACCATCGGCAAGTCCTCCCGTTGCGTCCTGCAGAAAGGAGCGTTATAGTCGACATGTTTCAGGGCGGGGTGCAATTCCCCACCGGCGGTATATGCGCAGCGAGACGCCTCGTCACGCGCATGAGCCCGCGAGCCGCTCGATGCGGCCGACCCGGTGCGATTCCGGGGCCGACGGTATAGTCCGGATGGAAGAAACGGAAGGTGTTTCCATGAACAACGCTATCGATTCGAAGAAGATCGCCCTCACCGCGCTCTTCACCGCGGCCTCGCTCGTGCTCAGCTTTGTGCAAATCCCCTTGTTCCCCGCCGCGCCGTGGCTCATGTACGACCCTTCGGGCATCGCCTGCCTCATTGCGGCCATGGCATTTGGCCCCAAGGTCGGCGCGGTCGTCGCCATCGTCTCCTGGCTCCCCCGCGTCTTCCTCGACCCCTTTGGGGCGCCGATGGGAATGCTCTCCACCTGCGCATTCATCATTCCCGCCGCGCTCATCTACCGCAGCCGCAACCGCTCGCGTTCCTCGGCGCTCACCGGGATGCTTGCAGGCGCCGCCCTGTCCATCGCCCTTTCCTGCGCAATGAACCTCGTTGTCACGCCCCTGTACACTGCCATTTCCGTGGAACAGGTGGCGGGCATGATCATCCCCATCCTGCTGCCGTTCAACTTCCTCAAGATGGTTGTCAACGTGATCGCAGGCCAGGTCCTGCTCACGCCCTGCATGAACGTGCTCAAAGCGCAAAGCGGCATCGACGCATGACGCTCATCGCCTTTCACGACGTGCACGCCGCCTATCCCGGCGCCAGTGCGGAGGCCATTCGAGGCATCACGTTCACCATCGACGCCGGCGAGCATGTGTGTCTTCTCGGAAGCAACGGGTCGGGCAAATCGACGCTGCTGCAGCTCATCAACGGTCTCATAACGCCGCGAGCCGGCGAGGTCCGCGTCGCCGGAAGGCCCACCACGGACCTCGAGCGTGCGATGGACATCCGCAGCAAGACGGCATCCGTCTTCCAGCAACCCGAAGACCAAATGGTGACGAGCATCGTCGCCGACGACGTCGCCTTTGGCCCGGAGAACCTCTGCATGCCCCAGCCCGAAATCGCCCGCAGGGTCGGCACCTCACTCGCCGCCGTGAACATGGCCTCGCACGCCCAGAGCGACCCGGCGGACCTTTCGGGCGGCCAGGTGCAGCGCGTCGCCTTTGCGGGGGCGCTTGCCATGAGCCCCCAGATTCTGCTGCTTGACGAGCCGTGTGCCATGCTCGACGGCCAGGGCAGGGCCGACGTGCGCCGCATCATCGGGGAACTCTCGGAGCAGGGCATGACCATCGTGCACGTCACCCATTTCATGGAAGACGCGCTGGCAGCTGGGCGCGTTATCGTTCTCAAGCAAGGGCTCGTCGCTTTTGACGGGCAGCCCTCCGATCTGTTTTCCCAACCCAATCTCGTCGCTGCCCTCGGACTCGAGGAGCCCCGCGCGCAGGGGTCTGTCCTCGCTGACGCAGCTCATGATACCGAGGGTTTGGGCGACGAGGTTCACCGGGGCCTCGAGATGCCCCCCGCGGACGGAGGCCCGCGCGTAGGCGTTGGGCTGCACGCGACCGGCAGGCCGCAGGCGACCAGCGGGCCGCGTGCCACAGGCGCACCCCGCGCAGACGACAAGAATCCGGCGTCGATCGTCTTTGACGACGTGTCCTTCTCGTATGCAGCCGCGCGCAACCCGCGCAGGCGCACGCGTGCATCACGCCTTGGCAAGCTTTTTGCCAGGCGCACGGGAAAATCCCCAGATCGGGCCCCCAGCCAGGCGGGCCTCGGCGAAGCGCGGGAGAACCACGCCGCGCCGAAACCGCACGAAGGCGCCGGCACGCAAACGCTCCAGCACATTTCTTTCAGCGCTCACCCCGGAACCCTCACCGCGCTCATCGGCCGCACGGGGTCGGGCAAGTCCACCACGGCGGAGCTCGCCTGCGCCCTCAAACTCCCAAGCTCGGGCACCGTACGCGTGCGCTCCATCGACACGTGCGACTTCGAGCGCCGTCGCGAACTGCGCCGCCACGTGGGCTACGTCGCCCAGCTCCCCGAGCGCCAACTTTTTGCCGAGACCGTCTACGACGACGTCGCCTTTGGCCCGCGCAACCTCGGCCTTGACGAGACCGAAGTCGAGCATCGCGTGCGTGAGGCTCTCGCGAGCGTCAACCTCGACCCAACCGACGAGCTTCTCGCGCGCTCGCCCTTCGCCCTGTCCGGCGGGCAGCAGCGAAGCGTCGCGCTGGCCGGCGTGCTCGCCATGCGGCAAAGCGTCCTCGTGCTTGACGAGCCCATGGCGGGCCTCGACCCCCAAGGGCGGGCGAACCTCAGGGGGCTCCTGCGCAAACTCAAGAGCGAAGACGTGACCCTGCTCATGGTCACGCACAGCATGGAGGATGTCTCCGCCCTGGCAGACCAGGTGATCGAGCTGGATTCCGGACGCATCGTGCGCACGGGGCGTTCCGAGGAGGTGGCCTGCCATGGCGATTCGCGCTAGCATCGGCCAATACTACTCGGCAAACTCGCCTGTGCATCGGCTCGACCCCCGCGTCAAGCTGGTGGGGACCATCGTTTTCATGGTCAGCTGCTTTTTCGTGCACAGCGCCGCGGCCCTGCTCCTCGCGGGGGTGACGGTGGGTGCAGCGATAGCGCTGTCGCGCGTCCCGCTACGGTGCCTCCTCTCCCAACTCAAGCCCATCGCGCTGTTCCTCGTCATCACCTCGGTCATCAATCTGTTTTTTGTCCAAACGGGTGATGTCGCCCTGCAGGCCGGCTTCGTGACGATCCATTGGGACGGAGTCGAGGCGGCCGTGCTCTACACCGTTCGCTTCTTCTTGCTACTGCTCGCGGGTTCGCTGCTCACCCTCACCACGACGCCGATCGCCTTGGCGGACGCAACGCAATCCCTGCTCGCGCCACTCGAGCGCATGGGAGTCCCCGTCGGCCAGGCAACGCTGGTCCTCACCATCGCTCTGCGCTTCGTGCCCACCCTTTCGCGCGAGGCGGAGCACATCGTCGCAGCCCAAACCGCACGCGGCGCCGACCTCGAGAACAAGGGGGCAATCGCATATGCCCGCGCGTGTGTGCCGCTCATCGTCCCCCTCTTCGCGAGCGCCCTGCGTCACGCCGACAACCTCGGCCGCGCCATGGACGCGCGTTGCTACACCGGCGGCACGCGCACGCACTACCATGTCATGCGACTTGAGGCTCGCCGCGACCTCCCCGCCGTGGCCGCGCTCGCGCTCTACCTCACCGCGCTCGCCGCCATTGCGCTGGTCTGATTGCCGGCCGGGACCAAGCAGGCGAGTGACCCGGGCCGGCCGTCGCTCCGAGCCAGTCTACGCTCTGGGCCGCCAGCTCGCCAAACGCGTCACGTCCCCACCGCCGCTTCGGGCCGCCGGGCCCAACGCTCGTCCGTTTTCATCTGAATCACCTCGTGGAGATTGCTCGGCAACGCCAGTTTTGCGGTATCCTTTATGCTTGACATGTGGCATACAAACACAACCCAAACGGAGCACCTATGTCGCAAAATCGCATCGCGCCCGGCACTGCAAACGAGCAGGAAGAGCGCATCAAAAACGCTATGTATTCCTTTGGATATCAAGAAGAGTTCTCCCGCCGCGGCGCCATTAAGGCCGTGCTGGCGGCCGCCGGCGCCGCCGTGTTGTTTGGCCTCCCGCGCCACGCCTACGCCGCCCGCGCCACCCAAGCAACGCTCGACGCCCTCGCAACCGCCGAGGAAAAGCTCGCTGCCGTCCAGGCCGAGCTCGATGCGCTCGCCGCGGAGTTCCAAGCGCTGACGCTCGAGCAGGAGAAGACGATCTCCCAAATCGAAGACGTCCAGGGCCAAATCGACGAGACGCAGCTCGCCATCGAGGAAAAGCAAAAGGAGCTCGAGGCCAAGCAAGAGGTCCTCGCCGGCCGCGTATCGGACAGCTACAAAGAGGGTCCCGGCAGCGTCCTCAAGCTGCTGCTCGCTTCGAAGTCCTTCGACGAGCTGCTGTCCAACAGCCGGTATGTCGAGAAGATCAACGACGCCGACAAGCAGGTCATCAAGGAAGTCCAGCAGATCCGCGAGGAGCTCGAGGAGCAGAAGGCCGGGCTTGAGCAGCAGAAGGCCGACCTCGAGGCCCTCAAGGAACAGCAGGCCGAGCAACTCAGCGCCATGCAGGCCAAGCAGGGCGAGGTTCAGGCCCTGGTGGACGGTCTGTCCAGCGACGTCAAGGATCTCATGGCCAAGCGCGACGCCGAGTACCTCGCCGCCGTCGAGGAGGAGCGTCGCCAACAGGAGGCTCAGCAGCAACATCAGCAGGGCGGCGTCACCTACCTGCCCGGCAACGCCCAGATCTCAGGGTCGTCACGCAGCCAGGAGCGCGTCGTCTCCTGCTGCTACGCGGTGCCGAGCCCGGGTGCGGGCCTGTGCGCGATGTGGGTCTCCCGCGTGTTCGCCGCGGCCGGCTTCAGTTACCTCGGCGGCAACGCGAACGACATGTACAACCGCTGGTGCACAAGCTCGAACAAGGACAACCTGCGCGTGGGCATGATCGTCGCCGTTTCGACGTACTCGAAGAACACCATGGGCCGTATCTATGGCCACGTAGGCATTTACGTGGGCAACAACACCGTCATGGAGAACATCGGCGGCATCGCGTCCACCAACATCGACCAGTGGATCTCCTACTACGGCGACACCGTCAGCCCGCGCTGGGGCTGGGCAGGCGGCTGGGCCCTGGAGTAAGACCCATCCCCCTCTTTTTGATTGTTGCGCCCCGCGATGGTGCGCGGCCGCCAGCCAGCCACCCCCTCCCCTCCCCTCATAAATCGAGTGTGCGCTTTCCCTACGTTTGAAATCGATATTAGTAGGTTTTTCGCACACTCGACGAATGGGCGGGCTCGTCACCGGGCGGGGCCCGACAACGCCGCAGCAACCTCCTCGGGGTCCGTCGCGACATCCATCGCGGCGAGCCTTCGCGTACGCCCGGCCGCAAACCCTCCACCTCGCTGCGGTATACTTTCCCGAGTTCATCCCCCTCGAAAGGAGCGCGTTCATGACGCAAACCCTCGATGCTAAAGACACCTGCGTCCTCGTCACCGGCGGCGCGGGCTTCATCGGTTCCCACACCGTCGTCGAGCTGCTCAAGCTGGGTTATCAGGTTGTCATCGTCGACGACCTCTCCAACTCCTCCGCCAAGGTCGAAGACCGCATCAAGACCATCGTGGGCGACGCGGCGGCCGCCAACCTCACCATGTACGTGGCCGATGTCAACGACCGCGAGGCGCTCGGGCGCATCTTCGACGCCCACCGCATCGACCGCGTGATCCACTTCGCCGGCTACAAGGCCGTTGGCGAGTCGGTGGCCAAGCCCATCGAGTACTACAGCAACAACATCGGCAACACGCTCACGCTCGTCGACGTCATGCGCGAGCACGGCTGCAAGTCCATCATCTTCTCCAGCTCCGCCACCGTGTACGGCGACCCCGACAGCCTGCCGCTCACCGAGCAGAGCCCCAAGAAGACGGCCACCAACCCCTATGGCTGGACCAAGTGGATGATCGAGCAGATGCTCACCGACCTCCACACCGCCGATTCCAAGTGGAACGTCGTGCTGCTGCGCTACTTCAACCCCATCGGTGCGCACGCGAGCGGCCTCATAGGCGAGGACCCCAAGGGCATCCCGAACAACCTGCTGCCCTACGTGGCGCAGACCGCCATTGGCAAGCGCGAGGCGGTCCACGTGTTCGGTAACGACTACCCCACCCCCGACGGCACCGGCGTGCGCGACTACATCCACGTGTGCGACCTGGCCTCCGGCCACGCCGCCGCGCTCGCGTGGATGAACGGCCGCGAGGGCGTCGAGGTGTTCAACCTGGGCACCGGCCGTGGCACCTCCGTGCTTGAGATCATCCGCGCGTTTGGCGAGGCCTGCGGGCACGAGGTCCCTTATGTGATCGACCCACGCCGCCCCGGCGACGTCGCCGAGAACTACGCCGACTGCTCCAAGGCCCGCGAGCTCATGGGCTGGGAGGCGCAGTTCGACATCGACGACATGTGCCGCGATGCCTGGAACTGGCAGTCGAACAACCCCAACGGCTACGAGGGCTAACCGCGCGGCTTTGCCGACCTACGCCATTCGCCTTTCCCGGCGTCGATGGCGCGGCGCCTGCGGGCAGAGATGCGCCTGTGGGCAGAGATGCGCCCTCCACCAGAGACGCAGCCGCCGCCAGAAACGCGTCCACATTCCCACAACGGGCCCACGCGGGGCGACTTCGGTCGCCCCGTTTTGCTAGCATGAGATGGCACATGCCCCAAACGAAAGGTCTGCACATGAGCGATACGAACGAGCGCACCGGCGACCTCTTTGTCGCGTACCTGCGCGACAAGCTCCCCCTGGTCGAGCAGGCTCTGCGCGAGGCGAGCGCATCAGCCATGAGCACCGACGAACTGGCACCCGTATCCGACCTCAGCCGCTATCTCTACCAGCCGCTTGCGCACTTCACCGCAGGCGGCGGCAAGCGCGTTCGCCCCGTCTTGGCGCTGATGGGAGCAGAGGCGGTGGGCGGCAACGCAGAGCAGGCCCTTTCGTCTGGCGTCGCCATCGAGTTGTTCCAGAGCGCCGCGCTTATCCACGATGACATCGCCGACGCGAGCGAGCTGCGCCGCGGAGAGCCGTGCCTGTACCGCACCGAAGGCGAAGGGCTCGCCATCAACGCCGGCGACCTTGCACTCACCCGTGTTTTCGAGGTCGTTCTGGAAGACCCTAACCTCGACGCGGGCCGTCGTGTTCGCGTCCTGGAGGAACTTGTGCGCATGGAGCGGCACACGCTCGAGGGGCAGGCGCTCGATCTTGGCTGGGCACGCGACGGCCGCTGGGACGTGACCAGCGATGACTACCTCTACATGATCGAAGGTAAAACCGCCTGGTACACGGTTGCAAGCCCGCTGTTTATCGGCGCGGTTGCGGCGGGCGCCTCCGACGAGGCGGCGCGTGGGCTCATCGACCTGGGGCGCCCGGCGGGGCTCGCCTTCCAGCTCCAAGATGACCTGCTCAACCTTGTTGGCGACGCCAGCGCCCAGGGCAAGGACTTCCGTTCCGACATCACCGAGGGCAAACGAACGCTTGCCGTGGTATGGGCGCTGGAGCACCTCGAGCCCGAGTTGCGCGCGGAGCTCGTCTCGCTGCTCGAAGCAAAAACGAGCGACCCCGCGGACCTCGCGCACGCCGTCGAACTCATCGAGATCGGCGGCGGCATCGACGCGTGCCGTGATCTCGCACTCAAACTCGCACAAGAGGCGCAAGACACCAGCCGCGCGCTCGCCGAGGCCGGTATCATTTCGCACAACGCCGCTGACCTGCTCTGCTCCATGGCCGATTTTTTCATCAATCGGAGCGCATAGCGGGGTCGCAAGCGCGTAAACCCTCGAAACCTCCCCCAGCATGTGCATTTTGCTCGCGTTTCCGCAAGATTTCGATTTCAAAATGCTCATGTTGGGGGAGGTTTTCGATTGCCGTGGCAACTCGGCGGTCCGATGTCGCCGCAAAAGGCCCATCAGCCGCCGTACATCCTCGCCTGCCGCCTCAGTTCGCCTTGGCACACAGGCGACGATACAGCAAGCCGCCCAACGCCACGCACAGCAGTGACACGGCAGCGACGACACCAACCACCAACCAGTTTCCACTGCCCGCAGCGGATGCCGCGGCCGTCGAAGTCACAATGGAGGGAATGCGCCCAAACGTTGCGATGAGCACCACGGGGGCGAAGCGTATCTTGGTGAGGCCGGCGAAATACGTCAAGAAGTCCTTCGGGGTTCCCGGGATCAAGAAAATCACCAGCATGACCAGCTCGAGTCGCTTCGCATTATTGAGCCACAAAAACCGGTCGAGAAGACTGCGGTCGAAGAAGAGGCCAACCAGGCTCCAGCCCCATCGACGCGTCACCCAATAAATCGCCGACGTCGCCAGCCCCGAGGCGACGAGGCACAGCGCCGTCCCCTCCCAGAAGCCAAACGCGTAACCGCTCGCCAGCTCCACAGGCTCGCCGGGCAAAAAGGCCAAGAAGATCTGAGTGACGTTGATTCCCAGCATGACGAGACGACTTATCACGCTATGGTCGGCGACGAACGACCGAACCGCCTGAGGGTCTGCAAGCCATGCCAAGATCCCCGGAAGGTATTCCCAGCATGCAGTCGCGAGGATCGCGGCCGAGGCCGCAAGCGCCAAAAGCACGCGACGGCGCAGGATTCGGCGGCGGGCATCGAGACCATCGTCCTCTGCGACGGCCTCGGTCGACATTGCCGCAGCGGTCGCGAATGAGGGGGCGTTTGCGGTCCGCGCACCGGCAGAAGAGGCGTCGTCCAGCGCGTCGTGAGCGCCCGCGACTCGATTGCGAAGCTCGCTCAAAGCGCTTACGTCAAGACGGCGAGCGGCGCCCCCGCAAGAAACCTGACCGGAATACCCTTCGGCTTCGGGATGCATCCTCATCATCGCGTTACCTCCTTGTGTACCTGACAAGGACAGTTTCGCAACTTGGTGTCTATGTTTTGTCTACCAGCAATGACAATTCAGTAAGCCTTACGTTAAGGTAAGCCATTCTTAAGGTAAGAGCAGGTAACTGGTTCGCCGACGGTTCGATGAGCCCGGCGACGCCCGCCCGCGCAGCGCGCGAACCCTCATCACAATTCCCCTGTTTCGTCCCCATCGCCGCCCGTGCTAAACGTCGCCGTCACACGTGCCCCGCCGGTCGAACCATTCCCTAACTCAAGCGCTCCCCCGTGTAAACCGCACAAAATGCTCGACACATTCAAGCCCAGCCCAAAATGCTCGGCAGATTTGTTCTCGCTAAAGAACGGATCGCACCCGCGCCGCAGGGCTTCGGGCGTAAAGCCCGGACCATCATCGGCAACGCTCAGAGCCAACCTGCCCTCTCGAACAGAAATCTCAACCTCGATGACGCCCTTCGCATGGCCGCACGCATTGCTCAAGAGGTTGTCGAGGACCTCTTCGACCAGAGGTAGATCGATGTGGGTCATGTCGGCGCGGGCGCCATCTTCACCTTCGTCGATTGCAACCCTCAGCGCGAGCCCTTCCCCGCGCGCCGCAACAACCTCGTTCGCATGCGACTCGAGCTCATCCACAAGGAATCGCGACGTCAGCGGCTTGCGGTCTACAGGTCGATCTTCGAGCTTGCTCAGCCCTCCCATCTCCGTTGCGTACCGCTCCAAACGCACCACCTGGGCCGACAGGGCATCCAACGAACCAATATCGAGCTCATCGCCGCGACGCAGGCGCATCTGCGCCATCTCGATCGTCCCCTTGAGCACCGTGATCGGCGTTCGGAGGTCGTGCGCAAACGCCGCATTGAGCTGACGCCGCCCTTCGGCGGTGCGCCACAGCTCGCGCTGAGCATCGAGCAGCGACGCCCTCATATTCTCCAGCGTCTCGGACAGGCGACCAAGTTCTTTGCCCCGCACGCGCTCGATTGAGAAATCCAAATCCTGACCGGCGATGCGCCCCGCGGCGCTCGCCAGCTCCCCCAAGGGCCCGGCGATGTGAACGCGGTAGAAGTGCTTGAACGTGAGCCAACCCAGGCCGCCGTACGCCAAAACGGGCACAAGCCCCGTCGCAAGCGTGAGGACCCAAGGCATCAGACCATCGGGAGGCGGTGAAGCCGCATAATAGGCAGTGTTCGAGACGAGCCCTTCGCCAAACGTCTCCTCAAGATCGGCTCCCGTCATGTTTTCAAACAGCTCCACGCTCTGCGCGCGGCCCGCGCGGCTCAACGCGTCATAGCGGGCGAGGTTCTCCGCCGGAATCGTGCTGTTCACCTCGAGAATCTCCTCCTGCGGATAGCCCTCGTTGTAATTGAGCCCCCAGTCGTAGAGCTGCACCTGGCCGCTACGAACCATGTCGACGGTCGCGTACAGCGTGCTGATGGTGCGCCCGCCCTCCGGCACGTAATCGCCACCGGTCCCCCCAATCGCCCGTCGCAATGAAGACCGCGTACGGCCCATCGCCTGACAAGTTGAGCTCGGATGCGGGAAGCAGCTGCTGAGAGGTGGGGTCGTAGATGTATGGGCCCGAATCGATCACGCCGTGCTCGGTCAAACCGTTGTCGAGCGTCACCTCGAGTTCGTAATATCCATTATTCCAAGCCGCGAGTACCTCAATGGCGCTCAGCGCAAGCACCGTGGCGACAACAAGATAGGCGACCAGATACGCCGTGAAGATCACGCCCAACGGCCGCAGGCTCCACCAGGCACGCAGGCGCTCCTTTCGCGGCGGGCGTTTCAGCTGCTCGCGCTCAAGCTCGCGGGCCGCGCGTCGCTCGGCGCGGCGAGCTGCGCGGCGGTCGCGCCTGCGGACAGAACCGCCATTGTCCCGACAACCGTCCTCGCAAGCGACAACTCGGCCGTCTTCGTGAGGCGCATGGCGCCCGCGTGGGCCCTTACCAAAACCTGTCACTTTGCCACCCACTTGTAGCCCACACCCCATACCGTTGCGATCGGATCGTCCGCGACCCCCGCCGTCGTAAACTTGTTGCGAATGCGGCGAATGTGTTCACGCACCTGCGACGGGTCACCCGCGGCGTCCCATCCCCACACGCGCTCGTAAATCACATCGCGGTCAAACACCTGGCCAGGGCGCTTGCTCAACAGGGCGATGATGTCGAACTCGAGCTTGGTCAAGTCGACGGTCACCGCGTTCGAATCGCCCCCGGCGGACGAATCCCGATTACCGCCCGCACCGTGAACCTCAACGATGCGCTGAGCGTAATCGATGGTCATCTCGCCAAAAAAGCGGACGGCGCCGTCGCTTTGCCGATCGCGAGTCCTTCCCTCGCGCGCCATGTGCGCCGCCACGCGACGACCCAGGACCTCGAGAGAAAAAGGCTTGAGCACGTAGTCGTCGGCACCCGCTGCAAAACCATCAAGCTGGTCCATATCCTCAACGCGCGCCGTTAGAAAGATGATCGGGCAGCCCACATGCTTCCGCACGCGGCGGCAGACCTCGAAGCCGTCCATCCCCGGCATGTTTACATCGAGCAGCATGATATCGGGGGCGGGGCCAGAAGAAGCCGCCGCCAGGGCCGACGGCCCGTCATGGGCAACCGAAACCTCGTAGCCCTCCATGCGGAAAAACTCCGCGAGCATATTTGCGATATCAGCCTCATCATCTACGACCAGCATGTTCACGGTCGGCCCCCATACTGCTCAAACAACGGCGCACGCCTCGTGCAATCATGCGCAAGACGGCGAAGCCAGCACATATTTCCTTGAAACCTTGCCACAAATCTGTCTACGCTTTGTCGATAATTTGACCGCATTCTTCGCGCCCATGGGAGATACGTACCGGCACGCTTGACCCGGCTTTGCATCAAGCGAAACCCTGCTGTACGCGCCGAAGGTCAAGTTCTGCGGCAACCGCGTGCAAATGGACGAGGCGTTTACGACGAGCGTCGCGCAGCTGCATTGCCTGGGAGACTCGAGCGGGTGGACGCGCGGCCTGATGATGGCCTCCGTCATGGGATGCCTCATGGGAGAGCGGCTCGCGGCGGAGCTGTAAGGGGATCGGCTCGCCGCCCATGCCAAGAATCGGGTGAACATGTAACGAGCGTCGCGACATACCGAGTAGGTGTCCGTTTTCATCAATCGCCAACTTGGGTTTGAGTGAATGGGATGTCAATCCACTCGGCCTGTTAAAGCTTTCGTTACAAAATCGCCCGATTCTTGGCAATAACCTCGGAGTGTCACCAACGACAGACTGTCACTCTCCGCAGCCGCCCTCGACAAACGCGACGAGAGCCTCCACCGCCTCAACCTCATCCGGGCCCTCAGCGGAAACCCGAATCTCTGTTCCGCACGTCATGCCCAAACCCATAACGGAAAGGATAGACTTAGCGTCACTAGGGTCTCCGCCTTTCGAAAGGTTCTCCACCATCACACGGCTCTCAAATCCCGATGCCCTTTGGACAAACAGGGAAGCCGGTCGGGCATGAATCCCACAGGCATTCACCACGCTCGTAATCTTTGAAGTCATCTCGCACCTACTCAATCACAATGTTACCTGTCTCAAGATCGGCGCCGTTGCTGGCGATGAGCTTCTTGTAGTAGTAGAAACTCTTTTTCTTACCGCGACGGCCAGTCCCCCTGCCCTCGTCATCCAGGTCAACAGAAATGAAGCCATACCGTTTGGTCATCTCAGAGGTGCCCGAGCTCACGAGATCAATCGGGCCCCACCAGCCATAGCCAAACACATCGACGCCGTCTTTTATGGCCTCTCCCAGCTGTTCGACATGCGCTTTCAGGTACTCGATGCGATAGTCGTCTTCGCAGTATCCGTTCTCGTCCAACTTATCCACAGCACCATAGCCGTTCTCGGAAATAAAGATAGGCAGATGATACCTGTCGTAAATATGATTGAGCGTAATGCGGAACCCGATCGGATCGATTGTCCAACCCCAGTCGGACATGGGGAGATTGGGATTCTTGATCTGGGAGACTAAAGACCCCGAGGGCTTGGGAACTGACTCGCCCTTATAACGCATGATGTAGGTCATGTAATAGCTGATCGTGACAAAATCCACCACGCCGCGTTTCAGCACATCAAGGTCGCAGTCCTCCATCTCGATTTCCACGTCGTTCTCCCGGAAGAAGCGAGCCATGTAATATGGATACTCTCCTTGAGCCTGCACGTCAGAGAAAAACCAGTTGAAATGATCTTCGAACAAGACTTGGAGCTGATCCTCCGGCTTGGAACTCTCCGCGTAGTTCTCGAGACGGCACAGCATGTTGCCGATCTTTGCATCGGGGTCGATCTCATGACACTTGATGACCGCTTTCGCGCTGGCAACAAGCTGATTGTGCGCAACCTGATACTTATATGCCCACTTGCCGTAATACGGATTGCCCGTTTCTCCCTGCTCAAAAATCACTCCGCTGCAGGTATAGGGATTCGTGATCACATTGTTGATCTCGTTGAAAGTCAACCAGTACTTCACCTTCCCCTTGTAGCGTTCAAAGCAAGTCGCAGCATAGCGCTCGAACGCGTCAACGGTATGTCGGCTGGCAAACCCGTCATACTCCTCCGCCAAATGCAAGGGCGTATCGAAATGGCAGAGCGTCACCAGGGGCTCCATGCCGTTTTTACGGCACTCGTCGAACACGGCATCGTAAAACGCGAGCCCCTCTTCATTCGGCAGAGCATCGTCGCCATTGGGGAAGATGCGGCTCCAGCTTATGGACATGCGGAACACCTTGAAACCCATCTCTCCCATGAGGGCAAGGTCGTCTTTGTAGGTGTGATAAAAATCAATGCCGCGGCGCTTGGGCAAGTTCCACTCCTCGGGATGCGCCTTCATCTCGGCAACCATCTCTTTGGTTGCCGCATTGTGAGGCAAGCGCGCGTCATACTCCTTGGGCTCTTCTTCGCGCATCTTCTTCGTAAACAAGCGAACGAAATCCGATGTCGCGGGACCGCGCCCTCCCTCATCCCATGCGCCCTCGATCTGATTGGCGGCAGTCGAGCCTCCCCAAAGGAACCCTTCCGGAAACGGGGTCATGTTGTTACGTTCTGCCATATCCTTTTCTCCTTTCGCAGTGCGGGCCGTCCCGTCCTTGTCGACGGCCGCTCGGCTATCAGCACATCAGCGCTAACGCGCGGCCAGCGCCTGGACCACTGGAAGCATCTTCTTAGTCATATGAAGCTCCGCACTGATGGTCATGAGCGTGTCTTGGGCATGTGTGAACAGCAAAGAATATTCAACTTCCTCACCAGCCGCCTGTCGCTGAATCGTCTCGGTCTGCGCCTTATGGGCTTCTATGATCTTTGCTTCCGCCTCGGCGATTTTTGCATCGACCACCTCGAAATCCATTGATGCCAGCGCGTCCATCGCCTCATCGATACACATGCGCGCATCGCCGGCGTTGAGGATCACTCCCATAGCAATGGCATTGATATCCATCTCATCGGTACTCATATAAGACCTTTCGTCGTCGGATGGTGCCCTCGTCAAAACACGGGGGCACCAGATTTGTTCAAGTGGATTCGTTACTGCTTGGTCGCGTGGATCACTCCAGACACCTCGGCTTCATCCGCAGTCTGAGCCTCACCAGCGATCTTTGACGCAACGGCGTCAGCGCGAGCAGCGCGGCGAGCAGCGCGGGCAGCCTTTTTGGCCTCCTTCTCGGCAAACATCGCCTCCTCCTTCTTGGCCTCACTCTTATCCCAAGCACGGAAGAACGGGTACCAGATCAGCGCGGCGATAATCAGGTTCAGAATAACCAGAACAACATTGCGCCAGTCCCCGCCAGACATGAAGAACGCGGAGATCGCGTTCGGCGCGAAGTTCATATCGAAGTTCACGTAATTGATAGTTCCCCAATCAAGGGCAAACCACAGATAGCTGAAAGTCGGGAGGACAATCGCGATGAGGAGCATCGGCATGAACATATACGGATTATTGGCAACCGAAGCATACACAAGGGGCTCATTGATGTTGAACAATGAGGGAACGATGGTGGCTTTACCCAACATGCGATTCTTCTTCGACTTTGAGAACAGCATCATAATCGCGAGGGGCAGCGTGGCGCCCTGTCCACCAATGTGGTGGTACCGAGAGAAGCCATAAGCATAGATGTTCTGCGGGGCCATACCGGCAGCCATTGCGGCAGCGTTCTCAGCAATAGCCGCCTGCGTGATCGTACGGGTAACCGGGGTTGTAACCCAGCCGGAAATGCCGAAGAAATACAGCATGTTCTGAATCACCACAATGAGCACGACGCCCGGAAGCGACTGGGCAAATCCGGTAATCGGGGACATCACGAGGGCGACGACGGAAAACACATCGACCTTAGCCACAAAAGTCAGCAGGAATCCGACGAACAGGGAGATGAGAACAGAGAGGATGTTGTCGAACCAGTTCTTCACAAAATCGGGAATAACCGAATCCTCGCCAAAGAAACTCTTCGAGCACGTCTTCTTGTAAATGAACCCGACGACAAAGCCAACAAACAAAGCGGTGAACATGCCGCCGGCGCCGAACTTGTTCATATCGAACAGCACACCGCCCTCAACCGCCTGGGCGTTCATGCACATCATGTACACGCCGATACTCGTAAAGCCGGCGATCATGGCGCGATCGCGCTTGCCCTCCTTGACGGCAACATTATGCGGAATGATGAAAGATACGAACAAACCGATAAGGCCGAAAGAGTATGTGTTCAGGGCAGAAATATCCGGAAGCGCGGGAACGAAGTTCCTCATGACGCCCCAAAGGCTCGGAATGGCGCTCACCATGCAGAACGGGACTACATAAAGCACCGCATCCGAGATGATACCGAACCAATAGGTCGAGGTGATTTTGTTCATCACCGGGACCATGTACTTCTCGATCCATGCCTGGACCGCCTCCATAACGCGTTTCATGCAAGCCTCCCTCTACAAAATGCCATCATGCAAATCGATTGCGTCTTCGAGAATGCTCTCGCCGTCCAAGGCCGCATAATCATCGGGGTCGATTGCCATGACCTTCACGCCATAGGGCGCTACCTGATCTTGCACAGCGGGGACCTCCGCAGCAAAATGGGGGCCCAAAAGCAGCACGTCGATCTTGTCCGCGTAGTCCATGATTTCCGACTTGCTCACTGCGGAAATCGTCACGTTGAGGCCCTCGCCCTTCGCATATTTCCGCATATTCGCAGCCATAAACCCAGTTGAAGCCCCGATACCGCAAGCGAGTAAAACTCGAATGGCACCGTTCTCGTCTGCCATGTTTCCTCTCCTTCCACGCTTTCGCCATGAGTGGCACAACAGCGGAACGCGGTGTCGACCCCGTCGTCTCACGTTGTTATTCGCATTATCGAAAAACAGCCACCCTCGAACGAACAGACTTTTTACCGCCAGGCGGCAAAGCGGAACGCTTTCCGCCATGACGGAAAACCGAGCCTGCTTTCATCAAGCGTCATTGAATTACAATTGCTCAAGGGCCACCGTACGAGGAGATCCACTATGTCATCCGCAAAATCAAAGAGGATTGCACAGCTCATCGACATCCTCGAGCGTGCCAACACGTGGATATCTGGACCCGTCCTCGCGAAGATGCTCGGCTCAAGCGAAAGAAGCATTCGGAACTACATCAGCGAGATCAACAAAGCAGATGGCGCCCCTGTGATTGAATCGCGCAAAGAGGGCTATCGCCTTGCAAGCCTACCAGCACTCGATGAGCAGGTCGATACACCCGCTCTTCAAAGACAGCACTATATTCTCTCGAGGCTCGTCAACTCACGTGGGGAGCTCTCCATCTTCGATCTCGCCGAAGAGCTTCACATCAGTGAGAGCACCTTGTGCAACACGGTTCTCCCCCGCGTTCGCCAACTAGCCAAGAACTATGACCTCTCCTGCGAGACACACAACTTCACCGTGCGCCTCTCTGGCAGGGAACAGGACAAGCGCAAGCTCATAGGTCATATTGCGACCCACAATTCATACGGCTATTTCTCTTCAACCAACACGCTCAAAGACATGTTTCCCGATTTCGACATTGAGGGCATCCTCTCCAACCTCGTGAGCATATGTCAGCGCTCTGAATTAATCATTAATGACTTCGCGCTAAACAATCTCCTGGTTCACCTGTTGGTCATCATCATTCGCATCGGCTCTAACAACATCCTTTCTGAGCACGATGACATCATCGACGCCGAGGGGCTCATCGCTCAATTCAAGCAGCGAGACGGCATCATGGGATGCGCCTCCCATATCAGCCGCTATCTTGAACGCGAGTTTCACTGCACGATATCCCAAACTGACTTCCAGCAAATCATCATGCTCATAGCGATTTCCGTTGATAGGTTTTCATATGATGAGCTGACCCTCGACAACCTCGCCCAAGTTATTGAGCAGTCGTTCCTCAACGCCATCCAAACGATTGGCAACGAGACGACAAGGCGATATGACATCCCCCCGTTCGACGAGTCCTTGCTGCTCAGGCTCACGCTCCATATGTACAACGCCTGTCAGCGAGCTGCATACCGCGTGAGCTACCCCAACCCCCTTTCAGGCCAAATCAAGATGGAGCACGCTCCCGTATATGACATGGCAGTCTTTTTTGCCCATCGCTTCTCAAGCCTGTATGGAGTCACCCTTAACGAGGATGAGGTCTCGTTCATCGCGTTCCATCTTGGAGCTTACCTTGAACGGTGCGCAACACCCGACCATGTTGCAACGTGCGTAATCATCGTTGAGGAATATCATGATTTTGCACAACAGCTTACCTCGGGCATTGAGCGGATCCTCGGTGAGGACGCCACGGTAATCGCAGTTATGAACCTCGACGCCTTCCTTCGCGGCGCACCCGAATGCGATCTTGTTATCTCTACAATCGATGTCCCCGTTAGACATGGGACCAAAGTACTTATCGGCCCCATCCTCACCAAACAGAGCGCTCGCAAGATACAAGACAAGCTTTCCGATGTGCTTGAGGATAAAAGAATGGGACGGGCGCGGCAATTCTTGCAACGCGTTATGCGTCCAGAGCTCTATTGCCGCAACACTTCCCATGGCGGCAACCCCGATTCCCACATCGATCGACTCGGCGAGCTTTGTATTTCCAACGGCCTTGCATGTGACGACTTCATCGCAGACGTGCACCTGCGTGAAAGCGTGTCGTCGACCGCCTTCGCAGAATGTCTCGCACTTCCCCACGCGATCAACGTATTTCCAGAGCGATCGTTTATCGCTGTGTTGCAAAGCGACATCCCGATTCCATGGGGAAGACATTCCGTACATTTCGTTATGCTCATGGGAATATCCAAAGATGAGATGGGGTTGTTCCGAGACGCCTTGGACCTCATCATCGAACTCTTTGCTTCTGTCGAGAAGACCACTGCCTTGCTTCAAGCCAAAACATACGATGAATTCGTCGACGCTTTCACCCGAGGCATCTCATAGGGACCCTTCCACTTGAATCCTCCTATCGACTCATGAATAGACGGGCTTCCGCCGCTCTTGGCGAAAGCCCGTCGTAGGGGGGTTATGTCATCGCAGGGCACCAGTGCCTCAAGGACAGCCTTACGACGCGCACCGACCAAAGGAGGCCTTATGCCTCGACGGCTGCACCGGTCACGGCGGCGTCCTTGCCGGAGAAGGCGCCGGCGCGATACTCGCGCGCACCCATCTCGGACCACTCGGGCTCCTCGTCAGGCATGGAGCCAAAGTCCTTGCCGCGCAGCTCCTTCAGGCAGTTGCCGGTAACGATCAGGCCAAGGGCGACGAGCAGCACCGCGAACACGAGCTGGAGACCAGAGGTCGCCATGACGGCCATGCCGCCGGTCTGCAGGGCGGTGACGCAGCCCATGATGCTCATGCCGAGCGAAGTGAAGGTGCAAACGAGCAGGAACGCAACGGGAACGTACAGCATCGCGCCCTTACGGCCGGTGCACTTGCAGAACACGGCCAAGGTGATCATCGTCATACCGCCGAGCAGTTGGTTGGAAGCGCCAAAGAGCGGCCAGATGTTGAGATAACCACCAAAGGTGAGGGCCAGGCCAGGCAGCAACGTCACAACCGTGGCAACCCAGGGATTGCCAAAGACCTTCATGACGCCGGTCTTCTCCTTCTCAACGGCGAGGGCATCGTTGCTTGCGGCGAAGAACTCGGAGAAGGACGTGCGGCCGATGCGGGCAACCGCGTCAAGCGAGGTCAGCGCGAGGGCAGAGACGTTCATGGTCATGAAAACCGTGGCAACCGTGCCGTCCACGCCAAAGGCCTGCATGCCGCGGGCGATGCCGGTGGCGAAGATCGCGAACGGGGTGGATGCGACGCCGTTGTTGAGGGCGCCGGTACCGGCGGTGTTCATGTCGGAGAACATGATGCCGGCGATGATGATGGCGAGGATGCCGACGAAGGACTCGACGACCATGGCGCCGTAGCCGACCTTAACCGCGTCAGCCTCGTTCTCGACCATCTTGGAAGAGGTGCCGGAAGACACGAGGCTGTGGAAGCCGGAGAGAGCGCCGCAGGCGACGGACACGAACAGCACGGGGAACATCATGCCAGAGGCGGTGGTGAAACCGGTGAAGACGGGCGCGGTGATGGTGGCCTCGCCGCGCGCACCGAGGACCACGATGCCGAGCACGGCGCACACGATCATGACGATCATCATGATGGAGGTGAGGTAATCGCGCGGCTGCTTGAGCATCTGGATGGGCATCGCACCGGCAAACACCAGGTAGACCATCACGACGGCGATCCAACCGTTGAGGTCAAGATACACCGGGAACTGCATGCCGACGGCGAACATCGCGACCATGAGCACCACGCCGGTGACGAACTGCTTGGCGCCCGTGAGGTTGAACTTGTTGCAAGCCCAGCCGAACAGCATGGCGACGAAGGTAAACAGGATGGAGATCGTGCCTGCGCAGCCCGCGGCATAGGACTTGGCGAAGTCGACGGCGCCGGCGGCATCGGGCGTGAACTTGAAGGTGCCGGCCACCATAGAGGTGAAGGCGGCGATGACGATCAGGCAGAACAGCCAGCTAAACAGCAGGAACAGGCGACGACCGGTACGACCGATGTACTTCTCGATGAGCTGGGCAAGCGACTTGCCGTTGTTCTTCATCGAGGCGTACAGAGCACCGAAGTCGTGCACAGCGCCAAAGAAGATGCCGCCCACGAGAACCCACAGTACGACCGGCAGCCAACCAAAAGCCATGGCGACAATCGTGCCCGTGACGGGACCCGCGCCGCAGATCGAGCTGAACTGGTGCGAGAAAACGGTAAAGGCGGAGGCCGGCGAGAAGCTCTTGCCGTCCTTCATGCGGCAGGCGGGCGTGAGGGCATCGCGGTCGACTCCCCACGTGTTGGCCAGCCAGCGACCGTATCCCAAGTAGCCGGCGACCAGCACTGCCGCTGCCACCACCATCAATACGACTCCGTTCATTTGTTCCTCCCCCTCGTGAGTTTAAAGCCAAAAAAAATGGGACCGTCGACAGATACGACGGCCCCATGCATACATATGACCGCCCGTGAAGCGCACGGGCGGTCACCTTGTGACAACCCGTGCTAGCTAATAATCGAAATGATGTCTAGGTGTAGGCTGCGCATGACTTCAACACTCTCTTTCCTTGGCGAGCGCTCCGTGCTCTCGCCGACTAAAGTGGACGAGTTGCAGTATCGTGCTTTATCAAACTGCAGTCAACAACATTTCTCGCATGTTTCCAACAGTGAAAAAACGTGTTACCAACAACGATGAATCTGGGGACGGGTGCGCTTTCACACGTCGGCCTGACGCTCGGCCGACGTGTGAAAGC
>UQHS01000014.1 GCA_900540845.1 uncultured Collinsella sp.
CGCCGCTGACCGGTGGACGGCTTTCGCGCATATCGGGCGCGATCGCGCGAGAGGGGAAGAGATACAATATCTCTTCCCCTTTTCTGTTCTGGAGGCTCTGCCATGGCTCATGTCGTGTTCATCATTGGGAACATTGCTTCTGGCAAATCCACTGCCTGCAAATATCTTCAGTCCCTCGGCGCACGTCTCATCGATCTCGACGTGGTTGCCAAGGACCTCTACATTCCCGGCTCTCCGATCGTTCAAGATCTCGTCGATGTTTTTGGCTGGGATATCCTGAATGAGGATGGTGGCGTTGCATTCTCTGCCCTCGCCGCTCGCGCTTTTGATACGCCCGAGGCCACGGCGCGCCTTAATGCCATCGTTCACCCAGCTGTTAAAGAGCAGCTTGCAACGATGGTGTTCCCTGTTGCCTGTTGCTCCACGGTCATTCCCCAACACGAGCTCACCGTGGTTGAAGTATCGGTCGCGGCGGCGTTTACCGATTCTTTCGGCCTTGCCGACGAAGTGATCGCCGTGACCGCGCCGCTTTCCGTCCGTCGAGTTCGTGCCGTTGAGCGCGGCATGAGTCCGGACGATTTCGATGCGCGTTCGCTCAAGCAGCCCGATGAAGACACCCTCTGTTCCTGGGCGGACGTCATTATCGACAACGAGCGCGCCGATGATTCGCTGTTCGGGCAGCTTGACGCCTGGCTCGACCGTAGCGGCATCAAGCTCGAAGGCAGGCGGTAGCCCATGCGTACGCGCAATCGTTTACTCTCCTGGTATCGCGTTGTGCCGTTGTGCATCGTCGCTGTGTTTGGCCTCATCTCCTTTGCGTATTCCTTTGGACCTTCGATGCTGTTCAAGGCGCTGTATCCTCTTGAGTACGAGGATGCAATCACCGAGTCCGCCTCGTCTCACGGGGTGGACCCCTATCTTGTCGCGGCGGTCATCCGTTCCGAATCCAGCTGGGATGCAAACGCCGCGTCAAGCCAAGGCGCCCAGGGCCTCATGCAGCTCATGCCTCAGACAGCTGCGGATATGGTCGATAAGGGCCTGGTCGATGGATCGCGGTACAGCTCCGATAACCTTTTAGATCCCGAGACGAACATCGAGTTCGGGTGCGCATACCTCTCTTATTTACTGTCGTATTTCAACGGTGCGACGGAAAAGGCGATCGCCGCCTACAACGCGGGGTTGGGAAACGTCGACTCCTGGACTCAAGACGAGGGTCTATTGCATAATGCGATAACATTTCCTGAGACTCAGGCATATCTGGTTCGGGTGACTATGGCCCGCACGCGGTATGCAGAGCTCTATCCACAGGCGTTCATGTAGAAGGGCGGGCCGGTATGGCGGAATTCGAAGTCGAGCGAGTTGGCGGCGAATTGCGTCGATTTGGCGTGCAGGGTGAGGATGCCGCCTTTGAGGTCGTCTCTCCCTTCGAGCCCTCCGGCGATCAGCCCCAGGCCATCGCCTCGCTGGTGGATGGCGTGAACAAGGGCGATCGATATCAGGTCCTGCTCGGCGTCACGGGATCGGGCAAGACCTTCACCATGGCTAAGACCATCGAGGCGCTCGGCAAGCCCACTCTCGTCATGGCGCCCAATAAGACTCTCGCCGCTCAACTCGCCAGCGAGTTGAAGGAGTTCTTCCCGCACAACTCGGTCGTGTATTTCGTCTCATATTACGACTACTACCAGCCCGAGGCGTATGTCCCATCGAGTGACACCTATATCGAGAAGGACTCATCCATCAACGAGGAAGTCGAGATGCTACGCCATCAGGCCACGGCGGCGCTCCTGTCGCGTCGCGACGTCATCGTGGTCGCCTCTGTCTCGTGCATCTACGGTATCGGTTCGCCCGAAGATTACGCCGGCCTTGCCCCGAACATCGACAAGAAGGTCCCGCTCGAGCGCGACGATTTCATTCACGCCCTGATTGACATTCAGTACGACCGCAACGATTACGACTTGGCTCGTGGCGCGTTTAGGGTGCGCGGGGATGTCGTGGACGTGTATCCGCCCTATGCGGAGCACCCGCTGCGTTTTGAGTTCTTTGGCGACGAAGTCGAGGTTATCGCCGAGATCGATGAGGTGACCGGTGAGGTCCTGCGCGAATACGACGCCATCCCGGTGTGGCCGGCGTCGCATTATGTGACCGAGAAGCCAAAGGTGACCGCCGCGCTCCAGTCCATCGAGGAGGAGATGGAAGCCCGCGTCGCGGAGCTCAAGGCCAACGATAAGCTGCTGGAGGCTCAGCGCCTCGCTCAGCGCACGAGCTACGACCTCGAGATGCTGGAGACGATGGGTTTTACGACGGGCATCGAGAACTACTCGCGTCATCTCGACGGTCGCAAGCCCGGTGAGCCGCCCTTCACGCTCATCGACTACTTCCCCAAAGACATGCTGTGCATCATCGACGAGAGCCACGTGACGGTCCCGCAGATTCGCGGCATGCACGAGGGGGATCGCTCGCGCAAGGTGACATTGGTGGAGCATGGGTTCCGCCTTCCCTCGGCGCTCGACAACCGCCCGCTGCGCTACGACGAGTTCGAAGCGCGTATTCCGCAGTTTATCTACGTGAGCGCCACACCGGGCGATTATGAGATGCGCGTGAGCCAGAACAACGTCGAGCAGATCATCCGCCCCACGGGCTTGCTCGACCCCAAGATCGACGTTCGCCCGGTACGCGGCCAGATCGACGACCTGATCGATGAGATCAGGGAGCGCGTTGCCCGTCACGAGCGCGTGCTGGTCACGACGCTCACCAAGCGCATGGCGGAAGACCTCACCGACCATCTGCTCGATGCGGGCATCCGCGTGAACTACATGCATTCGGACACCGCGACGATGGACCGTGTCGAGATCCTGCGCACCCTGCGCGTCGGCACCATCGACGTTTTGGTGGGCATCAACTTGCTTCGTGAGGGTCTTGATTTGCCCGAGGTATCGCTCGTCGCGATCCTCGACGCCGATAAGGAGGGCTTTCTGCGCAATAGGCGGTCGCTCATCCAGACGATCGGCCGCGCGGCGCGAAACGCCGAGGGCGAGGTCATCATGTACGCCGACACGGTGACCGACTCTATGCGCGAGGCGATTGACGAGACGAACAGGCGCCGTGCGATCCAGATACAGTTCAACGAGGAGCATGGGATCGTCCCGCGCACCGTGAAGAAGGCGGTGAGCGACATCTCATCGTTTATCGCCGAGGCGCAAGAGACGGTTGGCAAGAAAGACCGTTCGCGTGGCGAAACCCTTGGGCACGGGGCGTTTTATTCCCCTGCAGAGAGCACAGCCGACGACGCGTCGGAGTCGGTGGGAGAGAGGCTGGCCCGCGAGCTGGCCGACCTGCCAAAAGACGAGATCGCCCAGATTATCGCCACGATGGAGGACGACATGCGCGCGGCTTCCGAGGCCATGGACTTTGAGGAGGCGGCGCGCCTGCGCGATGCGGTCGTGAGCCTCAAGGCGGCTGTGGAGGGCTCGAGCGAAGACGAGGTGATCGAGGCCCTCAAGCGCGGTGCCCGCAAGGGGTCGGTTTTCGCGCCCGGCCGCAAGCGTCAGGGAGCCCGGTTCAAGAAATAAGCCTGCGGGCGAGGGAGGCGCTGCACGCTGGGCCTGAGAGAGCCGGATGGTATACTAACCCACGGACTATAGGGCGGCACGTGTGCCGCAGGGGAGGGGAACCCATATGACCGATTTTGATATGCTTTTCAGCCGCCTGCGCGGTGTGACGTGGTCTCATGTTGCCATGGCCGCCGGGTGCTTCGCGCTGGCGACCGCGCTCTTTGTTTCCCCCGCGTGGGTGTTCGCCGACTTCGCCCGTCTGCAGCAGATGCTTTCCTTGTTCGGGGTTGCTGCCGGCGCCCTGTCTGCGATCGGTGCGGTGGCCTCCACCACTCCCATGAGCTGGGGTGCGCTTGAGCTCGTGCTCGGTGTGGGTATGCTGCTCGCCGGGCTGTTCACGCTTTACTTCCCCGTCGCCGCATTCGGCTTCTCGACGACCGTCTCGGTCTGCGGGATCTTCCTAGCGCTCTATCTCGTTGCCACGGCGCTGGAGATGGATCGCCGTGGATGCGGTCGCTGGGGCATGCAGCTGGCGGTTGCCCTGGTTGTGCTCGTGCTCGCGTTCGCGGGCCTCAACGGCCTGGCAGGGGCGTCGGGTATGCTCGCGCTTGCCGCCGCGACCCTGTACGTTGCTGCATGGGGCTTTGTGTACGCCGCGGTGTCGCTTTCCAAGCCCGCGGAGACGCTCGAGGTTGCGTAAGGCGACTGCGCCATGTGTATGAGAAAGGCCACCCGGCATGGGTGGCCTTTTTGCTGCGGGCTTTTACTCGGCACGTGTGTTGCGGGAAGGCGGGCTTGTCTATCGCGGGGAGCCGGGGTCCGAGTCGAGCTGCGCGATAAGCGCCTGGGCGCATCGGATGCCGTCCGTCGCGGCGCTCATGATGCCGCCGGCGTATCCCGCGCCCTCGCCACAGGGAATGAGTCCGGGGGTATTGACGGAAATGCAGGTCCCTCTGTCGCGCGTGATGGTGATGGGCGAGCTCGAGCGGGTCTCGACCGCGGTGAGTACGGCGTCCGGGCTGTCGTAGCCTCTCAGTTTCCGAGCGAGCAGCGGCAGGCCGGCGCGGAGCGTGTCGATAACATGGGCGGGCAGGAGGTCGTCTATGGCGCCCCAAGTCACGCCGCGGGGATACGTGGGAAGCACGCGCCCAGGGCCCGTGCTGGGTTTGCCGTCGAGGAAGTCGCCCACAAGCTGAGCGGGCGCGCGATATGCCCCGCCGCCAGCCGCGAACGCTGCCTGCTCGCAGCGGCGCTGCAGGCGGATGCCCTCGAGCGGGTCCGATCCCGGGAGGTCTTCGGGGGTGATGTTCACCAGCAGGGCCGCATTGGCGTTGCGCCCCGCGCGCGCATGTAGGCTCGCGCCGTTGGTGACCACGCCGCCCTCCTCGGATGCCGCTGCTACGACCTCACCGCCGGGGCACATGCAAAACGAGAACACGCTGCGCCCGCCTTCGAGATGCGCGACAAGGCTGTAGGGCGCGGCTCCCAGGGCGGGGTGTCCGGCCGCGGTGCCGTAGAGCGCCCGATCGATGTCGGGCTGGAGGTGCTCAATACGCACGCCCATGGCGAACGTCTTGCGTTCGAGCGCCACGTTGCGGCGGCGGAGCATGCCAAACACGTCGCGTGCCGAGTGCCCGCAGGCGAGGATGAGCGCGCGGGTGGGTATGCTCGCCTCGACATTGGGGTCGCCGGCTTTTGTGTCGCCGATCTCGGCAGCCGCGATACTGGTATCGGTGATGCGGCCCGATGCCGAGCGGACGCGCACCGCCTGAACGGCACCGGACTCGTCGCGCTGAATGTCGAGAAGTTTCGTGCGGAACAGGACGTCGCCGCCGTTTGAGCGGATGCGCTCGACGATGCGCGTGACGACCTCCGGCAGGATGTCGGAGCCGATGTGGGGTTTTGCGTCCCAGAGAATCTCGCGCGGCGCCCCCGCCTCGACAAACGTTTTGATCACAAGGCGATGCAAGGGGTTCTTGGTGCCTGTGTTGAGTTTGCCGTCGGAGAAGGTGCCCGCCCCACCCAGTCCAAACTGGATGTTCGATTCCAGATCGAGCTCACCGGTGGCGTTGAAGCGCTCAACCGCCTTGGTGCGTCTGCGGGCGTCGTCGCCCATCTCGATGAGGATGGGGGCGAGCCCCGCCTCAGACAGCGTGAGGGCGGCAAAGAGGCCGGCGCACCCCGCGCCGACGACGACGGGCCGTTCTCCAGCGTGCGGTTGACGCTGGGGGCGAATCGCGCAGAAGGAGGGCTCGTCCACCTCGATGATTCGCACGCGGCGGCGATCGCGGGCGCCAACATGCTCGAGTGCGGCGGCCTCATCGCATTCGGGGGCAAGCTCCACGCGCGCCGTCAGCGTGAAGTGCACATTGGATTTCTTGCGCGCATCGATGGACTTGCGATGCAGGGTGACGCGGGCGATATCCGCGCGGGCGCAGCCGAGTAGGCGCAGCGTCTCGCGCGTGCACGTCTCGATGCAGCCCTGCTCGGTACCGCCGTGCTTGAGCGGGCATGCGATCTCGGTGATCTCTATCATGACAGTCCCTTCGCAGCAGACGCACCGGCACGCATGCCGGTGGCCCATGCCCAAGCGAGGTTGAAACCGCCGCAGTCGGCGTCCATGTCGAGGGCCTCTCCGCATGCGAAGAGGCCGGGGTGTGGTCCTGCCTCCGCCTGATGCGTGACGGCGCAGGTGGCGAGGTCGACAGCGGAAAGCGGGACGCCACCGCGATGGACGTGGGCCTGTGCGTGCTCCGTCGTTCCGCCAACCGTGAGCGGGATGCGGTGGAGCAACGTCGCCGCGCGGCGCAGCGGGTCGTCGGCGCCGGTGAGAAGGCGCGCGATCACGGCTCCGAGCGGAGAGGCGAGCATGCCGTCAAACCATGAGGAGCTGTCATCAAACGGCCCTATGGCCTCGACGCGCCTGCAAAGCAGGGCGAGGAGGTCGGCTTCGTTCATGGTGGGGAACAAATCGAGTTCGATGACGTCGTCCGGCCTAAGCCTGCGCGAGAGGTTGAATGCGGCGATGCCCGAGATGCCATATGGGCGAAATAGGACCTCGCCTTGCTCAAACGCAATCGCCACACCGTCGCGCACGAGCGTGAGCATGCCTTCGGCGCGAAGGCCGTCGAGCGCGTCGAGGGTAGGTGTGGCAGCGTTGGGCGATCCCGCCGCCTGCTGCAGCGCGCAGGCCACCGGGCACAAGACCGGCGTCTCATCGAGGTGGGGGAGCGAGAAGACCTCGCATATGGCTTGCGAGCGCCCGCCGACGGCGATGATGACGTTCGCACCGTAAAGCGTGCGCTCGCATCGATTGGCGGCCGCGAGCGCCTTGCGGGCGTTGCGGATGGTGGCCTTGGCGTCGCGGCCCTGCTTGTAACTCAGGGGCTCCTGGGGCACGCTGAGCGCGAGCTCCCAGTGGGCCGCTCCCTTCTCGTTCACGCGTCGGGCACGCAGGACGTTGGCGCAGGAAAGGATGGCAATCTCTTCGCGGGCACATGCGCCGAGGAGGACGTCGCGCACGGATTCCGCGCGCTTTGACAGGGGGTAGAGCCTGCCCTCGTCTTCTTGGGCGAGCATGAGGCCGATGTCCTCGAAAAACGATGCGATGCGCTGCTCGCCCTCGCCGCCAAAGACGTTGCGCACGGCGTGCGGGTGCAGGTAATGGCGCGGATCGAGCTTGGCGTTGGAGATGTTGCAGCGTCCGTTGCCCGTGGCGAGCAGCCCCAGGCCGGCTTGCACGTCGCGCTCGACGACGCAGACGCGCGCGCCCGCCTTGGCCGCCGTGATGGCGGCGGCAAGCCCGCTGGCGCCGCCTCCAACGACCACGACGTCATATGAGGGCGCGCCGCCCTCCGCAGGGGAGAGCGGCGCGTGAGCTGGTGCGGATGTGGAAGTATGCGCGGCGTACATCATGTCGATTTACGCAGAGGCGTCGTCTGCGGCGGGAGACTCGGCGTGCTCGGGCACGGCGGCCACCTTGGCGAGCGCATCGGGCAGCATTCCCTCGGGCAGGTCGGTCTCGATGGCGCCGGCGTCGCAGGCGGCGGCGAGGGCGGGGTTGATGGGCAGGCGACCGAGGACCGGCAGGCCGTGCTGTTCGGCCACGGCGTCGAGCTTGCTGGGGCCGAAGACCTCGATCTTCTTGCCGCAGTCGGGGCACTCGACGTAGCTCATGTTCTCAACGACGCCCAGGATGGGGACGTTCATCTTCTCGGCCATGTTTACGGCCTTGGCGACGATCATCGACACCAGGTCTTGCGGGCTTGTGACAATCACGATGCCGTCGACGGGCAGGGACTGGAAGACCGTGAGGGCCACATCGCCCGTGCCGGGAGGCATGTCGACGAGCAGGTAATCGAGTGGGCCCCACGAGGTCTCGCTCCAGAACTGGCGGATGGCGCCTGCGATGACGGGGCCTCGCCACAGGACGGGGTCAGTCTCGTTTTTAAGGAGCAGGTTGGACGACATGACCTTGACGCCGTGGTCGGAGATCTCGGGCAGCAGCAGATTGCCCAGGCCCATGGCGTGACGGCCGCTCATACCGAACATCTTGGGGATGGACGGGCCGGTGATGTCGGCGTCGAGGATGCCGACCTTGTGGCCCGCGCGGGCGAGCTCTACGGCGAGGGCGCCTGTAACAAGGGACTTACCCACGCCGCCCTTGCCCGAGAGGACGGCGATGACGCGCTTGACCTCGGACAGGTTGTTTTCCTCGAATTCTTGCGGTGCGGTCTGTCCGCCCGCTGCAGTTGCGTGTTCGCAGCTCATGTGCGCTTCCTTTCTGCGTCAATGTGGAACGCACCCATTGTACCCCGTGTCCGCCGATGACCGTTGCTTTGGCGGGGTTATATCGAGCTTTGGCTCGCCGCGCGACGGGTGGGAGGGACCCGCGCATGGGTGGGAGTGGGGCGGGGGTCGCGCGTGGCTGGTCCGGGTGCGGGGGCGAGACATGCGCCCGGGGCGGACCTAGACGCTGGGGCGGGGACGTGCGCCCGGGGCGGGTCCAGACGCTGGGCGGGGCGCGTGCCGCATGCCGTCTGCCGAGAAACGCATCGCCGTAGGGCGATTATGCGTTTTACCGACGAGCTCGATTCGCTACAGTGGAAATGATAGGCGCGATGCACAGAATGCGCCTCGAGAAGGAAAGGGGAGCACGTATGCTGCTCGAAGGCAAGAAGGCAATCATCACCGGCGGTACGCGTGGCATCGGCTATGCCATCGCGGCTCGTTTCATCGAGGAGGGCGCGGCCGTAACCGTGTTCGGCTCGCGTCAGGAGACTGCGGACAAGGCAGTTGAGCAGCTGCTCGCTGTGTATCCCGAGGCCAAGGTCTGGGGCCGCACCTGCGACCTGGCTTCTCTCGATGCCGTGACCGAGGCGTTCAAGGCTGCCGCCGAGGATATGGGCGGCGTCGACACGATCGTCAACAACGCCGGCATCTCCCAGTCCACCCCGCTGCTCGACTATACCGCCGAGGAGTGGCAGAAGGTCATGGACCTCAACGTCACCGCCGTCTTCAATGGCTGCCGCGCTGGCGCCCAGCTCATGACCGAGGCTGGCCACGGCGGCACCATCACCATCACGAGCTCCATGGTTTCCAAGTACGGCCAGCCCTCCGGCTGTGGGTACCCCACCTCCAAGTACGCGGTCAACGGCCTCACCCAGAGCCTGTCTCGCGAGCTTGCTCCTAAGGGCATCCGCGTGAACGCCGTCGCCCCCGGCATCACCAAGACCGACATGGTCGCCGCTCTGCCCGAGAAGATGATCGCCCCGCTGATCGCCACCATTCCGCTGGGCCGCATCGGCGAGCCCGAGGACGTCGCCAACGCTTTCGTCTACCTGGCGAGCGACATGAGTTCCTACGTCACCGGCGCGGTTATCCCTGTGGACGGTGCGGCTCGCTGCTAAGCGCGCTGCAGCCATACGAGTTGCTTCAAGCGGCCCGGGAGCGATCCCGGGCCGTTTTTTTTGATGCGCGGGGCCCGTGTGCCCGTGCGTCCGCGCGGCGCCTCAGCCAAGCACCTCGGCACAATCGAACAAAGCGTGCAGGAACGGTGTCGGCGACGCGGGCGAACAGGCGTGCGGCTTGAAGGCGGTACACTAACAGGTTGGATACGAATGTGTCCGTGAGTCATATCCGATTTCACGTCAGATAAGGACATTCCATGTCTGATTCCTCCATTGTCATCAAGGGCGCCCGCGAGCATAACCTGCAGGACATCGATGTCGAGATTCCGCGCGACCAGCTCGTCGTGATCACCGGCCTGTCCGGCTCCGGCAAATCGAGCCTCGCCTTCGACACCATCTATGCAGAGGGCCAGCGTCGCTACGTCGAGAGTCTCTCGAGCTACGCGCGCCAGTTCCTGGGGCAGATGGACAAGCCCGACCTCGACTCCATCGACGGCCTGTCTCCGGCGGTGTCCATCGACCAGAAAACCACTTCGAAAAACCCCCGCTCCACGGTGGGTACCGTCACCGAGATCTACGACTACCTGCGCCTGCTCTACGCGCGCATCGGCACCCCGCACTGCCCCGAGTGCGGCCGCGAGATCGAGCGCCAGACCACCGACCAGGTGGCCGACAAAATCCTTGAGGCAGGGAACGGCCGCCGCGCTTTCGTGCTCGCCCCGGTGGTCCAAGGCCGCAAGGGCGAGTTCACCAAGCTGCTCGACGACCTGCGCGCCGAGGGCTTCTCGCGTGTGCGCATCGACGGCGAGGTGCGTGGCCTCGATGAGACCATTGAGCTCGACAAGAAGTTCAAGCACACCATCGAGGTCGTGGTCGACCGCATCGTGATTCGCGAGACGAGCCTGGGGCGCATCGCCGAGTCCGTGGAGCAGGCCACCAAGCTGGCGCACGGCAACGTGGCGGTGTACCTGCTGCCCGACCGCGATGCCCCCGAGGGCGCCGAGGGCGACCTGCTCACCTACTCGCTCGCGCTCGCCTGCCCCGAGCACGGTCATTCCATCGACGACCTCCAGCCGCGCGACTTCTCCTTCAACGCTCCCTACGGCGCCTGTCCCGAGTGTGACGGCCTGGGCTTCAAGAAGGTCGTGGATGCCGAGGCGCTCATCGAGGACCCCACGCTTTCCATTGAGGACGGCGTCTTTGGCAGCTTCTTCGGCAAGTCGAATTACTACCCGCAGATCTTCCGCGCCCTGTGCCTCCACCTCAAGGTCGACCCCGCCACTCCGTGGAAGGACCTGCCCGCCCGCGTGCGCAAGATCTTCCTCGACGGCCTGGGCGACAAGAAGATGCGTGTCGACTACAAGACGCAGGACGGCCGCGACACGCACTGGTTCACCAAGTATTCCGGTGTGCGCAACATCCTGTACGAGCGCTACATCGAGACGACGAACGAAAACACCAAGGCCAAGCTCGAGCGCTATATCCGCGAGGAGCCCTGCTCCACGTGTCACGGAGCGCGCCTGCGCCCCGAGATGCTCGCCGTCACGGTGGGCGACAAGTCCATCTACGAGGTCTGCTGCATGAGCTGCCGCGAGTCCCTGGAGTTCTTCCAGGCGCTCGAGCTTACCGAGCGCGAGGCGTTCATCGGCCATGCCATCGTGAAGGAGATCGTCGAGCGCCTGCGCTTCCTCGTTGACGTCGGCCTCGATTACCTCACGCTCGACCGCGCCTCCGCGACGCTTTCCGGCGGCGAAGCCCAGCGCATCCGCCTGGCCACGCAGATCGGCGCCGGTCTCATGGGTGTGCTCTACATCTTGGACGAGCCCTCCATCGGACTGCACCAGCGCGACAATGAGCGCCTCATCGCCACGCTCGAGCGCCTGCGCGACTTGGGCAACACGGTGATCGTGGTCGAACACGACGAGGACACCATCCGCGCCGCCGATTACGTCGTCGACATGGGGCCGGGTGCCGGCGAGTACGGCGGCAAGGTGGTGTGCGCGGGCACGGCAGACGAGGTCATGGCCTGCCCCGATTCGCTCACGGGCGCCTACCTCACGGGCCGTCGCATGGTGCGCCTGCCGCACGAGCGCCGCAACCCCGGCCGCGGTGCGCTCAAGATCACGGGTGCCAAGGCCAACAACCTGCATAACGTCTCCGCCGAGATTGAGTTCGGCACGCTCACCGTGGTGACGGGCGTCTCGGGATCGGGCAAGAGCTCGCTGGTGACCGACACCATCGCGCCGGCGCTCACGAACGCCGTTCATCGTTCCACCCGCGTTGTCGGCCCGTACAAGACGCTCGAGGGCGTCGAGAACATCGACAAGGTCATCGATATCGACCAGAGCCCCATCGGCCGCACCCCGCGCTCAAATCCCGCCACCTACATCGGCCTGTGGGACGACCTGCGCGCCCTGTTCGCGAGCGTGCCCGAGTCCAAGGCGCGCGGCTACTCGCCGGGGCGCTTCTCGTTCAACGTGCCCGGCGGCCGCTGCGAGGCTTGCAAGGGCGACGGTCAGATCAAGATCGAGATGCACTTCCTGCCCGACATCTATGTGCCGTGCGAGGTCTGCGGTGGCAAGCGCTACAACCGCGAGACGCTCGAGGTGCGCTACCGCAACAAGACCATCGCCGACGTGCTCGACATGTCGGTCACCGAGGCGCTCGCGTTCTTTGGCAATATCCCGCAGATCAAGCGCAAGCTGCAGACGCTCTACGACGTGGGTCTGGGCTACGTGCGCCTGGGCCAGCCTGCCACCACGCTCTCGGGTGGCGAGGCGCAGCGCGTGAAGCTCGCCAAGGAGTTGCATCGCAAGCAGACGGGCAAGACCTTCTACATTCTGGACGAGCCCACGACCGGCCTGCACTTCGAGGACGTGCGTCAGCTCGTCGACGTGCTGCAGAGGCTTGTGGACGCGGGCAACACGGTGCTCGTGATCGAGCACAACCTCGACGTGATCAAGGTGGCCGACCGCATCATCGACCTCGGTCCCGAGGGCGGCAACGGTGGCGGTCGCATCGTGGTGTCCGGCACGCCCGAGAAGGTCGCGGCGTGCAAGAAGAGCTACACGGGCCGGTTCCTGGCCCCGCTGCTCGAGCGTGACCGCGCTCGCATGGCGGCGCTCGAGTCCGTCGAGGCGGATGACGAATAATGGCGAAGGCCCACAAGATGCAAAAGACGAACGCCATGCGCGAGCTCGAGCGCATGGGCATCGCCTACACGTATGAAACGTATGAGGACGACGGCGAGCACGCGCGCGGCCTGGGCGTCGCCATCGCCGAGCAGTTTGGCGAAGACCCTGCCCAGGGTTTCAAGACGCTCGTGTGCGAGACGGGCGACGGCGCGTACGTGGTGTGCTGCATTCCCGTCGCGGAGGAGCTAGACTTCAAGGCCGCGGCCCGCGCGGCGGGGGTGAAGACCCTGTCCATGCTTCCCACCAAGAGGCTCACGGACGTCACGGGCTACGTGCGCGGGGGTTGCTCCCCTGTGGGGATGAAGAAGCGCTTCCCCGTGGTGATTGACGAGACGTGCCAGTTGTATGATGAAATATTCATCTCGGGTGGCAGGTGCGGCATTCGCCTGGGGCTTGCGCCCGATGACGTCATAGCGTGTACGGGGGCCATCGTGGCCCCGATAACCAGGGAGAGGTAGCCGCATGGCTCACGGCAACGAAGAGTTTAGCCCGGCGGGCGCCCATTTCGCGCCCCGTCCTCAGGCGGGCGGTCCTGCACCGGCGCGGCCCGACGAGACCGCCCAGTTCATCCGCGCGGCCCGTGCCGCCGGCGCCTCGGCGCGCCCGCGCACCGTGGCTCCCGACGAGACCGCCGTGTTTTTGCGCGCGGCCGCTTCGCGCACGGGGGCTCCCGCACCGCGATTCGAGCCCGTCGCGATGGACGCATGGGACGAGACGAACGTGTTTGACGAGGTCCAGGTGGAGCCCGTCGTGCCGCTCGAGCTCATCGAGCCCGAGCGCCCGGACGCGGAGGAGGACGACCTGTCTCAATCGGACTACGAGCAGGCGGGCCGCTCCGCGGGCATGATGACGGCGCTCATCTTGGTGAGCCGCCTCACGGGCTTTGTACGCACCTGGGCCATGGGCGCCGCGCTCGGCCTCTCGTTGCTGTCGTCGTCGTACCAGATCGCCTACAACCTGCCCAGCATGCTGTACGAGCTCGTCATCGGCGGCATGCTTGTCACGGCGTTCCTCCCGGTGTACCTTGAGGTGCGCCGCGAGCGCGGCACCGAGGCGAGCAACGAGTACGTCGGCAACCTGCTTGGCATCCTTTTGCTCATCCTGGGCATCGTCTCGCTGCTCGCCACCATCGGCGCCCCCGCGGTGATCTGGACGCAGTCGTTCATGACGACCGACACCGGGCAGATGGACACCGCGATCTACCTGTTCAGGTTCTTCGCGATCGAGATTTTGTTCTTCGGACTGGGCTCGGTCTTCTCGGGCGTGCTCAACGCGCATCGCGACTACTTCTGGAGCAACTTCGCGCCCGTGCTCAACAACGTCGTCGTCATTGCGAGCTTCGCCGCGTTTTACGTGCTCGACGAGATGCTCCACGTCGACCAGTTCATCAGCGTGACCGTTCTTGCGGTGGGCACCACGCTCGGCGTCTTCATCCAGATGGCGTGTCAGATCCCGGCGCTCAAAAAGCACGGCGTGCATCCGCGCCTGCATGTCGATTTCTCCGACCCCAACCTCCGCAAGACGCTCGCGCTCGGCATTCCCACGCTCGCCGCGACCGTCTGCGCGTTCGTCACCGCGAGCGTGCAAAACGCCGCCGCCCTGAGCGTCCAGCCCGAGACGGGCGCCTCGGTCGTCGCATACTCCCGCCTGTGGTACACGCTCCCGTATGCCCTGTTCGCCGTTCCCATCACCACGGCGCTGTATACCGAGCTCGCCCGCGACGCGGCGCGGCACGATGACGACGCGGTGCGCAACGGCGTGGCGGACGGAATCGCCCAGATGCTGTTCATCCTCATTCCCTTTGGGCTGTATCTCATCGTGTTCAGCGACCCGCTCAACATGGTGTACTGCGTGGGCAAGTTCGGACTCGAGGGCGTGAGCCTGGTGAGCGAATACCTCCGCTGGCTCGCCCCCGCGCTGCCGCTCTACGGCGTGTGCGTGCTGCTGCAAAAGAGCTGCTCGGCTCTGATGGACATGAAGCCGTACGCGTTCTCCACGGTCCTGGGCGCCATCGCCCTGGTGGCGGTCGCGCTCGGCGGCGGCGTCGCGCTCGGCGGCGGCATGCCGGTCATCGCGTTTGCCACGAGCGCGTTCTACATCGTCACCATTGCTATCACGCTGGCGTGGATGCGCCGTCGCCTGCATGGGCTGCACGTCAAGACCGTGCTGCGCGGGCTGGTCTTCGGCCTCGTGCTGGGCGCGCTTGGCGCCGCTGCCGGCTCGCTCGCCATGAACGTGCTCCTGTCGGCGTTCGGCCCCATCATCATCGAGACGGTCGAGGGGCCCGTCGCCGCCCCGATCATCAAGACGGTCGCCTATATCGCGGTGGCCGGCATCGTGTCGCTCATCGTGACGTTCGTGCCCGCCGTCGTGGCAAAGCTTCCCGAGGCGAGCATGTTCTCTTCGATATTGAGGAGGTTCAGTCGCGCGTAGCGGGTGTGCCGGCGCTCTGGCGTGGTGCGCCGGCCGCATCGCGCGGCATGCTTCCGGCGATTGCGAAAGACCCCGTCGAGCTCAGCGATGCTCGGCGGGGTCTTCGTGTCACTGCTCGCGGTGGTGCTCCAGGTAATACGAGACGCAGCGGTCTGCGAGCACGTCCATGGAGTCGATGAGGTACGGAGGTTTGTTTGCAAGGTCCTGGTAGACCACGGACAGCTCAGTGCACCCTACGATCACCGCGTCGCATCCGTTATCGTGCATGCGGCGCGCGAGGTCGAGAAAGGCCGTCGCGTCGTAGGGGAGGTTGCGCTTGATTCGGTCGTAGATGAGCGGCATCACGATGGTGCGCTGATCCTCCTCGCTGGGCGCCATGACGGACAGCCCGGCGTCCGACAGGTAGCTCTGAAAGACCCCGGACGACAGCGTGCCGTCCGTCGCGAGCAGGCCGATGGTTGCGTGGGAGCCGTGCTCCTCCACGATGCGCGCGGTGGTCTCACGCATGATGTTGAGCACGGGGACCGTCGAGCGCGCGGCGATCTGCTCGTAGAAATAATGGGCGGTGTTGCAGGGGATGGCGATGTAGTCCGCGCCCGCGCGCTCGAGCCACAAGACGACGTGCGTCATCTCGGGCAGCGGGTCGGGGTTGGCGTCGTCGAGGATGTAGGCCGTGCGGTCGGGGATCTGCGGGTCGTTGAACACGATCATGGGGATGTTGTCCTGATCGCAGTCGGCCGGGGTCTTCTTGATCACGAGCTCCATGAAGTAGGCGGTCGCCAAAGGCCCTACGCCTCCGAGCACGCCGAGTACAGGCTTGTGCATGTTTTGCTCCCTCGATGGTCTCTCGTTCACACTTAGGTCAGGCCGCGCCCCATCCCAGTCGATAAAGGGTAGAATGCGGGGTCGATGGAACATATGCGCCTTACCGCGGCTCCACGCGACGGCGTTCATTATAGCGAAGGGATTTGAAGCTTATGAGACCCGCCCGTCCTGCCGAGCGCGACCTGTCGCGCGTGATCGCCCCCGTCATCCTCGGATCGGACTTTTGCTGCTATTCATATATCCGCTGTTTCTGGGAGGCCTACGGCGTCAAGCCCATCGTCCTCGCCTCGGCCGACATCAAATCGGTCCGCAGCCGGTTTTGCGACTATCGCGTCATGCCGGGCATCGACCGCCCCGAGGTCCTCTTGCCTGAGCTCGAGCGCCTGGGCGACGAGCTGATCGCCGCTGGGAAAATCCCGTTCTTGGTTGGATGCGGCGACCATTACGCCCGTTTGGTCTCCGAGCACAAGCCCGAGATCGAGGAGCACTGGTACACGCCGTACCTCGACTTCGAGCTCTTGGACGACATCACCCAGAAGGAGCGCTTCTACGAGATTTGCGAGGAGATCGGCGTTCCGTACCCCAAGACGGTCTATCTCGATTGCGGCGACAAGACCGCGACGGTGGACGACGGCGGCTTCATGTACCCGCTCATCGCCAAGCCCTCCAACTCCGCCGCGTGGCATTACGCCGAGTTCGAGGGTCAGCAGAAGGTCTACCTCATCCACGATCGCGAGCAGCTCGAGGCGCTGTATAAGCAGCTGCAGGAGACGAGCTACGACAAGCTGCTCATCGTCCAGGAGTTCATCCCCGGCGACGACACGCAGATCCGCATCCTGTCCACCTATCTGGACGCCGCCGGCGACCCCGTCTTCATGGTCGGCGGCCGTGTCATGGTAGAGGACCATTCCCCGACCGCCATCGGCAACCCCGCGGTCATCGTGTCCGAGCAGCTCGAGGAAGTGTGCGACGACGCGTTGCGCTTCATGCGCCACGTCGGCTATCGCGGCATGGCGAACTTCGACGTGAAGTACGACGAGCGCGACGGCAAGTTCAAGTTCTTCGAGATCAACACGCGCCCGGGCCGCAGCTCCGACTTCGTGCGCCAGGCGGGGATCAACTTCGCCCAGGTGCAGGTGGACGACGTGCTCATGGGCAAGGAGCAGGGACGCATCTCAGACACCAAGCCGTTCATCTACACGACGGTCCCTCCGTATGTGGTCAAGCGCTCGATTGACGATGCCGCCATCCGCAAGCAGGTGCTCGATGGGTTCAAGTCGGGGCTCACGCACTATGCGCTCGATTGGAGCGAGGACAGCGTGCACCAGCGCTTTTGGGCGCACGTCACCTACTATCACCAGATCGACAAGTTCCGCAAGTATTTCTGGGGCGATGGCGCCAAGGACCTGGCGTAGCGCCCCCGCCCGCCCGTAGACGAACCTAAAGACCCGAGAAAGGCCGCATGGGAGACCTCAGCACGACATCATCGCGCTTGGACGCCGGTAGACCCGGTGTCCACATGCCCGTGGCTCCGTTCTCCACGCATGCGGCCGAGGCCCATGTGCGCGAACAGGGCGCGGACAGCGCGCCGAGCCTCGTGGAGCAGGTGGCGAAGGTTCCCACCGACCCGGGGTGCTACCTGTGGAAGGACGCCGAGGGCGCGGTCATCTACGTGGGCAAGGCGAAGAACCTGCGCTCGCGCTTGCGGCAATACGTGACCCTCACCGACGACCGGGCGAAGATCCCGCTCATGATGCAGCTCGTCGCGAGCTTCGACTACATCGTCGTCGAGACGGAGCACGAGGCCCTCGTGCTGGAGCGAGAACTCATCGCCCAGTATCACCCGTACTTCAACGTCGACTACAAGGACGACAAGTCCTACCCTTACATCGCCATCACGCGGGGCGACGTGTTCCCCGCGATCAAGTACACACGTGAGAAGCACCGGCCCAAAACGAGGTACTTTGGCCCGTACACGGACAGCCGCGCCGCGCGCGACACCATCGACACGCTGCGCAAGGTGACGCCGATCTGCTCTGCGACCTGCGCGGAGTGGAAGCGCGTGCAGCGCCTCATCGAGAAGGGCGGCGCCGACGCGAACGTGGTCGAGCTCATATGCGCGCAAAAGGGGCGCTCCTGCTTTGATTACCACGTGGGCCGCGGCCCCGGCGTCTGCGCGGGCATGATCGACCGCGAGGCGTATGCGGACAACGTGCGCCGCGTCGAGCGCTTCTTGTCGGGACAGCGCCGCGAGCTGGTCCAAGAGCTCAAACAGGATATGGCCGATGCCGCCGCCGACCTCGATTTTGAGCGTGCGGCGCGCATCAAGCGCAGGCTCGAGGTCATAGATGGCCTCGACGATCGTCAGCAGGTGGTGTTTCCCACGAGCGTGGACATCGACCTGGTTGGGTTTTATCGCGAGGAGACCATCGCGGGCGTCTGCGTGTTCGTGGTGCGCGAGGGGCGCGTGCAGAGAACGTGCGAATTCATCCTTGACAAGGGGCTCGACGTCGACGAGACCGAGCTCGTCTCGGGCTTCGTCAAGCGCTACTACGACGAGACGTCCGACATCCCCGCGGAGGTGGACGTCTCCTGCGAGCTGCCCGACGCCGAGGTGCTGGCGGCGTGGCTGGCGCAGAAGCGCGGCCGTGCGTGCCACATCCATCGTCCCCAGCGCGGCGAGAAACACCGCCTCATGCAGATCGCCGAGAAAAACGCCCGCCACGCCCTGATGCGCTACATGATGCGCACGGGGTATTCGGACGACCGGACGAACCGCGCCCTGCTCGAGCTCGAAAGTGCGCTGGCATTGGAAGCCCCTCCCATGCGCATCGAGTGCTTCGACATCTCGACGCTGCACGGCGCATTCACCGTCGCCTCGATGGTGGTGTTCACCAACGGCCGTCCCGACAAGAGCCAGTACCGCCGTTTCAAGATTCGCACCGAGCTCGATGAGGCGAACGACTTCGTGTCGATGTCCGAAGTGCTGGGGCGCCGCTACGCTCCCGAGCGCATGGCCGACGAGCGCTTTGGCAGCCGGCCCGACCTGCTCGTGGTCGACGGCGGCCGCCCGCAGCTCACCGCGGCCATGCGTCAGCTCGAGGAGCTGGGGCTCGACATACCCGTGTGCGGTTTGGCGAAGGCCGACGAGGAGGTGTTCGTCCCGTGGGACGACACGCCTATCGTGCTGCCGAGCGGCTCAGCGTCGCTCTATCTCATCAAACAGGTCCGAGACGAGAGCCATCGGTTTGCTATCACCTTCCACCGCGAGCTGCGCGGCAAGGCGATGACTGTGTCGATCTTGGATGAGGTCCCGGGCGTGGGCCCGACGCGCAAGAAGGCGATCATGCGCCACTTCGGTTCCATGAAGCGCCTCCGCGCCGCCAGCATGGAGGAGATCGCCGAGGTGAAGGGCGTGCCCGTCGAGGTCGCGCGGGCGATTTACCAGTCCTTGCGTGCGATCGACACCGAGCGTGCATAACTGGTATGCATGATGCGCTCATTTAAGCTGATAACTGGTGCAATCTAATACCAGTTGTATATCGCTGCAACCAGCACACTTTATGAAAATAAAGCACTATTAGTGGCAACTGGTATTGCAGTTAATACCAATAAAGAGATTTGTCAACAATCTCGTAAACGGTCGTTTTGCCGCCTGCGCGGAACAACGGCCGTTCATCGACAGCCATCTCAAAAATCAAGTGTTGAACGGTACTCTTAACTTGTCTGTAATGTACGCCGCATGTGCGGCGTATGAGCGCTTGATTGGAGTACCCATGCGCGAACTTCTGAACAAGGGTGTAACCCGCCGCTCCTTCATCGGTCTTGCCGGTGGCGCCGCCGCCGTTGCTGGCCTCGGCCTTGCTGGCTGTGGCGGCGGCGACGATGCCCAGGGCTCTGCTCCCGCCGGTGGCACAAAGGGTGGCGGCGTGATCACCGCCGGCTCCGCCTATGCGCCCTCCAGCTACGATCCCTACAGCACGGGTTCCGCTCTGTGCCTTGGCACCAACTGGCATGTTCTCGAGGGTCTGTATGGCATCGACTACCACGATTACAGCACCTTCCCTGAGCTCGCTACTGGCGATCCCGAGCAGGTTGACGAGACCACGTATGAGATCACCATCCGTGATGGCGCCAAGTACTCTGATGGTACTGACGTCGTGGCTTCTGACGCTGTGACCGCCTTCGAGCGCGTTAAGGAGGGCGGCACCTACGGTTCCTTCATGAACCCGATCGCCTCCATCGAGGCCAAGGACGACAAGACCGTCGTCGTCAAGACGAACGTCCCCAACTTCGGCCTGCTCAAGGACCGTCTCGCCATCATTCGCCTTTGCCCTGCCTCCAAGAGCGTCGAGGACCTTGCCTCCACGCCCATCGGCTCCGGTCCGTGGATGTACGACGAGAAGTCCGATACCGAGGTCAACCTTGTTCCCAACCCCGAGTACAACGGTGAGCTCTCTCCCAAGGATGAGAAGATTACCGTTTCAGTCCTGACCGACGCCACGGCCCGTGTTACCTCTCAGCAGGAGGGCACCACGATGGTCATGGAGATGGTCACCGCTGACGCCGTGTCCCAGGTTGAGAACGCTGGCTGCCACGTCGACAACGTCCAGGGCTTCGGTACCCGCTTCATGATGTTCAACATCGCCAAGGCCCCGTGGGACAACGTCAAGGTCCGTCAGGCTGTCCTGTATGCACTGGATACCGAGAAGATGGTTTCCAACGCGTTTGACGGTCTTGCTGCTCCGGCAACCTGCTACTTGCCCGACTCCTTCACCAACTACCATGAGGCTTCCGTGGTGTACAAGACCGATGCCGACAAGGCCAAGGAGCTCATCAAGGAGTCTGGCATCACGCCCGGCGAGATCACCCTGCGCACGACCGACAACGAGCAGGTTGTGAACATGGCGACTCAGGTCAAGGAGGACCTCGACGCCCTCGGCTTCACGGTGAGCATCCAGACCGACACCTCCGCTGCGACCTATGCCGCCATCGACGGCGGCGAGGCATATGACCTCCTGCTCGCCCCGGGCGATCCTTCCTGCTTCGGCGGCGACACCGACCTGCTGCTCAACTGGTGGTTCGGCGACAACGTGTGGATGCAGACTCGCTGCCCGTGGAAGGAGTCGGCAGAGTGGCAGGAGCTCAATGGTCTCATGACCGAGGCTTTGGGCCAGGAGGGCGATGCCCAGCAGGAGACCTGGAACAAGTGCTTCGACATCGTCGCGGAGAACGCCGTTCTGTACCCGGTGGTTCATGTCAAGACCGTGACCGCCTCTTGGGACGATCCGTCTGCTTGCCCGACCGGCAAGGCCATCGATGGCTTTAAGGGTATCGGCACCACCGGCATGTCCTTCCTCGGCTGCACTACGGTGTCTGCGTAATCTGTCTGTTGGTCCCCAAAGACCGCATGCTTTGAGCTGTCCGATTTGAATTTTGGGCAATGATTGCAGGCCCGGGTGAAAGGGATTCACTCGGGTCTGCTTCATCAACGGACTATGAGGGGATTGGTAAAGGAGGAACTCGTGAATAACCTCTTGCGTCTCATTGGCAGGCGTCTTATCGCGTTGCCTATCATGGCGTTCGGCGTTACCTTGCTGGTGTTCGTGCTCATGTCGTTCTCAAAGGTCGACCCGGCATACACGGCGTTGGGCGACGGTGCCTCTCCGGAGGCGGTGGCTGCCTATCACGAGCGCTATGGTCTCGACGATCCGCTGCCCGAGCGGTATTTCCGTTATATGGGCAACCTGTTCCAGGGCGATATGGGTACCTATGGTGCCGCTCGTAACTCTGTGGCAGACCGTATCACTTCTGCGTTACCTGTTACCATGCAGCTGACGTTTTTGGGTCTTTTGATCGGAGCCGTCGCGTCGTTCATCTTGGGCGTTATCGCGGCATTGTACCGCGACCGGTGGCCCGATCAGCTAATCCGCGTCATATCGATCGCGGGATTGGCGACCCCGTCGTTCTGGCTCGCGGTCTTGCTTATTCTCGTGTTCTCTTCATATCTGCATGCGCTGCCCGCTTCAGGTCCGCTCCCTGGCTTCTTTAGCAACCCGACCGGATACCTTGGACGTATGATCATGCCGGCGATCGCGTTGGCCTTCCCTCTCACCGGTCAGATGACTCGTATCGTGCGTACTGCCATGGTGGAAGAGCTCGATAAGGATTACGTCAAGACGGCCCGTGGTGCGGGTATCCCCGAGAAAATCGTCATTGGCCGCAACGTACTGCGCAACGCCCTCATCACGCCCGTCACCACGCTGGGCCTGAAGATCGGTTATCTCATGGGCGGCGCCGTCGTCATCGAGGTTATTTTCAACCTGCCCGGCATGGGCATGGCCATTTTGCAGGGTGTTCAGGGCAATGAGACCGCCTTGGTCCAGGGCGTCGTCATCGTAGTCGCGCTTGCCTTCATTATTATCAACATCGTGGTTGACATGCTGTATCTGCTTATCAACCCGCGCATCAGGACGGTGTAGGCCATGGTCAAGATTCGCGAAGCACAGACCGAGAAGCTCGAGAAGGCAGCGTCTTCAGGTGCCCGTTTCTCCGGCCTATCCAACATGAGCACATCTTCAAAGATCGCCTTGGCGTTGCTGGTGGTCGTTGCCTTGCTTGCCGCACTTGCCTCCGTGGTGGCGCCTCATGGCCCGACCGAGATTTTCAATGCGCGCCAGGCACCTGGTGACGGATTTCTTTTTGGTACAGATGACAAGGGCCGTGACATCCTGAGCCGTATGCTGTACGGCGGGCGCTACTCGCTCGTTATCGGCTTTGGAGCGACGGGCTTGGCTTTGGTGCTCGGATCGATTGTCGGCGCCGTAGCCGCGGTTGCCCGCAAGGCGGTCTCCGAGGTCATCATGCGTATTCTGGACATCGTCATGTCCATCCCTGGCATCGCCCTCGCTGCCGTTTTGGTTTCCATCATGGGGCCGTCTGTTCCCTCCATCATCGTCGCCATCGGCCTCATGTACACGCCGCAGATCGCTCGTATCGTCCGTGCGAACATCGTGTCTGAGTACGGTGAGGATTACGTGCGCGCCGCGATCGTCTCGGGCGCACGCGCACCGTGGATTCTGATGAAGCACGTGCTGCGCAATTGCATCGCGCCGATCATGGTCTTCACCGTCACCCTCGTGGCCGATGCCATCATCTTCGAGGCTTCTCTCACCTTCATCGGCGCCGGTATTCAGGAGCCGACCGCCACGTGGGGCAACATCCTCGCCGCTGCCCGCGGCGGCGTCCTCGCCGGTCGCTGGTGGCAGGCCCTGTTCCCGGGCATCGCCATCATGGTCACGTGTCTGGCGCTCAACATCTTGTCTGAGGGCCTGACCGACGCCATGGCCGCCAAGCCCGGCGCAATGGTCGCCAAGGACGATGAGGACGTCGAGAGCCGTCGTGCGGACGACATCCTCGCCTCCGACCCCGTTCGCGCATATGCCGAGCAGGCAGAGAGCCTGAACCGTCGTCTTGCCGCCCTGCGTGATGTCGAGCTCGCTCGAACCGATCGCCATGTGCCCGACCTGTCCGTCGCCCCGCTGCTCCAGGTCAAGAACTTGAGCATCCAGTTCGATACGCACGGCGACGTCAAGGTCGTCGACAACGTCAGCTTCGATGTCCGCCCCGGTCAGTGCATGGCCCTTGTGGGCGAGTCCGGTTGCGGCAAATCCATCACCACGAAGGTGATCATGAGCCTCACCGACACCAACGAGACCGTCACCGGCGAAGTGCTCTTTGGCGACACCGACCTGCTGAAGATCTCCAAGGAAGAGCACCGCAAGCTGCTCGGCCATGAGATCGCCATGGTCTACCAGGACGCCCTGTCCTCGCTCAACCCCTCCATGCTCATCTCCACCCAGATGAAGCAGCTCACCAGCCGCGGCGGCACGCGTTCCGCCGAGGAGCTGCTCGAGCTCGTGGGTCTCGACCCTAAGCGCACGCTTGAGAGCTACCCGCATGAGCTGTCCGGCGGCCAGCGCCAGCGCGTGCTCATTGCCATGGCGCTCACCCGCGACCCGAAGCTCATCATTTGCGACGAGCCCACCACCGCCCTGGACGTCACCGTCCAGAAACAGGTCATCAAGCTCCTGAACGACCTTCAGGCCAAGCTCGGCTTTGCAATGATTTTCGTTTCCCACGACCTCGCTCTCGTCGCTGAGGTCGCCAGCGAGATCACGGTCATGTACGCCGGTCAGGTTATCGAGCAGGCTCCCACCAAGGAGCTCCTCACCAACCCGATCCACGAGTACACGCGCGGTCTGCTGGGCTCGGTGCTCTCCATCGAGGAGGGCGCCAAGGACGGCTCCCGCCTGCACCAGGTTCCCGGCTCTGTTCCGTCCCCGCAGGACTTCCCGCGTGGCGACCGCTTCGCCCCGCGCTCGAGCCACCCCACGCTGGGCCTCGACGTCCATCCCGTTATCAAGGAGCTTCCGGGGAAGAATCACCGCTTCTCCGAGCTGCCCGATGCCTACCTCAAGGAGAACGGCCTCACGCCGTACCTCGAGCGCCTGGCTGCCACCGAGCAGGAGGTGATGTAGATGAGCGACGCCCAGAAGGAGCCGATCATCTTCCTCGACGACATTTCCGTCACGTTCAAGACGCGTACCGGCTCGCTGCTGCATCCCAACATGGTCCACGCCGTCAACCACGTGACCATCAAGCTCATGCCCGGCGAGACCATCGGCATCGTGGGCGAGTCCGGCTGCGGCAAGTCGACGACTGCCAACGTCATGTGCGGCTTGCAGAGCCCTACGTCCGGCCATGTGTATTTCAAGGGTGAGGACGTGACCAAGCGTACCGCTGACCTGCGCCGCAAGATGGGTCGCGTCGTGTCTGTCGTGTTCCAGGATCCGGCAACCGCGCTCAACCCGCGCATGATCGTCCACGACCAGCTGCTCGACCCACTGCTCGTCCATAAGGTGGGCAGCACCGCCGAGCAGGAGAAGCGCATCAAGGAGCTCGTCGAGCTCGTAGGCCTGCCCAAGAGCGCCTTGCGCGCCATGCCCGGCCAGCTGTCCGGCGGCCAGCGCCAGCGCGTCGCCATCGCGCGCGCCATGTCGCTCAAGCCCGATGCGATCATCGCCGACGAGCCGACCTCCGCGCTCGACGTGTCGGTCCGCGCGCAGATCCTCAACTTGCTCACCGACCTCAAGAAGGACCTGGGCCTGTCGATGATGTTCATCTCTCACGACATCCAGACGGTCCGCTACATCTCCGACAAGATCGTCGTCATGAACCACGGTCAGATCATGGAGGAGGGCCCGGCCAAGCAGGTCTTCGAGAACCCCAAGGACCCGTACACCAAGATGCTGCTTGGGGCGGCGCCCTCGCTGCTCCACCCAAATCTGGGTAAATAGCGTGAATGCGTGGGTGCGAGCTCGATCTGAACCGGGCGTGCACCCACGACGTCGTTCGAAGGGAGGGGAGGATGTCTGAAGAGCTGGACATGGAAATGTTGCGCTCATATCTCGGCTGCGATCCGCGTCCCGATGACTTTGAGGTCTTTTGGGCGCTTCGCATGGACGAGGCGGAAGCGCAGGCTGTGTCTTTTTGGATAGAACGCGCGCCGCAGCTCGACGGCGCTTCATTTGATGCCTTCGACTTGTGGTTCGTTGGAATGCGGGGCGCGCGATTGCATGCCAAGTACCTGCGTCCTCGAACAAGCGGGCCTGTGCCGCTGGTTCTGCAGTTCCATGGGTATCCCGGAGCATCGCGCAGCTGGTTTGAGCAGGCTTCATTCGTTGGCATGGGCATGGCGTTGATCGCTCTCGATTGCCCAGGACAAGGTGGTCCATCGCAGGATGTGGGGGGATTTGACGGCACGACGGTCGCCGGCCATCTGGTTGCCGGCGCTGATGGGCCGGCAGAAGATCTCTACTACGTGCGGCTTCATCAAGATATCCGGATCCTGTGCAATGTCGTGCGTCACCTTGATGGCATCGATTTGGATCGCGTGTACGTCAACGGCGCATCGCAGGGCGGAGCCATAGGCTTGGCGACATGCGCGCTCAACTCAGACCTCGTTCGCCGCGCAGCGATATTGTATCCGTTCTTATCCGATATGCGCATGGTGTGGGAGCTTGGACTGGATGTTGTTGCATACGACGGCATTGGTTATTTCTCACGTTGGTTCGCCTCGGCCGGGGAGCGCCTTGACGAGCTGTTTTCCAAGCTCGCATATTTCGACACAAAGAACTTCGCGCCTCTTGTGAAGTGCCCTGTGCTATTTGGCACGGGAATGAGCGATACGGTGGTGCCGGTTCCCACGCAGTTCGCGGTGTACAACAACCTGTCATGTCCGAAAGAGCATCACCTGTATGACGGTTTTGCTCATGAGGAGATTCAGGAGTTCGACGACCTCATTATCCCGTTCTTTTGCCAAGGGAGGTTCTCATCGTGCTGACGACCTCGAACCTCGATTCGCTCATCGCGCCCGGCGCGCTTGTTATGGCCGGAACGGTTTCGTCGCGGGTCGTGCGCATGCAAACGCTGCCTGGTCGAGATCTTTTCAAGTCTGCGAGCGGCGCCGTCGAGTCCGCGTTGCCCACGGGCGATGTCGGAATTGAATCAATTGAGATGTGCCCGGTAGAGCTAGGCAGCTCGTGTGCTTCGTATTCCGAGATCTCACTCAAGACAAGCCAAGGGATAGTGGTCCGGGCGCGATTCGTGGCCCCTTCGGGTGCCATGTGCACGGGCTCTTCTGGTTGTCCTCTCGTGTTGATGTTCAACGATGCGGGCCGTCCTGTCCGTGGTTGGCACCATATGACGAGGTTTGTTGCCGCGGGTTGCGCGGTGCTCGCGCTTGACGGCAAGGTTTATGCTGTCGATGAGGCGGTGCAGGGTCTTGCCGACCTGTCAAACCATGCCCTTCTGTTAGCGAAGGCCGTCCCGATGATTTCCGGTATAGACCTCACGTGCGTGTATGCTTGGGGAGAGGGCCTCGGCGGTGCACTTGCCCTGTTTGTCGCCGCGTGTTTGCCGGCGTCCATACGGCGCTGTGCCGTGTGCGGGCCGTTTCCCCTTGAGACCGAGGTGCCCTTGCTCGGATCGTCGTTGCTCGATGCCGCTCCGCGCATTACCGCGGAGTTGCTTATCGGCTCCGGTTTACGCGATTCGCTCGCCTTATCCGAGTCATGTGCCGAGATTGCCCATCGAAGCGCGGGGAGCGCGGAGCTGGTCGTGTATCCCGAGCACGCTCATGAGCGCATCAATGATTTTGAGGACAGAGTCCTCGGCTTCTTCGTCCAAGACGTGTGTGCCTGCAGTTGAGATGTATAGATATGCCCGACGATTATGCCGGGTGCGAACAGCAAAGGAGTCATTCTCATGGCAAACAAGATCTATCGTGGCGTCATCCCGCCGGTCGTCGTTCCCGACACCGAAGACCGCGAGCTTGACGTCGCATCGTTTGAGCGCAACATCAACCGCATGATCGAGGCGGGCGTCGACGGCCTGTTTTTCCTCGGTTCCTCCGGCGAAGTCGTCTTCTCCACCGACGAGCGCCGTGACGAAGTCGTGCGCGAAGCCGTCCGCATCGTCGACCACCGCGTGCCCGTGTTCGTGGGCATCATCGACACCGAGACCGAACGCGTGCTCGAGCACGGTCGCCGCGCCCAGGAGCTCGGCGCCGACGTCCTCGTGGCCACGTGTCCGTTCTACGCCCTGGGTGGCATGGCCGAGATCGAGCAGCACTTCCGCATCCTGCACGAGGAGCTCGACCTGCCGATCTTCGCTTACGACATCCCCGTGTGCGTGCACACCAAGCTGCCCTGGAAGCTTTTGGCCAAGCTTGGCGCCGAGGGCGTGCTCGCCGGCGTGAAGGACTCCTCCGGTGACGACATCTCCTTCCGTTACCTGTGCCAGGAGAACGAGAAGCTCGGTCACCCGATGAGCCTGCTCACCGGCCATGAGATCGTTGTCGACGGCGCGTATCTGTCTGGCGCCGACGGCTCCGTTCCCGGCCTGGGCAACGTCGACCCCGATGGCTACGTGCGCATGTGGAAGGCCGCCGAGGCCGGCGACTGGGCGACGGTCAAGCTCGAGCAGGACAAGCTTAACGAGCTCTCCCACATCTTCGACTGCACCGACGGTGTGCAGGGCTACGGCGCCGGCGTCGGCGCGTTCAAGACGGCCCTCATGCTCATGGGCGTCTTCGAGTCCAATCAGATGCTCCGCCCCGTCAAGGCTCTCTCCGGCGCCAACGTCGAGGCGATCCGCGGCGTGCTCACCGAGTGCGGCCTGCTCTAATCGGAGGTAGACATGACAGATTCGCGCTACGTTTGCTCCGTGGATATCGGCGGCACGAAGATCGCGTGCGCCATCATGGAGTACCCTGCGGACGGCTCTCGTCCGCATCCCGTGTATGAGAACGAGATCTCCACGAACGCTTCCGAGGGGGGAGAGGCGGTCTACGCTCGCATCGAGGGTGCCATTCGCGAGGCCATCGCGAGCGATTCTGATTGCACGGTGCTCGGCGTGGGCGTCGCGGCTGCGGGCGTGGTCGATCCCAAGACGGGCTCGATCGCCTATGCGAATGAGATCATGCCCGGCTGGAGTGGCATCGAGCTCGGCCCTCGTCTGCGCGAGGCGCTTGATATGCCCGTCGCCGTCGTGGGCGACGTGCAGGCGCACGGTCTCGGTGAGGCTCACTGGGGCGTAGGCCGCGATCGGTATTCCGTGCTGTGCTTGGGTATCGGCACCGGTATCGGCGGAGCGTATGTCGAGGACGGTCGCGTCATGCGTGGCTTCCACGGTGCCGCGGGGCACATGGGTCATATCGAGTCCACAAGCGCCCGGGGGATCGCGTGCGCATGCGGCCGCTCTGGCCACCTGGAGTCCGTTGCCTCCGGTACATCGATCGGGCGCATGTTCGAAGAGCGCTATGGCCGCGTTGACGAGAGCCGCCCCACGGTCGGGCGCGATGTCAACGACCTGTGCTGCGCCGGCGACGAGCGTGCGATTTCCGTTATCCATGACGCGGGCTTCGCGCTCGGCGCAAGCCTCGGCTCGCTCGCCAACATTCTCGACCCCGAGGTCATCGTCTTGTCTGGCGGCGTGATTCATCAGGGCCCCGATTGGCGCAGTGAGACGTGGAAGACGAGCGTTGCCGAGGGCTATGCGAGCCAGGCACTCGACCCGTTGCTCGACACCCCCGTCCTCATTGGCGAGCTTGAGGGCGCCGCGCCGCTCATCGGCGCCGCCGAGCATCTGCTGGCATCTTTGTAGATGAGCGCTGCGGCCCGGTCGCCCTTGGGTGTCCGGGCCGTTTCAGTACATGATGTGCAAAAAGGGGACGTGCACCAAATTGCACATCTGGTCGACGAGTTGAAAGCAGGCGGGCGGCTCGCGCATAAGGGCCGCCCTCTCACAAGTGAAGGAGAACGAATGTCCGTCAATCCCATCATCGAATCGCTCAGGGGCAGGCTCGTCGTGAGCGTGCAGGCCTACCCGGGCGAGCCCCTGCGCACCCCCGAGCACATGGCCGCCATCTCGCGCGCCTGCGAGCTCGGCGGCGCCGCCGCCATCCGCTGCCAGGGACTGTCCGACATCGCCGCCATCAAGGGCCGCGTGGACGTCCCCGTCATCGGCCTGTGGAAGGACGGCCACGAGGGCGTCTACATCACCCCGACCCTGCGCCACGCCCGCGCGTGCGTGGCCGCCGGCGCCGACGTCGTGGCGATCGACGCCACCTCGCGCCCGCGCCCCGATGGCAAAAGCCTCGAGGACACGGTGCGCCCCCTGCAGCAGGAGGGCGTCCTGCTCATGGCCGACTGCATGACCATCGGGGACATCCGCCGCGCCGTGGACCTGGGCTTCGACCTGGTCTCCACCACGCTGTCCCACAACAAGCCGGCCATCGAGACCACGCTCGGCGAGGGCCCCGACCTGCCGCTCCTGCGCCAGGCGACCTCCGAGTTCCCGGGCCTGCCCATCGTGTGCGAGGGCCATGTGCACACCCCCGCCGAGGCCCGCGCCGCCATCGACGCCGGCGCCTGGGCCGTGGTGGTGGGCACCGCCATCACGCACCCCACGAGCCTGACCTCCTGGTTCAGGGCCGCGCTCGAGGAGTAGGCACCGCGTCGAATCACGGAATTGTTCACCATGCGGCCCGACGAGCCTTTCTCGCCGGGCCGCATCTCCTTTCTTGTGGGGTGGCGTAGTTTACATTAAGAACAGTGGCGGCCGACTGCTTGAGCCCGCCAATGCGATAAGGTGTTGACACGCACGTTATTGTCCGGACGAACGAGTACCTTGTTGCTCGACGGAGAAGGGAGGGGAAATGGCTTACGGTTCATCGTTGGCGGAGCATCTAGATTCCGCTGCCGCGCGCAAAGAGCGTGGTGCCTTCTTCACCCCTCCGCAGATCGCCTCGTTTTTGACATCGGAGACGATCCTGTCGAGGGACGATCGCGTTTTGGAGCCCTCGTGCGGAGAGGCGGAATTCGTGTTGGCGGCTTGTGGGCGCTTGCGTGCCCTGGGACATGAGTCTGGTCAGTTCAATAAGCAGGTGGTTGCCTGCGAGCTGCATGAGGCGAGTGCCCGCGCCGCCACTTTGAGGCTTGAGCGCGCCGGCTTTTCCTGCGTGTGTGAGGCGGGGGACTTCCTCGCAAAGGAGGCCACTGCTTCCTTCGACGCCGTCGTGGGCAACCCTCCCTACGTTCGTTTTCAGGGTGTCAGCGCAAAAGACCGCCTGCGCCAAAGGAAGCTCGCCCAGCGCATGGGGGTCGACCTTAGTGCGCTTTCCTCTATGTGGGCGCCTTTCATGCTGCACGCATGCGAATTTCTGCTTCCCGGCGGGCGCTTGGGACTCGTGCTGCCTGCAGAACTGTTGACGGTGAACTACGCGGCCCCCATCCGCTCGTTTCTTCTGAAATCATTTGCGCGGGTCAGTTTGTATACCTTTGACGTGAACGTGTTCCCTGAGGTCCAGGAGGAAGTGGTCCTTCTGGTTGCCAAAGGCTATCGCATGGATCCCGCCGAACATCTGGAGTGGTTCCAGTGTGAGTCGCTGCGCGATTTGGGCGTGAAGGCCTCTTTGCGCTTCACACCCAAAGAGGTCGGGGCCCGCTGGTCCGAGGGTTTGGCCTCTGCGAGCTCCCGAGATGTTCTCGGCTCTTTGGCGTCTCAAGGGTCCTTAACTGAGTTGCAGTCTTGGGGAAGCTTGGCGCTCGGTGCTGTGACGGGGGCGAACGCGTATTTCTCGCTTTCCGAGGAGTCTGCCGCGCAGTTCGGCCTCGTGCGAGGACGCGACGTGATTCCCCTGTGCCCGGCGGGGTCGCGTCACCTCCGTCGCCGCGATCTGGATGAGGGCGCTTTGCGCGCGCTTTCGGCCAAGGGGGCACCTACCTGGTTGTTCGCCCCCAACGAGGAGTTGAGCCCTGAGGCTCTGGCGTATATCTCGATGGGCGAGAAGATGCAGATCGACAAACGGTATAAATGCCGCAAGCGTTCCCCATGGTGGAAAGTTCCGCTTCCGCCCGTTCCCGATGCGTTCATAACGTACATGAACTCTTTCGGCCCAAATATATGCGCGAACTCGGTTTCGGTCCCTCATCTCAACTCATGTCACGGCATCCGTTTTCGGGATGGGCTCAAAGATCTCGGCGCTTCCGTGCTCCCCATTGCGGCCTTTAATTCTGCGACACTCCTCTCGGCAGAGCTCGTTGGCAGGTCGTACGGAGGAGGCATCCAAAAACTTGAGCCTCGCGAGGCTGCCAAGGTCATGGTCCCGTCTCCCCAGATCGTCGAGTCGATTTGGATTCAGCTGGAATCCATACGTGCCACATTTGACGACTGCCTGGAATCCGGCGATTTTGAGACGGCGGTCTCCACGGTCGATTCCGTTGTGCTTGCACGGGGGCTGGGGATGAGCGAGGGGCAGATGAAGCTTGTCCAAGAGGAATTCCGCCGCGTTAGGGAGCGTAGGAAGAATCGCTCGAGGGGAAGGTGATGGGGAAATGGCGCTTGACGCATTTTCGCCGTACGAGTCGATCATCAAGTCGAGGGGCGATCGCGACCCGCTTTTTGACGCGCACGGCACGGTGCTCGATTACGGTTTGCTCGAGCTGTTGATCGACGATGCGGCGAGACGCGGCAAGTCCGCGCAGAGCGGCGATGTCGCCCGCGCCCTCGATATGTGGGTCGCTGAGCAATTCCGACGCGCCGAGCTTCCCGAGGATGCGATCTGGCCGCGGTTGGTGATGCCGCGCGCCCTCGATGCCTCGATTCTGTCGTTTATTGGTAAGATGCCCCCTTCGCTTGCCGAGCAATGCTGTGTGTCGCTCACGGAGAGGTATCGCTCGTCAAGTGTCTCGGTTATGGGGGCAGCCTATTCCAAGCAGGTTGACGTTGGGATGGCAACATGGCCGTCGGGGCCCGAACTCCTTGTGTCTACCAAGACGATGGGATCGTCTTTTGGCAAGAATATGGCCAATCGATTCGAGGAGGCGTACGGCGACGCCAAGAATCTGAAGAGCAGGAACCCCTTCGCGGCGACGGGCTTCGCGTTTCTCGTTCATGCCGATATTTTGAACGAGCGCTCAAGTTATCTGAAAGCTCTCGCCATGCTGGAAAAGCTGCAGGCGGAGCAAGACGTCTACGATGCGGTCTGCCTGATTGTTGCGAATTGGTCGAGCGAGGGCGCCGTCCTGATGCACAATGAACCGTCGATTCCGGCAAGCCTTTCCGCGGAGAGGTTCTTCGCGGAGTTGGTGCGCAATGTTTTGATGCACGCGGCGACCGACGCCTATCCAGAGGCTCGCGCGCAGTTTGTGCAGATGAAGTCACATGGGGAGCAGTAGGGCAGGAGGCATCATGGCAGATTCGAACAGCATCACCTCGGCAGAGCTCGCCGATCGCATCCCCGACATCGTCATCATCACCGGCATGTCGGGCTCTGGCCGCACGCAGGCCATGCACGTTTTCGAGGACATGGGGTATTACTGCATCGACAACCTTCCACCCAGCCTTATTTTACAGCTGGCCGAGATTATCGGCATCAACTCCGGCGTCGGACGCCATCTGTGCGTGACGAGCGACCTGCGAAGCCAGGGCCTGTTCGATGAGCTGCTCGACGCCATCCAGGCGCTTCGCGACCATGAGATGACCTGCAAGGTCCTGTTTCTCGAGGCATCCGACGAGGTGCTCATTCGCCGGTACAGCGAGAACCGCCGCCGCCACCCGCTTGCGAAGCGCGGGGACACCATCGCCGACGCCATCCAGCGCGAGCGCATGGCCCTCGCGGGCATTCGCGACCGGTCGGATATGGTAATCGACACGAGCCGCATGCGCACCGCGACGCTGCGCAAACGTCTCCAGAATGCGTTTTCCGAGCTCGCTGACCAGCAGCTCATGGACGTGCACGTCTTTTCCTTCGGCTTCAAGCACGGTCTTCCCGTCGAGGCGGACCTCATGATTGATGTGCGCTTCCTGCCCAACCCCTTCTACGATCCCGAGATGCGCGCGCTGACGGGCCTCGACGCCAAGGTCTCGGATTTCGTGCTCGACCACGCCAAGACAAAAGAGTTTCTTGCCGCGTGGTTCCAACTGCTCGACGCCGTGATGCCCGGGTATGTAGCCGAGGGCAAGCCGCAGCTGTCCATTGCGATCGGCTGCACGGGCGGCCAGCACCGCAGCGTCGCGATCGCCGAGGCGACCGCCCGCTACCTCGAGCGCCAGCAGTATCACGTGGGTATCTCCCATCGCGACCTTTCCAAAGCGAACCTGAGGGGTTAGGCGATGCTCAGGTCTCAGCTCAAAGCGGTATCGATAGGTGGCGGCACGGGTCAACCGCGGGCTATCGCCGCGCTGCGCCTCATGGGCGCGGTCATCGATTCGGTAGTCGCCATGGCCGACGACGGCGGCTCGACCGGGCTGCTGCGCGAGCGCGAGCACGTTGTTCCCCCGGGGGATATCCGCAAGTGCCTGTCTGCGCTGGCGGCCGACCAGACGGCTCCGATGGCGCGCGCGTTTGCGCATCGCTTCCCGTCCATCGAGGACCACGCGCTCGGGAACCTGCTGCTCGTCGCGCTTGCCGTCGCGCTTGCGAAGGAGACGGGTTCATTTGAGGAGTCCATCCGCGTGTGCGAGGAGGTCTTGGGCTGCATTGGGCACGTCCATCCGTCAACCCTCGAGCTCGTGAGCCTGTCGGGCCGCACCGTCGAGGGCGATGTTGTGCATGGGCAGGCGCAGATCTCCTACGGCATGCGCACCTATGAGCGTGTGTGGTTAACTCCAGTCGACGCCCGCGCTAACGAGGCGGCCGTGCGCGCGATCCTCGACGCTGACCTGGTGGTTTTGGGCCCGGGCTCGCTGTTCACGTCCATCGTCCCCAACGTGCTCGTGCCGGGTATCGCCCAGGCGCTGGTTGAGACGAGGGCGCGGCGCGTGTTCGTGTGCCCCAAAATCGACTCGCTGGGGGAGACGAGCGGGATGAGCGTCGCCGACCACGTCGATGTGCTTGCGTCGTGTGGCCTGCGCGACGCGCTCGACGCCGTGCTCGTGCACCGCGCGGAGCGCGAGGAGCTCGTGTACCCCTATGAGAAGCGGGCGTGGGAGCGCATCGTGGCGAAGGCTGCGGTGCGTGCGGCGGCCGAGGGTGTGGCCGATTCGCACGCGACGGTGTCCAGCGCCGCGATCGCGGCGGCCAAGGATGCCCCGTTTGGCCCCATCCGCGCCAGCGAGGACGATATCGAGCGGATTCGCGCCGTCGCCGGCCGCGTGATCGTGCGGGACTTCACCGGTAGCGGATGCTCGTACGCGGTGCACGACGCCGGGCGCTTGGCGGCGGCTTTGGCGGAGGTGATGCGCTGATGTCGTTTAGCGCGGAGGTGCGCGACGAGCTCTCTCGTCAACAGGCGACATGCGAATATTGCGGCCTTGCGACCCTTGCGGCGCTCGTGCGCGTGTGCGGTACCCTGTCGCTCACGGGGCGCGGCGGCTATCAGCTGCAGGTCGCGACGGAGACGGGCGCCGTCGCCCGCACCATGATCGAGCTCACCCACAAGATATTGAAGCTCAAGACCGACCTCACCGTCCGTCGGTCGATCCTGCACAAGGTGCGTAACTACCTCATCGTCTTGCCGGACCAGCCGGACCTCGAGAAAGCGCTCGTCCTGCTCGGTGTGCTCGATCGATCGGGCGCCCTTGTCCCCGGGGTGCCGCGCCATGTGGCCAACCGCGCGTGCTGTCGACGGGCGTTCGTGCGCGGCTGCCTCATCGCCGGTGGGTTCGTGGCCGACCCGAAGGGCGACTTCCATCTGGAGATCGCCGTGCAGGGTGAGCAGTTCGCGCACGATATAGCCGATCTTATCGGGACGATGGGCGTGCCCGCCCGCGTGAACCCCCGCCGAGGGGCCTTCGCGGTCTATATCAAGAGCGCGGAGGACATCCGCCAGCTGCTCTCGAAGCTCGGGGCCGAGCGCGCGGTGGCCGAGATCGAGGAGGCACGGGCGGTCAAGCACGTTAAGAATCAGGTCAATCGCCGCGTGAACGCGGAGCTCGCCAACCAAACGCGCAGCGCGGGTGCTGCCCAAAAGCAGCTCGATCTAATTGAAACGCTCGAAAAGTTGGAAAAACGCCCGGGACTGCCCGACGCCCTCGAGACGTTTTGCCGCCTGCGCGAGGAGCATCCCGATTTGTCCCTGCGCGATTTGGGCCAGCTGGCAGACCCGCCGCTGTCGAAATCCGCCCTGTATCACCGCGTGCTGAGGCTGGAACGCATGGTCGAGGAGGCACAGGGCGGCACCGAGTAGGGCATTGTGGAGCATTTGAGAGCCGAAAATAACCCCCTCGTACACGAGAATTGATGAATGGAACGTTTCAATAGACGAGATTTGTCCGAAAGTTCGCAATCACGCGATTCGGCAACCCAAAAACGGTTATATTTGGTGAGTGGTTAGTTTTCGGACTTCAACGGCGGGCAGGGAGCCCGCGGGGGTCCAATGAAAGGAGACACACATGGCAGTTAAGGTTGCTATCAACGGCTTCGGTCGTATCGGTCGTCTGGCTTTCCGTCAGATGTTCGGTCACGAGGGTTCCGAGATCGTTGCCATCAACGACCTCACCTCTCCCGACATGCTCGCTCACCTGCTGAAGTACGACTCCACGCAGGGCAACTACTCCCGTGATCACAAGGTCGAGGCCACCGAGGATTCCATCATCGTCGACGGCAAGGAGATCAAGATCTACAAGGAGGCCGACGCCAACAACCTGCCTTGGGGCGACCTCGACGTCGACGTCGTGCTCGAGTGCACCGGCTTCTACACCTCCAAGGCCAAGGCCCAGGCTCACATCAACGCTGGCGCCAAGAAGGTCGTCATCTCCGCTCCTGCCGGCAACGACCTGCCCACCATCGTCTACAACGTGAACCACGAGGAGCTCACGGCTGAGGACGACATCATCTCCGCCGCTTCCTGCACCACCAACTGCCTCGCCCCGATGGCCAAGGGTCTCAACGACTTCGCTCCCATCGTGTCCGGCATCATGACCACCATCCACGCCTGGACCGGCGACCAGATGGCTCTCGACGGCCCGCAGCGCAAGGGTGACAAGCGTCGCTCCCGCGCCTGCGCCGTCAACATCGTCCCCAACAGCACCGGCGCTGCCAAGGCCATCGGCCTGGTTCTGCCCGAGCTCAACGGCAAGCTCATCGGTGCCGCCCAGCGCGTTCCTACGCCGACCGGCTCCCTCACCAACCTTTACGCCGTCGTTGACAAGACCGTCACCGTCGACGAGGTCAACGCCGCTATGAAGGCCTACGCCGAGACCATCCCGGAGACCTTCGGCTACAACACCGACGAGATCGTCTCCACCGACATCATCGGCGAGACCCACGGCTCCATCTTCGACGCCACCCAGACCATGTGCTCTGACCTCGGCAACGGCCAGACCCTGGTTCAGGTTGTCTCTTGGTACGACAACGAGAACTCCTACACCTCTCAGATGGTCCGCACCATCAAGTACTTCGAGAAGTTCGTCGCCTAAGTTGAGCGGTATTTCTCGCATTTAGACCAAGCGTCTATAGGAGGGCGCGGCCTCATGGCGTATGCCCGGGGTCGCGCCCTTTTTAACTGCGGGAGGCAGTCCGCCCCACCGCACGTCATATGAAAGGATTGGACATGGCTTTCACCAAGAAGACCGTCCGCGACATCGATGTCGACGGCAAGCGCGTCCTCGTCCGCGTTGACTTCAACGTGCCGATCAAGGACGGCGTCGTCGGCGACACCACGCGTATCAACGCCGCCCTGCCCACGATCAAGTACCTGGTCGATCACAACGCCCGCGTCATCCTCATGAGCCACCTCGGCCGCCCGGATGGCACCGGCTTCCAGCCCGAGTTCTCCCTCGAGCCCGTTGCCGCCAAGCTCGCCGAGCTCTCCGGTCTCGACGTCACCTTCGTCGCCGACACCTACGGCGAGAAGGCCGCCGCTGCCGTGGAGGCTCTCGAGCCGGGCAAGATCCTCGTTCTCGAGAACGTCCGCTTCGACAAGCGCGAGAAGAAGAACGACCCCGAGATCGCCAAGACCCTCGCTTCTTATGGCGACGTCTTCGTCCTCGACGCCTTTGGTACCGCTCACCGCTCCCAGGGCTCCGTGGTCGGCCCCGCCGCCTACCTGCCCGCCGTCGCCGGCTTCCTGCTTGAGAAGGAGGTCGACACCCTCACCGGCATCTTCGCCAACCCCGAGCGTCCGCTCGTCGCCATCGTCGGTGGCTCCAAGGTTTCCTCCAAGATCGGCGTTCTCGATCACCTGATCGACTCCGCCGACACCCTGATCATCGGTGGCGGCATGGCTTACACCTTCTTCCTCGCTCAGGGCATGAGCGTGGGCAACTCCCTCAAGGAAGAGGATTGGGTCGAGCGCGCCGGCGAGATGCTCAAGAAGGCTGAGGAGAAGGGCGTCAAGATCCTGCTCCCCATCGACAACCGCGTTGCCGATCACTTCGGCGAGGATGCCGTGCCCGAGGTCGTCTCCTCCGACGCCATCCCCGATGATCGCGAGGGCATGGACATCGGTCCCAAGACCGAGGAGCTCTACGCCGAGGCCATCAAGGGCGCCAAGACCGTGTTCTGGAACGGCCCCATGGGCGTCTTCGAGTTTGACAACTTCGCCCACGGCACCCAGGCGATCGCCGAGGCCGTCGCCGAGGCCGACTGCACCTCCATCATCGGTGGTGGCGACTCCGTCGCGGCTGTCAACAAGTTCAACCTGGCCGACAAGATGAGCTGGATCTCCACCGGCGGTGGCGCTTCCATGGAGCTCGTCGAGGGTAAGGCCCTTCCTGGAGTGGAGGCGCTCAACGATGCCGAATAACCGTACCACCCTTATCGCGGGCAACTGGAAGATGAACAACGACCGCGAGGCTGCCAAGGCTCTCGCCACCGAGCTCGTCGAGGCCCTGCCCGAGGTCCCCGCGGGCGTCGAGGTTCTCGTGTGCCCGCCCACGATCGACCTGTGCTGCGTCGCTCACAAGCTCGAGGGTTCCGCCATCGCGCTTGGCGCCCAGAACTGTTACTGGGAGGCTTCCGGCGCCTACACCGGTGAGACCTCCGTCCCGATGCTCAAGTCCGCTGGCTGCACCTACTGCATCATCGGCCACTCCGAGCGTCGCGACTACTTCCACGAGACCGATGAGGACCAGAACAAGAAGGCCAAGGCGCTCGTCGCCGGCGGCATCGTTCCCGTCTTCTGCTGCGGCGAGCCGCTGGAGGTCCGCGAGGCCGGCACCTACGTCGAGCACGTCGTCGCTCAGGTGAAGGCCGGTCTTGCCGGTCTCGAGATCACCGACCCCGCGCAGCTCGTCGTCGCTTACGAGCCCATCTGGGCCATCGGCACCGGCATGACCGCCACCGCCGACGACGCCCAGGAGGTCTGCGCTGCCGTCCGCGAGGCTCTCGTCGAGCTCTTCGGCGCCGAGCTGGCCGACGGCATCCGTGTCCTGTACGGTGGCTCCGCCAAGCCCGGCAACATCGCCGAGCTCGTGGCCAAGCCCGACGTCGACGGTGCCCTCGTGGGCGGCGCTTCGCTCAAGGCCGAGGACTTCTCCGCCATGGTCGTCAAGGCCGCGGAGTAACACCCGTTAGGTAACCGGGCCGCGGCGCACGTACGCGCTGCGGCCCATTCTTTTGAAAAGGGGTTAATTAGCCATGGCTAACCGCCACCTTCCCGCACTGCTGTGCATCATGGACGGCTTCGGTCTGGCGCCCGAGGGTGCCGACAACGCCGTGAGCGCGGCCAACACGCCGTTCATCGACAGCCTGTATGCCAACTACCCGCACACCACCCTCGGCGCATCCGGAGAGGACGTGGGCCTGCCCGATGGCCAGATGGGCAATTCCGAGGTCGGCCACCTCAACATTGGCGCCGGCCGCATCATTTTCCAGGAGCTTTCGCGCATCAACAACGCCATCAAGGACGGCTCCCTCAAGACCAATGAGGTCTTCGTCCGCGCGATGGACGACTGCGCATCCGCCGGCAAGACCCTGCATCTCATGGGCCTCATGAGCCCCGGCGGCGTGCACTCCATGCAGAGCCATTGCGAGGCGCTCGTCTCCATGGCAGCCGAGCGGGGCGTGAAGACCGTTCGCGTCCACTGCTTCATGGACGGCCGCGACGTCGACCCGCAGTCCGGCGCCGGCTACGTCTCCGAGCTCGCCGCGTTCTTGGCCGACCTGTCCGAGAAGACTGGCTGCGACGCGCGCATCGCTACTGTCTCCGGCCGCTATTGGGCCATGGACCGCGACAACCGTTGGGAGCGCATCAAGAGCGCCTACGACGTGCTGGTCAACGCATCTGACGTCGAGGCCGACGCCGTCGCGGGCATCAAGGCCTTCTACGAGAAGGATCCGCGCGGTGACGAGTTCGTCGATCCGTTCGTCTGCCACAACGAGGGCATTCACGCGGGCGACGCCGTGATCTTCTTCAACTTCCGCCCCGACCGCGCCCGTCAGATGACCCGCGCGTTCACCGATGCCGATTTCGACGGCTTCGAGCGCGAGAAGATCGAGCTGTCGCACTTTGTGACGATGACCGAGTACGACCCGTCGTTCGACGTCGAGGTTGCCTTCCCCAAGACGTTCCCCGAGAACGTTCTTGCCGACGTCATCGCCAAGGCCGGCCTCAAGCAGCTGCACACCGCCGAGACCGAGAAGTACGCCCACGTGACGTTCTTCATGAACGGCGGCATCGAGGAGCCCAAGGCCGGCGAGGAGCGCGTGCTCGTTGCCAGCCCGAAGGTCGCCACGTACGACCTCAAGCCCGAGATGAGCGCTCCCGAGGTCACCGAGAAGCTCGTCGAGGCCATCAACGAGGATCGCGCCGATTTCTACATCGTGAACTTCGCCAACTGCGACATGGTCGGCCACACCGGCGTTTTCGAGGCCGCCGTGAAGGCCGTCGAGGCTGTCGACGCCGCGCTGGCGCAGGTCATCCCGGCCATCCAGGCCAAGGGCGGCTTTGCGCTCATCACCGCCGACCACGGCAACGCCGATCACATGTATGACGAGGTCGACGGCGAGAAGAAGCCGTTCACCGCGCACACCACCAACCGCGTGCCGTTCATCATCGTGAGCGAGGCCGCCAAGCTCACGGGCATTGAGGACGGTCGCCTGTCCGACATCGCCCCGACCATGCTCTCCATGGCCGGCCTCGAGCCGAGCGCCGAGATGACCGGTCGCGTCCTTGCCGTCGAGGAATAGTCCCGCAGCAGGTGCCGCCGCGTGGAGGGACTTGCAAACGCTGATTCAGGGGGTTTGCAGCTCTTCATTTGAAGTTTCGCTGGCGAGTGGTGGAGTGTGCTAGCATAAAACACTGTACGTGAATTCTGACTAAGGAGCTATTCGTGGGTCCGTTCCAGATTGTCCTCTTTGCCGTGTGGGCTCTTTCCACTGTCGCCCTCATCGCGCTCGTCCTCATGCACTCCGGTAAGGGTACCGGCGTCTCCGATATGATCGCCAGCTCGTTGTATAACGCAAGCACCGCCACGGGCGTCATGGAGAAGAATCTGGACAAGCTCACCGTGATCGTTGCCTGCGTTTTTGCCGCATGCGTCGTGCTCGCGATGTTCTTCTTCCCGCAGGGCATCGTCGGCCTGTAAGATCTCCTACATCGGTTAAGAAAACCCGCTCGGATCGATTCCGGGCGGGTTTTTTCATAAGGGGGGCGCTGCCACGCGAGGACGCTGCCGCGCGAGGCGTTGTTGAGGAGGCCGTTGCCACGCGAGGGCGTTGCTGTGGAGGGCGTTGCCAAGCGAGAGCGTTGCCGCGTCCCGCCACAACCAGCTCCAAGCCACCGCCGGGTGGGGCGAGTGGCGTGTCGCCGGCGGTGAGCGGTTGAGCGGAGGGGATCAACGGTATTCGCATCGCGAGCGACTGTTACACACTGGAAACAATGCCGACGCGTGCGATATTAGTTTTGCGGCTCTTTTATGCAGTAAAGTGCTGTTCCGCGAGGGAATGCTCCATCAAACTAAAGAAAAAGTGCACCGTTAATCGGATTCCTCGTACTCCATTATGCAAAAGTGCGCTAAGGTATTGCTAATCGCGCGCGGCCGTGCAGCCTAGCGGTCAAGCGCGCATCAAGCGGGGCGCGACACGTGTTCGCACCTCCGGTCGCACCAAAGGGGTGCTCAACCGGCGTCGGGTTCCGCGGTTCCTGCATTATAAGGAGGATAGCATGGCTAATTCCAAGTTTACCCAGCCCGTGATGGGCCGTCGCACCTTCGTCGGCGGCGCCCTCGCCACGAGTGCTCTGGCCGCTCTCGCTGGTTGCGGCGGTGGCGACAACAACGCCGGTAGCGGTTCTTCCGCTGCTCCCGCTGGCGACAACGTCATGAGCTTCTACCTCTCCGAGCCTGCGTACATCGACCCGTACAACGCTCAGGAGAACCAGGGCACCGCTATCGCCCGCGCCATGTTCGACGGTCTCATGACCTGGGACTGGGACGTCAACTCCGCCGTGCCCGTGTGCGCAGTCGAGGATCCCACCGTCTCTGAGGACGGCCTCGTCTACACCTTCAAGCTCAAGGAGGGCATGAAGTTCCACAACGGCGACACCGTCGACGCTGAGTCCTTCGTCCGTGGCTGGGAGCGCGTCGCCTCTCCCGACATGGAGACTCCTTCCGACATCTGCTACCACCTCGCCCCGGTCGCTGGCTACAACGAGTTCCACGAGGGCAAGGCCGACACCTTCTCCGGCCTGAAGGCCGTTGATGATCTCACCTTCGAGGTCACCCTCGCCGCTCCCATGGCCGACTTCCCGGCCGTCTGCTGCCATCCCGGCCTCGTCCCGGTTCCGCAGGCCGCTATCGACGACCCGAAGTCCTTCCTCGAGCAGCCCATCGGCAACGGCCCCTTCAAGATGGACGAGCCCTGGAAGCACAATCAGTACATCAATCTCCTCAAGTTCGAGGACTACCACGGTGAGGCTCCGAAGATCGACGGCGTGTACTGCTCCATCCAGAAGGACCCCGACACTGCCTACAACGAGTTCAAGGCCGGCACCATCGACTTCGCCCAGATTCCGACGGGTCAGATCAAGGACAACATCGACAAGTACGGTCAGTCCGAGGACGGCTACACCTCCACGCCTGGCAAGCAGTGCCTGCTCGGCACCGAGCTGTCCACCTACTACCTGATCCTCAACTCCGATGATCCGGTGCTTGCCGACGTTAACGTGCGTCACGCCATGGCTCTCGCCATCAACCGCCAGAACATCGTCGACACCCTGTATGAGGGCTCCCGTCAGCCGGCTACCTCCATCATGCCCGCCGCCATCGACGACTCCGAGGAGAACGTGTGGCAGTACTGCAAGTATGATCCCGAGCAGGCCAAGAAGATCCTCGACGACGCCGGCTACGTCGCCGACTCCAACGGCAAGCGCGGTCTTGAGATCTCCCTCAACTACAACGGCGACGGCGGTCACGAGGACCTCATGTCCGCTGTCCAGATCGACCTCGAGGCTGTCGGCTTCACCGTCACCCAGGACACCACCGAGTGGGCTACCTACCTGCAGAAGCTGTCCGACGGTACCTTCTCCGTCGCCCGCCTTGGCTGGACCGCCGACTACCCGACCATGGACAACTTCCTGTACCCGAACTTCTACACCGGCGCCGACAACAACTATGAGAAGTACAGCAACCCCGAGGCTGACAAGCTCATGGAAGAGGCCCGTCAGATCCAGGACGAGGAAGAGCGCAAGGCTGCTTGCCGCAAGATCTGCGCGATGATCGGCGAGGACATGCCGGTTGTCCCGATCATGTACTACGCTCACAACTACATCGCCTCCGATCGCATGAAGAGCTTCAACTACGACGCTCAGACTATCCCGCACTTCGAGACGGCCGAGATCGCCTAGGTAGATTAGGTGTAAACCTGATAGCGCCATGAACAGCAGGGCATCGCGCAAGCGGTGTCCTGCTTTTGTTATGCGTCATTACCACGCATAAATGCATATCTACGCACAATCCCCGCAGTATTCCATTACAGGTGACGTATAATAGTAATTTACGCTGCTAAGTACTGCAGCAAAGTGTAGTGTCCATGAGACTAGGGAGGGTATCGCTGTGCTCAGGTACATCCTCAAGCGAATCCTGCAGTTCATCCCGGTCTTCCTCGGCGTCACGCTCATTCTGTTCATCATGCAGAATGTCGTGCCCGGCGATCCGATCAAGCTGATCGCTGGCGAGAAGAAGCTCGACCCGGTTACCGAGATGAACATCCGCGCCGCTCACGGCTTGATCGTGACGGACGAGAACGGTGACATCGTCTTCGACGAGAACGGTGACACCATCGAGACCCCCATGTGGGATCGTTACTTCACCTATCTGGGCGGTCTGCTCCACGGCGACCTCGGCCGCTCCTACCAGCGCGGCACCGATGTTTCGGTGATGATCCTCGATGCCTATCCCTACACGGTGCAGATCGCAATCGTCGCGATCGTCATCGAAGCCATCGTGGGCATCGGCGCGGGCATCATTTCGGCCATTAAGCGCTACTCCTTCTGGGACATCCTCGTCACCCTCACGACGTCCCTGCTCGTGGCAATGCCCGCGTTCTGGTTGGGGCTGCTGCTCCAGCTGATTTTCGGCATCTGGCTTAAGGGCGTGACGGGTGGCGCCTTCGCCCTGCCCGTTTCCGGCGTGCCCGGTCCTCGCCCGATGTTCCCCGGCTGGATGTACTACATCCTGCCCGCCATCACTCTGGCTGCGGTGTCGACCGCCTACACGGCTCGCATCATGCGCTCGCAGCTCATCGAGGTCATGAACCAGGACTACATCCGCACCGCTAAGGCCAAGGGCCTCTCCAAGCGCTCCATCATCTTCCACCACGCGCTCAAGAACGCCCTCATCCCGGTTGTCACCTACGTGGGCATGGACTTCGGCGCGATGCTCGCCGGCGCCATCCTGACCGAGACGGTCTTCAACTGGCCCGGTATTGGCCAGATGACCTACCAGGCCATCACCCGTCGTGACTGGCCCATCGTCATGGGCTCCGTGACGGTTATCGTCATTGTCGTTATGGTCATCAACCTCATCGTCGACGTGAGCTACGCGTTCCTCGATCCGCGTATCCGCCTTGGCAACAAGAGTGAGAAGTAGGAGGGGAGAGACGTGCAGTACCCAATGAGCAAGATGGGCGAGCAGGTTCAAGCGGCCGCCGCCGAGGCTCACGTTGTCGCCGACAACTCCGACAAGCCCACGCGCACCCTGTGGGGTGACGCCTTCAAGCGCCTGAGGAAGAACAAGCTCGCGATGTTCGCCATCGTGTGGATTCTCCTCGTGGTGATCGTCGCCGTTTCCGCCGACCTGTGGGTTCCCCAGGTCCTCGGCGACCCCAACGCATCCGACACGGCCACCATGGCGATGAATTCCCGTCTGGCCCCGTCGCTCGAGCACCCGTTTGGCACCGACACCCTCGGCCGTGACGTGCTGTCCCGTGTTATCTACGGCGCCCGCATCTCGCTGACCGTCGGCATCGTCGCCACGGGCATCTCGACCATTATTGGTCTGGTGATGGGCGCTATCGCCGCGTATTACGGAGGCATCTGGGACACCATCATCATGCGCCTCGCCGACATCTTCCTGGCGTTCCCCTACACGCTGTTCGTCATCGCCATGATCGCGGTCATCGGCAACGGCATTCAGAACGTGTTCATCGCCATCGGTATCCTCGGCTGGCCCTCCATCGCCCGCGTGTTCCGCTCCGCGATCCTCTCCGTCAAGGAGAGCGACTACGTCGACGCCGCCCGCTCGATGGGCGCCTCTGACTTCCGTATCATCGTCCGTCACATCTTCCCGAACTCTGTCGCCTCCATCGTGGTGTACGCCACCATGAACATCGGCGGCGCCATCCTGACCGAGTCTGCCCTGTCCTTCTTGGGCCTCGGCGTCGTGCCGCCCGATCCGTCGTGGGGCACGCTCATCCAGGAGGGCCAGAAGTTCCTGCAGACCGAGCCGTGGCTCATGATCATGCCCGGCATCGCCATCCTCACCACCGTGCTTGCGTTCACGCTGCTCGGTGACGGCTTGCGTGACGCTCTCGACGTCAAGATGAAGGACGCGTAAAACCATGGCAAAGAAGAACGATTCGTACGTCGACCTGAAGACCCAGCCCATCCCCGAGGGCCAGCACCTGCTCGAGGTCGACAATCTCAAGATGTATTTCCACACCGAGGACGGCGTCGTGCACGCGGTCGACGGCGTGAGCTACACGCTCGACCGCGGCGAGACCCTCGGCGTGGTTGGCGAGTCCGGCTCCGGTAAGTCCGTGACCGCCATGACCATCATGGGCCTCATCTCCATGCCCCCCGGCAAGATCGAGGGCGGCTCCGTGACGTATCGCGGCCGCGACCTGCTCAACATGTCCGAAGAGGAGATGCAGCACGTCCGTGGCAACGACATCGCCATGATCTTCCAGGACCCCATGACCTCCCTGAACCCGGTCTACAAGATCGGCCGTCAGGTGGGCGAGGGCCTGCGCCTGCACCGTGGTTACTCCAAGCAGGAGGCGCTTGCGCGTGCGACCGAGCTTCTGGACCTCGTGGGCATCCCCGAGCCCGAGAAGCGCGTCAACGAGTACCCGCATCAGTTCTCCGGCGGCATGCGCCAGCGCGTCATGATCGCCATGGCGCTCGCGTGCGACCCTGACATCCTGATCGCCGACGAGCCCACCACGGCGCTCGACGTGACCATCCAGGCTCAGATCATCGAGCTCATGCAGGAGATGCAGGAGAAGAACGGCAACGCCATCATCATGATTACCCACGATCTGGGCGTCGTCGCCGACATGGCCGACAAGATCATGGTCATGTACGCCGGTCACCCGGTCGAGTTCGGCACCGCCGACGAGATCTTCTACGAGAGCCGCCACCCCTACACTTGGGGCCTCATCCGCTCCATCCCGGAGCAGGCGACCGACGAGAAGAAGCCGCTCACCCCGATTCACGGCAACCCGCCGTCGCTCGTGAACCTTCCCCAGGGCTGCGCGTTCGCACCCCGTTGCCCCTACGCCACGGAGCTGTGCCACACGAAGCGCCCCGAGAAGTTCGTCATGGATAACGGTCACTACTCCGAGTGCCACTACGCCGATGACGACGCGTTCGTGAAGAAGTTCGCGCCCGATACGTCCCGTTCCCGCGGCACCATCCCGACCGTAATCCCCGACGACACGACCGTTGCATCCACGAAGGGAGGCGAAGCCTAAATGGCAGATACCACCATGCCCCTGCTCAAGGTCGAGCACCTGTGCAAGGAGTTTCCCACGGGCTCCGGCTTCATGGGCGGCAAGTTCTCCAAGAAGGTCGTCTCCGCTGTGAACGACGTCTCGTTTGAGATTCGCGCCGGCGAGACCTTTGGCCTGGTCGGCGAGTCCGGCTGCGGCAAGTCCACCACGGGTCGCGCCATCATGCACCTCGATCCCCCGACGACCGGCAAGGTCTATTTCGAGGGCAAGGACGTCTCCAAGATGAGCAAGAAGGAGCTCAAGGAGATGCGCCGCGAGATGCAGTTCATCTTCCAGGATCCGTATGCCTCTCTGAACCCGCGCATGACCATCGGCGAGATCGTTTCCGAGCCCATGGTCATTCACGGTATCGGCACGCCCGAGGAGCGCATGGATCGCGTTCGCGAGCTGCTCGATGTTGTTGGCCTCAACCCAGAGCACATCAATCGCTACCCGCACGAGTTCTCCGGCGGTCAGCGCCAGCGCGTCGGTATCGCCCGCTCCTTCATCCTGCGTCCGAAGCTCATCATCTGCGACGAGCCCGTCTCCGCGCTCGACGTGTCCATTCAGGCTCAGGTCCTGAACCTCCTGAAGGACCTTCAGAAGCAGTATGGCACCGCGTATCTCTTCATCGCTCACGACCTCTCCGTCGTGCAGCACATCTCCGACCGCGTCGCCGTGATGTATCTCGGCAAGATGGTCGAGCTCTCCGACTGGAAGAGCCTCTACGCCGAGCCGAACCACCCCTACACGCAGTCGCTGCTCTCTGCTGTCCCGATCCCCGATCCCGACGTGCAGAAGAACCGCAAGCGCATCATTCTCGCCGGCGATCCGCCGAGCCCGATCGATCCGCCGAGCGGCTGCCGTTTCCACACGCGCTGCCCGATCGCCCAGGCCAAGTGCTCTGAGTCTGCGCCCGAGTTCCGCGAGATCGGTGATGGCCACTACTGCGCATGCCACTTTGCGACCCCGTTCCCCATCAAGGAGTCGCACATCGATCTGTAGGGCCAGTAGCCCTCAGAACTCAACTGAGCAAACGCCCTTGAAAGCCCGCCTCTGGCGGGCTTTCTTTGGATATATCGCCCTGCCCCAATGTGGCGGTCCTACCCCTTTTGCCGCGCTCATCTGCCTGCGGCCCTGCATGCGTGACGGGGCTTTACTGGAAAGGCGAGTGTGTGCTGGGTGAAGACGGGGCTTTTGCTTTAGAGTGGTGGACATGATGTGCATGCACGGAAACCGGGAGGTATCCGAGATGATCGATAGACGTACGCTGCTCGACGGCACGCTTGGGCTCCTCGGCGCGGGAGCGCTGACGGGTTGCGCAGGACAGGGTCGCGCCGCCAAGGCGGGGCACAAGTCGGTGCCCGATTCGTGGTTCAAGGTTCGTGTTCGGGGGCTGTCGGCAATCGACCCCATGACCGTGTGCGACCGGGCGGGCCTGCAGGTGATGCGGTTTTTGTACACGCCCCTGCTCACCCATGTAGACGGCGCGCTCATCGGTGCCGCCGCCCGTTCGTTCGAGGTGTCCGACGATGCCCGCACCTTCACGTTCTCCCTGCGCGAGGGGGCGACCTTCCACAATGGCGAAGAGGTCACCGCGTCGTCGTTCAAGCGCGCCTGGGAGCGCCTCGTTGCCGGCCCGGCACGTTATGACGAGGAGGCCTCTGAGAACGAGCGCACGTCCAAGGACGCGCCTGCAGACGGCTCCTTGCTGCAAAGCCCCTGGGCGCCGTTGCTGAGTCTGGTTGAGGGCTACGATGCGCTCAGCGAGGGCCGCGCCTCCGAGATGGTCGGCCTGCGCTGTCCCGACGACCTGACGCTTGAGGTCGCCCTCACGCAGCCCTATGCGGGCTTTGCCGACATCGTCGCCCATCCGGTGCTTGGACCCGCGCCGATTTCGTCGACGCGCGAGAACTCGTCGTATGCCTCGTGGCCGATCGGCAACGGGCCGTTCAAGCTCAAGGGCGCGTGGGACGAGGATGAGGACATCTGGCTCGTTCGTTTTGCCGACGCCGTCACCCCCGCGCTTGCCGATGGCGCGCTGGTGTGCCCAAATGCAGACACCGCATCGGCGTACAACCAGTTCCTGGCGGGCGCGCTCGACATTTGCGAGGTCCCTGTGGATCAGGTGCGCGACGCGCAGGAGTCGGCGGGGGAGAGCGAGACCCCGGGCGCGTTCATGCCCGGCGCGCGCTGCACCGCGCCCCTGGGCTCTCGGATCACCTATCTCGCGTGCAATACCGCAGTGGGTGCGATGAGTCATCCGGAGCTCCGTCGCGCGGCTTGTGCCGCCATCGACCGCGACACCCTGGTGAGAAAGGTCCTCGGGGGAGCCGGCGAGGCGGCCGCCTCGCTCGTTGGCCCCGCGATTGCCGAGGTCCCCGCGTGGGAGGCATGCCAGTTTGATGCCGAGATGGCCCAGCAGCTGCTTGAGGACTTGATGGCGGCCCATGAGGCCGACGCCGCCGCGATCGACGCAGGGTCCTCGGGGGAGACTTTGGTTGAGGAGGCCTCGGAACCGCTCGACCTGACCGTGCGGCTGGTGTATCGAAAGGGTGGCATGAACGCCAAGCTCGCCTCGCAGATGGCCGCGGACCTCAAGGCGGTCGGCTTTACCGTCAAGGCCGAAGGGCTCTCGGAAGGAGACTATCGCGCCCGTTTGGCCGAAGGTGCCTACGAGTGTGCCCTGGCCACGTTTGAGCCGACGGTGCCGTCGCTCGAGGCTGCCGTGGCGCCCCTTGTTGGAGGGCTTCCGTCCTGTGGGGTTTCTGCCGCGGCGGGAGCCTCGGCGACGGTTGAGGAGCTGCTGGTGGCTGCGTGCCGGGAGCGCGACCGGGCGGTTCGCGAAGATCTCGTGCGCCAGGTGCTGACGCATGAGTCCGAGGAACTCGCCTTGCTGCCCGTCGTGTTCACGATGCCCCACGTCGTCGCGTCCAATCGCATCTCGGCGGCGCATCTGGACGCCCTAGGTGTGCTCGACCCCGTTTCGGTGTCGGTGCTCTAGCGGCTTCTACCTGCGCATTCGATAAATTTCAAAATCTGGTCAACTTTTTTGAAATTGGGGCTTGCGCAAAGATGCGTTTACGGGTTATTATCTTCAACGTTGCAGACGCGGTAACGCAAACGCAGCAAACGTCGGAGTGGCGGAATTGGCAGACGCGCTAGCTTGAGGTGCTAGTGACCATTTCTCGGTCATGCGGGTTCAAGTCCCGCCTCCGACACCACGCATTTGAACGCGAGCTCACACGGGCTCGCGTTTTTGCTATCTATCGCACGCGGACGTGCGATTCGCGCGCCCGCGCCGTGTCGAGCCGGCGGAGGTGGCGCATGGAACACTTGCACTACGATGAACTGAGCGATGTGGCGCGCCTCATCGAGGTTACGAGTGATGCCGTGGCGATTTGCGATGCAGACGGCACTGTATGCCATATCAATCGACAATTTCTGATGCTCGCTCAGACCACGCGCCAGCGCGTGGTGGGATCTGACATCAAAGACGCACTCTACAGTTCGTCGTTCGAGCGCTCGACGGGCCATCGCGTCCCGTTCACCTCGGACGGTGTGGAAAACTCCCTCATGCTCAAGCTGCCCGACGGGTCGTTCATCCCGGTGCGCGTGCGCGCCATCGAGCTCACGGGCGGGGAGCACCGGTACGCCCTCGCCATGCGCAGCCTCGAGGAGCAATATGCCCACGATCGCAAGACGCAGCGCCTCCTCTCGGAGCTCCAGGCGGCGAATAAGCGGCTTTCGGGCACCTTGTCGGTCATCATGTCCACTGTGGGCTCAAACGACCTGGTGACGCTGCTCGACACCGTTTTGAATCGCATGACCGAGACGCTGGACGCCGCGGGCGCCACGATGTATTTGGCGGAGGGCGGCGGCTTCAAGCTGCGCGGCGTGAGTCGCGGCCTCGCCGACGTCTACGTCCCCGATTTCATCCCCTACGGCGCGGGCGTGCCCACGCACGTCTTGCGCGAGCAGCGGGCGTGCCGCATCTCGCTGGTGCCTGGTGCGCCGACCGACCCGACTGTTCCCGGCGCCCTGTACGATCTCGATGCCCGCGTTCGCCACAACCTGCGCATCCAAGACATGCCTCCGTTCAAGACGCTCATCGCGGTGCCCGTCTATTTTGGCACGCAGGTGCTCGGCGTGGTCGAGCTCGGGTGGAATCGTCCCTGCAACCCCCGCGTGAGCGACGTGCGCGTGCTCGAGGTGATCTGCGACTACCTCTCCATCGAGTTGGTGGGGGTTGTGAGCAGCCTGCGCTCGGCGCGCACGGCGCAGCTCACGCGCTCTCTCAGCCGTATCCGCGAGGGGATGTACGCCAACGCCGACGACGTCCCCACCGCATGGGGCGAGGTGATCGATGAGCTACGCGACCAGCTGTCCTGCAGGATGCTCCCGGTGCTGAGGGATCCGGAACGGGGCGTTTACCTCGTTGATTACGAGGGGGGAAGCGACCTCGACCTTCCCTGCGGTATCAACGAGGCCTTCTTCGCCGCGACGGCGCCCGCCGCCCGCGTGGGCGCCGCGGCGCCACAGGATTTCCTGTCGGGCGACGCCGGCCCGCTGGCCGCCATCGAGGAGCCGAAGCACATTCGCCTCGCGCGCGTCGATCGCATGACGTGGATGGGGGAGTGGCTCGAGCGCCACGGGCTGCCGTGCCAGGGTGTGTTCGTCGATGTCGCGGAGCAGCTCGGGGCCGACGTGTTTGTGGAGGACAAGGGCCCCTTCGCCGCCGTCTTGCCACCCCGTCGGTTTTTGCTGCTGCGCGATGGCTCCCAAGAGCCCATCGACGACATGGAATTCGACTACCTCACGCATGTTGCGCACGATTTCGAGCTCATCATGGCCGGTGCCATGCAGCAGGAGAGCGAGCACCGCATCGCGCAGACGCTGCAGGCGGGGATGCGCAACTCGCTGGGCGTCGTTCCCGGCATCACGACGGACGCCCTGTACTCGTCGGCCACGCGGCAGGCGCTGGTCGGCGGCGACTTCTACACGCTCATCCGCCTGCCGGACGACAGGGCGGTCATGATCTTGGGCGACGTCTCGGGCAAGGGCGTCGAGGCGGCGTCGATGTCCGCGCTCGTGAAGACCGCCTTGACGGCGTATGCCTGGGAGGGCGCGAGCCCAGCGCGCATGGCCCGCTCGCTCAACCGCATGCTCATGAGCTTCTCCCGCGTGGAGACGTTCGTGACGGTGTTCATTGCCAAAATCGATTTGCGCCATGGGCGCGCGACGTATTGCTCGGCCGGGCACCCGCCCACCGTGCTCGTGCGTGCGGATGCCACCGGCGGGGTCGAGGCCGAGCAGTTGAGCGTTCAGTCCGGCGTTGTCGGGGCCTTTGCGGGCATGGTGTACGAGAACGGCACCTGCGCGCTGCGGCCGGGGGACATCCTGTTCATGTATACCGACGGCGCCATCGAGGCACGCGACGCCGACGGCGATTTCTTTGGCGAGGCACGTCTGCGCGAGGTGCTGCTGGCGAGCGCGCCTGCGGGCATCGAGGGGCTGTGCGGCAGCGTGCTGGCCGAGCTCGACGCGTTTACCGCCTCGGAGCTCGACGACGACATCGCGCTTGTCGCTCTGCGCATCGATGAGCGCGCGGGCGGTGTGGAGTAGGCGCGCGTTTTCGCGCGGTGGACGGATGGACCGGATGCGCCGCGCGCGCTGATGGACGGATCAGATGCGCCTCGCGCGTATCGCTTGAAGCTGTTTGGGGAACCATAGCGGTATGTATGAGTGGAATGACATAGCGGTTATAGCGCCCTCCCGCGACATCGACATCGCTTCGGTGCCCGGGCTGCGGCTGCAGATGGACTCCCTAATTGCGCAGGGGGTGCGGCGCGTGCTGGTGAACTGCCAAAACGTGACGTTCATCGACTCGACGGGACTGGCGTTTCTGCTGTCGCGCGCGCGTCAGCTGCACGAGCTCGAGGGCATGCTGTCCCTTGTGAACGCCTCGGCGCAGGTCGCCCGCTTTTTGCAGATCGCGCGCCTGCTCGACGTCCTGCATGTTTCGTATGCCGAGCGGCCTCCGATTCCCGTTTTGGCTCCCGACGCCCCGCCGCTGTGGAGCAAGAGCTGCTCCATCGTCCCTGGGGTCGAGCACCTTGCGCAGTATCGGCACCGCGTCGCCGAGATGCTGGGCACCCTGCCTCTTTCGAGGGAGGAGTGCTTCGATACGGCGTTGGCGACGGGCGAGGCCCTGTCCAACGCGTACGATCACGCCTGCGACGCCCAAGGGGGGACCATGACGATGGTTGCCTATCCCGATCGCGTGATTATCGAGGTCCTGGACTGCGGGTGCGGGTTTGAGATCGCGGCCGACGAGGAGCCGCCCGAGAGCCGCGAGCGCGGCCGCGGCATCAAACTCATGCGGATGCTCGTGGACAGTGTCGAGGTGCGCCGTCGCACGGACGCTCAAGGTACGTGTGTGCAACTGGTCAAGTTAATTTCGTAGTTTGAAGACATATGGAAACGGGCGCCCCGCGGGGCGCCCGATACGTTGTGCTGGAGGCGAAGCCCGGATTCGAACCGGGGGTAAAGGCTTTGCAGGCCTCTGCCTTACCACTTGGCCAAGCCGCCTTATATGCAAAGGGCCGATTTACATCGGCCCTGGCACATACAATGGAGCGGACAACGGGGCTCGAACCCGCGACCCCAACCTTGGCAAGGTTGTGCTCTACCAACTGAGCCATGTCCGCTTGCGAAAAAGTACTATACGCAAAATCGAAGAGGAGTGCAAGGGTCAATCTCAAAGAATATACGTGCAGGGGCGTGCGGCCCGCACATTTGGCGTCATGGCGTGCCGCGCCGTGTCGCAACGGGCCGCAGCGGTTCGCGTCTTGGCGCGCCGTGTCGCAACGGGCTGCAGCGCGTCGCGTCGGAGCGCAACGAGGCGCAGCGAGTCGCAATGAGATGCAACGACCTGCCTCGAACCATGCCGACCTGCGTTGAGAACAGCCCGCACCATGTCGACCTGCCATGAAAACAGTTCGAGGGTAAGATCGTCGAAAATCGCGCCGAGATTGTCGGTAATTTTCGACGAACTTACCCTCAATGCTCGGGGCGGCGTCGTCCTCAATGTCGTCCTCGACGCAGAGCTCGACGCAGTGCTGTTATTCCTTCGGGCGGGGAGTTTGGTGGAAAGATCGTAGATGAGCGCAGAAATGCCCAGGTAGATTGGTGTTTTCTGAGTCTCGTGCACCCAATCCAAATAATTCTGAAAAAAGTTGTTGCACAGCGCGAAGGTCTTTTGTATAGTTAATCCCGCGCTGAGGCGCACACTTGAGCGGGCGATTAGCTCAGGGGGAGAGCACTACCTTGACACGGTAGGGGTCACAAGTTCAAATCTTGTATCGCCCACCACAAGCGGACATGGCTCAGTTGGTAGAGCACAACCTTGCCAAGGTTGGGGTCGCGGGTTCGAGCCCCGTTGTCCGCTCCATTGTATGTGCCAGGGCCGATGTAAATCGGCCCTTTGCATATAAGGCGGCTTGGCCAAGTGGTAAGGCAGAGGCCTGCAAAGCCTTTACCCCCGGTTCGAATCCGGGAGCCGCCTCCATAACATCCCGAGGGCGTCCAGATGGACGCCTTTTTTCATTGAGTCGAATATCTGCATGTGGGAAACCCGCTCCGCCGCGCTGCCCTGCCGATCTCGCCGAGCACAACATGTAGGCTTCCTGCGGTTCTGTCGAAGTGGTCTTACCCAGTTCCAACACCGTTCACGGAGAACTTATGGACACCTACTCCTCTGGCATCGACGCGGTTTTGAGATACGTGCAGGTGGGGGCGGTGAGTATGGTCAGCATAACCTCTGCTCCGATTGCAACTTTAAATACGTTGAAAAATAAGCAGATTGCTCTGACCTGCACAAACACTATATGTAGTATGCCGCTTATCAACTAATACCAGATATTGAGCGAAATATCGCGTATAGTACTAGTCAGCCACAAATGGGCCTCGACATCTCATGCGGGAGCTGCCGCGGATGTCGAGGCCTTACTATCCCGCGGGGGTCCGCGGGGATATTTGATGCACTGGGCATACGAGGGAGCGGTCATGAAGATCATCAAGCGCAGCGGTTCTGAGGTCGCGTTCGATCTCCAGAAGATCATCAACGCCATCAACGGCGCCAACAGCGAGGTGAAGAACGGCGAGCGCCTTACCGAGCGCCAGGTCATCTACGCCGCGCAGAACGTCGCCGATCGCTGCGAGCAGGCCGGCCACACCGTTTCCGTTGAGGAAATCCAGGACATGGTCGAGGACGAGATCATGGCGCTCGACCGCTTCGAGGTCGCCCGCCGCTACATCATCTATCGCTACGTGCAGGGCCTCAAGCGCCAAAAGAACACGACCGACGACAAGATCCTGTCGCTCATCGAGTGCAACAACGAAGAGGTCAAGCAGGAGAACTCTAACAAGAACCCAACCGTCAACTCGGTTCAGCGCGACTACATGGCCGGCGAGGTCTCCAAGGACCTCACGCAGCGCGTGCTGCTCCCCGCCGAGGTGGTTGAGGCCCACAATGAGGGCATCATCCACTTCCACGACTCCGATTACTTTGCGCAGCACATGCACAACTGCGATCTCGTGAATCTCGAGGACATGCTGCAAAACGGGACCGTCATCTCCGGCACGCTCATCGAGCGCCCGCACAGCTTCTCCACCGCCTGCAACATCGCCACGCAGATCATCGCGCAGGTCGCCTCGTGCCAGTACGGCGGCCAGTCCATCTCGCTTACGCATCTTGCTCCGTTTGTCGAGGTCAGCCGCCAGAAGATTCGCCGTCAGGTGGAGGCCGAGCTCGTGGAGCTCGGGGTGGATGCGCCCGAGGAGAAGGTCGTCGAGGTCGTCGAGGGTCGCCTGCGCGACGAGATTCGCCGCGGCGTTCAGACCATCCAGTACCAGGTCGTGACGCTCATGACCACAAACGGCCAGGCCCCGTTTGTCACGGTGTTCATGTATCTCAACGAGGCCCGCAGCGCCGCTGAGAAGCGCGACCTCGCTATGATCATCGAGGAGACACTGCGCCAGCGCTACGAGGGCGTGAAGAACGAGGCTGGCGTGTGGATCACCCCCGCCTTCCCCAAGCTCATCTACGTGCTCGAGGAGGACAACGTCCACGAGGACTCCGAGTACTTCTACCTCACGCAGCTCGCTGCCAAGTGCACCGCCAAGCGCATGGTGCCCGACTACATCTCCGAGAAGAAGATGCGCGAGCTCAAGCTCTCGAAGGGCGAGACCGAGGGCAACGGCGATTGCTACACCTGCATGGGCTGCCGCAGTTTCCTCACGCCCGACCGCACCGGCAACGGCTACGACAACGTCGCCCGCGCGATGAACTACGAGCCGGGCAAGCCTAAGTACTACGGCCGCTTCAACCAGGGCGTCGTAACCATCAACCTTCCCGATGTCGCCCTGTCCTCCCATCGCGACATGGACAAGTTCTGGGAGATCTTCGACGAGCGCCTGGAGCTGTGCCACCGCGCGCTGCGCTGCCGTCATGAGCGCCTGTTGGGCACGCTGTCCGACGCCGCGCCCATCCTGTGGCAGTATGGCGCCCTGGCGCGCCTGGATAAGGGCGAGACCATCGACAAGCTGCTCTACGGCGGGTACTCCACCATCAGCCTGGGCTATGCGGGTCTGTACGAGTGCGTGAAGTACATGACCGGCTACAGCCACACCGACGACCACGGCACCCCGTTTGCCATGGATGTCATGCAGCACATGAACGACAAGTGCGCCGAGTGGAAGGCCGCCGAGGACATCGACTACTCGCTGTACGGCACGCCGCTCGAGTCCACCACGTACAAGTTCTCCAAGTGTTTGCAGCGCCGCTTTGGCATCATCCCCGGCGTGACGGACAAGGGCTACATCACCAATAGCTACCACGTCCACGTCTCGGAGGAGATCGACGCGTTTGACAAGCTGCAGTTTGAGAGCCACTTCCAGCGCCTGTCTCCCGGCGGCGCCATCTCCTACGTCGAGGTGCCCAACATGCAGGACAACCTCAAGGCGGTCATCCGCGTGATGCAGTACATCTACGACAACATCATGTACGCGGAGCTCAACACCAAGAGCGATTACTGCCAGGAGTGCGGCTTCGACGGCGAGATTCGAATCGTTGAGGACGACGGTAAGCTGGTGTGGGAGTGCCCGCATTGCGGCAACCGCAACCAGGAGACGCTCAACGTGGCCCGTCGCACCTGCGGCTACATTGGCACACAGTTCTGGAACCAGGGCCGCACCGAGGAGATTCGCGATCGCGTGCTGCATCTGTAGGGTTCGATCCTGGCGGGCCGGAGGGTCGGCGTGTCTCCTCCGTGCTCGGACAGTCCTGCGCAAGACGGAGAGCCCACTGGGCTCTCCTTTGCGTGCGGAACTGTGCGCGGAGGAGACACGCCGCCCCTCCGGCCCTGATCCTGCCCTGCAGTTGCTATGGTTGTGTGGGGTTACGCCGCCAAGGCCTCAGGCTTACGCATGAGGGGGCTCTTGAGGAGAAGATGGCATTATGAATTACGCTGAGATCAAGCATTTTGACATCGCCAACGGCGAGGGGGTGCGCACGACGCTCTTCGTGAGTGGGTGCCGCCGCGGCTGCAAGAACTGCTTCAACGAGGTGGCGTGGAACTTCGCGGCGGGCAAGCCCTTTACGCGCGAGGTCGAGGACAAGATCATCGAGAGCCTGCGGCCCGATTACGTGGACGGCTTGACACTGCTTGGCGGAGAGCCCATGGAGCCCGAGAACCAGGCTGGTCTGGTCGAGTTTATCGAGCGCGTGCGTGAGGAGTTCCCGCGTGGCTCCGGCAAGTCCATTTGGTGCTTCACGGGCGACACCTGGCACGTTGAGCTCGTTCCCGGTGGGCGGCACCACACGGAGTTCACCGACCGCATCCTGGCCTGCGTGGACGTTTTGGTTGACGGCCCCTTCATCCAGGACCTGTACGACATCACCCTGCGGTTCCACGGTTCCTCCAATCAACGGCTCATCGACATGCCCGCAACGCTTGCCGCGCTTGCGGCGGGGGAGTCGCCCGTCGACGCTGTGCGCCCGTGGGATGACGAGCAGATGTACGCCACGCATTCGATGTAGGGCTGCAACCGTACGCTAGCCGCACGATAGCGGCGCTCTCGTGGCGAGGCGCCTGCCTCGTGCGGCGTGAAGGCACGTCTTGGAGCGGGCATGTCCACTTGTTCACAATTGGTAGCCTTTATTTTGCCCCCGTGTGCTCGTGGTACGATAGTAACCATATTGGTGAGTATGGAAAGCGGGTTGACATGGTCGATCAAGATAAGGTGCGCGAGGCGGTTCGGCTGCTGCTGGAGGGCATAGGCGAGGACCCCACGCGCGAAGGGCTTGTCGAGACGCCCGACCGCGTTGCCCGCATGTACTTAGAGCTGTGCGGCGGGATGGACCAGCTGCCTTCCGAGCATCTCTCAAAAACGTTTGCCGTTTCCGACAACGGTTTGGTAATCGAACGCGATATCACGTTCTATTCCCTTTGCGAGCATCATATGCTGCCGTTTTACGGCAAGGCGACGATTGGGTACATCCCCAACGGCCGTGTCGCTGGCCTATCCAAGCTCGCCCGCACGGTCGAGGTCTTTGCACGTCGCCTGCAACTGCAAGAGCAGCTCACCGCACAGATTGCCGACGCCCTTATGGAAGAGCTCGACTGCGAGGGCGCCATCGTGCTTCTGGAGGCCGAGCACATGTGCATGACCATGCGCGGCGTTCAAAAACCCGGGACGAAGACCACGACGCTTGCCCGTCGCGGCGCGTTTATCGACGACCCGCAGCTCGAGGAGCGGTTTTTCCGCATGCTCGGGCGTTAGGCGTGTGCGTGATGAGCGATATCCGGGGTACGGGCGTGCCGCCCATTGAAGTTTTGGACGAGATTGGTTCGACGAATGCCGAGCTGAAGGAACGGGGCTGCCAGGGCGCTCCGCATGGATCGGCAATCCGGGCGCGCGTCCAAACTGCCGGTCGTGGTCAGCGGGCGCATACGTGGAGCTCTCCTGAGGGCGGCCTGTATCTATCCGTCCTCGTTCGCCCCGAAGTTCCAAGCGAGGCCTTACCGGCGCTTCCCGTTGCGTGCGCGTTGGGCGTGCTCGGCGCCCTGCATGAAGTGGGCTGTCCGCGCGCACGGCTCAAATGGCCCAACGACATCGTGGTCGGGCATCGCAAGCTTGCGGGCATTCTTGCGGAGCTGGCAACGTCAAAAGAGGGGCTCTTCGCGGTGTGCGGCGTCGGAGTGAATATGAACGTGCCCTCGCTTGCGCAGGGAGGCGAGGGCGCCCGCGCCCTGCAGCCGACGGGTCTCCTCAACGAGCTTTCTGTCACCGCACAGGCTCCCACCTTGGATGAACTGGCGGAGCGCATCCGCGCGAGGATTCTCGATGCCGCGGATGGATGGGTGGACGCATACGGTCAAAGCGGCGCATACTTGGGTCTCGCGAAGCCCGGTGCGCGCACCTTCGGCGGTGAGCACGCCCGCTGGATCGAAGATCCGGTGCGCGGTGGTGCTGAGGGTCCGCTGGCGCCATTGCTGGCTCCCTACAACGCTTCCTTGGCGTTTATCGGCGAACAGGTACGCGTTGTGGCCATCGATGGCGAAGAGATCGCTCAAGGGATGTTCCTGGGGGTGGACGGCTACGGCCATGCCTTGATCTCTCAGCGGGACTTCGTGGTCGGCACCTACGATGCGGTGGACGTTTCCATCCGCCCGGTTCTTGAGTTGGGGATGTAGCGTGCCTCGTGCCGCAGTCGAACGGTGCAGGTGCTGGGGCGAACGGTGCGTCGGGTGACAACGACACAAGGGCGCGATCAGACGACAAAAAATAGGGCTCACGGAGTGATTCCGTGAGCCCTTATTCGTGCCATGGTGCCATCGGCGGCGTATCGGGGGTGCGGCGCGTCGCCTGCAGCCGTTACGCCACGTCGATGCTGACGTTGACCTCCTGCACGGGGACGTCGTAGAACGGATCCTCGCGGCGACCGAGGAAGTCGCGCGCCTGCTCGGGGAAGAGGGCGTAGGAGAGCACGTCCTCCTCGGAACGGGCGTACTGCTCGATCTCCTTGCGCAGGCGCGGCATCGCCGGCTCGATAAGGTCTGCCGGGCGGCAGGTGATGACCTCGTCGCCGCCGATGATCTGATGGCGGATCTTCTCGGAGATCGTCACGGGCGGGCGTCCGTACTGGCCGCGCACGTAGTCCTTGATCTCGGCGGGAACGACCTTGTAGCGCTCGCCGGAGATGACGTTCATGAGCGCCTGGGAGCCCACCATCTGGGACAGCGGGGTTACGAGCGGCGGATAGCCCAGGTCGGCGCGGACGCGCGGAACCTCGGCCAAAACCTCGGCGTACTTGTCCTCGACGTGCATGTCCTTCAAGTTGGCGAGCAGGTTGGAGAGCATACCGCCGGGCACCTTGTACAGCAGGGCCTTCGGCTCGACGGCCATGACCTTGGGGTTGAGGCCGCCCTCGTCGAGGAAGCGGTTGCGGATGGGCAGGAAGTGCGCCGCGACCTCCTCGAGCTTGTCGATATCGAGCCCCGTCTTGTAGCCGAGCGCCTCAAGCGCGATGGCCATGGACTCGGTTGCCGGCTGGCTCGTGCCCTCGGCGAAGGGGGAGGAGCAGGTGTCGATGATGTCGGCGCCCGCCTCGACGGCCTTGAGGTAGGTCATCTGGGCGATGCCGGCCGTTCCGTGCGTGTGCACCTGCAGCGGCAGGTCGCAGGAGGACTTGATCTCGCTCACGAGCTCAAAAGCGACGTCGGGGGTGAGGACGCCGGCCATGTCCTTGATGCAGATGGAGTCGGCGCCAGCACGGGCAATCTCGTTGGCAAGGCTCACGAAGTAGCGTACGGTGTGCACGTCGCTCGTGGTGTAGGAGATGGCGGCTTGCACCTCTCCGCCGGCCTGCTTGGCGGCGTGGATGGAGGTCTGGAGGTTGCGGGTGTCGTTGAGCGCGTCGAAGATGCGGATGACGTCGATGCCGTTCTCCACGGACTTCTTCACGAGGGCCTCGACCACGTCGTCGGCGTAGTTGCGGTAGCCCAGCAGATTTTGGCCGCGCAGCAGCATCTGCAGCTTGGTGTTCTTCACGTGCGCGCGGATGGTGCGCAGGCGCTCCCACGGGTCCTCGTTGAGGTAGCGCAGGCAGCTGTCGAACGTGGCTCCGCCCCAGACCTCGAGGGACTCAAAGCCGCAGGCGTCGAGCGTCTCGAGGATGGGCAGCATGTCCTCGATGGGCATGCGCGTGGCGATTTGGCTTTGCTGGCCGTCACGCAGGACGGTCTCCATGAAACGAACGTTGCGAGTCATGAGTTACGCCTCCTTCGACGGCGGGAAGAGCCGGGCAAGCGCGAGTGAGATCACGTAGATGACGAACATGACGATGAAGATGCCGCCCCAGCCAAGGATGAGGATCTGGATGGCGAGCGAGAGGTCGGTCGAGAGGCCGAGCGAGGCGATGAATTCTGCCATGGCGAGCACCCCTTTCTAGAGCAAGAGTCCGAGCACGAGACCGCCGGCGACAACCGAGGCGATCTGGCCGGCGACGTTGGCGGCGGCAGCCTGCATGAGGATGAAGTTACCGGGGTCCTCCTCGGTGGCGAGCTTTTGCACCACGCGGGAGGCCATGGGGAAGGCGGAGATGCCCGCGGCGCCCACCATGGGGTTGATCTTCTCCTTGCGGAAGAGGTTCAGGAACTTGGCGAACATGACGCCGCCCACGGAGTCCATGATGAAGCCGATGAGGCCGAGGCCCATGATGATGAGCGTGTCGAACTGCAAAAACTCGCTGTACTCCATCTTCACGGAGACGCACAGGCCGAGCAGGATGGAGATGAGGTTCACGAGCTCGTTTTGAGCGGAGGCGGACAGCGAGTTGAGCACGCCGCACTCGCGCAGCAGGTTGCCGAACATGAGGAAGCCCACGAGCGGCAGGGACACCGGCGCGATGAGGCCGGCGACCACGCAGATCGTGACGGGGAAGAGGATCTTTGCCGTCTGCGAGACCTGGCCGGGACGGTAGGTCATGCGGATGGCGCGCTCCTTCTTGGTGGTGCAGGCCTTGATGGCGACGGGTTGGATGATGGGGACGAGCGCCATGTAGGAGTAGGCAGCGACCATGATGGCGCCCATGTACTTGGACCCGAGCGAGTTCGCCACGAAGATCGACGTGGGGCCGTCGGCCGCGGCGATGATGCCCGCGGAGGCGGCGTCGGCGATGTCGAAGCCGAAGACGCCCGTGGCCACGATGGTCACGAAGAAGATGCCGAACTGCGCGGCGGCGCCAAACAGCAGCAGGAACGGGTTGGCGAGCAGCGGGCCGAAGTCGATCATCGCGCCGATGCCGATGAACAGCAGCAGCGGGAAGAGCTCGGTCTCGATGCCGGCGTCAAACAGGATTTGGAACGGGCCGGGCTCGGTTCCGGTCATGAGGACGCCGGAGGCCGGGATGTTCACCAGGATGGTGCCCAGGCCCATGGGCACGAGCAGGGTGGGCTCGTATTCTTTCTTGATGCCCAGGTACATGAGGACGCAGCCGATGAGGATCATCGCGATGCGACCCGGCTCGGCGAAAAGCGCCTGCACGCCGTCGAGTAGGATTTCCATAGTGCCTCGTTTCTGGATGAAAACGCCGCCTGGCCGGCGGCGCGTTGGTCGTGTGCGCTTACGCGAGGGTGAAGAGCGTGTCGCCCGGGTTCACCATGGCGCCCTTCTCGACGTTGATGGAGGCGACGACGCCGTCCTTCTCGGCGACGACCTCGTTTTCCATCTTCATGGCCTCGAGCACCATGACGGGCTGGTTGGCGGTGACGGTGTCACCGACCTTCACGTGGATGTCGAGAATCGTGCCAGGCATGGGCGCGGTCTGGGCGTAGCTGCCGGCGGCCGCAGGGGCAGGCGCGGCGGGTGCGGGAGCGGGCTCCGCGGTGGGTGCGGGAGCCGGCGC
>UQHS01000015.1 GCA_900540845.1 uncultured Collinsella sp.
CCGCTGACCGGTGGACGGCTTTCGCGCATATCGGGCGCGATCGCGCGAGAGGGGAGTTCCTACGGGAGCTCCTCTCTCTTTTTATATGCATGCAACTCAACATTAATATGTAGGCACTTCGATGCGCTGGGCATCCGCGTGGCGTCTCTATGCATGCGGGCGGTACAATAGTGCGACTGTCTTATTGCTTTTGGAGGTCAAGGTGCCCGAAGCCGGTATTGGCGTCGACATTGTCGAAATCGCTCGTATGGAGCGCATTATGCATGTTACGCCAGGGTTCTTCCCTCGAATGTTTACCGAAGAGGAGCGGATGTACTGCGAGTCATCCGCGCGCCCTGCGGCTCATTACGCATGCCGATTTGCGGCCCGCGAGGCTGTCCTCAAATCGCTTGGTGTTGGGTTTGGCCAGCAGGGTGTTGGGCGTCGCGACGTAAGCGTGTCTCGAGATGCAAACGGGCGGCCAATCGCCGTGCTCTCCGGTGGTGCTTTGGCGGTCGCACAGGCGCTTGGCGTGCAGGAAGTCGCCATCTCGCTATCGTTTACGAGTGATTTGGCAGTTGCCAACGCGATGGCCATAACCGCCGAGGCTCGTCCAAAGCCTAAAGTCGAAAAAGTGTCGGAAAAGGAACGGCTCGCGCAGTCGTTCAAAGAAGCCCGTTCCGTACTTGATGAACTTGATCGTTTGCAAGACTTCGCCCTGTTGGAATCAACGGGGGAGTCCGTCATTGTCGAGGAGGGCGATGAAGCATGAAGCCCGTGCTCAACACCGAAGAAGTCCGCAGGTTAGAAGATGTTATCGAGAAGGCTGGTACGTCTAAGGCCGCGTTGATGGAGTACGCCGGGGAATTTGTCGCTGAGCAGGTCCTTGAGTTTAAGCCCAAGCGCGTTGCAGTGCTCTGCGGTTTTGGCAACAACGGCGGCGACGGCTGGGTTGCGGCAGATATCCTGAGCCACAAGGGCATCACCGTCGACGTGATTTCTCCCATCGAGCCCAACGAGATCAAGAGCCCCATCGCTCGACATGTTGCTCGTCGTACGGCTGGTCGAGACGTTCAGGTTCTGGTGGGGCCCTCGCGCGATGAGTTGCTTGACGTTCTCGTGCAGGCCGATGTCGTTGTCGATGCTATTTTGGGAACAGGTTTTAGCGGCAACGTTCGAGCGCCGTTCTCGATTTGGATTCCCGCGTTGAATGAGCTCGACACCACCGTCGTTTCCGTCGATGTGCCTTCTGGTCTCAATGCGGAGACGGGCGAGGTGGCTTCGGTTTGCGTGCAGGCAACGGTGACTGCAACCATGCTCGCTCCCAAGATTGGCCTGTTTAGCGGAGAAGGTCCAGAATACTCCGGCGAGAATGCGTGCGGTGAGCTCTACGATCGCCTGGATGAGGTCATCAACGATGTGGATCACGCCGCCGACATCGTCGAGCCCGCCGACATTGTCGATTATTTCCCCGATCTTCCGGCAAATGCGAATAAGTACAGCCGTGGATCGGTGCTTGTTGTGGGCGGGTCGGCACAGTACCCGGGTGCGGCGATTATGGCAGCCAAGGCCGCCGCGCGCGCTGGCGCTGGGTATGTGACGGTTGCCACCCCAGAGGCCTGCGCGAACCTGATTCGCATGGCGCTGCCCTGCATACCTGTCGTGGCGATTCCCGGTGACACGCGAGGCGCGTTTGGCGCTGCGGCGAGCTCGGCCGTGAGGGAATTGGCCGCAAAATTCGACTGTGTGCTGTGCGGACCGGGCATGACGGTGACCGCGGGCGGCATGCAGGTCGTTACCGAGCTGCTGCGGACCGACGTCCCGCTTGTGCTGGATGCCGACGCCTTGAACTGCATGAGCAGGCTTGCCATCGGCGGCATTGAGGAGACCCCGGAGGTGTATCGACGCGAGGCTCCGCTCATCCTCACGCCGCACAACAAGGAGCTCTCTCGCCTGGTGGGCGGTGAGCGCGTTGACGACCTGGGAACAGCCATCTCCGCAGCGCAAACTTTGGTGTGGGCCGCCGGGTCGGACAACCTCGTGGTTGTCGCGAAAGGCCCCAGGACGGCCATCGTCGGCGTCGAGCGCGTGCTGCTGCCCATGTCGGGTCCCGCGTCGCTCGCCACGGCCGGTTCGGGCGATGTCCTTGCCGGCATCATCGCGGCGGGGGTCGCGGTGTCACACGGCGAGGTTGATCGCTGGGAGCTGCAGTGTTCCTACGCCGTCGCAGTTCACTCCTGCACGGGGCTGATCGCCGCGGCCGCCATGGGCGAGCGCAGCGTGATCGCCACCGATCTCATCGAGGTGATCGGTGAGGCGATGAATATGGTCGAGTCCGAGGCTCTGAGTGCCGAGGGCATTGGGTTGGAGGCGTAGGTCCCATGCAAACACTGAGCGAACCGCCCACGCGCTGGGCGTGGGCGGAGATTGACACGGGAGCGCTCCGTCGCAACACACGCGCTTTCAAGAGCCTTATCGGCGCACGCCAGCGCCTGTGCTGCGTGGTGAAGGCCGATGCGTACGGGCATGGTGTTGAGCGATGCGCAAAGGTGATGCATGCGGCGGGGGCCGACATGTTCGCCGTCGCCACCGTGCTGGAGGGCGTGGCACTCAGGAAGGCGGGGCAGAGGCTGCCCATCCTGCTGTTGAGCGAGCCTCCGCAGGGGGCGATCGACACGTTGCTCGAGTACGAGATCATGCCGTCGGTGTATTCCCCCGAGTTCGCCTGGGCGTATGGGGAGCGCGCCGCTGCCCTGGGCCGCGTGGGCAAGTACCACATGGCCATCAACACGGGCATGAACCGCATCGGTGTGCATTACGCCGAGGCATGCGATTTCCGCAGGGCCGTCGATTTTCACGCGGGCCTCGAGTGCGACGGCACCTTCACGCATTTCGCGACTGCCGACGAGCCCGATGGGTGGGACCATCAGCTGCAGTGCAAGCGCTTCTCCGAGGCGATTGAGGGGTTGCGCGCAGACGGGTTCGACCCGGGCATCGTGCACTGCGACAACACGCCCGGATCGATTCTCAATCCGGCCATGCATTTCGACATGATTCGCGCTGGCATCGGCCTGTACGGGTTGCAACCGTGCGAGCGCACGTCGCGCGTGATGCCGCTCGAGCCCGTTATGAGCATCAAGGCTCGGGTGACGCACGTGTGCCACCCCGCGATGGGCGAGGGAGTTGGATACGGCTTTACGTATCGCGTGCCGCGCACCAGGGTCGAGGTGTGCACGCTTCCCATCGGCTACGCCGACGGCTTGCCCCGCGTGCTCTCCAATCGCATGGAGGTGCTCTTCCGCGGCCGCAAGATCAGGCAGGTGGGCAACATCTGCATGGATCAATGCATGGTCGCGATCAGCGAGAACCCGATGCACCCTGAGCCCGAGGCGGAGGTGGGCGATCTGATGGTGCTCGTCGGCCACGATGACGACGCCAAGATTACCCTTGATGAGCTTGCAGAAATGTGCGGCACCATCAATTACGAGTTGGCGTGTGGCTTTGGCATGCGCTTGGAGAAGATTTACGTGTAACTCGCTGGAGCCGGCTGCGGCTCGGGCGGAAAGGGGAAACGATGGGAGCACTGCGCATCCCCGGCCATGAGCATCAAAGGCCGCGCGAGGTCTCTCTTGAGGAGATTCGCGCTGTGGTTGGCGACTGCCGCCTCTGTCCGTTGTGCGAGACGCGCACCAACATCGTGTTTGGCGTGGGCAATCCGCACGCGCGCGTGATGTTTGTGGGAGAGGCCCCGGGAAAGAACGAGGACCTGCAGGGCGAGCCGTTTGTGGGCCGCGCCGGCGAGAACCTCAACCGCATCTTGTCGCTGGCGGGATTGCGCCGCGAGGACATCTACATCGCCAACGTGCTCAAATGTCGTCCTCCGGCAAACCGCGACCCCAAGGCGGACGAGGTACTCGCCTGCTCGCCCTACCTGCGTGAGCAAATCCGCAGCATCTGGCCGGACATCATCGTGACGCTGGGAAACCCGGCGACGCATTTCGTCCTCAAGACGGAGGTCGGGATCACCAGACTGCGCGGGCGCTTCCACCAGATGGGCCATTTCATGGTGATGCCCACGCTTCATCCGGCTGCTGCCCTGCGCAACCCCGCATGGCAGCAGCTCATCGAGGAGGATTTCCGCATGCTCGGAGCATATCTGGCCGAGCATGCGGCGGCCGATTCCGCGATGGCTGCGGGCGCAGCGGGCGCGCCGGTGCCCGCGAGCGCGGACGCAGACCACGTGCTGCCGAGGATCGGTGAGTAGACATGTCCATTGCATATGAGGCGAGGTGCAGCTACGTCTCGTCGAGCGTGGAGGACACCATCGCCTTTGGCGAACTGGTGGCGAGCTGCCTGCAAGACGGGGATGTGCTTGTTCTCACAGGCGGCTTGGGCGTGGGGAAGACGCATTTCACGAAGGGCGTTTCCGCGGGGCTGGGCGACACCCGCCCGGTGACGAGCCCCACATTCTCGCTGATGGCGGTGCATGATGAGGGGCGCATCCCCCTGTTTCACTTCGATCTGTATCGCCTGGAGCGCGCCGAGGAGCTCGAGGACACGGGCATCTTTGACGTGCTGGGCTACGAGGGTGCTTGCCTGCTGGAATGGGGCGAGCAGTTCCAGGACCAGCTGTGCGAGGAGTATCTGGGTGTCGTGATCGCGCGCGATGCTCACGATGCGGATCGCCGCGTGATCTCGCTTGAGCCCCATGGCGCGCGCGCCGAGGAGCTGGCGGCGGCGATTGACGATGCGGTCAGGGCTGCTTGCACGAATGCGTGAAAACACGGCCTTTGGTGTGCCCCGCGGTGCACGGGGCATGACTGATAGGTACACATAGGGCTCGCAGAAAGGGCTCTTGGGAGAACAGACGATGAGACTTGATGAATTTCGCACGCTGATCGTGGCGCTGGACACATCGACCGACATGCTTGCCTGTGCGGTGGGCTGGTGGGTCCCGGAGGTCTTTTTTGACGATAAGCCCTCGCGTGCCCATATCGATCTGCTGGCGAGCCGCGACCACCTGTGCCGTCGCCGCGCCAACGTCGAGTTGGTGCAGACGGTGCAGGGGGTGCTCGCAGATGCGGGCATGAGCATGGCCGACGTCGGCGGCTTTTTGGTTGGCCGCGGGCCGGGCTCGTTCACGGGCGTACGCATTGGCATTTCCACGGCGAAGGGCTTGGCGCGTGGCGCGAATGTGATGCTGCACGGGACGTCGACGCTGGACGCCACGGCGTGGCGCGCCTGGAAGGCCGGCGTGCGTGGATTGCTGGGCGTTGCCGCCGACGCGATGCGCGGCGAGGTGTACCCCGCGCTGTATCGCGTTGACGACGAGGGCCCCAAGCGCCTGTTTGAGCGCGAGCGCGTCGTGAAGGCCGCGGATGCGGTGGCGGAGTGGGCCGCCCTGCCAGACGCCGCCGACCTGCACCTCACCGGTGACGGCTTGGTTCGCTACGGCAAGTCATTCGAAGAGGCGGGTCTGATGGAGCGCGCTCTCGAGCGCAGCCTGTGGTGGCCCTCGGGCGAGAGCCTGCTGCTTGCCGCCGCGAGCCCCGAGAGCTACGCCTCCATGGGAAGCGGCGACCCGGCGTTGGTGTTGCCCGTGTATACGCGTCTTTCCGATGCCGAGGAGAACGAGCGTCGTCGCCTGGGGTTGTCCGAGAGCGCGAATACCTGTGTGACGGGCGTGGCCGACGAACTGGCGGGCAGGCATCTGCAGATGCGTCCGATGGCGGCTGCCGATGCTGAGGCCATGGCGCAGCTCGAGGCGCTGACGTTTGCCGACATGGGGCATGAGCCTTGGAGCGCCGAGGCGTTTCTGGCGGAGTTGGCGCCCGATGCGCCCGCGCCCCGCTCCTGGTGGGTCGCCCACGACAACGGCAAGCTCATCGGTTTTGCCGGCGGGATGGTCGTCGACGGGGACATCGAGATCTTGGACGTGGCCGTTGCGGCGGAGCATCGCCGCGAGGGGATTGCGCGCAAGCTGCTGTCGCACGTGAGCTACGATGCGCAGATGCTGGGCTGCACCACCGCCTCGCTTGAGGTCGAGGCGGGAAACAACGTCGCCATCTCCCTGTATGCCAGCTTGGGCTTTGCGGAGATCGGGCGCCGCCGTGGTTATTACGGCGCGGGTGTCGACGCGCTGGTGATGAAGGCGCCGCTGCCGCTCGTGCTGCCCATCGACGCCGCCTCTCCCGAGCCGACCGCCGCGTCGGTGCGTGAGTGGCCGCTGCCAGATCCGCAGCGCACCGACGCCGAGCGCGCGGAGCTTGAACGCCGTCAGCTGATCCTCGCCATCGAGAGCTCGTGCGATGAAACTGCCGTCGCCATCGTGGACGCCGAGGGAACGCTGTTGGCCAACCAGGTGTCCACGCAGATCGACTTCCACGCGCGCTTTGGCGGCGTGGTGCCCGAGATCGCCTCGCGCAAGCACGTGGAGGTCATGGTGGGCGTTGTGGATGCGGCGCTCGAGGAGGCGGCTCAAAGCCTCGGCATGGACGGAGCGATCGCCCCGGCAGAGCTCGCGGCGGTCGGCGTGACGCAGGGGCCAGGGCTGGTTGGTGCGCTCGTGGTGGGCGTCGCCTTTGCCAAGGGCTTCGCCGCGGCGGCAGATAAGCCGCTCATCTGTGTGAACCATCTCGAGGGGCACCTGTTTGCCAACAAGCTCACCACCCCCGACCTAGAGCCTCCGTTTATCTTCACCTTGGTTTCGGGCGGTCACACCATGCTGGTGCATGTGCGTGCCTGGGGCGATTACGTCGTGCTGGGGGAGACGCTCGACGACGCCGTGGGAGAGGCCTTCGACAAGGTCGCAAAGGCGCTGGGCCTGGGGTATCCCGGCGGTCCGGTCATCTCGCGTCTCGCCGAGACGGGCGACCCCCGCGCGATCGACTTCCCGCGTGCCCTCAACAGCCGCGGCGACTATCGCTTCTCCCTGTCGGGCCTCAAAACTGCCGTGACCTTGTATATCGAGCAGGAGACGGCGGCCGGTCGCACGATCAACGTGCCCGACCTCGCGGCGTCGTTCGAGGCAGCCGTCTTTGACGTGCAGTACAAGAAGGCCAAAAACGCGCTGCGCGAGACGGGTGCGCGCGAGTATTGCATCGGCGGCGGCGTGGCGGCCAACCCGCACCTGAGGAAGATGATGATCGAGAAGCTCGGCCGTCAGGGCATCCGCGTGACGGTGCCGCCCCAGCACGCCTGTACCGACAACGCCGCTATGATCGCGGTGGTGGCTCGCGAGAAATTCGGGCGCGGCGAGTTCGCGCCGCTGAACGTCGACGCCGACCCCAACATGACGCTGTAGTTCTTCGCGCCGTGCCGCGTGGGGCGCGCGGCGCGAAGGGGCTGGTATCATGCTGCTATGCTGTGGTAGGAAATCCCTTGGCTGGAAAGGAAGCATACATGGCCGAGAATACGAAGCACGTGACGTACGAGGACGCCGGCGTCGACACCGCCGAAGGCGGCCGCGCGGTCGATGCGATCAAGCAGATGGTTGCCGACACCAATCGTCCTGAGGTCATCGGTGGTATCGGCGGCTTTGGCGGCCTGTTCTCCGCCGCTGCGCTCAAAGACATGGAGGACCCGATTCTCATCTCCGGCACGGACGGCGTGGGGACCAAGCTCGTCCTCGCCCAGATCCTCGACCGTCACGAGACCGTGGGTCAGGACCTTGTCGCCATGTGCGTGAATGACATCCTCGCTTCCGGCGCCGAGCCCCTGTTCTTCCTCGACTATGTCGCCATCGGTCACATCGAGGCCGAGCATATGGCCAAGATCGTGCGCGGTGTCGCCGACGGCTGCAAGCTCGCGGGTTGCGCGCTCGTGGGCGGCGAGATGGCCGAGCACCCTGGCGTCATGCGCCCGGACGACTACGACCTGGCCGGCTTCACCGTGGGCGTCGTCGACCGCCCCAAGATGATCGACCCTGCCAACGTGCGCGAGGGCGACGTCATCATCGGCCTGCCCTCTACCGGCGTTCATTCCAACGGATATTCTCTCGTGCGCAAGGTCATCGGTGTCGACGGCATCGTGCCTGGCACGCCTGAGGCCGAGGCCAAGAAGGCGGAGCTCGAGACGATCGAGGTCGCCCCTGGTTTGAGCCTCGCGGACGCCCTGCTTGCCCCCACTCGCATCTACGTCAAGCCAATCCTCGAGCTGCTGCGCGGCAAGGCGGGCTCGAAGGTCCACGCCATCGCCCACATCACGGGTGGCGGCATCACCGAGAACCTCAACCGCGCCCTGCCCGCAAACGTGGACGCGCTCGTTGTGCGCGACGGCTCCAAGATGGGTTGGGACGTGCCTGCGGTCATCACTTACATTTCCGAGCACGCCGAGCTTGCCCCCAATGAGGCCTGCAAGACCTTCAACATGGGCGTCGGCCTGATGCTCATCGTTTCTGCCGAGGACGAGGCGGCTGTGACCGAGGCGCTCGTGGCCATGGGCGAGAAGCCCTTCCGCGTGGGCACCTGCATCGCCGGTTCCGGCGAGGTGAAGTACACCGATGAGCAGTAGGGACGAGGTCCGCAGCGCGGCGGACGAGTACCGTCGTCTTGTGGATGAGGCCGGGCTCGCCCCCGAGGCGCTCCCGGGCGACGCGTTCTTTGGCGAAGGTGCGGATCGCGAGGCCGTGCTTGCCGATGCCCTGTTGACGAACGCGCCGCAGGACATCAACGAGCTGCAGGAGCTTCGGGCCGCGATGCCTGAGGACGGGCGCCCGCCGCTTCCCATCGGCGTGCTCCTGTCGGGGTCGGGCACCAACTTGCAGGCCCTCATCGACGCCATCGCCGCGGGCGAGTTGAACGCCGAGATCAAGCTGGTCGTTGCGAGCCGCCCCTCGGCATATGGCCTCAAGCGCGCGGAGGCGGCCGGCATCCAGACGCTCACGCTGTCCAAGGAGATCTACGCCGACCCTATCCAGGCCGACGAGGTTATTGCTCACGAGCTTCTGGCGTGCGGGTGCGAGTACGTGATCATGGCGGGTTATATGCGCATGGTGTACGCCCCGCTGCTCGCCACGTTCCCCAATCGCGTGATCAACATCCATCCCGCGCTTCTGCCCAGCTTTCAGGGGGCGCATGGCATCCAGGATGCGTTTGACCGCGGCGTGAAGGTCACGGGTGTGACCGTGCACATCGCCAACGCCGTGTACGACATGGGCCCGATCATCGCCCAGCGTGCGCTCGTGGTCGAAGAGGGCTGGGACGTGGACACGCTCGAAGAGCACATTCACGCCATCGAGCATGTGCTGTACCCGCAGGTCGTGCAGATGCTCGCCGATGGTCGCGTTCATGTGCGCGAGAACTTGACCGTTGAGATTCGCTAACTATCGTTTGTAAGGCGCGCGCCCGGTATACGCTGGGCGCGCGCTTGTGTTTGAGGGAAACCCTTGGCAATTGAGATTGAGTCTGTGTTGGACGTGGCGCTCGCCGCCCGTAATCGTGGGGCGAGATCACTTCGACCTTCTCCTGGGAGCGCGGGGTCTTCTGCATGTGCGCATAGGGCTGCGCGCCGCGATTCGCAAAGGGAAGTGTGTGGGAATGCGCGAAAACGAGCGGTTGGCCGACCTGCGTGTGAGACAATGACCAGACATGTGATGAGAGGTGCCGTCGCTTTGGCGACGAACCGTTTGGAACCGCGAAAGAAGATCCCCGATGGCAGTAAATAAACGCAGCGCCAAGATCAAGCGCGACCCCGCGCCCGAGAAGGCGCCAACAAAAACTCGGGTCAAAAAGGAGCGCAAGGAAAAGCTTTCCCATGCGGGCAAAATCGTGCTGGTGTGCATCGGCATCGCGGCCATGCTGCTGTCCGTGACCGCGATGGCATGTTCCGGCGTGCTCAACGAGGTTCAGAACAAGGAGGAGTACACGCTCACGGGCGGCGTCGCGGCAACGGTCAATGGGGTCAACATCAAAGAGGACACCGTCACCACCCAGATCATGAGCCTGCGCAACAGCGCGTATAAGAGCGACAAGGAGTGGGCGACCTATCTGTCTCAGCAAGGCCTGACGCCCGAGAGCTACCGTGAGAGCGTCATCGACAGTATCGCCCGTCAGTACCTGCTCACCCAAGCGGAGAAGGAGTACAAGATCGCCGTCTCCGAGGATGAGCTCAACAAGGCATGGGCCGACGTGGTCGACGCATACGGTGGGGATGAGAAGGCCTTCGAGGAGATGATCACCCAGGTGGGCTTTGACAAGGCCTCGTATCTGGAGAACATCAAGAGCTCGCTTGCGCAGCAAAAGCTCCGCAGCAAGGTCGCCGGGGTCGAGGACCCCACTGACGACGAGGTTGTGGCGTACATCAACGAGAATCTCAGCGTCTACAATGACGCCCGCCGCTCTTCGCATATCCTGTTCAAGGTCGAGAGCGACGCGAGTGAGGAGGATTGGAGCAAGGCCGAGGCCAAGGCTCAGAAGGTCCTCGACAAGCTCAACGCCGGCGAGATTGAATTTGCCGACGCCGCGAAGAAGTATTCCGACGACACGTCTGCCGACGACGGTGGCGATGTGGGCTGGGACAAGCTCACCACGTTCGTGACGGAGTATCAAGACGCGCTGAACGCCCTGGCTCCGGGTCAGATGAGCGGGCTGGTCAAGACGACCTATGGCTACCACATCATTATGTGCACCGAGCAGTTCAACGTGGAGAGCGTGGGATCGATCGACGAGATTCCCGAGGGCATCCGCGAGGCCATCGTCTCCAAGATCAAGAACGGCAAAGAGGGCGAAGCATATGGCAAGTGGCTGACGGAATACACCGAGGCCGCCGATATCAAGATCAACAAGATGCCCGCCGAGGTGCCGTATAACGTCGATATCGAGAAGGCGCTTGCCGAGGACGGCGAGGACTCGGCAGAGTAGCGCGGGCGGCGTCGAAGTGCGGGACGGATGCCCTGCGCATCGGCGCTAAAGTGGAACAGGTTGGGGCTGCACGGCGATAGATGTGCTTGCGGTCTGTTATCGAAGGAGGGTTCAATGACGTACGAAGAGCTTCACGCCGAGATGGTTGCGGCCATGAAGGCCAAGGACAAGGCGCGCCTGGGCGTGACGCGTCTGGTGCTGGGCGAGCTGAAGAACGCCGCGTCGCGCGGCGGCGCCCATGAGATCACCGAGGAAGAGGTGACGGCGCAGATCAAGCGCACGCTTAAGCAGACGAATGAGACCCTCGAGATGTCTGAGAAGGCGGGCAACAACGAGGAGCGCACCGAGAACCTGCGCGCTCAGGTCGAGATCCTCCAGAGCCTGCTTCCCGCTCAGGTTTCCGGCGACGAGCTGGCGGCGCTGATCGAGCAGGTCATCGCTGAGGTGGGTGCGGAGTCCAAGAAGGATATGGGCCGCGTGATGGGCGCGCTGACGAAGGCGACCAACGGCAATTTTGACAAGCCCGCCGCGGCGCAGATGATTGGCGCTCGCTTGGCGTAAGCAACAACGTGCGCAATCCGGGGACGGGTGCGAGATTGCACATTGTGCGTGAGGCAGCAGGACGAGATCCTGCTGTCTTTTTTGATGCATGTGCAATCTCGCACCCGTCCCCGGATTGCGCATACGCGCCTGAACCAAGCGAATCGTTCGAAAAGTACTTGCACTGTGTATAGGTATGTATATACTGTACTTATCGAGTATACACAGTATGCTCGGTTACGGTCGACCCATGACGTCTGGGAGCGACCGCAGCGCGGTGGGGACGCCCAACGCGCAGACGGGAAGGGAACAGTGATTCGTGGAAATCATCATTTCGAATTCGAGCAATCAGCCAATCTACGAGCAGATTGTCCGGCAAATCAAAAGCCAGATCATGGCGGGCGACCTAACGGCGGGCGAACAACTCCCCTCCATTCGCGCGCTCGCCAACAGCCTGCGCGTGAGTGCAATCACCACCAAGCGCGCCTATGCCGACCTCGAGTCTCAAGGGTTTATCGAGACCGTGCAAGGCAAGGGCAGTTTTGTGGCGGGCGGTAACGATGAGCTGCTGCGTGAGGAGCGCCTGCTCGAGATCGAGGGGCGTCTTGCTCAGGCGATTGACGCCGGGCGCGGCCTCGGACTGGCCGATGAGGACCTGATCGAGATGATGAGAACCCTCTTGGAGAGTGACGACTAAATGACTGCACAGAACACTGGCGGCATGCGGGCGACGAGCCAGGTGGAGCTTGGCGCCGTGTCCGCTCCGCTTATCGAGGCTTGTGGCCTCACCAAGCACTATGACGGCTTTAGCCTGCAGGGCGTGTGCCTTGCGGTGGAGCCCGGGCAGATCGTGGGGTTTATCGGCCAAAACGGCGCGGGCAAGTCGACGACCATCAAGGCCCTGCTCGGCCTTATCGGTGTCGACGCGGGCGAGGCGCGCATCCTGGGCGTTTCGTCACATGAACTTTCGGGGGCGCGCTCCGATATGAAGGAGCGCATCGGCGTGGTGTTCGACACCGTATCGATGCCGCCGCACATTAAGATCGCCGAGATCAGCAAGCTCATGGCTCGAGCGTATAACACCTGGGATCAGGTGGCGTTTGAGGGGCATCTTCGCCATTTCAAGCTCGATGCCGGCAAGACCGTGAAGGAGCTTTCCCGCGGCATGGGCATGAAGCTGAGCCTGGCCTGCGCCCTTGCGCACGACCCGCAGGTGCTTATCTTGGACGAGGCGACGGCGGGGCTCGACCCGATGGCGCGCGACGAGGTGCTCGACATGCTGCGCGACTTCGTGGCGGAGGAGGACGCCGCCGGCAACCCCGTGCACGCGGTCCTCATGAGCAGCCATATCACGAGCGATCTCGACAAAATCGCCGACGAGGTCGTGTGCATCGACGAGGGGCGCATCATGTTCAGTTGCGCCAAGGACGAGATCTGCGACCTCATGGGCGTGGCGCGTTGCCGCGCGGTTGAGGTTGAGCAGGTGCTCGAGAGTCCCGACGCTCCGGCGGAGGTGCGCGTGCTTCACCATGACTACGGGATCGACGTGCTCATTCCCGACCGTTTTGAGTTCATGCGCGCGTATCCCGACATCCCGTGCGATCGCGTGTCGATTGACGACTACATGGCGCTCATGCTCAAGGGCGCGGTGCTGCACCCGCGCGGTGGCGCCCGGAAAGGCGGTGATGTGCGATGATGCGCATGGTCAAGATGGAGCTCGTCGTGTTTGGGCAGTACCTCAGGCAGCTGACGTTCAGCATCCTGTTCATGGCGGTGTGCTTTGCGGCGGGCACGGGCAGCACCTCGGCGCTGCCGGGGATCATCTTCATGATGGGGATGTTCAGCCTGTCCAACAGCGCGAGCCATTATGACGAGCAGAACGATTGGGCCGGGTTTCGCCTGACGATGCCGGTGTCGCGCAGGGATGTTGTGCTCGGCCGGTACTTGTTCGTGATTGCGGGCGCGCTTGTCGTCTCGCTGCTCGTTGCGGTGATGGCGCTCGTTCTGTCCATGCTGGCCGATGCGTCGGCGCTGCCCGAGGTGATCGCGAGCGTGGCGCGCCTCGACACGGACGCGCTCCAGGCGGGGATGTTCACGTTCTCGTTCTGCGGGGCCATGGGGTTCATCATCGCCTCGGTGTCCATGCCGGTGTTCTTCAAATTCGGCCAGACCAAAGCGACGCAGTGGCTGCCGTTCATCATGATGTTTTTGGGTGTGGCGCCCTTTATGGTCGTTGGATTTTTGGGCGAGGAGGCCATCGGCGCGCTGGAGCAGGCGATGTCGTTTGCGGAGACGCCTGAGGGGCTGGCCGCGTTTTCCGCGGGCGCATGCGCGTTCGGCCTTGCATGCTATATCGTGAGCGCATTGGTGTCGCTGCGCGTGTATAAGGGGCGCGACCTGTAATCCCCTGCTATTGCTGTTTTGGAGAGTTGCTCCCGTGAAATTCGCCCCCGGCACCAAAGGGTACCGGGGGCGAATGCCATGCTACTTGATCTGCGTCGTGCCTGGGGCGAGGTTCGGGTCGGTCTCGTTCGCGGCGCTCTGATGGAGCTTGGTGTAGACGTCCTTACCGTCGCCGAACAGCTCGTAGTACTGGATCGTCGCGTAGTCCGCGCGCGCCTCGAGCGCCTTTTGCAGCGTGGTCTCCATGCCGGGGACATCGCTGGCGTTGTTGTCGCTCTTGGTGCTCGACAAGAACACGGTGCCGGCGGAATCGAGGTAGCCGGTGGTGTTGATGGCGGGCAGGTCGCGGCGCAGCATGATCTGGGCCTTCTGGAAATTGGTGAGCGGCGCGCCGATGATGTTCAAGAGCTCAGTGCCGAGGTAGTTGGTCGAGAGGTCGTCGACTTCGCTCGTCTGATTGTTGCCGGCGACGTCGTAATTCGCCCAGATGAGGTAGTCGGTCGTCCAGAGGCGCATGTTGTGCTGGGCCTTGTCCTCGTCGGTGAACCAGCGGTTGTTGTACTTGTCGGGGAAGAACGGCTGGTGATCGCCGAAGAACACCACGACAACGGGGCGGTCGAGCTGGCGCAGCTTGCCGATGAATTCCTCAAGCGCGCGGTCGGACTCCTCGATGAGGGACAGGTACTCGTTGACCTCGCTGTTGCTGATGCCGTCGATGAGGTAATTGTTGAGCTTGTCGGGCGGGAGCAGGCCGGTGTCGTAGCCGGAGTGGTTCTGCATGGTGACGTCGAAGATAAACTGCGGGTCGTCGTTGGCCTCAAGCATCTCGAGGATCTTGTCGTAGGTCGCCTCGTCGGTCACCATGCCGCGCAGTTTGTCGGCGTTTTGGAAATCCTCGATAGCCATGAACTGGTCGAAGCCAAAGCCCGCGTAGACGTTCTCGCGGTTCCAGTTGGTGGCGTGGTTGGGGTGCATGGCCGTGGTGGTGTAGCCGAGCTGCTTGAACTGCTCGGCGAGGTTTTTGGTTTCGGCGAGGTCGTAGATGGTGTAGGGATACACGCCCGAGCCGAGGTAGGACATCGAGTTGCCGGTGAGGAACTCGAACTCGGTGTTGCAGGTGCCGCCGCCGTAGGCGCTCACGTACAGGGTGCCGCGCGCGAGCGTGTCGGAGAGGCTCTTGAAGAACTGCGGACCGTCGTAGCCGGCGTGCATGTTCTGGTAGATGGAGAGGTCGGCGAAGGTCTCGTTCATGATGGCGATGACCGTGGGCTTTTCCTGGTCGAACTGCTCGACGGCCTGCACGCGGTTATGCGAGATGCCCTCGCTGTCGTCGTACTCGCCGGCGAGCTGGTTTTCGAGCTGCTCGGCCGCGTCCATGCTGTAGTCCTCGGGCACGGGAGGCTTGATGGTCTGCGCGGACGAGATGAAGGTGGGGATGAAGCCCTGGCGGTAGTAGCTCTCAAGCGGGCGCCAGGTATACACGGTGATGTTGAGGGTGTTGTAGTAGTCGATGATGGTGACGTGCGCCGCGACGCCACCGATGCACAGGGCGCCCACCAGCAGGTTGGTGAGGAGCACCTTGCGGATGCGCTGCGCCTTGGGGGTGCGGAACTCCGAGGCGAGCGAGCACAGGAACATGGACACGGCGAGCAGGGCCATTCCGTAGAGGCCGAAGGCGCTGAAGATGTAGGTGAAGCCGCCGCTGACCGCCGCCGCGGTGCCCAGGGCGGAGAGGTCGGCGGGCTGGATGGGCATGGACTTGAACGTGATGACGAAGAACTGCGCCATGCCGATGCCCCAGCAGATCACCGCGATGACCGCGGGAGCGACGCCGCGACGCTGGAAGAGGTGGTACACGCCGACCATGACGGCGCTGATGAGCGACCACTCGAGGAGCAGGCAGAGCGGGTAGGCCCAGGTGAGGTCATGGTTGGACGGGATCTCGAGGCCGAGCATGGCGAAGAGGCCCGCAACAAGCAGGATGCCGATGCGCACGGCGAGCGGCGTGTGCAGGCGCAGGGACGCGGCGTGGCCCAGGCTGCGGAGGCGCTTGCCCACGCGGCCGACGAGAGTGAGGTCCTCGGGCTTGGAGATGCGATTGCGGCAGCTGTCGTACTTGTCGCATGCGGCGCAGTTGGGGATGAAGGTGCGCTGTGCGGCGCGCTCACCGCGCTCGATGTAGGCGGTGACGCGCGTCCAAACGACGTCATGGGCAAAGCTTCCCCATGCGCAGGCAACGAGCACGGAGTTGAGAACGATGGGCGAGAAGATGTCATCCGGCGCCATACCCGCCATGCCGAGCCCGGCGGTGATGCCTTGCATCACGCAAAAGGCGATGCCCCAGGAGAACCCGGTGCGGTCGCCCGACTCCTTGCGGCGGAGTACTTCGCGTCGGCCGAGGTAGGCCGACGCGGCGAGGGCAATGAGCGAGACTGCGGCTGTGAACATATGTCGACCTCTTCTGCATAAACAAAATGGCGAGCGTAGCGCACAAAATTGAGCGCGCGTTTACATTGCGAAGATGACCCTTTGATACAAAGATTCGGCAACAAGGGTACATAGTACCTATCGTTTGTCGATATTTGGTCGATAAGCTGCGGTTTAGCGCGGTTTCCATAGAATGGTCCGAGAAGTATAAGGAACCTGTAAGAGGAGGGGCAATGAACGGGCAGCCTATGTCGGAGGCGGTGCTTGCGTGCATCGAGCGCAGGTCCTCTACGCGCCAATTTGCCGAAGGGGTGGAGATCACGGATGGGCAGCGCGCCGCCGTGCTGCATGCCGCCTCGCGAGCGCCGAGTGCGGGCGCGATGATGATGTACTCGATTATCGATATCCGCGAGCAGGCGACTCGCGACCGATTGGCCGTGTTGTGCGATAACCAGCCGATGATCGCGAAGGCGCCCTGGGCGCTTGTGTTCGTGGTTGATTATTGCAAGCGGATCGATTTGTTTGAGCATGTTGGATGCTTGAGCGAGGAGTTCGCGGCGGAGTTGGGGCGCGCTCCTCGTTCGGTTCCAGGTTTGGGCGAGTTTGGCATTGCCGCGCAGGATGCGGTGATCGCCGCCCAAAACGCTGCGATTGCGGCGGAGGCGGTCGGGCTGGGAACGTGCTATATCGGCGATGTGATTGAACGTGCGGAGGACGTGCGGGAGCTGCTGGATTTGCCACCGCATACGGTGCCGTTGTCCATGTTGATTCTTGGCGTGCCAAAGCGCGAACGCCCTGCCACCCCTCATCCCACGGTGAACCTGGTGATGCCCGAGCGGTATTGCCGGGCCGATGACTCGACCATGGATGCGCAGGTTGAGGAGATGGACGCGATGTTTCGTCCGCATGCGACGGAGGCGGGGGCGCGGGTGCGCGACATCTACACGCGCAAGCACACGAGCCCCTTCATGGCGGAGATGGGCCGCTCGATGGAGCTGTGGCTGCGCAACTGGTGTGGCGATACCTGGTAATGCCGCGTCTTCGCATTTGATATCAGGTTATCAGGTGACAAGGTCGGTTGTGGGGAAGCGGACTGCTTGAAATTGGTCCATACGAGGGGTTAATAAAAAAGATGTGCGGGGTTTATCGGGAAGCGCAGAGTAGACGCCTCTTTTGAAGTGTATTTTCGGGCAAAATGCCAATAAAACGAGCGCTCTACTCGAGCGACCAAAATAAACCCCACACATATCAATTTATAACCCCCTCATGCCGGTCAAAATGGATGTCAGGCGGTGGTTGACGCCTCGCGAAGAGGGTCGAGCTGTTCTGGTGCAATGTCAGGGCAGGCGCGCGGCGGCTCTGCTGAGACGGTGGTCCCGCTGCTGCGGCTGCAATAATCATGCGTTGGCGGCGGGAAGGCCGAGGTCAGCCCAGTCGATCATGAGGGTTCTTCGCAGCTCGCGTTCTCTCCAGCGCGTTTGGTCATTCGGCTCCAATGGCGGATTGCCGATTTTGTTGCCAATAAGGTTGGCTATCGCTTGGAAGCTCTTGGCGTCCACGATGTTGCGATGAGTCACCCAAAGCGTGTCGATCCCAAGCGATGCAAGCGCCGTGGCGCGATCGGCGTCGTTCAATGCCTGTTTCTCGTCATCATGGATGATCGCCCCTTGGCATTCGACATCCAGGGTGTGATGCGTCTCGTCTCCCTCAAACAGCAGGTCGGCATAGACGTTATCACACGAATACACGGAACGCGCCTCTTTTGAAAGACGGATCTCCCCGTTGTTCGCGAACCCGGACATACCTTTGCCGCCCATCTCTTCAGGGAGGGCCAGCAACATTGAAAGTTGTACCTCAAACGGCGAAGACGTGACACCTGTGACGAGTTGAGCCGCCTGTTCAAAGCGCTTGCGGCCCCGAATGTGCGGGCATTGGCGCGCAAACTTGTGAAGCTCGTCGAGTTTGATAAGCGGAGGTCGCATCCAAAGGCTCGAGGCGTTGCCCGATGTGGTCTGCGCGGCGCTTCTCACCCGCTTCCACGCGTTGGGGTCATTTTTCGAGAGTGCGATTGCCTCGGGGGTCTTGAGCAGGTTCTCTATGGCCGGGGTCGGCTTGAACACTGAGAAGTTCCCGCAGAGCTCGTACATTGCCATCGCGAGTTCGATGGTGCTGAGGTCTCTGGCAAGGGTGAGCAAAGTGAAGAGCGGGGAGCACGTTCGGACATCGAGAATGGATTCGGATATCACGCCGGGAGGAAGCTGGGATTCAACCAGATGGGTTCGGATGAGTTTGGCGGTGCGCCGATCTTTTCGATTGTCGACGAGCACATGAAGCGGGGTGTTAAGGATCTCGCGTATCACAGGATGATTGGGGAGGTCGGGGCTTCGAACGTTTTGCCACAAGGGCGGTATGGGCGGGCACAACATGAGCACCTGATAGGGAATTCGGTGCAGCCGAAATGACGTCAGCCCGTATAAAATGTCCTGCTCTCCATGCATGGCATCCTCCAAGCGTAGACGATGGATGGAAGAGCTTTATATCATATGGCTTAGGGTGTCTAATAATAAGTTGTGTGGGGTTGATCTATCGATTCTCTGGTACAGGTCTATCCAAGGGGGAATAACGGCAGTTGGCGAGAGGCGGAAGGGTGCCTGTACTCGACGCGTCACGATAAACCCCACACATATTCAAAGTGAAATGCACAGAGACTTCACAGGCATCGTGTTGGGGCCGCATCCACGGATATCGCGACAGGCTGCAGATAGAAAAAAGAGGGCCGCAGGCTGTGCTGCGACCCTCCTCAGCGCTGGAATTTCAAGTTGCTTCCGGCGTTAGCTCCGGGCATCGACTGCGACGCGCGCGATGCGGTCGACCGGCTTGAACTTGGTGAACAGCGGCACGTACTCATAGAACACGTTGGAGTTCTCAAGGCCGAACCACTGCACGGGGGAGCCGGCGAAGCGGCGAATCGCGTACTTGAGCGCGATCGCGTGACGCTCACGCTGGTCGACGTCGGACTCCGGGGCAAGCGTCTTGCGAATTAGGCAGAAGCGGAACGAGCCGATGGTGCCGGGCTTCTCGTACACCGAGTAGTCGTGCACCTGCGGCGGCAGCTCGCCGGAGGCCGACAGGTCGGAGACGATCTGACGCAGGTAGGCGTTCACGCGCTGGTTGACCTTGTAGCCAAGGTACAGATGCACGCGGTAGACGAAGTCGGTGCCGTAGCTCTCGACTGAGTACTCGAACGTGTGCGGCTCGTTGGTGACCTCGACGTTGAGGAACCAGTAGGCGCGGGCGCGCTTGGGGTGCTTGTCGAAGATCGAGTAGAGGATGTCGCGGTCGAGCATGTCGGTGGAGGTGCTGTTGGTGAGGTACACCAGGTTGTCGCACAGGACCTCGTAGTGGTGGTCGTTGCGCAGACGGTCGAGCTGGTCGAGGTACTTGCGCACGGGGAGCATGGTGTACTGGCGACGCTCGACGCGGCTGCCGTTGTACCAGCTCACCATGATGCCCATGATGAGAGCGGCCATGAGAATGGTGAAGTAACCGCCGTGGAAGAACTTGGTGAGCGAGGAGACGAAGAAGAAACCCTCAAGCGCGACGAAGAACACGACAAACGCCCAGGGGAACGCCTTCATCTTGCGCACGCCGTGCAGGTAGAAGAACAGCAGCACGGAGGTGCAGATCATCGTGATGGTGATGGCGAGGCCGTAGGCGGCTTCCATGTGCGCGGAGCTCTGGAACAGCAGCACGACGATGATGCAGCCGACCCACATGACGTTGTTGACCATGGGGATGTACAGCTGGCCCTTGGTCTCGGCGGGGTAGAAGATCTGCATGTGAGGCATGAGGTCGAGGCGGCTCGCCTCAGAGACGAGCGAGAACGCGCCCGTCACGAGGGCCTGGCTGGCGATGATGGCGGCGCAGGTGGAGAGGATGACGCCAAACGGGCGAACGGCCTCGGGCAGCATCTGGAAGAACGGGTTGAGGTCCTCGATGAGCATGAGGTCGGGGTTGCCGGCGTTGGCGAGCAGCCAAGCGCCCTGGCCGAGGTAGGACAGAATCAGGCAGATCTTCACGAACGGCCAGGTGGCGTAGATGTTGCCGCGGCCGACGTGGCCCATGTCGGAGTACAGGGCCTCGGCGCCGGTGGTGGCAAGGAAGCAGCTGCCGAGAATCATGATGCCGGCGTGGTTGTTGGGGGACAGCAGGAAGCTGATGCCGCGAATGGGGTTGAACGCGAGCAACACGACGGGGTTGCCGAGCACGTAGATGAGGCCCGCGCCGCCCAAGAACAGGAACCAAAACGTCATGACTGGTCCAAAGGCGTGGCCGATCTTGGAGGTGCCCACACGCTGCACCGCGAAGAGCAGGCAGACGATGATGAGGGTGATGATGACGACGTTCATCTGGCTGTCGCCCATGATGGCGTGCACGGCGGGGATGGTGCGCAGGCCCTCGATGGCGGTCGTGATGGTGACCGCAGGGGTGAGCACGCCGTCGGCGAGCAGCGCCGCGCCGCCGAGCATGGCGGGGATGATGAGCCAGCGGCCATGTTTGCGCACGATGCTGTAGAGCGCGAAGATGCCGCCCTCGCCGTGGTTGTCTGCCTTGAGGGAAACGAGGACGTACTTCACGGTGGTAAGCAGCGTGACCGTCCAGATGACGAGGGAGAGCGCGCCGAGGATGAACTCCTCGGTGACGGTCATGATGCCGCCCTGACCTGCGAGCAGGGCCTTGGTGACGTACATCGGCGAGGTACCGATGTCGCCGTATACCACGCCCAGCGTCACGAGCATCGCGCCGATGCTCACGGGAATCGCGTGCGAACCGTGTTCCGCCGCGGTAGATTCAGTTGCTTGTGCCATTGCGGTGTTGCTCCTTGGCGAAGGTGACCCCGGCGCGGCTGCGGATGCGTGAGCGCCGAGAGGCATATTCAATGCCATCTAACGTTCAAGCAATTATAGGGATTGTGCAGGGCAAACGCTATACGTTTCAAGCTGCGGGAACAACAAGAGGGCACCTCCCTTTCCATCTTTACGCGAGAGTTGACTCTCGGTGACGTTTTTGGCCTGTTTGGCGCACTTCCTTTCGCGAGAGTTAACTTTCGCGGCGCCGGGCGTTCTCGCGCAGCTCGCGCGTGCGTTCGCGAATGGCGCCCTCGTCCATCCCGACCATACGCATGGCTTCTTCGGGGGTGTAGCGGCGCACCAGGTAGCAGTGGTGAATCCGCTGGTTGCGCGCGAAGTCCTCGGGGATGGTCTCGGACGTGATGTCGGTGAGGACCACGCCGGCGCGCGCCAGCTCTTCGGTGCTGGGACGGAATGTGCGCAGGTTGCAGGAGAAAATCGCCTCGCCCTCGCGCGACAGCAGACGCGAGAGGCCCACGAGCAGCTCAACGTGGTCGCGCTGGACGTCCCACGTGCGGCTTCCCATCTTGCTCGAGTTGGAGAAGGTGGGCGGATCGCAGAAGATGAGGTCCCAGCGGTTGCGGGTGGCGCGCATGTCTCGAATCCAGCTCATGACGTCGGCGCGGACGTAATGGTGGTCGCCGCCCACGAAGCCGTTTTGCTCCATGTTGCGCTCGGCCCAGTCGAGATACGTGTTTGAGAGGTCGACGGTGACGGTCTCCTCGACGCCGGCGTCCGCGGCGTAGCAGGTGGCGGTGCCGGTGTATGCAAACAGGTTGAGGAAGAACCGCTTGCCGCGCGCATGCTCGCGCACGAGTCTGCGCGTGATGCGATGGTCGAGGAAGATGCCCGTGTCGAGGTAGTCGTTGAAGTTGACCGCAAACGTGAGGCCGCCCTCTTCGATGAGCGGCAGGCGGCGGGTGCGGATGTCGGAGGGAGTGCCCGATCCCGCGCTTTGAGCAGCGCGGTTGTTCTTGGGGGTGCCGCCTGTGCGAGTGCGACCGCCAGTCTTGTCGCGGCCGGCGGCAGCGGTGGTTCCGCCTGCCTGTTTGCCGTATTGCGAGCCTCCGCGCGAGCGGATGCGGGCCTTGGCGAACACGTTTTCAGGGTCGACATCGAGTATGCGCGGCGCGATGGCGAGGATGTCGAGCAGGCGGGCCTCGGCAAGCGCCGGGTTCACATGGCGCGGGGCGGCGTACTCGGCAACGACGAGCCAACGGCCCGGGGTCGCGGCACTGCCCTCATATAGGTCGATGGCTGCCGAGTAATCGGGCAGGTCGGCATCGTAGACGCGGTAGCAGGTGATGCCCTCGCGTTGAGCCCACTTGCGGCGCAGCTTGGCGACCTTGCGCAGGCGGCGGGCGAACTGCTCGGACTCGGGGATGAACACAGGGCACTGCGTGCCGTCGCCGAAGTCGATGACGGTGGTGCCTGCCGGCCAGCTGGGCGACTCGCCGCTCTCGTCGAGGGCGGATTCAAACACCAGGATCTGGGCGTCCTCGTTGTTGGGCATGACGGACACGGTGTGCGTTGGAGTGCCGAGCGCCTGCTCAAGGGCGCTGTTGCGGGTGAGCGCCGCCATGGGTAGCGTGGCGAGCAAGGCGGATGCCCGTTCGGAGAGGCCCATGGCGCTGTCGCCCTCGAGCGCCTGGTTGCCGCGAGCGCCCTCGGGCGCCTGTCGCATGTCGGACACGAGCGAAAGCAGACGCGGGATCTTCGTGATCGGCAGCTCGGTGGTGTCGAGCACCATGCCTCCGCTGACGGACGCGCCGGAGATGACGGGGATGGAGAGCTTGCGCAGCATCTTGGATGCGTCGGGCTGGGCCAAAATCACGCGGTCGGCAACGCCCGCGGCCTTGAGGATGCGGCGGGCGCATGCCACGGCGTCCCCCGAGAGGTCGGTTGCGAGAATGCGGCCGACTCGGTGTTTCGCGGCCTCTGCGCGGTCAAGCGCCTCGTTGCGGATTTGACGCCAGAGCGCCTCATCGTGCTCCGCCCACGCCATGAAGCCCCAGTTTGCGCGCTGAATCCCGGGGGCCTCATCGGCGAGGATGCGGGCGGCTTCGAGCGCGATGCCGCCGCCGGCGCAGCAGACGTCTACGAGTACGGGGAACGTGGAGCCCTCGGCGGCCTCGGGGTCGCCGGAGTTGATTACGGCGTGAGAGCACGTGCTCTGCCAATCGATGTGGGAAAGCGCGAGGGCCGCGTAATCGGGCCTCAGCACGTGCGCCCCGTGTTCGCGCGTCGCCTCGCGCGGCAGGCGCTTGAACAGGGGATCGCCGGAAAGGTCGAGCTGCAGGCTCGCGCGGTCGCCGCGCAGCGAAAGCAGAATCCGCGCGTCGGGGTCCTCAATGTCCACGTTGGGGCGGCGCCCGGCGACTTCCGTCAGGCGATCGCAGAGGGCGTCTTTGACGCGCAGCGCGGAGAAGTGCGTGTTGCGCAGCTCATCGGTGACGCCGCGCGCGGAGACGACAAAGGTCGCCCCGGGCGCGAGGATGCTCTCCCAGGCGACTGCGCGGGTGCCTTCGTAGAGGTCGTCGGCGTCGTGGCAGTCGAAGCGCGCGACGGTGGCGAAGACGCGGCTGGCCAGGCGGGACCACAGGCAGGCACGGTAGGCGTCGGCGAGGTCGCCGGCGAAGGTGACGCGGCCCTTGAGGCGGCGCACCTGGCGCATCCCGAGCTCGCGGAGTTCGCCCTCGAGCGCGACCTCGAAGCCCTCGGGGCAGCTCGCGTAGAACTCGTGCGCGATGGTGCGGGGCTGGGTGGAAGACGACGGTGCCATGGGCACTCCTTGCGTGGGGCGTGCTGCACGGGTGCGGTGCCGCGCAGCGGGATGTTTACAGTCTCTATGTATTATGGCAGCTTCCCTGCGCGAGCGAGCTCCGTCATCGATGGCGGGCTTGCTATCATGGTTCGAGCACAAGCGAGGAGGGGTATTACTAATATGAGTGAGACATGTATGAACGCGGCAGCGTATGCCGAGGACCGGGCGCCGGCGGGCGCCGAAGACCGGGCGGCGTTGTTTTTCGACGTGGACGGCACGCTGCTGTGGACGGATTTCGACAACATGCCCGAGAGCGGCGATTTTAACGACATTCTGCCCGACGCCGAGGTGTACGAGGCATTCGAGGAGCTCAACCGCCGTGGTCACCTCACGTTTTTGTGCACGGGGCGGCCGCTTTCCTTGGTGAACAGCCGGCTGCTCGACCTCGGGTTTTCGGGGTGCATTTCCGGTGCTGGGTCGTGCGTCTCGTTTGGGGACAAGATCGTGTACGAGAGCGTCTTGGACTCCGCTGCGATGATGGAGCTGGCACGTATGCTGCTCGATGCGGGTGCGACCGCGATGTTTGAGGCGCGCGAGACGCCCGTCATCGTTTCTGCGACGCTCGACGGTGTCGAGGCATTTCCCGATGTGCCGGTTGCCCATAGCTTGGAGGAGATTGAGCGGCTGGCCCCTGAGCTGCGCTTTTGCAAGATTACCCAGCCGACGATCATGGTTGATCAGCCGCTGTTTGAAGACGGGCGGATCAAGGAGTTTATCGAGCGGAATTTTGACATCTGCGACATGGGCCTTGCCGCCGAGATCACGCAGAAGGGTGTGACCAAGGGTACGGGCATCGCGCGTGCGATGGAGTATTTGGGGCGTGGGTTGGAGAACACCTTCGCGTTTGGCGATTCGGAGAACGACCTTCCGATGTTTGGCGTGGTTGAGACGAAAGTCGCCATGGGCAACGCGATGCCGGTGCTCAAGGAGCGCGCGGACTACGTGACCACGCATGTGCGAGAGGGTGGCGTGCCGCATGCGTTGCGCCACTTTGGGCTGATCTAGGCCGCGTACTTCCGTAAGGTGCTGCATTTTCGCGATTCGATTGCGAACTCACGACCTCCGGGTTATGAGCCCGGAGGCCTTAAAAATGTTTGGATTGTGAAGATACTGCACGGGGGTCTTGCAAGCGGAAGGCGCAGTGCGTAATATGACTTCTTGCGCACAAGGTGCGTCCAGACATTGCGGGGTGGAGCAGTCTGGTAGCTCGCCGGGCTCATAACCCGGAGGTCGTTGGTTCAAATCCAGCCCCCGCGACCAAGAACTTTTAGCAGCTCAGGGACGTTAAAGTTTCTGGGCTGCTTTCTTATTTCGCTTCATGTGTAGCAGCGTTGTAGCAAACCTTGTAGCAAATCTATCTTTCAATCGAGACGAAACCCAAACCCTTGCAAGCTGCCATTGCACAGCGCCGGGGTATCCCCCCTATTCCAAAATTGGGGTAACGCCCTTGGGCACCAATGTCGGGAGATAATTTTTAGCGCGTTAGAACTTTTCGAACGGGGGTGGTCTTTTCTGCCCCGAATTGCGCAGATATAGTTAGAGTTTTACCGAATTGCCATCCGTTAGTGATAGCGCCCCTGTTGCGTCGGCGTAGCGGTGCTATATGGTCGCTGCTGCCGTTGCATAGCTGCGCTATAGCGTTGCTCTAGTGTCGCTGGGGCGCTTGCTACAAAGTTGCTACACACTTGCGGCTAAATAGTTTGGGAATAGGCAAATGCTTGGCTATGGCGGCTGAATTAGCCCCCTTGGCGATACGCGCGGGCATGAACACTAGAGCCGCGCCGCAAACGCCTTAGAACGCCGCAAAAAGATAGCGCCCACCGAAAGACGGTAGGCGCTAGCTATGGGCAAGGCGATTATATCAAATGCCGCTATCGTTCTATGTTCCGCTTCTTTAGCTCCCTATAGAGCGGCGCACGGCTAACGCCCGTTCTCTCGCAAATCTCTTTAACGGATAGCCCGCCGTCTTGGTAGAGCCTAACGGCGGTATCCATCTTGCTAGGATCTGTGGCGGGTCTGCCGAATTGTCGCCCGCGTGCTTTCGCTGCCGCTATACCCTCGGCCTGACGCTCTTTGATTAGCTCGCGCTCGAACTGAGCCATAGCCGCGCACATTGCAAAGAAGAAACGCCCTTGCGGGGTGCTTGTGTCCGTTCCCTCTTTCAGGGATACAAGGGAAACACCTTCGGCGCTGAATCTTTCGGCAAGGTCAAATAGCTGCTTGCTGCTTCGTGCCAACCGGTCATAGCTGCAAACAACGACGGTATCACCCTCGCGAAGCATGCCTAGCATCTTATCGAGTTCGGGGCGGCTCTCCTTTGCCCCGCTTATCTTGTCGCTGAACACCCTATCAACGTTCGCCGCCGCCAATTGGTCTAGTTGGCGGTCTAGGTTCTGTTCCTTGGTGCTCACGCGCGCATAACCGAATCTCATAGCCTGCCCTCTCTCTTTAAGTGTCCCTAAAAGTATAAGGTATTTCGGGACAACAGTAAAGAGACGTATTTAGAGACGCATTTAGACGTGTGAATTAAGGAAAACACCGCCATGCAAGTACCGTCCCTAATCGTGTGCTTTTGGGACAATGCACGCCGCCGCTTCTTCTATGGCTTCTTTTGTGGCGGAAAGTGATTGAATGGCGCTGTCTATGGCGCTAGCCGCTTGCATGTCCGCCGCCTTGCGTGCCCTCGCAACGTACGCCGCCGCTTTGAGTACGCCAATAAAAGACAGCGCACTAAGCAGGCTATCTATATCCGCATCACTCAACCCTGACACCGCCCCAATCAAATAGCACTTTAAATCACATTCGGCGGCATGGCGCTTGAACTGCCAAGGCGTTATGAAGTATTCTCGCGACCATATTGCTAGCTGCTTTCCTACCGATTCACCCGTAAATGGGTCTATGGCATCCCAAGCGCAAACAGGGGGATTCTCTAGGGCGCTCATAATACGTGCCCGCCTCTTTGCGTCGCACTTTAAGGGGTTGGCTAGCACATCGTCACACGTGGCTATTTCAACGCCCGTAGCCGCTGAAAGCTCTTTCGCCGTGTCAATGCCAAGGGCGCTCAGAAGGGTTATAAACCTAGCGTTTGCGCCATCCTCTTCTATGCGCCCCAAGCGTTTAGGCTTGCATGTTTCAAGGTCGTTGGGGCAACATCTGCGCAAATCGTCAAACGCCTGATCAACAAGCGCCGTTTCCTCTCTTAGGAACGTTTCGCACGTGCTGAAAGCATCTAGCAGCGCTTCGCGCTCTTCGTTCGTTACGTTTATGGTTGTCGGTTCGTAGTGCATCGTATGCTCCCGATTCTAAAACTTAATAGCGCGGCGGTTTTGCGCCGCCTGCGTTCCGCCCTTGCCGCCGTTGTAGCGCCTTTGCCCGTAGGCTAGCGCGGCATCCTCAACAGCGGCTATACAACGCCGCCCGCTTTCGTCTGTCCTAATCAAGTCAAGGTCTAACAGCAGCCCTAAGAACGTTTCAAATGATTCAGCGTCGGCAAAGCCAAGACCGAACATATAGCGCTTGTAGCCCTGTTCGTCTCTGTGCGGTACTGAATGGCTCGCGTCTGCTAAAAGTAGTTCGAATAGCCGCCAATATCGCCCGTAACCCTCAAAGCCCGCAACGTCGATTAGCTGATTGACGCAAGGGTTAGCGGCGTTGGCTGCTTCGTGCTTAGCCCAAGGGATAGGGCAACGGGATAGCGCCCTTGCTGCGCTATCGTTGCCCCTTGCGTTGTGGTTGGTGCCCATAGCTAGCCCGCCAACTACAGGCCAAAATAAGCGCACACTTGGTCACGGTTAAGGCGAATCATGTTTCCGCGCACTTTGACCGCCGTTAATTGCCCGTCCTTTATGAGGTTGTAAATAGTGCCTTTGGAAACCTGTAAACAGTCGGCTACCTGCTTAACGGTTACAAGCTCTTGCAAGCTTCTAAGGCTGCAAACGGTATCGCTGTTCGTCGTGCTGCTCATCACTGTAACCCCCTTATCGCTAGTTCAAGGTCATAGCCGCGTTGGCGTGCCCGAGGTTGCTAGCGGCTGTTTTCACGTCTCCGCCGCTCGCTAGGAACATCGTTGCCCACGTATGGCGCAGGTCGTGGAACGAAGCCAAGCGACCGGCTGTGCCCCGAACGCCTAGGAGCTTCGCCAAAGAAGCCCAGTCCTTCGTGAGTCTGTCGGGGTGGTAGAAGCCCACAGCGTCCCCGAGCATGAACGAATCCGGCCTGAGCGTCGCGGAGTCCGCCGCGAACGCTTCCCGCTGGGCGCTGCGCCAACGGCTGAGAACGTCAATCAGGGTCGCGGGCAAAGCAACGTCCCTTCCCCTGTCGGTCTTTGGCTGCTTGATATAGGCTCCGCCCTTGCCAAGCCCCACGGCTCGCCTTACCCAAATAACGCGGTTGTCCGTATCGAGATCGCGCCATTGAAGCCCGCAAATCTCGCCACGGCGCATGCCCGTGTAGAGCGCGATATACGCCGCGACCAGAACCGGGGAAAGCTCCAAAGCGTCCATCTTGGTAAGAAGCGCCGTCCTAGCGCCCACGTCTAGCGAATTGATGCCCTGCATATCCATTAAGGCGCAAGCGGTAGCGCTGTTGGTTGCATTGCTCATTGCTGTATCTCCTATGAATCGTTGCGAACAAAAAGGCAATCGCGAATTGCTTACGGCCATATAAACACAAAGCGATTGAATGCAACGTGTCGGCGAAACGGTGTGAAACACGCTCCGAAACGCCGTTGATTAGGAGATGCGCAACGCTCAAAAACGTCTATCGTGACGTGATGCCGTGCGCCATATTTTTCTGTCGGCTGAATGTAGAACTGGGCTTATACAGAAACAAAAACCACTCTAAAAACCAGTGGTTTCGATTTGGGTTAAACCAACTCTAAAACCAATGGTTATCAGGTATTTTAGCGAAAAAACGGCCTTAAAATTGCTGTCGTGCTTCACATAACAAGCACATTTAGAGTAGCGAATACGCTAGTTTTCAACAGGTTATCAACATGTTTTCCACAGAAAAAGGAATGCGCGGCTGCTTCTATTCTCTTCTTGAAAGTCCCAAGCACGCCCGCCGCGCCTGTGCTTGTGCGGGCACAAGCACGGCGGGCTGCTGTAAGTCTCTTCTTATCTCTTCTTTTCTGTACGGCGGTTGTTTTGGGTCGCTGTTATAGGGGAATAGAAACCCTGTACCGCCGCTATAGCGACCCTATAGGGCGGCTTCTTTTGGCGGCATATAGATAATGTTTGGGTGCTTCTTTGATGCCATCGCGGATGATTGCGCGGTCATGGCAATGGTCTTTTTCCATTGGGGATTACAAGCCCTATAGTGCTCGATAATCTTTGATTCATCGGGGCTAAGGCTCTGCCCTGTGGCGGATGTTCCCGAAACGCCAAGCAGATAATCCGCTGTGCTGCCGTAGAGCTTGCACATGCCAATAAGGCAAGCCGCATTAGGAGACGTGTTGCCGCGCTCATAAGAACGCAGCGTTGCAACGGAGATATTGAGACGCGCCGCCGCTTCGCTGATCGTTAGCCCGCATCGCTCGCGCTCTTGCCTGTAGTTCCTTATCATGGTCTACCCTTATTCCCGCTGCTAGGCTTGCACCTTTTCATGGTGAATCGTTTGTACCGCCGCATCCGTCACGCCTGAAAGCATCGATAGCACGGCATCGGTGTTTTTATTTCCCAAGCATTCATTCGCCCCCATAGAAAGCATCGAAAGCGCACATGACACGCCGCGCAACATTGCCAATGCATCTCCCATATCACCGTTGATTGAGAATAGCGGCATATAGCCCAATGCCGAATCTACGCTTAATGGTGTCTGTTCGTTCATTTCGGTATTCCTCTCTTTGGTTGACCTTGCCAAAACGGCGGGTTATTCCACCTGCCGCATTGAGCGCTCTACTATTTCGGCTGCACGCCTTTTTGCGTCTGGGTCTGTGCTTGCGTATATGTTTAGGGTCATAGCCGCGTTGGCGTGCCCGAGGTTGCTAGCGGCTGTTTTCACGTCTCCGCCGCTCGCTAGGAACATCGTTGCCCACGTATGGCGCAGGTCGTGGAACGAAGCCAAGCGACCGGCTGTGCCCCGAACGCCTAGGAGCTTCGCCAAAGAAGCCCAGTCCTTCGTGAGTCTGTCGGGGTGGTAGAAGCCCACAGCGTCCCCGAGCATGAACGAATCCGGCCTGAGCGTCGCGGAGTCCGCCGCGAACGCTTCCCGCTGGGCGCTGCGCCAACGGCTGAGAACGTCAATCAGGGTCGCGGGCAAAGCAACGTCCCTTCCCCTGTCGGTCTTTGGCTGCTTGATATAGGCTCCGCCCTTGCCAAGCCCCACGGCTCGCCTTACCCAAATAACGCGGTTGTCCGTATCGAGATCGCGCCATTGAAGCCCGCAAATCTCGCCACGGCGCATGCCCGTGTAGAGCGCGATATACGCCGCGACCAGAACCGGGGAAAGCTCCAAAGCGTCCATCTTGGTAAGAAGCGCCGTCCTAGCGCCCACGTCTAGCGAATTGATGCCCTCTTTCTTGTTAACGCGCTTGGGCGGCTTCACAAGGGTTAGCGGGTTCCTGTCAATCGCGCCAACAGCCATAGCATCATTTAGAACCTGCTTTAGAAGCCGATATGCCTTGCAAATCATTGACGAAGATAGCCCGTCGTTAACCAAGTCGGCTATCCACTTTTCGCCGTCTTTGGGCTGTAAGTCTTTAAGCGCGGTATCTGCGAACGCGCTTTCAATATGCTTTAGCGAAGTCCTGTAACTGCTAATCGTAGAAGCTTCTATAGCCTTGGTGGCTTCCTTAGTGTCAATGAATCGCGCGACGTATTCAGGGATAGGCGTTTCAGATATGGCAAGGTTGCCGCCGCCGTGCTTGACGCTTTCGGCGTGCTCGCGCTCCATTTCGTTTCTGAACGCGGTTAGCTCCGCTTTGGCGGCGCGTATGCCCGTCGCTTGCAGTGTCCGCGTGACGTAGCGCCGCTTGTGGTTCGCGTCTCGATAGGAAAGCCGCCCGCGAAACTTGCCGCACTTCTTATCCTCAATTAGTTCTTGGCCTGTGTAGTAAAGCGTGCCCATAGCTGTACCCTTCAAGCAATCTTCACGAATCTATATTTGTAGCAACGTTGTAGCAGGCTTATAGCAAAACGGCATTTCGCGCATTGCCAAAGCTTTACTACACGCCACAGCACTATATAAACAGAGTGAACAAAATACCTGCTCAAACACTATGGTATCACATGGACAAAACGGTATAGCATTGTAGCAACAAAAGAGTAAAAAGGACTCTCATAACCCGGAGGTCGTTGGTTCAAATCCAGCCCCCGCGACCAAGAACTTGCAGCTCGGGAGCCGAAAGGCTCCCGAGCTTTTTTGTATGGGTGCTGCGTGGGTACTTTTTGGGTACTGCGGACAAGGAGCCCGTCTCAGGTGATGCGTCCTGCAAGCTGGTCGAGCACATCGCGGGTAGCCCATTGGGTGGAGTGCGCCTGACGACGGAATTGTTTACGCAGCTACCGGGTACGCCATTTTGCTGTCTTTCCTGTTCCATCGCTGACGATGGTTTTATCCACATTTTTCATCTTCGCCAACAGGTTCGACACCTTCTTGGCTTTTTGCGCATCGGTGAGGCCGGAGGGGAGAAGGTCGCTGAGGAGGGCGGTGATTTTCGCGCGCGACGCGGGCCCTGTTTCTGAGAGCATCTGAATGACAAGCGCCTTGCAGGCCTCTTCGTTGAGACCTTTGCTGCGCGTGTACGATACCTCCTGCCCCGTCTTCGAAGCCAAGGCGTTCGTGATAGAGATGTGGGGATACCTGCCCTCGATAAGCTTGAGCCGATGCAGCTCCGCCGCCTCCTCGTTCGTGATCTCCTCGCCTTTCTGAACCTTGTCCAAAAGGTAGACGATATCCATCGGGAGGTCCGGCTTGGCGTAGAGGAGCCTGCTGTAGCTCTCGTTGATGGTCTTGCCGCAGACACTTACGCGCACGCGGGTTGGATCCGAAAGGTCGTAGGTGGGTAGGGGGAAATACCGCTTTCTCTGCATCTGAAATACCTTGGGGATTCCCATGGCGATGGTGTCGATCATGTCCATCTGCACCATCGCCTCAGAAAGGAAGGGGTTGCGGTAGTAGCTTGGTTTAAAACCCGGTTGCATCGCGTTTTCGATTGTCCCTGGAATGAAGGACCCTTCGTTTAGGAACACGAGGTGGTCCTCGAATTCCTCGACGTTGATTCGCCCCTGCATGGAATAGTCCTGATGGGCGATGCAGTTGTTCAGGAGCTCCCTGATGATCTCGGGCTCGTACTGGTCCGCCTCAAAGGGAAATAGGCTCGCGCCATTTGCGTTGAACCGGTACTTCTCGTTGCGGATTTTCGCGAGGACCTGGTCGATCGCGAGAAGGAAGGGCGGCTTGAAGTGCTCGTAAGAGGTCACTGATCCGTTGGAGGCGTAGAGCGTCCAGGTGATGCGCGGGCTCATCCCATTGAGCAGCTGGGTGGATTCCGGCTTGCCGAGCAGGATGAGCGTCGTCGGGGTGATTTTGCCGTTTTTGGTCAGGTTTGCCATATCGAGGATTGTGCGGTCATCCATGTCCGCGAACGCTCCGGAGTGGCGCCGGTGCTTGGAGAGGAAGAGCTCTATCGCCTTCTTCACGGCCTCGGGGTCGAGGTCCTCGAAGGTGGCCTCTTCGATCTCCAGGGCGCTCCAGTCAGGCCTCTGCATTTGGCGTATCTGCTCGTACTTATCTATGGGGAGCGGCCCGAGCGATTCGCCCTCGCGCGCCCATGCCGCATTGTTGAATGCCGTCGGCATGCCCGGCGTCGCGGCGGGGATTTGAAGCGCGAGGATGCGTTTGCCGTCAATCCTGAGTTCATGGATCTCTCTCAGGGCAAGGCGGTTGTTCGCGCGATCCGCGATTTCCTTTTTAAGGGACCGAAGGTTGGCCGGATTTCCTTCTTGGTAGGCGGTTCCGCACGCGATCTTGTCGTTGTCCATGCCGAAGATAAGCCAGGCGTCTTGTTTCCCGCGCAGGATCGCCTCGTTGCTCAGCGCGGAGAAGTACTTCCCGAGGTCCCTGAAGCTGAAGTCGCCTTTTGCTTCCTTGAGTTCGATGACCTCGCTCTCGTAGGGCTTCTCGATACGGGCGATGAGTTCAAGGACGTCGTGATCGCTGTAGTGCAAGGTCGCTTCTAACGGGCTTGCGGCTGATATTTAGTCGTAAGATACGACTAAAAATCGAAATCAAGGCCATTCTAGTCCAATCTAACGACTAGAAATAAGGATATTGGACTGGCTGTTGGACTAAATGTTGAAACGACTCGGGTTTAGTCCAATCGGTACTTAGCGGTCGCTGCTGTCGGGTTGTCCCCGTGAACAGAAGAACGAGGACAAAGGAACCCATGGCTCATATCAGGAGAAGCGAGGCACTCGAGGCCAGGCTTTCAGCTGAGAGCCTGGCCTCCCTCGACGAATACGAGCTGGCTGCGGTTCAGCTTGCGTTCACGAATGGCAAAGTGACTGCCAGGGAGCTCGCCGACCACATCGGGCGCACGCGCCGCACGGCCGGCAGCGTTCTCAAGGGGATTTCGGGTCCTTCCGGTCCGTTCGAGTGGCACGGCTCCGCCGTCAACGATCCGGGGCAGTACTACTCTCTGCGATAGGGTTCGCACCTATTTCGCACCCTCGTCGCATCGGCACCGGAGGCGGGTTTCACGCGAAGAATCTGCGAAGAATTGCAACGGATCGCCGCCGCGAAGAATTTGCGAGGAAAGAATTGAGCGAAATCAGGCAATACATACCTGCGGAAACAAGGGGATGCGAAGGGTTACCGCCAATGAATAGCGCTGTAAACGGGCCCATGCCCGGAGGCTGTAGGTTCAAATCCTGCCCCGCGACCAAAAACTTCGAATACCTGCGGAAACGCGAGCGCGGGCATGATGGTCAACCCCGCGTTCCTGCTCAACCACATCGGAGAGCTTGTAGCGTTCCTCGCGCTTATCATGATTGGAAAGTGGGCCATCAACATGGTTCTCGGCGTTGTCCTTCACGCTGGGTTTAGCCCCTCGCTCACCATAGCGGCGGGTCTTTCCCAAATCGGCGAGCTCTCGTTCCTCATTGGGCAGACGGGCGCGGCGCTTGGCGTTTTGAGCCGGGACCAGTACAGTCTGATTCTGGGTGCGGCGGTGCTTTCTATTGCATGCAATACATTTGTGTTTAAGGCGCGCGGTCCCATCGGGCAAGCGTTGGGGCCGCGCGCCGATCACCACGGGTCTCTATGGCGAGGGATCGAGCCTCGTGTCCGAGGCTGCGGCCAACTCCACAGCAAACGCGGTCGATGAGTGCCAAAGCTGCGGGACCATGGATGCTCTGAGCGATTTTTCTCTGCCATCCGGGCGTCGTGCGACCCCTCCCGATATGCCGTTCACGGGTAAAAACGCGCCGTTCGCTGATGAGGGCAAAAGGAAAAATATTCATCAACCTGCTGCTTTTGCAGGAAAATATACAAAACGACCTTCTGACTTGTACATTCATGTTCAATGCAAGCGGGCGAACGCGCCCGAGTTGTTCACTGCAGAGAATAAACTCGACAAAATCCCAGGATACGTGTCAGGAATAATGGACAACTCCTGTCACTTGTACAGTCAGATACAGCGTTGTACAGCCATGTTCACTTGCGGTATAAAAACAGTGTCAAACAAGTAGGGCGGCCTTGAAGTCGGGTGGATCTGAATCAGGAGGATGCAAGATGTCGATTGCGGTAAGCAACTCAGTCCCTCGGCACGTGCAGGCCGCCAATTTCATTCGCGAGCAAATTTACCGTCACGAATGGGCGGGCGACTCTCAGATTCCGTCCGAGTTCGAGCTCGCCGAAATGCTCGGCATGAGCCGCGGAACGGTCCGTAGGGCAATCGCCTCCCTGGTCGAAGAGGGTCTCCTCGTCCAAATGCGCGGCAAGGGTACCTTTGTCTCGACGACATCGATTTCCCATCCCTCCGGCTCGTGCTTGCTCTCGTTTGCCGAGTCGCTCAAGTCCCAAGGGGTCGAGTTCAAGACCAAGGTGGTAAAGCACGAGGTCATTTCGGCGAACGCATTCCTCAGTGGAAAACTCGCCTGCGCCGTGGGCGCCCCCGTTCTGCTGCTCAATCGCGTGAGAAGCACCGGCGGTGAGCCGATTATCTACTTCGAAAGCGCCCTGAGCCTCACGGCGTGCCCGGGTCTCGAGGACTACGACTTCAACGAGGTGAACCTGTTCGAAACGATTGAACGTGCCTATGGGGTCCATATTGGTTACAGCAAGGCCCAGTACGCCGCTCGCGTGGCGGGGGAGGAACGCGGCGAGTTTTTGGGCATCAGCCCCACGGCCCCCGTTCTTCACCTGCAGCAGCAGATCTTCCTCGAGAACAGCGTTCCCATTGAATGGAGCAATGTTTGGCTGAGGTCGAACCGCTACGTGGTTGGAACTGTTCTTCAGCGGGTGTAGGCATTTTATTCAACGATGATCTGCTCGGCGAGGGGTGACCCTCCTCGTCCCATGGGCGCTATCTCAAAATCTCGGGTCTCAAAATCTCGGAATCACGTGCTACATGCACGGTAAAGAAAGGACGAGCACATGAAGTTCATTTTGGCATCACACGGTCGATTTGCGGAGGGCCTGCTCGACAGCATCAACATGCTGCTCGGGCCGCAGAGCGACATCGAGGCGTACGGCCTGTTTCCCGAGGAGGAGCCCGCGCGCCTTCGCGAGCGTCTCGAAGCCGCAATCGAGGGGTGCGGGGACGACGAGGTGTTCTTCTTCACCGATCTGTACTTTGGCAGCCCGTTCAACCGTGTGGTCGAGCTGGCGCGCACGCGGGACCTGTATCACATCACCGGTATGAACCTTCCGGTTTTGATTGAGGCGATTGTGGCGCGCAACGGCGGTGCCTCATGCGAGGGGGTTCGCAACGCTGCGATGGCGGTTGCCGGTGACAGCGTGAAGGACGTACGAAGCCTGTTGGCGGCGGATGAATCCGCCGAGGAAGAGGAGGAGTGGTAATGAGGAACGTGGTTTTGGCGCGTGTGGACGACCGCTTGATTCACGGCGAGGTCGTATCGGTGTGGACGCCGAGCCTCTCTGCCAATTGCATCCTGGTTGTGGATGACGGTGTGGCGGCGGACAAGTTCAACGTGCGCGTGTTGAAGAGCCTGGCGCCCAGCGGTGTGAAGGTGTTCGTCTCCACGACCGAGAAGGCGGTCGGCGGTCTTATGAAGGATCCCGTGCCGGGCGAGAAGGTCATCGTCCTTACCAAGTCTCCGATCACGTATGCCAAGCTGGTCGAGGCGGGCGTGCCCATCAAGGAGGTTAACCTCGGTGGTATGGGCATTCGCGGCGAGCGCAAGCCCTTCATCAAGAACGTTGCCGCCGACCCTGCCGAGATCGAGGCGATCGAGTATCTTCGCTCCGCCGGCGTGCATGTGTATTACCAGCTCGTGCCCGAGCAGGCCGTTATCGAGGTCGATGAGGCGCTGAGCAAGGCGAAGGAGGGATAAACGATGACTATCGTCCAAGCTGTTCTGTGTGGCTTGCTGTACTGGATCGCGGTGGGCAACCTGCCGTTTGCAGGTCTTTGGTCCATTCAGCGCCCGCTTGTGTGTGGTTTGCTTACGGGTCTGATTTTGGGTGACCCTGTTGCCGGAGCTGTGACCGGCGGCACGATTAACCTCGTGTACCTCGGCTTCATTTCCGCCGGCGGCTCCATGCCCGCTGATATGGCGCTCGCGGGCATTCTCGGCACCGCCTATGCCATCGTCGGCGGTATCGACGCCGAGACCGCACTTGCCCTGGCAGTCCCGATCGGCATTCTCGGCACCATCGTGTGGTACCTGCGCATGACGTTCGACTCGGTCTTCGTCCATCTCGCCGATCGCTTTATCGAAAACGAGCAGTACGACAAGATTTGGATTGCAAACGTTGTCCTGCCCCAGCTGTTCGCGCTGGCGATCACCGCGATTCCCTGTGCTTTGGCGGCGTATTTTGGCGCGTCCTACATCTCCGGCATGCTGGAGGCGCTGTCCGGCCCAGTGCTGACGGTCTTCCAGGTGATCGGTGGACTTATGCCTGCTCTGGGTATTGCGATTACGCTGCAGTACATCTTTAAGGGTGAGGCGATCGTCTTCTTGTTCGTCGGCTTCATTTTGGCGGTGTACTCGGGTCTCGGCCTGCTGCCGCTGGGCGTTATCGCCCTGCTCGTCGCCGTTGTGTACGTTCAGCTTTCTTCCAACCAGCAGCCCGTCGCTGCCGTTGCCGAGGATGAGGAGGAGTTCTAATGGCGGATTCCAAGAAGATGGCACGCGAAGGTGGCCTCATTCCCAAGAAGGACCTGATCAAATCTTGGCTCATTTGGGAGTCTTTCCCCCAGACGTGCTACAACTACGAGCGCATGATGGGCCAGGCGATGGCGCATGTGTTCGCCCCGATCGCCAAGCACCTCTATAAGAACGATCCCGACAAACGCCGCGAGATGATGAAGCGCGAGAGCGAGTTCTTCAACGTCCACGTCGAGTTCGGTGCATGTATTCCCGGCATGGCAATCGCCATGGAAGAGCAGAAGTCGATCGACGACAAGATCCCCGGTGACTTCATCACGAACATCAAGACCTCCCTCATGGGTCCGCTCGCCGGTGTGGGCGACACGATCTGGCAGGGCGTAGTCATTCCGATCCTGCTCGCCATCTGCATCGACATAACACGTGCAGGCACCGGCAACGTATGGGGAGCGCTGGCTTACGCCGCCATTATCCTCGCCGCCGCGTATGCCCTGAGCTACGTCAACTTCATGTTCGGATACAAAGCCGGCTCCGAGGCTGTCGTCGACTTCCTGGAAAAGGGCACCTTGAACAAGATCCTCAAGGGAGCCTCGATCATGGGCTGCATGGTAATGGGCGGCCTGATCGTCAACTACGTGACCGCTACGTGCGGCATCGAGTTCTCCTCTGCGGGCCAGACGTTCAACATCCAGGCGGATCTGCTCGACAAGGTCATGCCAAAGATGCTCCCGCTCGCCTTCACCATGCTTATTTACTGGCTGCTCAAGCGCCGCTGGAGCTCGATTAAGATCATCGGCCTCATCATTGTCATCGGCATCGTCGGCGGCCTGACGGGCATCCTCGCCTTTGGCGCATAACGCCGAGCCCGAATAGCCCTACGGGCGCGTGTCGCCCAAAACACGTATCACATCCACGAATCAGTCAAAAAACGAACCCTGCTTCAGGGTCTGGGCAGTGCTGTCAAAAAACGCCCAGAATCCAACGGTAACGGAGGAATCATGAAAGCATTGGTCATGTCTAAACCGGGCGACGTCAAAGTCACCGAGCTCCCGACCCCCGAGCCGGCTGCGGACGAGGTGCTCATCGCCATCAAGGCGTCCGGCATCTGCACCAACGACATCCGCGACTTCAAGGGAGATTGCAACTACTCCTATCCGCGCATCGGCGGACACGAGTACTGCGGCACCATCGTCAAGCTGGGAAGCGGCGTGGACGAGCGTCATTTCCACGTGGGGCAGAACGCCGTGTCGTACATCATCGAGGATTGCCATACGTGCCATCTGTGCCGCACCGGCAACGAGAACATCTGCCTCGATCATCTGACCAGCAAGGTGTTTCACAACCCCGATGGCATCTCGGGCTACTGCGGCTTTGCGGAGTTCATCACCGCCAAGGCGGACGACGTGATGGTGTATGAGTGCGAGACGTCGTTCGAGAAGATGGCCTTTACCGAGCCCCTCGCATGCTGCGTTAACAGCGTGAACCACTGCGATGTGCGCTTTGGTCAGGATGTGGTTGTTGTGGGTGGCGGCACCATGGGCCTGCTTCACGTGATGCTGCTCACGCGCAAGGGCGTTCGCGTCATCGTGAGCGAGCCTTTGGCGGAGCGCCGTGAGCGCGCACTCGCCCTGGGGGCCTCAGCTGTTATTGACCCGATGGCATCCGATCCGGTTGAGCAGCTCAAAGAGCTCACCGACGGCCGCGGCGCCGACTTTGTGTTCAATACCTGCGCGCATCCCAAGATTGCAGCGCAGGCGATCGACATGACCGCCGCGTGCGGAACGTGCGTGATGTTTAGCTCCATCCATCCTCGCGAGGACATTCCGGTGGATGCCAGCGCACTGCACACGTTCCAAAAGACCATCACGGGTGCGGTGAGCCCCACGGTGCGCGCATATTACGAGGCCGTTCAGCTCATCGATAAGGGGATTATCGACCCGACCGTCCTGACGGAGGGCGTGTTCGACTACACGGATTTCTACGCGGCGATGGACACCGCTTGCCGTCCCGATACCTACAAGGTCATCCTGAAGTTTGGTGAATAGCCATGAAGGCAACTGTCGGCATCGACCTCGGATCGTCTTCGGTCAAGCTCTCGCTGATTTCCGAGGAGGGGCAGCTGATCCAGACCGCCGAACGGCCCTATGCGACGCAGCGTCCCCGGAAGGATTGGGAGGAGATCGATCCCGAAATCTGGTGGTGCTCAACGCTTGGGGCGCTGGAGGAGCTTTGCTCGCAGGCCTCTGACCTGGAAATCGTCGGTATGGGCGTCACCGGTCAGATGCACACGACCGTTTTTGTCGATGAGGACGGCAAGAGCGTGCGCCCCGCGATCATGTGGAGCGACGGGCGCACGGCGGACATGGTTGAGCCTGCGCGCAAGATGTTTGCCGAATTGGGGCTTGTGGGCAGCGAGCGGATCGTGTCAACGGGATCTCCTGCCCTCAACCTTGCCTGGCTTGTCAAGCATGAGCCCGAATCGGCCGCGCGCGTGAGGCGTTTTCTCATTGGGCCCGATTGGATTGTCTACAGGCTCACGGGCGCGTTGGGCACGGATTGCTGCGAGGCATCCACGTCTTCGTTGTTCGATTTTGACGAGGGGTCCTGGTCGGAGCGCGCGTGCGCGGAGCTCGGCATTCCCGCCTCGTGGTGCCCGGAGATTCGAGGGTCCGCATGCGTTGCCGGCACGTTGCTGCCTGAGCTTGCTAAGAGACTCGGTCTTTCGCCCGCGGTCGAGATCGTGGCGGGCACCGGGGACAATCCGGCGGCGGCGATCCCCACTGGATGCCTAACCGAGGGCAAGCCTGTCTTGTCCTTGGGAACCTCCTGCGTCCTCATGTTCTCCCGCCCTGAGCCTGATTTCAGCGCAAGGGGGAAGAACATCCTCATCTCCTTTGACGGTGACAAGGTGCAGACGTTGGTGCAGGGCGTGATTCAGTCGTGCGGGAGCAGTCGCACGTGGCTCGACCTCAACGTCTTGGGGTACGACTCGCACGTCGCCGCAGACGCCGAGGCGCCCGAGCAGCTCATGGGCAGCAATCCGGTCATGTTCTACCCGCATCTGGCGGGCGAAAAGACGCTGTTCTCGGATCCCAGTCTGCGCGGCGCATTTTTGGGCCTTTCGCCCGCAACCACGCGCGGAGAGTTGGTTCTCGCGCTGATGGAGGGCATCGCGTTCGGCGTGCGCCAGCTGGTCGAAGAGACGGGCTTGAGCATCGATCCGGAGGAGGGCCTCCAGGTGATCGGCGGCGGGTCGAAGAGCGATGTGTGGATGCAGGCGCTCGCCGACGTCTTGGGTGTTCGCACGCTGCGTATGCGCGGGGCGGCAAGTGCGGGGTATGGAGCGGCACTTCTCTCGCTTGCCGCCACGTGCGGGCGCGATCTGGAAGACGCCTGCAAGCAGGCGGTGAGTGTCGACAAGGTGTTTGCTCCGCGCGAGGATCGGCAAAACGCGTATTCCGCGCAATACGAACGATATCTGCGCATGCACGATGCGCTTGTGTCCATCGACGCACCGGGCGCCAACGGCAAACGATAAGCAGAGATATGGGCGAGCTCCTTTGGGGCGCCCTGCAGAAGAAAGGAAACCGCAATGCCTCTCGTTGATATGAATTCACTGGTCGAGATTGCCAAGAAGAACGATGTGATGCTTCCAGCGTTCAACACCACCAATATGGAAATGACTCTGGCCATCATGGACGCCTTCGAGGCCAACGGCATGCCGGGCATCATCCAGATCGCACCGACGAACGTGAAGCTCACGGGCTATGAGTTCATCGCCGAGGTTGCCCAGCGCGCCATTCGCGATTACACGGTGCCCATGGCCCTGCACCTAGATCACGGCAAGACGCTCGACGATGTCAGGAAGGCCGTGAACGCCGGATTCACCTCGGTCATGATCGACGGCGCGTCCCTGCCGTTCGAGGAGAACATCCGGTTCTCGCGTCGTGCCGTCGACTTTTGTCATGCGTCCGGCGTGCCGGTCGAGGCGGAGCTCGGCGCCATTGCGGGCAAAGAGGACGACCATGTGAGCGAGGCGGACTGCAAGACGAACCCGGACGAGGTCGCGGAGTACGTCGAGCGCACGGGCTGCGATTTGCTCGCGGTTTCCATCGGAAACGTGCACGGCCTCGAGGACACGCCCAAGATTGACCTTGAGCACCTGGCCAAGCTCTCTTCTGTTTGCCCGTGCCCGATGGTGCTTCACGGCGGTTCCGGCATTCCGTACGAGACGATCGCGGCGATGAAGCAGTACGGCATGATAAAGATAAACATCGCGAGCGACCTGCGTCAGGCCTACATCCGCGCGGTCTCCGACGCTCACGATGCCAACCCCAACGAGGCGAATCTTGCGAAGGTCCTTATGGATGCTCGCGCTGCGGTGACGCGGGTCGCCAAAAAGACGCAGCTCGCCATCAACGGCTTGCCCTACGAGGAGTAGCCTGCAACGTCATCTGCGGATGAGTGGGGCTTGAGTGTGTGAAACCCTCCCGTTTCTCGGACGAGATATTCGGTCCAGAAGCGGGAGGGTTTTTCATGCCTGTGTATTTGGGCAGGCCACACGCAGCAAACGGTTTTAGTTGCCTTTTGGCTATCGCCTTGTTATTCTGGGCGCTTCGATGTGCGTATTTAATTCGAACAACGCCTTCATAATCGAAAACGGCGGGAAGCACCGACATAGCCGACTTGTTCGAAGAGGTCGTGGATATGAGGAACCGCATCGTCCACAGCTTCCAAATAACGGTGGAGAACGGGGACCAAATGCTTGCCACCAAAGTTCGGCGTACGCATGAGCAATTCCGTATCACGGAGGACTATCTTCGCAAGTTCATAGAGAAGAACGAAAGGCTGAGCGGCTTGCTGCATAGCTTTAGGGGGCATTGAGGCCCTGCGCCACTGCGGCCTATTTAGATTTCGTGGGAATGGTGCCAGCGGCGCACGCTCCTCCGCGCGTACTCGTCGGTCTCAGGGCACTCGTCGACCTTAGCGGTCCTGGCAATGGGGGCATCTGCCATACGATTCCTGGATGGGCGAGTAGTCGCATCCCCATGTGCATTCGATTACGTTCCTGTTGACCTTGCGTTTGCCGGCCTCCTCGTCCCGGTGCTCGAGGCGGAGCCTCACCTCCCGGAGGGAGAGTTTCTCTAAGCCCTTTTCGAAGAAAGGGAAGTTGCACCTCCCCTTCCTGACGTGGGACTCGTACATCATGCAGTCGGACTCCTCGGCAACGATGCGGTGTATGAGCGACCTGTCTTGGGCGTCCGGCTCCGCCCCGGCGTCGAGCTTTTCGAATATCTCCTCGAACCCCCGTCTCCCTGCCGTTCATCACGATGAGGGGCTCGCGGCAGTCCGACGTCGGAAACGTGCTCGACGCGTCGTCGTATGCGTGGAACGTGATGATGCTCGATGCCGCCAGTTTCGAGAGGATCACGTCCTGGCAGACGCGCGCGGTCGCGTTGAGGTGGGAGTAGCCCTCCTCGCGCTCGTAGCGCGCCCTCATCTCGTTCAGGTCCATCAGAATACCTCTTCCATGGCGCGCTCGAGGTGCGTGTCGCCGCGCGGGATCGCCTCCGCGTAGTCCTGCAGCCTGTATATGTCCAGCCGCTCTGATCGCCTGCGGAACGAGGCCGTGGGCGTAGAGGGCGGTCTGGCCGGTTAGGATGCCGCCGGGATACCGCTTCGCGATCACGGCGAGGGCGTCCTCGTCCCTGCTGGTCGAGTACATCCCCCGGCCGACGGGGTGGAGCGCCCCCTCCGACACCGCCTTACGAACGCGGTACCTGCTCCCGAGCTCAGCGAAGCTTCTCCCGCAGCCCTGAGAGAATGTCGCCGAAGTCGATCTCCTTGCGTGCGGCCGCTGCGGCACTTCGGGTGCTCCCCGTTGCCCTTTGCGCTTCCGCCGCAGCTGCGAACGCGCGATGCGCCTGCTCTTCCAGGCCGGCAAGCTCTGCAAGGTGCAGCACGGAGGCTGCGTTGGACAGCCGGTTGTATGCCGTGCGCGCGGAGTGGTTGGGCTTCGAGCGGCTAAACCCGCCCGGCACCCCGAGGGTTCCCTGCGAGGAATACCAGATGTACAGGTGCTCGCGCTCGCATGAGCCCGATTTGACGGGGCTGTCGTGAACCTCTTCCATATACCGCTTGCTTATGGGGTAAAAGTCGCTTCCCGCCTGGATGAGCTCGGCAAACGCATCACAAGGCATATCGTCGGGGTGCCGTCTAGTTCTGTTCATCGTTCTCCAATCAAAAAAATAACCAACCATAGAAGTCTATTTCTGCGAGATAAACGGACTATAGCACAAGTCACGACAAGACCCGAGTCATGTGTGCTATAAACCTTATAGGTTCTTTTTCAGGGAGGGGCAGTGTTCGTATATAAGATCCGTGTCGCTTTGTCTTCAGGAGTCGCTATCGACTCCGAGTTGAGGGACGCCATCAAGGCCGCCGCCGATCGCGCAAATACATCATATTCAGCTTCGAGGATGGGGCGTATATGGTCGGTCTCGGATGAGGCCGCAGCTGATGGGACCCTTGTTGTATCATTAACAGCTCCGTCCGAGGTAAAATCCCCGACGAGGAGCTTGAGTGCGGTTTCGAGGGAGCTCGTTGCAGACGAGACGTTGGGCGATATCGCTGTTCGCGGACGCGTGTTCGATAGCGAAGTCGTCTCGGTTGAGCGTTCGGGGGACGGGGCCCACACACCGTCCGAAATTATGAAGGCGGCGGTCGAGATACTCTTCGAGACGAACATCGATCCATGCGTGCAGAGACTCGCGAACGAAGCGGGCCGAGAGGTTATAGCGGCTGTTTCTTCATATATCGAAGGGAAGAAAGCGATCGAGGAAAGGGGCTGCTAGAGAGTCTGGCGCCCCATCGCCCGGGTTTGACGGGACGGCTCTTGTCGATACTCGAGCGGCTCTCGAGTGCTTGCGTGTTTCAAAATGAAGATGGTTTTGACTGGTTGGTGAAATCCGGAGGCCGGCAGTAAATCCAGAGCGCAATGAGCCAGTCGGGCTCAACTCTACTATGTGCAGTTCGACGAAGTTCCGAACGCTGCGGGAATTAGGGGCTCGTGGCGTCTGGCAGGGAGGATGTTTTGTAGGGCGAGCGGTTAAATCGCTTCTCCGGTCAGCCCCTCGCCGCTGTACCTCCCTGTTATCTCGTCGTAGCGCAACACCGCGACGTGACCGTTCTTCAGGACGTTGCCGTCCACGTAATAGTGACTGGTCCCGTCATGCCATACGCCCCTGTGTCCGGGTATTCCAGATACCGTCTCGGCGCTCACGTGCCCGGCGATGACGTCGAGGTAGAAGCTTTCTCCGATATGTTCCGGTCGCATCTCCGTGAAGAACTCTTCGGGGGTGCCGACCTTCCACCACTCACCCGCCTCCTCGTCTATGCCCGCATGGACGAAAACCTGCCCGAAAGGGGATTCGTAGGTGTAGGGCAGGCGCCGGATCCATGACAGGACCTCCCCATGCCCTTTCTTCATGCGATCGACCGTGAACCTGTAGGCATCCTCGAATCGCCTCAGGGCGAGCATGTGCTTCACCTCGCGGAAGCCCTCTGCTCCAAGGAAGCTCTTTGCGGTTGCCAGGTTGCTGTCGGCAAGCATCCATCCCCGGGTGAAATCCTCGTCGTGAACGTTGTCCACGTATTCGATCAGCATCTCCTCGTGGTTTCCGCGCAGGGCGATCACCTGCCCGGGGTATAGGCCCTGCAGCTCCATGATTTTCCGGTAGACCTTCAGGCTCTCGGGTCCTCGGTCGCAGTAGTCGCCCAGCAGGATTAGCTTCGATTCTCGGTCGGTTAGGTCTACGGTGCCGAGCGCCTCATCGAACTCCTTCAAACACCCATGTATGTCGGACATCGCGTAGATCATGCTCAACCTCTCGAAGTTTGCCGATTTGCGTATGAGACTGATACCCAAATATCGCCTTGACTCAGTGTTGGGGGGTCTATTTGTTCGCGTTCGTGATGGGGTGGCCGCGCATTTCGTATGAAGGACGGGAAAAGAGGACCTCCTGTGCTAGATCCGGAAGAAAGAGGGGTGACGATTGCCAAAGGAGGGCGAAGCACGATGGAGAGCCGCTCGTTTTCGGAGGCCCCGCCATGCCGAACCATGACTTACGCAACGAGTGCGCGGACTGCGGAGGGAGGCTGCAGTATGAGATATATTTCGAGTCCGTTGGTGTGTATATCCTGCTCCTAAGAAATATCATGTCGTGCGGACATATTTGGCAATCGAGCTCCCAGCGCGGGGCTCCCGGGCTGCGGCACGTGGTTTCCGGGTGGCTTCTTGGCCGAGGCGCGGTTGCCCTTTGCTGTTTTGTATTGAGCCCTCGATGCGGGGGCTCGCCGGTGCCCGTTACTCGTCTTCAACGCACTTGACAAGGTCGTCGTAGCCCTTGAGGGCTGCGAACGGCATGAAAAGCCTTCCGCGCTCAGGAGCCGCGACGGCGCGGTGGGGGCCGTGTTCCACCACGCGCTGGCGGATGTCTGCGAGCACGCGTGCGCGCCGCTCGAGTTCGCGAGCGCCCAGGTCGGGCCATTCGTCGAGCGAGGGGATGCGCGCCAGCTCGGCCTCGATTGCCGTGCGGGGCCGAGCTGCGGCGTTGGCCGGGCGCTGTGCGCTGCCGCCCCGCGAT
>UQHS01000016.1 GCA_900540845.1 uncultured Collinsella sp.
CGCCGCTGACCGGTGGACGGCTTTCGCGCATATCGGGCGCGATCGCGCGAGAGGGTGGTCTTCGGACCGCCCTCTTTTTATATATAGATACTTTCAGATTTGCAGTTCGGCTATTATTGAGCAGTGCATCAGCATGCATAGTACGGTTTGAGCTTGTAAGGAGCCTTCATGTCTGAGGAAATGACAAACAACGCCGATTCTCAGGATGAGGTCTCGCCCGAGCTCGATTCTATGGTGTGCGACGTCCTCGATGGCGTGCTCAACGCTCTTGCCGATGGCGAGGACCTTGGTGTTGTTTTGGCCGTTGAAGACGAGCATGGCAATAGATACCAGGCTTGCTTCACTGAGGATGGTCCCGAGGCGTGCCTTGAGGGTGCTCAGCATTTCATCGAGTCCAACGCTGGCGGTATCCAGTCCGACCATGTGGGTCCTCTTGATCGCTATGCCATCGCTTATGCAGGCGGGGTCGAACTCGACTGCGAATTCCAGGACGCCATTATCGTTAGTTTTTACCAGCGTGGCATGTCGCTTGGCTATTCGGCATACGTGTTGTATTCGGGTGTCGGTAGTGGGGAGAACTTCATGTGGTGTGACCCTGAGCCCGCCGGCGAGGAGCCTCCGCTGCTCTAGTTTGCCCTCCGTCGTGGGGTGTTTCAGTCTCCATATCTTTACATGACAAGCATTTGCCTGCGCATGCCGAGCTCATGTAGGACAACCTGCCTTCAGATTATGTGTAGGGCTCGCAAAACCGCTGCATACACGCCTTGTGCGACACTGCAACAGCTACAATACGCTCGTATCAATACCGATTACCGAAGATATTCGACGCCCGTCGAATTGCCACTTGTCCATTACGCACGACTATAGTTAGGGGTCGCCCATGCGCGTAGAGAACCTGCGAGACATCGCCATTATTGCCCACGTTGACCACGGTAAGACAACGCTGTGTGACAAGCTGCTTCGTGCGGCGGGTGCTTTCCGTTCCAACCAGGAGGTTCAGGACCGCGTGCTCGACTCGAACGATCAGGAACGCGAGCGCGGCATCACCATTCTGGCCAAGAACATCTCCATCGATTACAACGGCGTGAAGATCAACGTCATCGACACCCCCGGCCACGCCGATTTCGGTGGCGAGGTCGAACGCGTGCTGCGCATGGCCGACGGCGCACTGCTCTTGGTTGACGCTTTTGAGGGCCCGATGCCTCAGACGCGCTTCGTGCTGCGTCACGCCATCGACACTGGTCTGTCCATCATGATCGTCATCAACAAGATCGACCGTCCCGGCGCCGATCCGGAGAAGGCGTACAACGACTGCCTGGATCTTATGGCTGACCTGGGCGCTACCGATGAACAGCTTGAGTTTGCCATGGAGCACGTCGTGTATTGCTCCGGCGTGAACGGCTACGCCCGCCTCGACCCCGAGGACGGCAACATGGACATGTACCCGCTCCTCGACATGATCGTCAACGACCTGCCCGCGCCCGAGGTGGACGTCGACGGCCCGCTCGCCATGCAGTGCGTCACCATCGACCACTCCAACTTCGTCGGCCGCATTGGCATCGGCCGCGTGTACTCCGGCACCATCCACACCGGCGACCAGATTCTCGTCGTCAAGAACGACGGCGAGCGCAAGACCGCTACGGTCAAGCAGCTCTTCACCTTCGACTACCTCGGCCGTACCGAGTGCTCCGAAGTGAGCGCCGGCGACCTCGCAGCTGTTGTCGGCGTTGACAACACCGATATCGGCGACGTCTACACCGATCCCGAGAACCCCGTCGAGCTCAATCCCATTGAGATCGATCCCCCGACTCTGTCCATCGTGTTCGAGGCGTCCACCTCTCCGCTGGTTGGCCGCGACGGCGACATTGTCGGCGCACGTCAGCTCAAGGAGCGCCTGTTCAACGAGCGCGAGAACAACGTGACCATGCGCATCGAGGAGCTCGACGACAAGACGGGCGTCGAGGTGAGCGGCCGCGGCATCCTGCACCTCTCCGTTCTGATGGAGACCATGCGCCGCGAGGGCTATGAGTTCCAGGTCGGTCGCCCCCGCGTTCTGTTCAAGAAGGACGACAACGGCAATCTCATCGAGCCTGTCGAGCAGGCTGTGGTCGAGTGCCCCGACGAGTACGCCGGCAAGGTCATCGAGATTTTCGGAAACTCGGGTGGCACCATGACCAGCATGGAGACGGGCAAGTCCGTCACGCACGTCGAGTTCCGCATCCCGACGCGCGGCATCATGGGCTTGAAGAACCGCATCCTCAACGTCACGCATGGTGAGGGTGTGTTCTACCACACGTTCCTCGAGTACGGCCCGTATGCCGGCGAGATTGGCGGCCGCAAGAACGGTGCCATGATTGCCATGACGACCGAGAAGGCCGTGGCCTATGCCCTCGGTACGCTCCAGGAGCGCGGCGCTCTCTTTGTCGAGCCCGGCACCGAGTGCTATGAGGGCATGCTCGTGGGCGAGCGCAATCAGCCCGGCGACATGGTCGTGAATATCGCGCGCACCAAGAATCTAGGCAACCAGCGCTCTTCCACTGCCGACATCTCCGTGCAGCTCGTTCCGCCGCGCACGTTCTCCCTGGAGGAGGCCCTCGAGTACATCATCGACGATGAGCTCGTTGAGGTCACGCCCAAGAACATTCGCATGCGCAAGCGCCTGCTCAACGCCACCGACCGCAAGAAGGCGGCGAACCGCGCAGCGAAGTAAGGGATTCGCGATAGATTCTGAGGGCATCTTCGGGTGCCCTCTTTTTTGTGCGGAGCTTTCTTTCTCGTACAATGTCATGCGTGGAACAACGTGACAGAAGGGGAGATTTTGACCGATTCGCGTGAAGTGGATGAGCTGTTGGGCGGCCTGGACGAGCAGGCTGTCGAGGATGAGACGGCCGCCTCGTCGGCGCCTTGCCCCAATGCGGAAGAACTGGCTGCTATTCATGCCCGCAATGATTGGCTCATTGCCGCCGACATGGCCCTTGCCGATATGCGCCGCAGGTCCGCGGAGGGCAAATTGACGACACCCGATCGTTGGGTCAAGCGAGCGTTTGCGCCCGAGGGCTTGGAAGCGAAGGCCTTTGCCCGAGATCTCCTGTCATATATCGAACGGCGCCCTCATGCCGAGGATGCCCCCGCCATGGGTAAGCAGGAGATGCCTCGTGGCTATGACGACCGCCCCGAGCTCGATGAACTTGGCTTGGATGAGCCTCTGCCAGAGCCCGAGGTGACCGACGTCGTCGTCCTGTACGGAAAGTCGGGAACCTACCTGTATTCCAAGCCGGTAATGTCGCATAGCTACGCGCATGCGCTGTTCAACACCGCGGAGGGCGACGACCTTGCGACCTTTGTCGACGTGGTGCGCACCGAGTCGCGCGTGTATCCGCGCCCCGTCGCCGCCGCGGATTTTCTCAACCAGCCGTACCTGTGGCCTGCTTCCAAGGTGGCGGGTCTCTATGAGCGCTGCCTGTCCGAAGAGGCGTACGCAGACATCGAGACCACGAATACGAGTCTTGGCGAGACGTATTTCTATTCGAGGCGCCACCTTTCGCCCGCTCAGGCGAAGGCACTGGCAGAGTGGTATGGCGTGGAGAAGTTCCGCAACCCGTAGACCACCCTTCGCGTCTACTGTGCCGACGACATGATCGAACCACGCTTCGTGGTCTCAAAAGAAAGGAAGACCCATGGCCAAGCGCCGCCTGACCGAGGACACGCCATTTTTGCGCACACCCGACATGTATCAGATTGAGAACGACGCCCCGATCACGGAGTATTCCGACAAAGCGCTCGACCTCATCGCCGACGCCAAAAACGGTGGCATTCCGGATGGGGCGAACGCGTTTTGCAGCGTGGGCAAGGAGAAGCGCGGAACAGTTCAGATGCAGCTGTTCGCCGAGATTGACCCCGCGACAGAGACGTTTGTCGAGGTGGGATTCCGCAGTCATGGCTGCCTGGCGGCAATCGCGTGCGCTACGGCGCTGGCAACCATACTGCGCAACAAGACGTTCGACGAGGCGCTCGCCATCTCGAAGGAAGACATTTTGGACGCTGTGGGCGGTTTGCCAAACGGACGCAAATATACGCTGACCTATGCGGTCGAGGCCGTGCGCGCTTTGATCGGCGACTACCTGCTGCGCATCAAGGGATATTCGATCGCCGAGCTCAACGAGGTTATTCGGTGCGAGAACATGTGCCCCAACTGCCTGCTCACCGAGAATTGCTCCCTGCGCGATGAGCGCGTGGACCAGGAGCTGCGCGAAACGGGCGAAATCGAGTAGGACGGGCCCGTGCGCGTGCCCGCGCGCCCGGAAAGCAGTCCGTGCCTGGCATACCCGCGCCGAGGGTAAGAATGTCGAAAATGAGCCGCTTCAAACGCGTTGTTTTCGACATTTCTACCCTCAACGCGAAAAAGTCGGCGGCAGTGCGCTCGAGGCGACTTTGCCCAGGCGAATTATTCTCCAAATAGAATAATCTGATACTGCGGATTAAACGCTTTATTCAGGCATAATTGAACGTGTCTGCATGTGCGCACTATTGCTGTGCACAGCGTTTCAGAGTTCCGCGGACACATCCGTGTTCGTGAAGCAAATAGGGGAGGGAACTATGAAAGAGAACACCGCCATGGAGCAGGTCGGCTCCGGTGCGGATTGTCTCGACTCCTTCTTTACCCGTCGTGGGTTTGTGAAGGTGTCGGGTGCGTTCGTGGCGGGCATGGTGGCGCTGGGGCTGCTCCCGGATTCTGCCGCTGCTGCCCCTACGAGCTCCAAGGGCGAGGTCGATTACTATGCGACCCCGGCCCACGTGCTCAAGGTCAACCGTGCCCGCTGCACGGGTTGCCAGCGCTGCGAGATGATGTGCACGCTGCAGAACGACGGCGCTTCTCAGCCCGCCGCTGCGCGCATCCACGTGCATGACGGTCTCCAGTTCGGCTCCGACTGGGAGTCCTGTGACGGCTTGTTCTACTCCTGCGAGTGGCAGATCCGCGCGTGCCACATGTGCACTACCGCCCTGTGCCAGACGTCGTGCCCGCACGGCGCCATCATCACGATGGAGAACGGCACCCGCACCGTCGATCCCGAGAAGTGCGTCGGTTGCGGCACCTGTGTCGCTGCATGCCCGTGGCACATGCCCGTGGTCAACACCGAGACTCACAAGTCCACCAAGTGCGTCGCCTGCGGCCGTTGCGCCGACCAGTGCCCCAACGGTGCGCTCGAGCTCATCAAGTGGGAGAACGTGAACCACTCTTCCGGCCCCACCCGTTCCGAGATCAAGTGGCCCTACGTCAGCGAAGTCCAGGACTTTGTTGCCGGCGGCAAGATCGCCCAGTAAAGGAGAAGCGCAATGGCTGAAACCTCTTACGGTTGGGCTGGCTGGATCGCCCGCGTCAACCTCACGAGCGGAGATATCACCGAAGAGTCCGATGTCGAGATACAGAAGGACTACATCGGTGGCATGGGCTTCGCGAACAAGATTATGTACGACGAGGTCGGCCCCGAGGTCGATTGGATGGACGAGGAGAACAAGGCCGTTCTCGCCGTCGGTCCCCTGACCGGCTCCGGCGTGCCGCTGGCCGGTCGCTCCACCTGGGCGTCCCTGTCGACCTTCACCACCGACCACCTGGTCGTTGACATGCACTGCGGCGGTCAGCTCGGCGCCATGCTCAAGTACTCGGGTCACGACGGCCTGATCATCGAGGGCAAGGCCGACAAGCCCTCCTACATCTTCATCGACGATGACAAGATCTCGATCGAGGACGCCTCCGCCCTTTGGGGTAAGGGCACCCGCGAGACCACCGAGGCCCTGTGCAAGAAGCACGGCGCTGAGTGCTGCGTCGCCGCCATCGGTCCTGCCGGTGAGAACCTGCTGCCCTACGCCTGCGTGATGAACACCCGTTCTCACTCCGCTGGCGCTGGCTTGGGCGCCGTTCTTGGCTCCAAGAACCTCAAGGCCGTCGTCATCCGCGGCACCAAGGCCTGCCACGTGGCCGACCCTCAGATGGTTGCCGACCTGTCCGACTACATGATCGCCCAGGTCATCGGCTCCAACAACAACCACGTCGTGCCGAGCACCCAGCAGTCTTGGGCAGAGTACTACGACGCCGGTTCCCGTTGGACCGCTCGCAAGGGCCTGTACTGGGCTGCCGCCGAGGGTGGCCCCATCGAGACCGGTGAGCCCAAGCCGTTCGAGCCCAACACCATGGGCTATCGCTGCATGAAGTCCACCAAGGACATGGGCCCCGCCGCCGAGAAGTACACCGTGAAGATGGCCGGCTGCCACGGCTGCCCCGTGCGCTGCTACGCTCAGGTTCACGTGCCGTACGTCCAGGAGAAGACGGGCTACGAGTCCCAGGGCAACACCTGCGTCCCGGGCTTCCCATTCTCTGCCTACATGCAGTCTTTCCTCAAGGCCGAGGGCATCTACGAGGAGGACGGCAAGACCCTGTCCGACCTCTCCGTGAGCTACAACATGCTCATCTCCGCCACGGTCGACGACCTCGGTCTGTGGTGCAACTACGCCCAGCTCTATCGCGACCTCGCCTGGACCTACTCCGCGGGCATTCTCGATAAGCACGTCCCGGCCGAGCAGATGGCCGAGTACAACTTTGACGCCATCATCCACGGTCAGGACCCCTCGAGCTTCATCAAGATCCTGCTCGACATCGCCTCCAACGACACCGAGAACAAGCCGATCTCCTTGCTCGGTCACGGCCCGGTCATCTGGACCAAGGAGTGGGGCTGCGAGGATTGGTTCGACAACGCCAAGTCCGCGCTCATCAACTACCGCGGCTGGCCGGTGCACCACTCCATCGAGACCTTCGGTCAGGTGGGCGGCCTGTACAACATGATGTTCAACCGCGACGACATGATCCACTCCGCCGTCAACTTCCAGGGCTGCGGCCTTCCGTATGAGCTCAAGGAAGAGATGGCGACCGAGATGTGGGGCAAGGGCGCGATCGACCCGGTGAAGGACTACACCAAGATGAACGAGGCCAAGGCCGAGTTCGCCTGGTGGAGTATCGTCACCGACGTCCTGCACGACTCCCTCGTTCTGTGCAACTGGGTGTGGCCCATGGCCATGGCCCCCGCCAAGGAGCGCAACTACCGCGGCGACCTGGACCTCGAGGCCCAGTTCTACACCGCCGTCACCGGCCAGGAGGTCACCATCGACGACCTGTATAAGGCCGGCGAGCGCATCATGACCCTCCAGCGCGCCAACACCGTTCGCGGCATGAAGGACAAGGACGGCAACGTGGGCTGCAACGACATGCGCAACGTCCACGACGTCATCACCGAGTGGGTCTTCGAGAAGGATCCCGAGATCGAGCCCTTCACCCCCGGCACCGACAAGATGGAGCGCAAGGACTGGCAGAAGGCCCTGGGCATGCTCTACAAGCGCTTTGGTTGGGACGAGAAGCTCGGCTGCCCCACCAAGGAGTGCCTGAAGGACCTTGGCATGGACGACATCGCCGAGGATCTCGAGTCCCGCGGCCTGCTGACCGAGGGCGGCGCGTCTTACGACGAGCGCACCCGCGCCTACGACCACATTCTGGAGAAGTACTGCGGCGACAACCCGGCTCTGTCCGCGTAGTGTCGTAGGAAGTAGAGGAGCAACAATGGCTGATGAGATCAAGGAGGCGAGCGCGGCTGAGGCCACGCCCGAGACTCCCAAGAAGAAGCGCGACTGGAAGGGCAAGCGCCTTCCCATCGTGATCGCCGCGGTCGTGGCCGTCACCGTGCTCGGCGTTGCCGGCTGGGCCTGGCGTGCCACCCCCGGGTATTGCGACGCCCTGTGCCACAGCACCATGGGCAAGTACTACGACACGTTTGAGAATCAGACCGATTCCCTTGCGTACGCCCACAAGGCCGTCGTCAATGGCAAGTGCCTCGACTGCCACGAGAACACGCTGGGCACCTCCGCTCGCATGGCTCAGTCCCAGCTCACGGGCTCTCACGAGACCCCGCTGGCCAAGGTGACCTACACCAACGAGTTCTGCCTGCAGAGCGGTTGCCACGCCGGCGCCGGCATCATGCCCGGCGCGAGCGAGTCTTCCACCGCGGACCTCTCGTTTGACCCGCACAGCGACTTCCACGGCGTGCAGCAGTGCAACTCCTGCCACCGCATGCACGACCAGAGCGTCTTCACCTGCGCCGGCTGCCACCAGGTTGGCGCCTGGGAGGGCGAGGGCGGTATCCCCGAGGGCTGGAGCAAGGTCGATCTGGGCGACGGCCAGCAGGGCGCCGTGCCGGATGGCTGGACTACCCCGTTCCTGTTCGAGGTTGCCGAGTAACGTCGAACGTGACGAAGCGCGCCGTGGTTTTCGAAACGATTGCAATGGCGCACCGCGATGAGGGCGAACCGTGGTTCGTTCGAAAGATGCAATATGCAAGAGGGCGGGCCTTCAGGCTCGCCCTTTTTTCGTGTGCCTTTCCCTAAACTACACATAAGCCTGTGGCATACTTTCTGCGATAACGATTGAAGGGAAAGGCTGCTATCATGATCGATCTCGATTTCAAGCCGCGCGGCGTGTGCGCTCGAATGATTCACGTGGAACTCAGCGACGATGGCCAAACCATCGAGCATGTCTCGTTTGAGGGAGGCTGCAACGGCAACCTCAAAGCGATTGGCAAGCTCGTGGCTGGCCAGCCGGTCGAGAGAATCGTTGAGATGCTCGAGGGCAATACCTGTGGCCCGCGCAAAACGTCGTGTGCAGACCAGATGACCAGGGCCCTCCGCGAAGCTCAGGCGCAAGCGTAGAGGCGGATGCGTTAAGGCGGATGCGGGCACGAGCCGCATGGCTGACGTGGGTTCAACGCGTGTGGTGTTGAGGGCTGCGATGAGGTGAGATCGATGGGTGATGGCATGGACCAGGCAGAACGCAAAAAGGATGAAGGCATGTCGCGCGACAGATGGAGCGTGTCGCGCCGCGGCGTCGCCAAGGGCATCGCTGCGGCGAGCGCCGTGCTGGGCGCCGTGTCGCTTGCGGGCTGCGGGTCGGACTCGTCCTCGTCGGTGACGTCAAAACCGCAGGTCATTACCGATGACTCCAAAATCGTCAACGTTACCGAGGAGTACGAGAACGTCGACTGCGGTTTGCAGCCGCAGTTTGCGTGGGACCTGCCGCTCGGAACGGTGCCCGTTCACTGCGAGGGCTCGTGGGCAGCCCTGTTGGAGGCGCCCGCAAGCGCCCGCGCGGTAAACACGCTCGGTATCATCTCGCTCGTTTCCGGTCAGCGCACAACATTGTTCGAGCAGCCCACACAGGGTCGGGCGTTTGGCTTCCACGATGTGCGATGCGCGGAGGGTGTGTTCGCATGGGTCGAGATGGATTACGCGACGGGCGAGTGGGTGCTTCTGGCGTCACAGTTGGAAAACGGCTCGATAGTCGGGGACGCCCTGGAGCTCGATCGAGGCGACGTGGACTGGGAGCCCGCACGTTTCACGGCGACCGGGTCGTCGGTCATCTGGCAAAAGATGCCCCTGGCAACCGGTGCGAAGCGAACCGAATTCTCCCATTGTTACCTGTGGAGTGTCGGCGATGCAAAGGGCAAGGACCTCTATGAGAGCCCGGGTCGTTTTGCGACGTGGCCGCGCGTGAGCGATGGGTATCTCACCATAGTCCCCCGTGTCGAGCAGGAGGAGGGCGGAACCTATTACGGCATCACGGCGCTTGACCTCGAGGGAAACCATCAGGTCGTAGCCCAGTTGGTGATGCCCGAGACGATCAGCCCCTTCGAGGCCGTCTACATGGGAGGGCAGTTCGCCTTCTCGGTTGAGGCGAACTACGGCTACGGCGGTAGTTTGGGAAACATGGGCACATTCATCGGCCTGCCCGACGGTCCGTTCGTCTACTTGAGCCGCGAGCCGCTGGCGTGCGTCGCGGGCAAGGGGAGTCGCTATCTTATCAAGGCGCAGTCCTCGCATTTCCTGGTGGACACCGACGCCAAGACGTACGCGATCCTCTCCGCCCCCGACAAGACTCTCGACTTTGGCGACTATCCGGCAAGTGAGGGCACGACTGACCAATTCGTGTCGTATGCGACCGTGCGCGGCGACGACGGCTTGCCGTCTATGGTGCGCATGCGCGTCTTTGCGCTCGCCTAAGTGATTGAGCACTTGAGAGATTGGGCATACTTCTCTTGAAATATGCGCTGTTTCTGTGCGTTAGAATGAAACGACGATTGTTTGCGAGATGAGGAGGCCGCCCATGGCTTCAGATGCACGTAAGATTTTGCTGGTAGAAGATGAGAAGGCCATTCGCGACGCGGTAGCTGCGTATCTGGAGCGCGAGGGCTATTGGGTCGTTGGCGTGGGCGACGGTCAGTCTGCAGTCGAGGAATTCGAGAAGCATCAGTTCGACCTGATCGTGCTCGACCTCATGCTCCCCAAGCTTTCGGGCGAGCGCGTGTGCCGCGCCATCCGCGACACCTCCGACGTGCCGATCATCATGCTCACCGCCAAGGGTGAGGTCGAGGACCGCATCATCGGTCTCGAGCTCGGCGCGGACGACTATCTCATCAAGCCGTTCTCCCCGCGTGAGCTCGTCGCTCGCGTGCGCGCGCTGTTCCGCCGCACCCACTTGGCTGAGGAACCCCAGGTCGAGGTGCTCGACTTCGGTGACCTCGTCATCGACATTTCGGGTCACAAGATCCTGGTGGACGGCAGCGAGGTCGACCTCACCGCCTCCGAGTTCAAGCTGCTCACGACGCTCGCCCGCCATCCGGGCCGCGTGTACAACCGCATGGAGCTCGTGGAGAAGGTACTCGGCTACGATTTCGAGGGCTACGAGCGCACCATCGACAGTCACGTCAAGAACCTCCGCGCCAAGCTGGGCGACGACCCGAAGAAGCCCAAGTGGCTCTACACGGTCCACGGCGTCGGCTATCGCTTCGAGGCGCCCGCGCAACCCGATAAGGGCGACAAGTAAGATACATGCAAGGGCGCCGCGCAACGTGGCGCCCTTTTTTGAGTTGGAGCAGATGGCATGGCCCCAATGCAGGTGCACGTGTCGAGCCTGCGCAATGTGCGCCTTTCTGCTCCGGGGGATGGATAGGGGTGCGCTATGGAGCGCCTGATCATTGGTCAAAAGCATGGGGAGCCCGAGCAGCCCTCGTCGCGCGCGAGCTGGAACACGCCGCATCCGGTGCCGCGCACGGGCATGAGCTACGGCGGCCGCATGGCACTCTCGTTCGCTCTCACGTCGCTCGTCACCGTCATCATCTTGGCGAGCGTGGTCACTGTGGTGTGGGGCGGCGCGTTTTCGGATTACACCCGTTCCAACGTCGAGGAGATCGCACAGGTTGCTGCCATAAAGCTCGCGAGGGAATACGAGCAGGAGGGCGGGTGGACCGCCACGGCCATACGGAGCATCGCCGAGTCCAGCACGCTGTCCGATGACATCGGCATGCAGGTCACCGATGCCAACGGGGTGATCTTGTACGACGATACCTGGCCCGCGGCGGCGCGAACCAGCGCGACTGAAGACGCCACGGCGCCGGAGGGCAGCCGCAGCCCGGTCTCAAAGGCGCCCACCGGCCCCGAGTCAGCCGTCGTGTCGCCCGTGCGGGATACCGCGGGCAACGAAATCGGCCACGTTCGCCTCTGGGTGCTGGGCAGCGACGCCCTGCTCACAAAGGCGGACACCGCATTTAGGGAGCGCACCTTCAACGCGATGGGCCTCGCCGCGTTCATCGCGGTGCTCATGGCCGTCGGCATGGGCCTCATCATGTCGAGGATGTTCACCATCCCCGTGCGGACCATTACCAACACCGCCCGCCGCATCCGCGAGGGCGACCTCTCCGCTCGAACCAACATGCGGGGCGAGGATGAGATTGACCAGCTGGGCGAAACGTTTGACGAGATGGCGGCGAGTCTCGAACGCGACCTCAAGCGCGAACGCCGCCTGACGTCCGATGTGGCGCACGAGCTGCGCACGCCGCTCATGGCGATGCAGGCGACCGTCGAGGCGATGCAGGACGGCGTCTATCCCACCGACGCCGAGCATCTCGAGACGGTTGCATCCGAGACGCGTCGCCTGGCGCGCCTCGTCCAGCAGACGCTCGACCTCTCTCGTCTGGAAAACCACACGGCGCCGCTGAACCTGGATCAGGTGGATATCGTCCAGCTCACGCAGACCGTCGTGAACAACCAGCACCAGCTGTTCCACAACAAGGGCCTGCACCTGCGCTTTGTCGATGAGATGCAGGGACGGACGTCGGTGATCACCTGCGACGCCGACATGATCACCCAATGCGTGATCAACCTCATGAGCAACGCGATGCGCTACACCCCCGAGGACGGGTGGGTCGTCGTGTCCGTTCACGGCGACCGCAAGTACGTGATGGTGACGGTGTCTGATACGGGCATCGGCATCGCCAAGGACGACCTCGCCCGCATCTTCGGCCGCTTCTGGCGCGCCGACGCGAGCCGCGCGCGCGAGGCCGGTGGCCTGGGCGTCGGTTTGGCCGTGACCAAACAGATCGTCGAGCGCCACCACGGCTTCATCGCGGTTGAGAGCGAACTTGAAAAAGGGACGTCGTTTACGTTACATCTTCCGCGCGAGCAGGAAGAAGAAAATGGCGCGACTACAATGAGGCACTAGCCGCGCGGGCGGCGCTTCCAGGGCGCCGGCTGGGGTATGAGCGGCCGGCGTCGAGTGACTCCTCGACGTCCATCATGACGACGCGAAGGAGATGGCGCCTATGTCAACTATGAGCCTGCGACCTGATTCCCAGGGGAAAGTACGAGACATCTACGATGCGGGCGATGCCCTGCTGATGGTGGCCTCCGATCGAATTTCGGCATTCGACTACATCCTGCCCGACGAGGTCCCTTGCAAGGGGGAGGTGCTCAACCGGCTCTCGGCATTCTGGTTCGACAAGCTGTCGAGTGTGGTTCCCAACCATGTGATCTCGATCGATCCCGCCGATTTCCCCGAGCAATTCTCGGCGTATCGTGAGTATCTCGCCGGCCGTTCGATGCTGGTGCGCAAGGCGGAGCCCGTCAAGATCGAGTGCGTGGTGTGCGGCTACCTCACCGGCTCGAGCAAAAAGGCCTACGACTCATGCGGGATCGTGGGCGGCAGCGCTTTGCCTGCGGGTCTCGTTGAGGCGTCGCGCCTGCCCGAGCCGCTGTTCACCCCGTCCACGAAGGCGGAGGTGGGAGAGCACGACGAGAATGTGACGTTTGAGCAGTGCGCCGACCTGGTGGGCGCAGACCTCGCGCATCAGCTTCGCGATTTGTCGATTGCCCTGTATACGGAGGCTTCCCGCTATGCCCTCACACGCGGTATCATCATTGCTGATACCAAATTCGAGTTCGGCATCATCGACGGACGACTCACGCTTATTGACGAATGCCTCACCCCTGACTCGAGCCGATTCTGGGCGGCGGACACCTATGAGGAGGGTGTGGCGCAGCCCGGTTACGACAAGCAATATGTGCGCAATTGGCTTGCGGCCAATTGGGATTTCAAGGGTGAGCCTCCGCATGTGCCGTCTGAGGTGATTGAAAGGACATCGGCTCGGTATCGCATGGCATATGAGATTATTACCGGGAGCACATTCCGGTCAAACGTCACCCAAGAAGGAGAAACAGTAAGTGAGCACTCGTAGCGCCCAGAACAAGCGTACCCAAGAGAAGCTGCAGGGCGAGAGCCATCGCGGCATGGCCCGCAAGTCCGCATCGTCCGCAAAGCCGGCCCGCGCCGCCGCCGGGTCGGTGCGCGTGGTCCCCGCCTCCGCCAAGGCCAAGCGCGCCGCCGCCGAGCGCGGTGAGGACCTCTCCAACCTCTCCAAGGAGGAGAAGAAGGCCCGCAAGGCCGAGCTGCGCCGTCAGGAGGACCGCATCTACACTGCCTCCAACGCCTTGCTCAAGGAGGACCCCGACTACGTGCGCTTCCGTCGCGTTTGGTGGATCCTGCTGGCCATCGGCATCATCGCCCTCGTGGGTACGTGGGTGCTCCTGATGGTGTACGGCCAGGACGGCGTTGCCTCCGGCGCTGGTCAGACCGCCCAGATCGCGCTGCTCGTCGCCGCATACGCCGCCATCATCGTCGCGTTCATCTTCGACTTCATCAAGATCCGCCCCATCCGCAACACCTGCCGCGCCACCGCGTCCGGCATGAGCGATGCCAAGCTCGATGAGGTCATCGCTCGTTCGATGAAGGACACAAAGTCCAAGAAGTAGGGCAAGGGGAATTCTATGTTTGCTGCAGAGTTGACCGTCGAGGATGCGCGCGCCGGGCTGGAGAAGCTCCAGCCTAAGATCGAGCGCTATGCAGACCTGGTCGTCCGCAAGGGCGTGAACGTCAAGCCTGGGCAAGAGGTTGTTATCCAGGCTCCCGTCGAGACGGCGGCCTTCGTGCGCATGCTCGTGGCGAGCGCGTATCGCGCCCGTGCCGGGCACGTGACGGTGATCTGGAGTGACGACGCCATCACGCGTCTCACTTACGAGCATGTCGAGATCGAATGGTTTGAAACTGTTCCCGCCTGGCAGCGCGAGCAGCTCGATTCGCTCGCCGAGGCAGGCGCGTGCTTCATCTTCGTCGAGGGGGCCGACCCCGAGGCGCTCAAGGGCATCGACCCCGCCAAGCCCGCTGCGGCGTCCAAGGCCCGCAACACGCAGTGCAAGGCGTACCGCCATGGGATGGACTTCAACATCAACCCGTGGTGCATCGCCGGCGCCCCGGTGGCCGCATGGGCTCGCCAGGTGTTCCCGGGCGTTGCCGATGAGGTCGCCGTGTATCGCCTGTGGTGCTCGATTCTCTCGGTCGCCCGCGCCGACGGCGACGACCCCGAGGCCGCGTGGGAGCTCCACAACGCCACGTTCGAGAAGAACCTGCGGTTCCTCAACGAGCGCACGTTCGACCGGCTGCACTACACCTCCGCAAATGGTACCGACCTGTGGGTTGGCATGACCGACGCCCAGGTGTGGGAGGGCGGAGCGACGTGCACCCCCGATGGCAAGACTTTCTTCCCCAACATCCCCACCGAGGAGGTGTTCACCTCCCCGCACTGCGAGCGCGTGGACGGCATCGTGTACTCCGCGCTGCCCCTCGTGCGCCACGGCAACACCATCGACCGTTTCTGGCTGAAATTCGAGAACGGCAGCGTGGTCGATTTCGACGCGGAGGTTGGCCGCGAGACGCTCGCGAGCATCCTCGACACTGATGAGGGCGCTCGCCGTTTGGGTGAGGTTGCCCTGATCTCCAAGAACACGCCGATTCGCGAGACGGAGACGCTGTTCTACGACACGCTCTACGACGAGAACGCGAGCTGTCACCTTGCTTTGGGTTCGGCGTTCCCCGAGTGCTACCGCGGCGGCTACGACATGACGCAGGAGGAACTGCGTGCCGTTGGCCTCAACAAGAGCGGCACGCATGTTGACTTCATGATTGGTGCCGACGACCTGAACATCATGGGCGTCACCGCCGACGGCGAAGAGGTGCCCGTGTTCGTGAACGGCCAGTGGACCTGGGAGTAAGCGAGTCGGCATACGAGCTTTTTCCTTAGCGCCGGCGCAGGTTTTCACAGCGCGCCGCGCTCGTGCTACAATACCGCACGCGGGCCGTTAGCTCAGCTGGCAGAGCAGGGGACTTTTAATCCCAAGGCCCAGGGTTCGAACCCCTGACGGCCCACCCGCATACAAGAGAACGCGAGGAGCAGCAATGCCCTCGCGTTTTTTCTTTTGCCGCGCCGTTCCCGGCGGCGCATGCGAGGTCGCTGGTGCTGTGCAAAAGTCGCATATGTGTGATAAAACCAGATTATCACCATGACTTATGCATAAAAGACATCAGCTAGAAACAAATCGTGCATATCGCAAAGTTCTGTAACCATTCTTCTTTGGATGCGCGTACAATACCGCGAGACCATACGGCCTTTAAGCCGGTACCGAGAGACCGAAAAGGAGACGAGATGGGTTCACAGTACCCTGCGGGTGCCACGGCGCCCGCGTCGTTGCGCACGGCGATGAGTCCGCTGGCGCAGCGCATCATGGCATCTACCACAAAAGGAAATAGCGTCCCGGCAGTGCTGCTGTTGCAAGACGGTACGGCGTTTTACGGGCGGAGCTGCGGCGCCCGCGGAACGGCGACGGGGGAGGTTTGCTTCAATACCTCGCTCGAGGGGTATTTCGAGGTCCTGACGGACCCCAGCTACGCGGGGCAGATCGTCACCATGACGTATCCTCAGATAGGCAATTACGGCATCGACCTCGCCGACGTGCAGAGCGCGTATCCGGGAGACGCCAGCCGCCCTGCCGCCGCTCCGGCTCTGCGCGGCATGGTTGTGCGCGACATGTGCCGCACGCCGTCCAATTGGCGCAGCTCCATGGGCGTGGTCGAATATCTCGAGCAACAGGGTATCGTCGCCATCGAGGGCGTGGACACGCGTGCTCTCGTGCAGCATCTGCGTGATTGCGGTTCGCAGATGGGCATCGTCTCAACGGAAACGCTCGATTTGGACATCCTGGCGCAGTGCCTCGCGGACGCGCCCCAGCTCGTGGGCGAAAACCTCGTCAAGACGGTGAGTTGCCCCGCAGCGCACGCCTTCACGAGGGATGATGTTCCCGCGGCGCACGATTTCGCGTTTGCTGCGCCGACCGCCTCCGGCACCGCAGGTTCCGCCTCCGGCACGAGCGCGCCGTACCGTGTCGTCGCGTACGATTGCGGTGTCAAGCGCGGGATCCTCGAGGGCCTCGTGCGCGCCGGGTGCGACCTCACCGTCGTTCCTTGGAACACCCCGGCGGCAGATGTGCTCGCGACGGACCCCGACGGCGTGTTCTTGTCCAACGGCCCGGGCGACCCGGATGCTGTGGAGGAAACGTATGCACAGGTCGAGCAGCTCATCGGCAAGGTCCCGGTGTTTGGCATCTGCCTGGGCCACCAGATGATCAGCCTCGCCGCCGGTGCGCAGATCGAAAAACTCAAGTTTGGCCACCGCGGCGGCAACCAGCCCGTTATGAACCTGCTGACGCGCCGCGTGGAGATCACCGCGCAAAACCACGGCTTTGGCCTGATGTTTCCGAGCCTGGGCGCTCTGGTGCCCGAGCTCTCGGGCGGCGTGGGCGAGCATCCCGCCAGCGGTGACCTGCGATTCTGGGTCGAGCGCGGCATCGCCCCCGTGGTCGAGAACGAGCGCTTCGGCCGCATTCGCCTCACGCATGTAAACCTCAACGACGGCACTGCCGAGGGCATTCAGCTCCTCGATCACCCCGCGTTTTGCGTGCAGTATCATCCCGAGGCCTCTCCTGGCCCCACCGACGCGCACTACCTGTTCACGGCGTTCACGCGCCTGATGGCCGGCGACCCGGATTACCTGGGCATCGACATCGCCGCCGACCGCCTCGCCGGCTGGAATTTCGCGGCAGCAGAATAAGCCAACAACGGAGGTACCCATGCCCAAACGTACAGATATCAACCGAATTCTCGTAATCGGGTCCGGCCCGATTGTGATTGGCCAGGCGTGCGAGTTCGATTATTCGGGCGCGCAGGCCTGCAAGGTCCTCAAGGAGGACGGCTACGAGGTGGTGCTGGTCAACTCCAACCCCGCCACGATCATGACCGACCCCGGCCTTGCCGACCGCACCTATGTGGAGCCCATCACCGCCGAGTTCATCGAGCGCGTGATCGAACGCGAGCGCCCCGACGCGCTGCTGCCCACCCTCGGCGGCCAGACCGGCCTCAACGCGGCGGTCGAGCTGGCGAAGGCCGGCGTGCTCGAGCGCTATGGTGTGGAGATGATCGGCTGCGACTTGGCGGCGATCGAGCGCGGCGAGGACCGCAAGCTCTTCAACGAGGCGATGGCTGAGCTGGGGCTTGAGGTGGCGCGGTCGGGATACGCGTATTCTGTCGAGGATGCGCTCGGCATCGCCCAAACCACGGGGTACCCGTGCGTGCTGCGCCCCAGCTTCACCATGGGTGGGGCTGGCGGCGGTATCGCCCACGACGAGGACGAGCTCGTCCACATCGTGACGCAGGGGCTCGAGCTGTCCCCGGCGGGCGAGGTGTTGGTCGAGGAGTCCATCGAGGGCTGGAAAGAGTACGAGATGGAGGTCATGCGCGACCGCGCGGGCAACGGCATCATCGTGTGCTCAATCGAGAACCTCGACCCCATGGGCGTGCACACCGGCGACTCCATCACCGTGGCCCCCGCGCAGACGCTTTCCGACCTCGAGTACCAGCGCATGCGCGTGGCGTCGCTCGCCATTTTGGAGAAGATTGGCGTCGAGACGGGCGGCTCCAACGTGCAGTTTGCCGTCAACCCCGCAAACGGCCGTCTGATCGTGATCGAGATGAACCCGCGTGTGAGTCGCAGTTCCGCGCTCGCCTCCAAAGCGACGGGCTTTCCCATTGCCAAGGCGGCGGCGCGCCTGGCCGTGGGTTACACACTCGACGAGATCACCAACGACATCACGCGCGCTACGCCGGCGTGCTTCGAGCCGTCCATCGATTACTGCGTGGTGAAGGTACCGCGCTTTGCGTTTGAGAAGTTCAAGGGCACCGACACCACGCTCACGACGCGCATGAAGGCGGTGGGCGAGGTCATGGCGATCGGCCGCACCTTTGAGGAGGCGCTGGGCAAGGCGATGCGCTCGCTGGAGGATGGTCACCGCGGTCTGGGCGCCGACGCCAAGGCCGACGCGCTCGGGCAGATGGCCGACGACGAGCTGGTTGCGCATGTGGCCCGCGCCACGGAGCAGCGCATCTTCTACCTGGCCGAAGCGCTGCGCCGCGGCTGGACCGTGGAGCGCCTGCACGAGCTCACGCGCATCGACCCGTGGTTCCTCGCGCGCGTGCACGACATGATCGCCGTTCAGGAGGCGGTGCGCGGCTTGCGCGTCGAGGACATCGATGCCGACGCTATGCGCCTGCTCAAGCAATACGGCACGTCGGATGCGCAGATCGCGAGCCTGACCGGCAGCGATGAGCGGTTTGTGCGCGCGTATCGCAAGGGCCTGGGCGTGGTCCCCAGCATGAAGACGGTGGACACCTGCGCCGCCGAGTTCGAGAGCGCCACGGAGTACCACTACAAGACCTATGAGAATCTCATGCGGCAGGCGCCCGGTGCCCATCCCGGTGTCGCGGCGGACGAGGTCCGCTCGTGCCCCAAGCCCAAGGTCATGATTTTGGGCGCGGGCCCCAATCGAATCGGGCAGGGCATCGAGTTCGACTACTGCTGCGTGCATGCATGCTACGAGCTGGCCGAACGCGGCTTTGAGACCATCATGGTCAACTGCAACCCCGAGACCGTCTCGACCGATTACGACACGTCCGACCGCCTGTATTTTGAGCCGGTCACGTACGAGGACGTCATGGACATCGTCGATGTGGAGCGCCCGGTGGGCGTGATCACCACGCTCGGCGGCCAGACGCCGGTGAACCTCACGCGCCAGCTGGCCGAGAGCGGCGTCACGATCATGGGCACCCAGCCGGATGCCATCGATTTCGCTGAGGATCGCGAGCGTTTCTCAGCACTGCTCGACCGCCTGGGCGTGATGTATCCGCCGGCGGGCATGGCGACGTCGTTTGAGGAGGCCGAGGCCGTCGCGACGCAGATTGGATACCCGCTGCTCGTGCGTCCCAGCTATGTGCTGGGCGGCCGCGGCATGATGATCGCCTATGACGCCGAGCGCCTGCGCGAGTACATGGCCGAGGCGGCGCGTGTGAGCCCGGATCACCCCATCTACCTCGACCGATTCCTCGAGGGCGCATATGAGAGCGACGTCGACGCGCTGTGCGATGGCGAGAACGTCTATATCGGCGGCATCCTCGAGCACATCGAGGAGGCGGGCATCCATTCCGGCGACTCGGCGACCTGCATCCCGCCGTTTTCGTTCTCCGACGCCCTCAAGACCAAGCTGCGCGAGACCACGCGTCGCATCGCACTTGCCCTGGGCGTGCGCGGCCTGGTGAACGTGCAGTTTGCCATCAAGGGCGAGACGGTGTACGTCATCGAGGCGAACCCGCGCGCAAGCCGCACGGTGCCCTTCATCTCCAAGGCCACGGGCGTGCCGCTCGCGCGTTACGCCGCGCGTATCATGGCGGGGGAGAGCCTGGGCGACCTGGGGTTGCCCGGCGAGTATCGCGAGCCGGAGTATTTCTGCATGAAAGAGGCCGTGATGCCGTGGGGCCGCTTTCCGGGCGCCGAGGTCATCTTGGGCCCCGAGATGAAGTCCACGGGCGAGGTCATGGGCATTGCGAAGAGCTACCCGGAGGCGTATGCGAAAACGCAGCTCGCGATTGATTACCAGCTGCCCACGCCGGCGGACGGGCGGGTGTTCATCTCGGTGTGCGATCGCGATAAGCGGCACATCTTGAGCCTGGCTCGCATTTTGCGCCACTTGGGATTTGAAATCGTGTCGACGGAGGGCACGGCACGCGTGCTGCGGGGCGGTAACGTGCCGTGCGAGATTGTGGGGAAGATCGGCGCGTCGGGTGAGCCGGGTGCCGCGGATGGTGCGTCGGGCGAGTCGAGCGAGTGCGGGATTCTCGACATGATCGCCGATGGCGACATCGCCTTCATCATCAACACGCCGTATGGCCCGGGGTCTCGCGGCGACGGATATCGCCTGCGTACCGAGGCTGTGCGCCGCGGCGTGACATGCGTGACCGCTCTTACCGCGGCCAATGCGTATGTTGCGGCGCTCGAGGCGCGTCGCCTGGGCGACGGCATGGAGGTCGTGGCGCTGCAGGATCTGGGGTAGCGAGGATTTGTGGCTTGGTCTCAGTCTTTTTAGGCCAAATGCTCGCATCTGCGCTATACTAAACCGCACGCGGGTATCGCCAAGTGGTAAGGCATCAGCTTCCCAAGCTGACATTCGCGGGTTCGAGTCCCGTTACCCGCTCCATTGAGAGTCACAGGCCAGGGCCGCAAAGCCCTGGCCTGCTTCTTTTTGGGCGAAATCATCGCGTTTGCAACGCTGCACGGGCGCGCGGGCGTCGGGCTTATAGGTTGCCTGCCGCAAATCGAATGCATCGACAATGCCCGATTTGCGCGGATGGGCCCGGCGGGGCGGGAAGTATGTCCATCGCGTATCGAGCCCGGTAAGTTGATGGTGGCAAAACGCCGCCTGAACGTACAATAGGTGTGTGATTCACGCTGGAATGCAAAGGAGCTCCGTCATGATCGATCGCTACACCCGACCCGAGATGGCTCACATATTCTCGCTCGAGAACAAGTACGCCGTCTGGCAAGAGATCGAGGTCTTGGCGTGCGAGGCTCAGGCCGAGCTCGGGCAATGCGGCATTACCAAGGAAGACGCAACGTGGATTCGTGAGCACGCCGGTTTTAACAAGGAAGAGGTCGACGCCATTGAGGCCGTGACCCACCATGACGTCATCGCGTTCCTCACCAATATGGGCGAGCACGTCGACGCCGACGTTCCCGAGGGCGAGCCCAAGCCCAGCCGTTGGGTCCACTACGGCATGACCAGCTCCGATTTGGGCGACACCGCCCTGTGCTACATGCTTACCCAGGCGTGTGACCTCATCATCGAGGACGTTCGCAAGCTCGGCGAGATCTGCCAGCGCCGTGCCTTCGAGGAGCGCGACACGCTGTGCGTGGGTCGCACCCACGGCATCCACGCCGAGCCCATGACGTTTGGCATGAAGTTCGCCAGCTGGGCATGGGAGCTCAAGCGCGACCTCGACCGCCTGCTCGACGCTCGCGAGAACGTCGCCGTGGGCGCCATCTCCGGCGCCGTGGGGACGTATTCCTCCATCGATCCGTTTGTCGAGGAGTATGTGTGCGAGCGCCTCGGCTTGGTGCACGACCCGCTGTCTACGCAGGTTATCTCGCGCGACCATCACGCCTACCTTGCGAGCGTGCTTGCAACGACGGCGTGCACGTGCGACCGCATTGCCACCGAGATCCGCAGCCTGCAAAAGACCGACACCCTTGAGGTCGAGGAACCCTTCCGCAAGGGGCAGAAGGGCAGCTCCGCCATGCCTCACAAGCGCAACCCCATCACGCTTGAGAAGGTTTGCGGTCTTTCGCGCATCGTGAAATCCAACGCGCAGGTGGCCTTTGACAACGTGGCCCTGTGGCACGAGCGCGACATTTCGCACAGCTCTGCCGAGCGCGTGGCGCAAGCCGATAGCTTTATGGCGCTCGACCACATGCTCATGTGCCTTATTCGCATTGTCGATGGCCTCATTCTGTACCCCGCCCGCATGCAGGCCAATCTCGACCTTACCCGCGGTCTGATCTATTCTTCCAAGGTTTTGCTTGCGCTGGTCGATACGGGCATCTCGCGCGAGGACGCGTACAAGATCGTGCAGCGCAACTCCATGGCTGTGTGGGACGATGTCCACGCGGCGGTTGATGGTCCCGACCTGCGTGCTCGCCTGGAGGCCGATCCCGAGTGCACGGTTTCGCCCGAAAAGCTGGATGAGATCTTCGATCCGTGGGACTTCCTCACCCGTCGAGGCGTGATGTTCGACCGTCTGGAGCAGCTGAACTTCGAATCCTAACTGTGTAATTTGGGGACGGGTGCAGAATTGCACATTGTGGGTCATCGCTTTGCAGGCGGTGGCCCTTTTTGCATGCACGCCCCGCCGCTCGCACTCCGAGGCGGACGGAGCGAGGCTGGGAGGCAAGCGCTTTTCGTGGATGCGACGTATTGTCCGCTCGGTGTCGGTTGGCTCATTCACGCAGGTTGGGTATCATATCCAGCAGACATTAGGAGGAAGCCATGCACGTCGCACTCGACAAGCTCTAGCTACGTTGGCATTTTCGCCCGCGCCTTGCGCCCGGGCGGCCCTCACATATACGCCGGTTTACGCCGGCAGCCCCAAACATCCCAACGCAAATAGAAGGAGCCCTCATGCGCGACAAGCTTGAGAAAATCATCATCGCCTTCGAAGAGCTGGAAAAGAAGCTCTCCGATCCTTCCGTCGCCAGCGACATCAAGGAGTTCACGCGCCTCAACAAGGAGTACGCGCACCAGACCGACCTGGTGAAGGCCGCTCGCGAGTACCTCGGTGCCCTTGACGACATCGACGTCGCCAAGGAAATGCTGCACGACACCACCGACGCCGACGAGAAGGAGATGCTCCAGATGGAGATCTCCGAGAACGAAGAGAAACTTCCCCAGCTCGAGGAAGACATCAAGATCATGCTCATCCCGGGCGACCCGATGGACGAGAAGGACACCATCGTCGAGATTCGCTCCGCTGCCGGCGGCGACGAGGCGGCCATCTTCGCGGGCGACCTGTTCAAGATGTATCAGCGCTTCATCGAGTCCAAGAAGTGGAAGATGACGGTGCTCGATTCCAGCCCCAGCGAGGCCGGTGGCTTCAAGTCCATCGAGTTCAAGGTCGAGGGCGACAAGGTCTACTCCGTCATGAAGTACGAGTCTGGCGTCCATCGCGTCCAGCGCGTTCCCAAGACCGAGTCCCAGGGCCGTATCCAAACCTCGACCGCTACGGTCGCCGTGCTGCCTGAGGCCGACGAGATCGACATCCAGATCAACCAGGCCGACCTGCGCGTCGACACCTACTGCGCTTCCGGTCCTGGCGGCCAGTGCGTCAACACGACCTACTCCGCGGTGCGTATCACCCACCTTCCCACGAACACGGTCGTGCAGTCGCAGGAGCAGCGTTCTCAGATCCAGAACCGCGAGGTTTGCATGCAGATGCTCCGCGCGCGCCTGTACGAGATGGAGCTCGAGAAGCAGCAGGCCGAGCTTGGTGCCGAGCGCTCCGCCCAGATTGGCCACGGCAACCGTTCAGAGAAGATCCGCACGTACAACCTGCCTCAGGACCGCGTGACCGATCACCGCATCGGCTTCAACTCCACGTACAACGGCGTGCTGCTGGGCGATCAGCTCTCCGGTGTCATCGACGCCCTCGCTGCGGCGGATCGCGCCGCCAAGCTCGCAGAGGCCGTGTAATCCCATCTCATACAAGACATGGAAAGCCGTCACCTTTGGGTGGCGGCTTTTTTTCGCCTGCGGGGTGAGGTTGTATTCGTGCTTGCTTACGGTCGCGGGGTGAGGCTGGTCTCGCGCGCGCTCACGCCCCGGCGCCCGCTTGCGCCTAGGCGCCCGCTCGCATGCCCAGCCGCCATATGAGGGCGCAAGAAAGATGCAAGCTCAAACGGGAAGTTCGCTACCTAAACAGCGAATTTTGATCTTGAATGCTGTAATTTGCCGTTCTCGTATGGCCGCTCGGGGGCGTGCCGTAGAATCGCGATTATGCAACACGAAGGACGGAGGCCCACATGCCCAAAGAGACATGGACAATCAAGCGCTGCTTGGATTGGACGCGCGACTATCTGCGAGACAAGGGCGACGAGCGCCCGCGCTTGTCGGCGGAGTGGTTGCTTGCCGGCGTCTGCGGGCTTACCCGCACGGATATTTACGTGGGCTTTGACAAGCCCATGGCAGAAGACGAGCTGGCGGCCATGCATGCGGCCGTGGTGCGTCGCGCCAAGGGCGAGCCCCTGCAGTACATCGTGGGAGAGACGGGCTTTCGCCATATAACCGTGGGTTGCGAGCCGGGAGTTTTGATTCCTCGCCCAGAGACGGAATTGCTGGTTGAGGAGGTGCTGGGCTATCTCGACCGCGAGGTGCTCGACGCTCCTTCGAGTGCGCGGCGCGAACGCGTTGAGCTTCCCTGGAATGCCGAGGTAGAGGCTGCGATTCAAGCTGATCTTGCCGCCGCCGAGGCCAAGCAGGAGGAGGCTTCTTCTCAGCTTGTCGAGGGCGCAATCGAGCGCGAGGTTCGCGACAGCGATTTTGAGGATGTCGAGGCGTCGGGTGAGGAGGATGTCGCCCCCTCGGGTGGCGAGAACGAGGTTGCGCTGGGTGCCGAGGTTGGCGAGGCCGCTCGCGACGCCCAGGATGACGACTCGGCCGAGGAAGAGCCTCGAATGGCGCGAGTCCTTGAGGTGGGGTGCGGCACGGGCTGCATTTCGCTTTCCATTGCCTTTGAGCGCGCCGGCCGCGCTCAGTGCGTCGCGATTGATATCGAGCCCCGTGCGGTTGATCTGACCATTCGCAACCGCGACGCGCTCGGTATAAGCCCCGCCGACGTAGACGTGCGCCTGGGCAATCTCGTGTCTCCCCTCAACCGTGAAACGGAGTGGGGCACGTTTGATGTTCTGGTTTCCAACCCGCCGTATATCCCAACGTCGGTGATGGGGACCCTCCCCCATGAGGTGGCAGACTTTGAGCCGGCCCTGGCGCTCGACGGCGGAGCGGACGGTCTGGATATTTTCAGGCGGCTCGTGAATGCCGCTCCGCATATGCTTCGACCTGGCGGCCTGCTTGCATGTGAGCTCTACGAGGGCCATCTCGATGCCGCTGCCGAGCTGTGCCGGGCCGCAGGAATGAAAGACGTGCGTATTGTCGATGACCTTACCACCCGCCCGCGCATTATTCTTGCTCGCGTGTAAACCCATTGCGGTCGCTGCGGGGCGTGTTCGCGCGCGTCGTGTGTCGAACTGTGCTTCAGCAGGATAAGGAGTATGCCAAGCACTAATAACGGTTGACGCATCCGCTTGAGCGGGATGCGCTTGTTGGGTAGACGAGGTCGTTGAAATGAGAGGTCGCGGGAATGTTTGATTTCACCTCGATTATCGATAGAACTGGCTGGGATTCCATCGCTGCAGATGCCAAGAGCGCCATCGCCGGCGGTTCGCTTGGGCCAACGGATGCCGCGATACAGGAGGGCTTTGACGCCATTCCCATGTGGATTGCGGACATGGGATTCGCCACGGCTCCGTCCGTGATGAAGGCGCTGTGCGACCGCATGGAGCACCCGTGCTTCGGCTACTTCGAGCCCTCGAGGGCCTATTTTGAAAGCATCGCCTGGTGGCATGAGCATCGCAAGGGGATGCCAGGTGTGAAGCCCGAAAACATCGGCTACGAAAACGGCGTTCTCGGCGGGGTTGCCAATGCGTTGGGTGTGTTGTGCTCGCCTGGTGACAAGGTCCTCGTGCACGCCCCAACGTATACGTGCTTCACCAGCACACTTAAGAATGCGGGGTATGAGCTCGTGGCAAGCCCGCTCGTGCGCGACGAAGCGGGTGTGTGGCGCATGGATTACGAGGATATGGAGTGCAAGATTGCGGAGGGTGGCATCCACGCTGCCATTTTGTGCTCGCCCCACAATCCCACGGGGCGCGTGTGGGAGCTCGGTGAACTGCGGCGCGCGATGGAAATCTTCGAGCGCCACGACGTTTACGTTGTCGCCGACGAGATCTGGTCCGACATCCTATTGGACGGTGCACGGCATATCCCCGCGCAGACGGTGAGCGAGGATGCGCGTATGCGCACGATCGCCCTGTACGCCCCCAGCAAGACGTTCAACCTGGCGGGTCTGGTTGGGAGTTATCGCGTCGTGTTCAATCCGTGGCTGCGCGATCGCGTTGCAAAGCAGTCGAGCCTCACGCACTACAACAGCCAAAACGTGCTGTCCATGCACGCCCTCATCGGGGCGTACAGCCAAGAGGGCGCCGCTTGGGTCGACGAGCTCCTTCCCGTTTTGAGCGAGAATGCCCGCATCGCGAGCGATTTCTTCAAGAGGATCCCCGGCGTTTCATATGCCCGCCCGCAGGGTACCTACATGCTGTTCCTCGATTGCGCTGCATATTGTGATAACAAGAGGATGCGTATCGATGAGCTGTTGCGCCGAGGCGTTCAGGTGGGTGTATTGTGGCAAGATGGCCGGCCGTTTGGCGGCGATGCGACGATTCGCCTTAATCTGGCGCTTCCGACCGCCCGCTTGCGAGAGGCGCTCGACCGCTTGGGTGCGCACGTATTTGTTGAATAGGCCCATTCGATCAGAGGTTGCTCGCGCGTGCGGATTATCGTGCGCTAGAGTATGGGGCAACGCGTTTGCAAAGGAGAGCCATGGCGCAGATATATACATCTGACGAAAATCTTGCCGATGCTGCCCGCGCCCTTGCAGATGGGGCGTTGGCGCTTGTTCCCACCGAGACCGTCTACGGCGTCGGCGTCGCCGTTGCGGCTTATGCGGGCAACGCGGAGATGCCCGGTCCCGGCACGGGATACGGCCGCATATTCACGCTTAAGCAAAGAAGCGTGACTCAGACCGTTCCGTGGCTCGTAGACGGCCCCGAGGCTCTCGATCGCTACGGCGTGGACGTGCCTGATGAGATTCGCCGCCTTGCGCAGAAGTTTTGGCCGGGCGCCCTTACGCTGGTGGTCCCCGCCGCGCCCTGCGTGCCGGAGTTCATGCGCGCCGCAGACGGGACGGTCGCCCTGCGTGCGTCCGCTTCTCCCGTGGTGCAGGAGCTGGTTCGTCTTGGCGACTCTCCGCTGGCGGTGACTTCGGCAAACACGCATGGCATGCCCGCTCCCGCTTCGTTCGAGGAGGTGGAGGAGCGAATTCTTGCCGGCGTTGACGTTGCGGTCGATGCGGGACCCACGCCCTGCCAGAACGCTTCAACCATTGTTGCGGTGCGCGATGGCGAGCCGTGCATCCTGCGTCAGGGTGCCATATCTCGCGAGGAAATCGAGCGCCTTTTACCTCAGAAATGCGTGCGTTGACCGACCAATTATCCCGTCTGTCGGTAGGCGACTGAATGCCAGTGTATGGGCGCAATCGCGCGTGACACAATGCTAGCGCGGCTCGACATGCCTTGCTCGCGCGCGAGAGGGGCAAGTGTTTCAGGAAGGTCCCTACGATGGCGGTCACACTCAAAGATCTCAGCAAAGTCGACGAAGCGTACGTCCCCATGGGCGGGCGATACATCATGGCGCTCGACTCGGGTACGACCTCGGTGCGCGCCGTTATCGTCGACGAGTATGATTGCGTGGTCGCCCAGGCATCCCGTCGCATCAAGACGACGTATCCGCAGCCGGGTTGGGTTGAGCAAGACCCGATGGAGATCCTCGCCTCGCAAATTGCGGTCATGATGGAGGTCCAGTTTAAGAGCGGCATCCACTCCGACCGCATCGCCGCCATCGGCATCACGAACCAGCGCGAGACGACGGTCGTGTGGGACCGTGACTCGGGCCTGCCCATTCACAACGCCATCGTGTGGCAGTGCCGCCGCACCTCGGACATCTCCGATGCGCTCATTGCGGAGGGCAAAGCGCCCGTGATCCGCGCAAAGACGGGGCTCATGCCCGACCCGTATTTCTCGGGCACCAAGATCAAGTGGATCCTCGACAACGTCGACGGCGCCCGCGCGGCTGCCGACGCCGGCGAGCTCATGTTTGGCACCATCGACACGTGGCTCATCTATAACTTGACCGGCGGCATGGTGCACGCCACCGACTACACCAACGCCAGCCGCACGATGCTGTTCAACATCCACACGCTCCAGTGGGATGACGAGCTGCTCGAGATGCTCGACATCCCGTGCTCGATGCTTCCGGAGGTCAAGTGGAGCTCGGATGATTACGGCAGCGTCTCCAACGAGATCATGACGTACGGCCCCTCGATCACCGGCGTCGCCGGAGACCAGCAGGCGTCCTTGTTCGGCCACTGCTGCTTCAGGCCGGGCTGCACCAAGAACACCTACGGCACCGGCTGCTTCATGCTCATGAACACGGGCGATGCCTGTGTGGAGTCTGAGCACGGCCTCGTGTCGACCATCGGCATCGCGCACAACGGGCAGATCTCCTACGCGCTCGAGGGCTCGATTTTCCACGCGGGCGCCACGATTCAATGGCTCCGCGACAAGCTGGGCCTCATCTCCAGCACCAAGGAAACGGCGGGCCTGTGTTACAGCCTGGCCGACAACGGCGGATGCTACCTCGTTCCCGCGTTTAGCGGATTGGGCGCCCCGTGGTGGGACCCGGATGCCCGGGGCCTCATCTGCGGTTTGACCGGCGCCTCGGATCGCGCCACCATCGTTCGCGCCGCGTGCGAGTCGATGGCGTACCAGAGCTTTGATGTGTTGCACGCCATGGAGCTGGACGCCGGCGTGAAGCTCGAGAGCCTCTCTGTGGACGGCGGCGCCTCGCGCAACGACTTCATCATGCAATTCCAGGCCGACTTGCTGGGCATCCCTGTTCAGCAGACGGAGAACGTCGAGACGACGGCTTTGGGCGCGGCGTATCTCGCGGGCCTTGCCGTGGGGTATTGGGAGGACCTTGAGGAGCTGGAGCAAAACCGGGTTCCGGGGAGGCGTTTCGAACCCTCTGCGTCCGAGGAGATCGTGGCCAAAAATCTCGCTGGCTGGCACGATGCCGTCGAGCGCGCTCGGTCGCGGTAGCCTCGTGGTGCGCGCCGCGGGCGCGTTTGCCGCCTGCCGTGCTCGTCGCGTTTGTATGCCGTCTTCGCCTGACCGCATCGATGCGCGCACAACCTGATAGAGTGGACGTGACCCGCATGTGTGGCGGCCAGACATATATATAAGAAAGGATGTGCACCATGCGCATTGCCATCGCCTCCGACCACGGTGGATTCGAGCAGAAGCAGGCGCTCGTCGCCTATCTCGCCGAGGATCTCGGCTGCGAGGTGCTCGATATGGGCCCCGATTCCGACGCCTCCGTCGACTATCCCGATTACGCCGCCCCCGTCGCCCGCGCCGTCGCCTCGGGCGAGGTCGACCGCGGCGTGCTCGTGTGCGGTACGGGCATCGGCATGGCGCTGGCTGCCGATAAGGTCGCCGGCGTGCGCGCCTCCTCCATCACCTCCGTTCCCTTTGCGGAGCTGTTCCGCCAGCACAACAACGGCAACGTCGTGTGCCTGTCCGGCCGTTTCGTCGACCTCGATGTCAACAAGGAGATCGTGAAGACGTTCCTGTCCACGGAGTTCGAGGGCGGCCGTCACGAGGGTCGCGTCGCGAAGGTCATGGCGCTCGACTAGCGCCGCCCGTGCTTGCATCGCGCCACGTTTTGTCCGCAACCCGCTTACCCCATCTAAACCAGGAGGCACTATGTCCGTTGAATTCGACCGCAGCCGCGTCACGCTTGTGGACCATCCGCTTGTCCAGCACAAGCTCACCATCATGCGCAGCGAGACGACCGGCTCCAAGCAGTTCCGCGAGCTCGTGAAGGAGCTCGCCCTGTTCGAGGGCTACGAGGCAACGCGCGATTTCCCGCTCGAGGACGCTCCAGTCACCACCCCTATCTGCGAGACCACAGGCAAGCGCATCGCTGGCCGCAAGGTCGCCATCGTCCCCATCCTCCGCGCCGGTCTCGGCATGGTCGATGGCCTGCTCGAGCTGATCCCCGCCGCACGCGTCGGCCACGTGGGTATGTATCGCGATGAGGTCACGCACGAGCCGCACGAGTATTACGCCAAGCTGCCCGCCGACGCCGACCAGCGCACCTGCCTGGTTGTCGACCCGATGCTCGCCACGGGCGGCTCCGCCACCGCGGCCATCGACTACCTGCGCCGTCAGGGCGTGAAGGACGTGCGCCTGCTCGTCCTCGTCGCCGCCCCCGAGGGCATCAAGACCGTCCTCGATCACGACCCGCAGGTCCGTCTGTACACCTGCTCCATCGATGAGAAGCTCAACGACGCGGCGTACATCGTCCCCGGCCTGGGCGACGCCGGCGACCGAATCTTTGGCACGCTGTAGGGCTTGGGCACTTGCCGTCACGGCACTTGCGATCGCCGTTGGCGCCCCACCTGCGCCCACGCGTACCCAGTGGGCGCCGCGCCCGTTGCGGCGTTATGGTGCCACGGTTGCGCCCGACACGATTTTGATAGCGCAGACCGCACAACATTTCGCGGTCTGCGCTCTTAATTTTGCGCTAAAATAAGCGACATTCGCCCCTATATATGAATTATGTTAATTGACACTTGTTATATTGTGAACAAATGTCCACAAAAGCGCTCCAGTTATCAAATTCTTCTTGCACGTTGTGCCCCGAGGGATATACTGCGAAGCACTGGTATTCGTGTGGCTGCCCGTCCCGACTTGCTTATGGCGTTTTCGCACGTCATGTACAAGAAGCAAACAACGGGGGCATGCGCCCCACAACGGAAAGGCAGTCGATGCAGCCGCTCGGCCCCGCACATATCGTGCCGTTATTGGCAGGGGTGGGACTGGGCATTGCCGGCTTCGCCCCCATGCTGGTCGTGACGCTTCTCGTGCGCGCCAAGCGCATGAAGCCATCGGTGGGCAAGGGCATGGCGGCGCTTGCGGTGTCGTTTGTCTTCCTCATGGGCGCGCTTGCCGCTGTGTGGGTCATGGCTCCGCAGGATATACTAGTAGTTTCGTTCGGGTTCCTCTTCGGGTTCCTGGGCATGTGGGCGGCATTGGCCGTCAAGACGACGAGTCACTGACTCTAGGAGGGTTAGCGTTGGAAGCATTCGATAAGCTGCCGGGCGAGATCAATCACCTCGTGTCGAGCTTCAGCTCGATCCCCATCGTGGGCGATTTGATGCACGGTTTGACGCAGTATACGTTCTGGCTGATCATCTCCTCGATTGTGCTGCTCGTCATCATGTTCGCCTTTGCCAAGCGCGTCGCCGTCGTTCCGCGCGGTCGCTTCGCCAACGCCGTCGAGTTCGTGATTGAGTATCTCGAGAACGACGTGGGCGTGGGCATCTTGGGCAAGGAGTCCTGGCGCCGCCACCTGCCGTTCCTCGGCACGTTGTTCATGTTCATCGTCGTGAACAACATCATCGGCATCATCCCGGGCATGAAGCCGGGTACGGGCACCATTTCCACCACCGCTGCGCTCGCCCTTGTGGTGTTCATCTACTTCGTGCGCGTTGGCATGAAAAACCACGGCGTCTGGGGGTACATCAAGAGCCTCGCACCCAAGGGCGTCATGTTCCCGCTCAACATCCTCATCTGGGTGATCGAGCTCATCTCCACGCTGCTGCGTCCCATCACGCTTGCCGTCCGTCTGTTCTGCAACATGTTCGCCGGCCACATAGTCTTGGGCTCGTTCGCGCTCATGGTGTCGCTGTTCGCCGAGCCGCTCATCGCTGAGCTCACTGCGGCGAACGTGCTGGGTGTCATCCCGTCTCTCGTGTTCGCAGCGATTCTGTTCGTCATCTACGCGATCGAGATTTTCGTCGGCGTCATTCAGGCGTACGTCTTCACCGTCCTCACCGCTGTGTACATTCAGGGCGCAGAGGCAGAGGGCCACTAGGTTTGGGTACCAGGCGCATGCGCCCGCACGCTGCGCTTGATATAGGTATCGTGTTCAAAGTGCGTCGGTAGGCGACGTACGAACTCAAGGAGGAATTGTGGGAGTTATCGGTTACGGTCTTGGTGTTATCGGCGCGGGCATCTCTATCGGTTTGGCTGCGTACGGCGTCGCAAGCGCCATGGCCCGCCAGCCCGAGGTGCAGGACCGCGTCTTCACCGTCTTCATCATGGCTGCCGCCTTTGCTGAGGCCCTGGCCCTGATCGGCTTCGTTGTCGCACTGGTTGTTAAATAGTCGGGTCTCGCGAGAGTTCCGGGCTTTAGAGTCCCGAGGGGGAGCCATGAAAAACGTTGAACGTGCTGGTATCGCACTTGGGGCGGGCGCCTCGGTGCTGCTTGCGCCCGCCCTGGCTTTTGCAGATGGGGCAGAGTCGAGCGGCGGTGCAGATATCCTCATCCCTAAGATGGCGGAGTTCGTTCCCGCGCTCGTCATCTTCTTGATCATCTGGTTCCTGCTGTCCAAGTTCGTGTGGCCGAAGGTCATCTCGGTTCTGGATGCGCGTGAGCACAAGATCGAGGACAGCATCGAGGAGGCCGACGCCACCAAGGCCGAGGCTGCCGAGATTCGCGAGCAGGCCGATGCCATCATCGCCGAGGCCCGTCGCAAGGCGTCTGACATCGTGCTCGAGGCGCGCTCCGACGCCGAGAAGGAGCGTTCGCGCATCGTCGCGCTCGCTCACTCCGAGGCCGAGGACATCATCGCCAAGGCGCACGACCGCGCTGATGACGAGGTGAAGCGCTCGATCGCCGGCGCCACCGACACCATCGCCAAGGTGTCCGTTGCCGTTGCGGGCAAGATCGTGGGTGACACCCTCGCCAACGACGATGCCAAGCAGCGCGAGCTCATCAAGAAGTACCTCACGGAAGTGGGTACCCTGAATGGCCGATAAGCAGATTCCCGATCAGCAGATCAGCGAGCGGTTCGAGAAGCGCAAGCTCGAGACGTATGCTCGCACGCTGCTTGAAGCGGCGAAGACAGAGGACCGCGTGTATGAGAATCTCGGTCCCCTCAAGGCCGAGGCCGACGCGAGCCCCGAGGTCATCTCGGTCCTGTCGCAGATGGCAATCAACGGCGACCTGTATAAGCTGCCCGACGTCCTCGATCTCTACAGCGAAATGGCTGAGGGCGACCAGCAGACGGTCGGCGTGACGGTTACCACTGCGGTTCCGCTCGACAACGAGCTGCGTGCCCTGATCACGCAGAAGTGCGAGCTCGACCTGGGCTGCAACGTCTTCCTCATCGAGCGCGTCGATCCCTCGATCATCGGAGGCGTCATTCTTTCCGCGAATGGCCGCCGCCGCGACGCATCCGTGCGCCACCAGCTTGAGCAGGCCCGCAAGGTCATGACTCAATCAGCAAAGAATTCGGAGGTATAGCCACATGTCCGAGGCAATTTCTGCCGAGAACATCGAGCAGATCCTGCAGCAGCGCCTGTTTGATCTGTCGGCTACCGTCGATACCCAAGAAGTATCCCACGTAGCCGAGGTGGGCGACGGTATCGCCCACGTCTTCGGTCTCAAGAGCGCGATGGCAGGTGAGCTCCTTGAGTTCACGAGCTCCATCACGGGCCGCACGGTGTACGGCCTTGCTCAGAATCTCGATCGCGACGAGGTCGGCGCGGTCTTGTTTGGCGAAGTCGACTCCATCAAGGAGGGCGACCAGTGCCGCACCACCGGCCGCGTCATGGACATCCCCGTCGGCCGCGGCATGCTCGGTCGTGTCGTCAACCCGCTCGGCCAGCCCATCGACGGCAAGGGGAGCATCGGCGAGACGTCTCGTCGCCCCATCGAGTTCAAGGCCCCGGGCGTCATCGAGCGCACCCCGGTGTGCGAGCCCGTCCAGACCGGCCTGCTCGCCGTCGACGCCATGATTCCCATCGGCCGCGGCCAGCGTGAGCTCATCATCGGCGACCGCAAGACGGGTAAGACCGCCATCGCCGTCGACGCTATCATCAACCAGCGTGGCAAGGACATGATCTGCGTGTACGTCGCCGTGGGCCAGAAGGCCTCCACGGTCGCCGCGATCCGCGAGACGCTCGCCGCGCACAACGCGCTCGAGTACACCGTGATCGTTTCCGCCACCGCGGCGGACTCTGCGCCTCTGCAGTACATCGCCCCTATGGCCGGCGCGGCCATCGGCGAGTACTTCATGTACAACGGCGAGGACGGTCGCCCCGCAAGCGCCACAAACCCCGGCGGCCACGTGCTCGTGGTGTACGATGACCTCTCCAAGCAGGCCGTCGCATATCGTCAGATGTCGCTTACGCTGCGTCGTCCCCCGGGACGCGAGGCCTACCCCGGCGACATCTTCTACCTGCACTCCCGCCTTCTCGAGCGCGCTTGCAAGCTCTCCGAGAAGAACGGCGGCGGCTCGTTGACCGCGCTCCCGATCATCGAGACGCAGGACGGCGACGTGTCGGCCTACATTCCCACCAACGTGATTTCGATCACCGATGGTCAGATCTACCTGCAGTCCGAGCTCTTCCACCAGGGCCAGCGCCCGGCGGTCGACGTGGGCATCTCCGTGTCCCGCGTTGGTGGCTCCGCGCAGACCAAGGCCATGAAGCAGCAGGCGGGCAACCTTCGTCTGGACCTCGCGTCGTATCGAGAGCTCGCCGGTTTCATGCAGTTCGGCAGCGACTTGGATGCGACCACCCAAAAGCAGCTCACCCACGGCGCTCGCATGACCGAGCTCCTCAAGCAGGGCCGCTACAAGGCGCTGGACGTCACCGATCAGGTGGCTGTGCTTTTCGCCGGCAACAAGGGCTATCTCGACGACATGGAGCTCTCCGACATCATCCCGTTCCGCGACGGCCTCGTCGACTACCTCGGCGGCGCCTATCGCAAGCTCCTCGAGGAGTTCAGGACGGCCAAGATGGACGACAAGATTGCCGCCGAGCTCGAGACCGCCATTCGCGATTACAAGAGTCAGTACCTCGCCTCCCGTGAGGCCGAGGGCTCGAGCGCCTCGGTGCTCGATGTCGAAGCAGGAGAGAACTAGGCCCCATGGCTAACCTCCGCGAAATAAAGAAGCGCATCAACTCGGTCTCCACGACCCAGCAGATCACGCGCACGATGGAAATGGTGGCGACGGCCAAGATCGCTCGCGCGCTTCAGCGCGAGAAGAGCTCTGAGGCCTTCGCCGCCGCCATCACTGACGTGATGCTCACGGTCGCGAAGGACTCCTCTATCGACGTGAACAACCCGTTGCTCGTCGATGCCGAGAGCTACGAGCGCGCGCTCGTTATCGTGATCAGTTCCGACCGCGGCCTGGCGGGCGGTTTCAACGTCCAGGTCGAACGCGCTGCCGAGCAGCGTATCAAGCACTTCTATCGTCACGGGGCGAAGGAAGTCGAGCTGATCACCTGCGGCCGCAAGGCCACGGAGCACTTCCGCAAGTACCCCAACAAGGTGATGGCCGTCGTCGGCGAGTCCGACGACCCGACGATTGAGAACGCGCGCATCATCGCGAACTACGTGATCGATGCCTATTCTCAGGGTCACGTCGGCCGCGTCGACATCGTGTATTTCCACGCCAAGAATCGTGTGGAGCAGGTTTTGCGCCTGGAGCGCATCCTTCCGCTCGACCAGGTGGTCTTGAAGACCGCTCGTGGCCCTCGCGCTAACGAGCAGGAGGCCCCGACGGGCCTGTCGTCTCCGTTCGAGTTCGTCCCGTCGGCCGAGCACGTCCTGGACAAGCTCGTCCCCACCTACGTCCTCACGATCATCCAGCAGGCGCTGATCGACTCGGCCGCCGCCGAGCAGGGCGCCCGCCGCAAGTCGATGCACTCTGCGACGGAAAACGCCAGCGCCATCATCGCCGACCTCTCGCGCACCTATAACCGTGTACGCCAGGCTTCCATCACCACCGAGATCAACGAGATCGTTGGCGGAGCCGCCGCATTGGAGGAGAACTAATGGCAGATACCATTGCCCTGGACTCCGCGCCCACAGCGGGCGTCGGTCGCATTACGCGTATCATCGGCGCCGTCGTGGACGTCAAGTTCAAGAACGGCGTGCCGAACATCTATAACGCACTGACCGTCGACGTCGACACGCCGGTCGGTCACATCAACACCATCCTCGAGGTCGAGAGCCAGCTTCCCGGCGACGTCGTTCGCTGCGTCGCCATGACCTCCACCGATGGTCTGCAGCGTGGCCTGGAGGTCGTTGACACCGGCGCCCCGATGCAGATGCCGGTGGGCAAGGGCACTCTCGGCCGCATCTGGAACGTCATGGGCGAGCCCGTTGACGGCAAGGAGATGCCCGAGGTGGACGCATACTACCCGATCCACCACCCGGCTCCGTCGTTTGACCAGCTCACCACACAGACCGAGATCTTTGAGACCGGCATCAAGGCCGTCGACCTGCTCGAGCCCTACATCCGTGGCGGCAAGACGGGCCTGTTTGGCGGCGCCGGCGTCGGCAAGACCGTTCTCATCCAGGAGCTCATCAACAACCTCGCCCAGGAGCACGGCGGCACTTCGGTGTTCACCGGCGTCGGCGAGCGCACCCGTGAGGGCACCGACCTGTACCTCGAGATGAGCGAGTCGGGCGTTATCGACAAGACCTGCCTGGTTTACGGCCAGATGAACGAGCCCCCGGGAGCGCGTCTGCGCATCGGCCTCGCCGGCCTCACCGAGGCGGAGTATTTCCGCGACCGCGGTCAGGACGTGCTGCTGTTCATCGACAACATCTTCCGATTCTCCCAGGCCGGCTCTGAGGTGTCCGCACTTCTTGGCCGTATGCCCTCCGCCGTTGGTTACCAGCCCACCCTCGCAACTGAGATGGGCGACCTCCAGGAGCGCATCACCTCCACCAAGACCGGCTCCATCACCTCGGTTCAGGCTGTCTACGTTCCCGCCGACGACCTGACCGACCCGGCACCGGCGACGACGTTCACCCACCTCGACGCTACGACGGTTCTCTCGCGTTCCATCTCCTCGCTGGGCCTGTTCCCGGCAATCGACCCGCTGGCCTCTACCTCCGACGCCCTCGATCCCGCGATCGTCGGCGAGGAGCACTACCGCGTCGCCGTGCGCGTCCAGGAGATTTTGCAGGAGTACTCCGACCTGCAGGACATCATCGCCATTCTGGGCATGGACGAGCTTTCCGACGAGCAGCGCCTCACGGTGAACCGCGCCCGCAAGATCCAGCAGTTCCTGTCCCAGTCCTTCCACGTCGCCGAGAAGTTCACGGGCAACCCGGGCGTCTACGTGCGCGTTGAGGACACGGTCCGCTCGTTTGCCGCCATCATCGACGGCGAGTGCGACGACCTGCCCGAGCAGGCGTTCCGCTACGCGGGCACCATCGACGACGTGCGTGAGCGCGCCGCCAAGATGGGGGCGTAAGACATGGCCATGCAGTTGCGCATCGTCTGTCCGGAGGAGTGCGTCTTCGAGGGGCCGGTGGCCTATGTCGCCGTCCCCACCACGGTGGGCGAATTCGGCATCTTGCCGCGCCATGCAAGCGAGGTGTGCACCATCGACGGCGGTCACGTTCGCGTTTCCGAGCAGGAGATGGGCGTGACCGACCGCGTCTTTGCGGTGACGGAAGGGTATGTGCAGGTGGCCAATGACGAGGTCATCGTCTTGGTCGAGCGCGCCATCGACCTTGAGAAGGTGGACTCCGACGACGTGGCCGCACGTCTGGCCGATTTTGAAGACCAGCTGGGGAAAATGTCGGAGAATGATGCACGCCGTGCGTACCTCTATAATGAAATCGCATGGTGCAAGTTGCTGCTTGCGCAATAGCGCGAGGCAAACTGCTTGCTCCGTACAGCAATGACATCATGCCCGGGGAGACCCGGGCATGTTTTTTATTGAAAGGGAAGCGCTTGGACATCATTCGCGTTGAAGGCGGCCCCCTCATCGAGGGACGCGTCGTCGTATCGGGCGCTAAAAACTCCGCGCTCAAACTCATGGCGGCCACCCTGTTGGCGCCGGGGGCGACAACGCTCGAGAACGTGCCCAACATCTCCGATGTTCACGTTATGGGGAAGGTGCTCAAGCGCATGGGCGCCACGATCGACGTGCTGGACGAGCACACGCTCCGCATCGACACCTCCAAGGTCGATTCGTTTGAGGCCCCCTATGAGCTCGTCGCCAAGATGCGCGCCTCAACCGCTGTGATGGGCCCGCTGCTTGGCCGCTTTGGCCGTGCGAAGATCGCCATGCCGGGCGGCTGCAACCTAGGCGCCCGCAAGATCGATATGCATATCCTCGGTCTCGAGGCGGTGGGCGTCGAGTTCGACACCGACCACGGCTACATCCACGCCACCGCGCCCAACGGGCTCTCCGGTGCCAGCGTGATTCTGGAGTTCGCCAGCGTCGGCGCCACCGAGAACCTCATCATGGCGGCTGTCAGGGCGAAGGGCACGACGGTGATCGACAACGCCGCGCGTGAGCCCGAGATCGTGGACCTGGCGAACATGCTCAACGAAATGGGCGCCCGCATCAGCGGCGCTGGAACTCCCGTGGTGACCATCGAGGGCGTCGATGAGCTGCACCCCGTCACCCATCGTGTCGTGGGCGATCGCATCGAGGCCGGCACCTTTGTCGTCGCCGGTGCGCTTATGGCCGGGCCGGCAGGCGTGGAGGTCGTCGGGTTCAACCCGCACCACCTCGGTATGGTCATCAAGAAGTTCGAGGACATGGGCGTGGATATCGAGCGCATCGAGGAGGGCGTGCGCGTCCATCGCTGCGAGTCGATCGAGCCCGTCGACATCCAGACCCTGCCGTTCCCGGGATTCCCCACCGACATGCAGGCCCAGATCATGGTGCTGTCCGCCCTCGCCAACGGCAACTCCATCATCACGGAGAACATCTTCGAGAACCGCTTCATGTTCGCCTCGGAGCTTGTCCGCATGGGCGCGGACATCCGCGTCGAGGGTCATCACGCGATGATCCATGGCGTCAAGGGCTTTTCGGGTGCACAGGTGACCTCGCCCGACCTGCGCGGTGGTGCCGCCCTGGTCGTCGCGGGCCTGCTCGCGGAAGGGTACACCGAGGTGTCCGCCATTCACCATATCGACCGCGGGTACGAGCGCTTTGTCGACAAGCTCAGCTCGCTCGGTGCGGTAATCGAGCGCCTCTCCATTCCCGATCCCATCGACGACTAGAGCTGAATGTAGGTACGTATGAGCCATCGTAAAAAGGCGGTCCAAGAGTCGCGCCGCCCTTCCATCGGCGCGAGCAGCCGAATTTATAGCCGTGAGAACATCGGTAGGTACTCCGAGCGCGTGCGTCAGCGCCGCCGCGGCCGCATGATCAAGCGCGGCGTCATCGGCGGTCTTCTCGCCGTGCTGCTCGTGGGCGTCGTGGGCGTCGGCGCTTGGTTTATCCGCGTGACGGGCAACCTGTCTGGCAACGGCGCGCTCGGCGCGGGCATCCGCATGATCTTGAACGACTCCGACGTCGCGCGCGAGCCGTTCTACATCCTGCTGCTCGGTACCGACGGCCGCCCCGGCGAGGAGGTATACCGCTCCGACTCGATTATCCTGGCGCGCGTCGATCCCACCGAGAAGCAGGCCACGCTCATCTCCATCCCTCGTGACACCATGGTGGTGTACAACGGCGAGACGATGAAGATCAACGCCTCGCACTCGGTCGATGGACCCGAGGGCGTGGTGAAGGCGGTCAACCAGCTGTGCTTTGGCGGCGAGCAAAAGATCTCCCATTACGCCGAGATCAACTTCGAGGGTATGGAGCAGCTCATCGACGCTGTGGGCGGCATCGACCTCGAGGCGACCGAAGAGGTCGACGACCCTGCGCACCTCGACGTCAAGGTCGAGAAGGGCTTCCAGCACATGGACGGCAAGACCGCCCTCGCCTACGCCCGCTGCCGCTACACGTATGCCGACGGCGACTACACGCGCATGCGTCACCAGCGTCAGGTGCTCTCCGCGCTGGCCTCCAAGATCCTCAACGACCTCGACCCCTCGACGGTGATGGGCACGGTCGAGGAGCTTTCCAAAGTCGTCATGACCACGCTGAGCCCCCAGGACATCATCTCGGTCGCAACCGCCATGCGTGGCATGGACGTCGCGAACGACATGTACGTGGCAAACGTGCCCTCCTACGCGGATGCGACCACCTACGTCAACGGCGTGAGCTACGTCTTCGTGTACGAGGCCGAGCTCGCGGAGATGATGGAGAAGGTCGACGCCGGTGAGAACCCCGAGGGTCCGCAGACCATGGGGCAAGACACGTCGGGCGCTTCGACCGCGGGCGACATCATGAGCTCAGACTCGGAGGAAGGCACGGAAGTGGCCGCGCAGTAGCGAGAGCGGTCAACGCGTTGGGCCCCGAGCGTTCAACACCCTTTGACTCAAATGCACCCCTGGCATACGCTGGGGGTGCTTTTGTGTATATGCCCGCGCGTTCGCCACGCGCAGAAAGGAGTGCGTTCATGTCGGAAGTTCTCGAGCGCTTTTTGCGGTATGTCAAGGTTGACACGCAGTCTGCCGATGAGCACTGCGACCAGGTCCCCTCGACCGCGATCCAATTCGACCTTGCGAACATGCTCGCCGATGAGCTTCGCGAACTCGATGCTCACGATGTGACGGTAAGTGACCATGCGTATGTGACTGCATGGGTGCCCGCGAGCGAGGGTTCCGAGCATCGTCCGCGCCTGGGACTTATCGCGCATCTCGATACCACCGAGCAGGCGCCTGGCTTTGGCGTGAAGCCGCATGTGCTCACGTACGAGGGCGGGGACCTCGTGTGCGGCGTGGTGGACGGCGAGCCTGTCTCGATCAGCCCGGAACTGCTTCCCGCTCTGGACGAGCTGGTGGGCCACGAGCTCGTCTGCACGGATGGAACCACCCTGTTGGGGGCCGACGACAAGGCGGGTGTCGCCGAGATCATGGCGCTCGTCTCCCTGCTTGCCGAGCATCCCGAGCTGCCGCATCCCGCGATTGGCGTGTGCTTCTGCCCCGACGAGGAAATCGGTCACGGTGCCGAGCTGCTCGACATCGAGGGTTTTGGCTGCACGTACGCTTACACTGTCGACGGCGGCCCGGTTGGCGAGCTCGAGTGGGAGTGCTTCAACGCCGCCGAGGCGGTCGTGAGGTTCCAGGGGTTCTCGATTCACCCCGGCGACTCGAAGAACCGTATGGTGAATGCGGGTGAGCTCTTCCACAGGTTCCACGGTTTGCTGCCAGCCGTTCAGCGCCCTGAGTACACGGAGGGCTACGAGGGCTTCTATTATCTTGAGGGCGTGAGCGCGACGGTCGAGCACGCGACGGCCCGTTACATCATTCGAGACCACGACGCCAAGAAGTTCCAGGCAAAGATCGATCACCTGCTGTCCGCCGCGGCGTACGTGAACGAGGAGCAGGGACGCGAGCGCGTGACGGTCGAGATCAAGCAGCAGTATCGCAACATGGCGGAGGTCGTGGCGGACTACCCAGAGCTGATCGACGAGGCGAAGGCGGCGTTTGCCGACGCCGGCATCGAGGCGAACGTCATCCCCATCCGCGGCGGCACCGACGGCGCTCAGCTCTCGTTCCGCGGGCTACCCTGCCCTAACCTCTCGACGGGCGTCTATTGCTGCCACGGCGTGAACGAGTTCATTCCCGTGCGATCGCTGGAGACGATGGTCGAGGTTCTCAAGCACCTGGTCGCCCGCTTCGCATAGAGGGCGACGCGTCGCACGTGGCTACGCGCTTGGGCGTTGGGGTAGAATCCTGCCCATACGAGAACCAAGGAAGGAACAACAGCGATGGAACATGAGGGTCAGATCGCCGAGCCCCACCTCACGATGGCCAACGAGGATTATCTCGAGTGCATCGTGCGCATCGAGCTCGAAGACGACGCGGCGCGGGATTCAGGCATCCGCTCCGTTGAAATCGCCCAGCGGCTCGACGTCTCAAAAGCCTCGGTGAACAAGGCGATCACCTCCCTCAAGACCCAGGGCATGGTGGAGCAGGCCCACTATGGCAAAGTCCGCCTAACCGAGCTCGGCCGCGAGATCGGCGCCCAGGTGTGGCGCAGGCACCGCATGCTGCGCGCGTTTTTGACCGATGAACTCGGGGTCGATTTCGCCCGAGCCGACGAGGAGGCGTGCCGTATGGAGCACGCCCTGTCAGACGAGACGATGGATCGCTGGATTGCGCATATGGAGCGCTCGGGCGTGGCGCTCGGGGACTGAGGCCGTGCAGGTCGCGACGCTGAACTGCGCCCGCCTGCGCACATATGGTTGTTTGTGTTGACGCGGGGTCGCGGCGTATGTGCTGCGGCCCCGCGTCGCGCAATCTTACAGATTGCTTAGAAAGCCCGCGGAGGGGGTTGGCGCAAGCCGCTTGGGGTATACGGAATGATGCAGCACGATATCCGAACCCTGTGTAAGAGGTGTTGCGCGCATGAGCGCGATAATTCATTTTGGAACAGATGGCTGGAGAGCCCGTCTCGATGGGGACTTTACCAACGAGAACGTGATTCGCGTGGCGGACGCCGCGGGCGCGCTGTGGGAGCGGGCCTCAAAGGGCGCCGTCGTGTATGTCGGATTTGACACGCGTCCCGGCGCCGAGCGATTCGCCCGACTTGCGGGAAGTGTGCTCGCAGGGCATGGACTTGCGGTCAAAGTGTCAAGCAGCCATGTTCCCACGCCCGCGCTGGCCTGGACGGTCGCTCACGACCCGCGCGCCGTTGGCGGCCTGATGATAACGGGCTCGCACAGCCCAAGCGAATATCAAGGCATCAAACTCCGCGTCGCGGATGGCGGGGTGGGCGAGCCCGATCTGTATGACGAGCTCGAGCGCCTCATTGAGCCAGACCCCACAGAAAAGCGCGGCCCCATTGGCGTTGCGGATATCCTGACGCCGTACTTCGACCATCTCTATAAGATGGTCGACACTGAGGCGATCGCCCGCGCGGGACTCAAGATCGTGTACGACCCCATGTATGGAGCGGCTTCTCGGTATTTTGCCGACCTGCTGCGCGCCATGGGCGTCGACGTGGTCGAGATCCACGGTACGCATGACGAAGATACCGAAGACACGCATCCGGAGCCGGTGGAGCCGTGGGTCGACGACCTCGAGCGCGTCGTCGTAGCAGAACATGCGAGGGCGGGCTTGGCAAACGATGGGGACGGAGACCGCGTCGGCGCAGTGGACGAGCGTGGCGTGTTCGTGCATCCGCAAAAGGTGCTCGCGCTCGTCGTGGGGCATCTCGTGCTCAATAGGGGAATGACGGGGCGGGTCGTGCTAAACCAGTCGTCCTCAACGTTGACGCGACGGGTGGTGCGTGAACTGGGATGCAAACTGGCCATCAAGCCCGTTGGCTTTAAGCATATATATAGTGAGATGCTCAAGCGCGATGTACTGTTGGGCGGAGGAGAGGCCGGCGGCATCGGATTCCCCCAACATATGCCGGAGCGCGATGGGCTGTTAACCAACCTTTTGCTCTGCGAAATGATGGCGATAACGGGCAAGACCCTCAGCGAGCTCGTCGCGGAGCTAGAGCAGCGATTTGGGAAGCATTCATATGCGCGGCGAGATGTTCGGGTCGACCCCGAGATCGTCGAGATGCTCCGAACGGTGATGCCCGGGCTGAATCCCCCCACGGTTGCCGGACGCGTTCCTGTTGCCGTAAGTCATATGGACGGCCTGAGGTTGGAGTTCGAAGACGAATCCTGGCTGCTGTTGAGACCTTCCGGGACGGAATCGGTGGTACGCGTATATGCGGAAGCCACGTCGGTGGAGGATCGCGACGAGCTCTTGGAGGCCGGATCAGAGCTGGCGAAGGGCAATATTGATTGAGATCGAGCCGTGATGTCCCTAAGAGAGGTGTAAACGGGTACATGGGGATTACAGGCGACCGATGGTGAAACATTGATAAAACAGCAGGTCGTCAAGGATATTTGTCAGCGATGACGAAAAGAGCCTCCCTCCCGCCGGGGAGGGGGAGACGCGCCGTTTGTGGAGGAATCGTGAACATCGGATTCCCGCCCCCGCGCGCCCCCGACTCTGGCAATATATCTCCTTGCCGCGCGGGTGGCCGGGAGCGAACGAGCCCG
>UQHS01000017.1 GCA_900540845.1 uncultured Collinsella sp.
CGAGGTCTACGGCGACCTGGCGCTCGACGACCCCGCGCGCTTCACCGAGGAGACGCCGTACAGGCCCTCGAGCCCCTACAGCTCCACCAAGGCGTCCTCGGACATGCTCGTGCGCGCCTGGGCCCGCACCTTCGGCCTGAAGGCCACCATCTCCAACTGCTCCAACAACTACGGCCCCTACCAGCATGTGGAGAAGTTCATCCCGCGCCAGGTCACCAACCTCATCGACGGGGTGAGGCCCAGGCTCTACGGCGACGGGCGCAACGTCCGCGACTGGATCCACACCGAGGACCACAGCTCCGCCGTCTGGACCATCCTGACCCGCGGCCGCATCGGGGAGACCTACCTCATCGGCGCCGACGGCGAGCGCGACAACCTGACCGTCCTGCGCGAGATCCTGAAGGCCTTCGGCCGCCCCGAGGACGACTTCGACTGGGTGCGCGACCGACCCGGCCACGACCGCCGCTACGCCATCGACGCGTCCAAGCTCCGCCGCGAGCTCGGCTGGGAGCCGAGGCGCACCGACTTCGCCGCCGACCTCGCGGGGACGATCAGCTGGTACCGCGACAACGAGGCCTGGTGGCGCCCGGTCAAGGAGGCCACCGAGGCGCGCTACAGGGCGCAGGGGCAGTAAGGTCATTTGCTCCTTATCAAACAAACATACGTTCGTATCTATGATATAATGACATCAGCGAACGGGCGGTGCCCTCCGAGTCCTTGCGGGGAGATTGGAGGGATCCCATGCGCGCGTTCACACAGCTGTTGCTGACACTCGCAATCGTCATGGCCCTCGCCATCGCGTTGATTGCCCTGTTATTCTTCTAGCGGCTGGGTGATGCCCGCGAAAAGGGACGAGCCGCCTTGTGGCTAAGGCGGCTCGTCTGTGGGCATTGCCCACGTGCCAAATTGCTGCAGGAGGGCTTTAACCTCTTGTTCGTTACGAGTATACCCCAAAGCGCCTCCCCGCAGATGCAGGGTGTGCTCGGTCGCACCGAACGCGGTGCGCACGCGGCGAACGGTAGAGCATCTTGCAGCGTCGGGCGCGTGCGCTTGCCCGCGAGCCTCCTCAAAGCAACGCCCCGACTTAATCCTCGCTTAATCTGGGCTGCGGGTGTTCGGCGGGGCGCCACATTGGCCATAATGGATGGATGAACACCACGGTGGTCACGCAAGGCCACGGCATGAATGTGAGAGCGAGGGCCTATGTGGAACTCTGGACGACCTTCTGGGCGGACGGGGCATGCTCCCGTGAACCCCATGACGGGCGCGCAGAATGCGCGCCAGGGCGGCCCCACGCCTCTCGATGGGGCGCCGCAGATGGGCTCCGGCTCTATCGGTGCCTCTCCAGGTCGGGCCGCCGTTTCCAATACCGGTGCCACCCCCGCAGCCGCTTCGGCCGCGTCGTGCGAGCGCCCTCCGGCAGCGCTGGCCGATGAGCGCATGTTCACCACGACAAACGATTCAATCGACGCGATTCTCCTCAAGTTGCGCGCCGTGCTGGACAGCCGCATTCTCTCGATCGTGGTGCTCGTGCTCGTATCGTTTGTAGTGGTCGCGCGCGAGAGCTTCCCGCTGTTCCTCGTCGTGGTGCTCATCGGCTACATGCTTATCGACCGCTTCATCACCGTGCGCCGGGCGGTCACGCTGGGCGGCTCGGCGTGGTTTGGGGTGCTCGTACTCGGCGACCTGCTTACCATGGGCATGCCCACCTTCATGCTTGACCTCGACTACCTGTTCATGTTCTGCGGGTTTTTACTTGCGCTTTGCGTATGCGGAGTGTTTTTTACCGGGCGAGCCCTGTATTACGTGGGGTATGACCGCGGCCAGGCCGTGGCCGACCGCACCATCGCGCGCCACATGGTCGATCGCCTCATCGAGCACCCGGAAAACGTCGCCAATCTCGATGGCACGTTTCTCGAGGTGGAGGGCGCCATCAACCGCGTGCGCAATCGCGAGCGCCAGGTGGCCGACGCCCTGCGCGATGAGGCCCGCCGCAAGGACGATCTCGTCACCTATCTCGCACACGACCTCAAGACCCCGCTTGCCAGCGTGGTGGGCTACCTGTCGCTTCTCGAGGAGGCGCCCGACCTGCCCCAAGACCTGCGGGCGCGGTTCACCGGCATCGCGCTCGACAAGGCGCACCGTCTCGACAGCCTTATTGAGGAGTTCTTCGACATCACGCGCTTCGACTTCCACGACATTGTGCTCACCCGCGGCTACGTCGACCTCTCGCTGCTGCTCGCGCAGGTGGCGGACGAGTTTTACCCGATCCTCACCGATCAGGGCAAGCAGGTCGAGGTCGATTCCCCGGCAAGCCTCATCGTGCTCATCGACGGCGACAAGATGGCGCGCGTGTTTAACAACGTGATGAAAAACGCCATCGCCTATAGCTACGAAGGCTCGACCATTCGCATATTTGCCGAGAGTCGCGACGACGAGGTGGTCGTGCGTTTCGAGAACCAGGGCGACCCGATTCCCGCGCCAAAGCTGGGCGTTATCTTTGAGAAGTTCTACCGCCTGGACGCCGCCCGCGCGACCAACCGCGGAGGTGCCGGGCTCGGTTTGGCCATTGCGAAGGAAATCGTGGGCGCGCACGGGGGCACCATCTCGTGTTCGTCCACGCCAGAAAAGACCGTGTTCACCATCGTGCTGCCCGCGTAATCGGCTGCCCATTCGCATCGTTCGCGCGAGGCAGGGTCGGGCGCGCACCGCCCGGGCTTACGGGCTCCTTACAAATGGTTGTCTCGCAGCTGAACTGCGTTAGATATCATCCTCAAAGCTCGATTGCTGTTTTGAGGAGGACCAGGTGAATCGAACCTCGGAGGAAAGCTTCCCTGTCATGGCGTGCGCTGTCGGGGGCAACCTGGACGATGCCGACTCGGGGCGTCACGCCACGTGCCTGTCCGTGGAGCACGTTAACCTGTTTTACGGCGATCACCAGGCACTCAAGGACGTCTGCATCGACATTCCCGAGCGCGAGATCACGTCATTCATCGGTCCGTCCGGCTGCGGCAAATCCACGCTCCTGCGCTGCTTCAACCGCATGAACGACTACGTGAAGGGCTGTCGCATCGAGGGCGCCATCAGCCTCTACGGTCAAAACATCTACGCCGACTTCAACACCACGTTGCTGCGCCAACGTGTTGGCATGGTGTTCCAGCAGCCCAACCCGTTTCCCATGAGCATCTACGACAACGTCGCCTATGGCCCGCGCGGGCTGGGCATCAAGTGCCGCGGCGAGCTCGACGCGCTGGTGGAGGACTCCCTGCGCCGCGCAGCCCTGTGGGACGAGGTCAAGGACAAGCTGAAAGATTCGGGCTTGAGTCTATCGGGCGGCCAGCAGCAGCGCCTGTGCATCGCGCGCGCTATTGCGGTCAAGCCTCAAATCCTGCTCATGGACGAGCCGACCTCGGCGCTCGACCCCATCTCAACCGTGCAGATTGAGCAGCTGGCGATGGAACTCAAGCGCGATTACACGCTGGTGGTGGTTACGCACAACATGCAGCAGGCGTCGCGAATCTCGGATTCGGTGGCGTTTTTCCTGCTCGGCGAGTTGGTGGAGCACGCCGCGACGGTGGAGATGTTCAGCTCGCCGCGCGACCATCGCACAGCCGATTACCTAACCGGCCGTTTTGGATAAAGGAAAGGCCTGCGCGGCAAGGGGCCAGTGGGTAGAATTGACGAAACGGACGAGGGGTAGGAACGCATGATTTACTACGTCGAAGACGATGACAACATCCGCGGCCTTGCGCTGTACGCCTTGCGCCAACAGGGTATCGAGGCGGAAGGGTTCGCGTCCGACGGCGAGTTCAAGGCCGCCGTCGCGCGCAGGGTACCCGATGCCGTGCTGCTTGATATCATGCTGCCCGACACCGACGGCCTCGAGATCATGCGCCGGCTCCGCGCCGACCAGGCGACGGCGACGGTGCCCATCATGATGCTGACCGCCAAGGATTCCGAGCTCGATAAGGTCGTTGCGCTCGACGGCGGCGCCGACGACTACCTCACCAAGCCGTTCTCGCTTATGGAGTTCACCAGCCGTTGTCGCGCCCTGCTGCGCCGCGGCGGCATGAACACCGCCCCGCAGTCGGAAGTGCTCCGCGTGAGCGGCATCGAGCTGTACCCCGCTCGGCGCGTCGCCCGCGTATGCGACAGGGAGCTCAAGCTCACGCTGCGCGAATTCGACCTGCTCGAGTATTTGATGCGCAAGCCCGGTGTGGTGTTCACGCGCGAGTCGTTGCTGCAAAGCGTGTGGGGCTGGGATTTCGACGGCGGGTCGCGCACGGTCGATGTGCACGTGCAGACGCTCCGCCAAAAGCTCGGCGACCATGCCGATCGCATCGAGACGGTGCGTGGCGTGGGCTATCGCCTGGCCGACCTGTAGCCCGGGCGGCCTGCACTCATGGGGGAGAAGGCCAACAACCAGTCGCTTTCCAAGCGCGTGTTTGCGACCATGCTCGCGATCTCGTTCACGACGATCGCCGTGTTCGCCTGCGTGCTCACTATGTATATGCAGCAGCGATTGGTGCAGTCCAGTTCGGAGGCGCTCGCCAACGAGGCCCGCATCGTCGCGGCGTCGTTGAACACCGCGCCCAGCCATCTGTCCATGTTGCGCCGACTCGACCTTGAGAGCGCGCGCGTGACACTGGTGGGCGCAGACGGCGATGTGCTGTACGACAGCGATATGGACGAAAGCAAGATGGAGGACCACGGGAATCGCCCCGAGATCGAGGAGGCGCTCCGCACCGGCAGCGGTTCGGCCGATCGCGCCAGCTCGACGTTGGACGAGGTCATGCTGTACGAGGCGATACGCCTCGCGGACGGCTCCGTGATCCGACTTGCAAAGAGTGAAGCCGGGTACCTCTCGGTCCTCGCGTCTCTGGCGGGGCCGGTGGCGCTGCTCACCGCGGCGGGCGTGGTGGTGTCCGTCTTGGTGGCGCGCCGCGAGTCCCGGCGGATTATCGAGCCGCTGCTCGAGGTCGACCTCGACCATCCCCGACGCAACGCGCAGAACGCCTATGCGGAAATGGAGCCCATGTTGGAGCGTATCGAAAGCCAGCGGCAGGAGCTCAAGCGCCAGGTTCGCGTGCTCGCCGACAACGATCGGATGCGCCGCGAGTTCACCGCCAACATCACACACGAGCTCAAGACGCCGCTCACCACGGTCTCGGGGTATGCGGAGCTGATCGCCAACGGCCTTGTGACCGACGAGGTCGACCTGCGCGATTTCGGCGGGCGTATCTACCGCGAGGCGGGCAGGCTCACCGCGCTCGTAAACGACATCCTGATGCTGTCCAACCTCGACGAGGCCGAGCGATCGGATGACGATGCGGCCGCCGCCACGCTTGGCGCGCGGGAGCCGGTCGACGTGCCCTTGTTGCTGGAGGGCATTGCCCAGCGACTGGAGCAGGTCGCGTCCCAGGCGCAGGTGACGCTTGAGCTCGTGTGCGAGCCCGCGATGGTCATGGGCGTCTCGCGTCTTTTGGACGAGTTGGTATATAACCTCGCGAGCAACGCGATTCGATACAACCGCCCCGGCGGCTTCGTGACGCTCGCCTGCGGGGAGGCCAGCGCGCCGTTCATTCGCGTGTCCGACACGGGCATCGGCATCGCTCCCGAGGAGCAGGACAAGATTTTCGAGCGGTTTTACCGCGTGGATAAGAGCCGGTCAAAGGCGCGCGGCGGCACGGGCCTCGGCCTGGCGATCGTCAAGCACGCGGCCGCGTTTCATCATGCGAGCATCGAGGTGGACAGCGAACTGGGCCGCGGGACAACCGTTACGGTGCGCTTCCCGGCTCAAGAGCTTCCCGAGATTGGGGTATGAGGCGCGCGGCGCACTTCCATACCAGCTATGTAAAATTTCAACCACTTGTCGACGCCAAAACGCTTTAGCGTCTGAGGGCCGTTTTCGCAGCTTATATACTGTGTCTTGTGACGAATCATGCCGCGAGGAGGGCCTCTCATGAAATTCTTTATCGACACTGCGGACCTTGATGAGATCGCCGAGGCGAAGAGCTGGGGTTGTTTGGCCGGTGTGACGACCAACCCCAGCCTGTACGCGAAAACGGGCGGCAAGCTCGAGGATTTCGAACCCCACATGCTCGCCATCGCCGAGCTGTGCGAGGGGCTTCCCGTATCCGCGGAGTCGACGGCGACCACCGTCGAGGGCATGGTCGAGGAGGCGCGCCGCCTGTCCGCGCTCGCCCCGAACATCGTGGTCAAGCTCCCCATCTGCGAAGCCGGCCTGGCCGCTTGCAGGACGCTGGCCGACGAGGGCGTCCGCGTGAACATGACGTTGATCTTCTCCGCGACGCAGGCGCTGCTGGCGGCCAACGCGGGCGCCCGCTATATCTCCCCGTTCGTTGGGCGCTACGACGACATCGCGCTCGACGGTCTCGCGCAGCTAGCCGACGTCATCACGTGTATCAAGAACTACGATTGGTCGGACAAGAACCCCGACGGCCAGGTCGAGATCATCACGGCTTCGGTGCGCACCCCCAACCATGTGACGCAGGCGGCGCTCATGGGCGCCGACATCGCGACCGTTCCCATGAAGGCGCTGAAGAAGTGCCTGCACCATCCTCTCACCGATGCCGGATTGGCGTCTTTTGAGGCCGATTGGGAGAAGGTCAAGGCTGCGCAGTAGGGCTGATGGTCAAGCGTTTTATCGCAGGTAGATACCCTTGTTTCGAAAAAGTAGGTTTTGAATTTACCGTTTGCTTTCGCATTATCGCCCGCTCATGCCGTTATGATGGAGGGCGATATTGCGACACCGCTCACCAACAAGGAGGCTTCTTCCATGAGCGATGAGGAACTCATCAAGATTGCCAATGAGGTCCGTAAGGGAGTTGTGATTGGGACGCACGCGGCCAAGTCCGGGCACCCCGGCGGCTCCCTGGGTTCTGCCGACATCATTACCTTCCTCTACTTTGAGGAGATGAACGTCGATCAGTCCGATCCGCGCCGCGCCGACCGCGACCGCTTCGTGCTCTCCAAGGGGCACTGCGCGCCCGCTTTGTATGCCGCGCTTGCCGAGCGTGGGTTCTTCCCCAAGGAGGACCTCGAGTCTCTTCGCCATGTGGGTTGCCATCTGCAGGGTCACCCCAACATGAACGACACCCCCGGCGTCGACATGTCTACGGGCTCCCTTGGCCAGGGCATCTCCGCCGCGGTGGGCATGGCGCTCGCGGCCAAGCACTGGGGTGACACCTACCGTACCTTCTGCCTGCTGGGCGACGGTGAGATTGAGGAGGGCCAGGTGTGGGAGGCTGCGATGTTCGCCGGCAACCACAATCTCGACAATCTCTGCCTCATCGTGGACCACAACGGTCTGCAAATCGACGGAAGCATCGAGGAGGTCAACTCCGCGATGCCCATCACCAACAAGTTCGAGGCCTTCGGTTTCCATGTGATCGAGCTTGCCGACGGCAACGATATGGCTCAGGTCCGCGCGGCCTTCGACGAGGCCCGCACCGTGAGCGGTAAGCCCGTGTGCATCGTCGCCGAGACGGTCAAGGGCAAGGGCGTCTCCTTTATGGAGGGCCAGGTGGGCTGGCATGGTAAGGCCCCCAACGACGAGCAGTTCGATCAGGCGATGGCCGAGCTTGAGGCTGCCCAGGCCGAGCTCGCGAAGGAGGCATAGACAATGACGGATGTGAAGAGGGTCGCCACGCGCGTGAGCTACGGCGAGACGCTGGTGGAGTTGGGTGCCGAGCACGATGACTTCGTCGTGTTCGACGCCGACCTGGCGGCTGCCACGCAGACCGCGAAGTTCAAGGCCGCCTACCCCGATCGTTTCTACAACGCCGGTATCGCCGAGAGCAACATGATGGGCCTGGCCGCCGGTGTGGCCACCACGGGCCGCGTCGCGTTTGCCAGCTCGTTTGCCATGTTCGCCGCCGGTCGCGCGTTCGAGCAGATCCGCAATTCCATCGGGTACCCGCACCTCAACGTCAAGATCGGCGCCACGCATGCCGGCATCTCGGTGGGCGAGGACGGTGCCACGCACCAGTGCAACGAGGACATCGCTCTGATGCGCACCATTCCCGGCATGACGATCGTGGTTCCCGCCGACGACGTCGAGGCCCGTGCCGCGACCCGCTGCGCATATGAGACCGACGGCCCGTTCTACCTGCGTCTGGGTCGTCTTGCCGCGCCGGTGATCAACGATGCCAGCGACTACTCGTTTGAGCTTGGCCGCGCGATCGTGATGCGCGAGGGGACCGACGTCTCCATCGTCGCCTGCGGCCTTATGGTGTCCGCCGCCCTCGAGGCTGCCGACGCCCTCGCGGCCGAGGGAATCTCGGCCGAGGTCATCAACATGCACACCATCAAGCCGCTCGACGCCGAGACGCTCGTCGCCTCCGCCTCGAAGACCGGCCACGTCGTGAGCGTTGAGGAGCACTCCATCATGGGTGGCTTGGGCGAGGCCTGCGCCGCCGTTTTGGCCGAGCAGCACCCGGTACCCATGCGTCGCGTGGGCGTGCGTGACGTGTACGGCGAGTCCGGCCCCGCGCTTGAGTTGCTGGACAAGTACGGCCTCAACGCCGAGGGCGTTGCGTGCGCCGTGCGCGAGGTGCTTGCGTAGGGCAGTGCCGCAAGGGCTTATGTGATGTGCGGGGCGCGGCCGGTCGGTCGCGCCCCGCTTGTATCGAGACGCCAATTGGAGTGAGGGTCGAGATGGATGCCGTGACAATCAAGCTTGGCCACCGCGACGACGCCTTTGTGGTGCGCAAGGCGGTCTTCATGGACGAGCAGGGATACGAGAACGAGTTCGAACCCCTGGACGATCACCCAGGATGCATCCACGTTACTGCCCATGTGGCAGGCGAGGTCGTGGGTTGCGCGCGAACGTTTCCGCATGCGGCGGAATGCGCCGCGTGCGACGACCCCCATTCGCTTCCTTCCAGCCCGTTTGACGCCGCGGCCGATGACGAGACGACCTTCGTGTTCGGTCGCCTGGCCGTTCTGCCTGCGTATCGCCATCGCGGTTTGGGTGGCGAGCTGGTCGGTGCCGCCGAGTGCGCCGCGCGTGACGCGGGCGCCCGCGTGATGAAGCTCCATGCGCAGGAGTACGTTCGCGGTATGTACGAGGCGCTCGGCTATGTTCAAATCGCCGAAGTCGATTATGAGGACGAGGGGCAGCCCCATGTTTGGATGGCCAAGCGTCTGTAGCCCCGCGTGCCCCCACGCGAAGGCGATTCCTCGCCGCCCGTTTCCCGAGCTCTCGAACTGGCAATCTTCTTACTTGCTGCCTTCCACCAGTATGCGGGGTTATCGTTGCGCCAATGTGTTCCAGTCTATGAGCACTTCTTCTCGCAACGACGTCTCTGCCAGCCGCTCCTTGGGTGTTTTGGGACTGAGGCGCATGTTCAGCTTCTGTGCAATGAGCTTTTGCGTCGCGGCGAACCCGTCTTCGTTGGAGAGTTGACGATACGTGATCGGCACCACTTGGATTCCCATGCTCTCCAATGCCGCCAGCCGATCGGAATCCGACAGAGTTGCCGCCTCTCCATCATGGACGGACTGTCCTTGGCACTCGATATCGAGTGGTGGATGCGCGTCTGTCCCTTCGATGTAGATGTCCGCATAGCAACATGGGTGGTTGTATATAGCTCGCGCCTCCTTGGTGAGCACGATCCGCGCGTTGTTTTCAAAGGAGAGGCCCATGCCACCAAGGCGACGGGAAAGGCCAAACAGCATCGATGCTTGCGCCTCGAAGGGCGATGCGCAGACGCCCGTCATTCGCTCCGCGGCCCAGCGAAGGTTCTGCGATCCCCGCATTCCCGCCGTCTTCTTGGAAAAGGCGACGAGCTCCTCCATGGTGATGAGTGGATCTCTCTTCCAAAGATTGGTGTCCCTCCCTTTTGTGTCCTTGACGCGCGTCCAGCCGGCTCCAAGGGGAATCATCCCTTGCTGGTAGGCGCTGTTCAGGATGTATTCCGAACGGGCATTGGGAGAGAACACCGTGAAATTGCCACAAAACTCGTAAGCGATCATGAGCAGCTCGATGCGCGAAACATATGGCGCTATGGTCAGCAGGGTATATAGAGGCGATGCGACGGAGTAATTGTGTTCGGTGGCTTGCATACATCCGAACGGAGGCTCCTGGCGCAAGACGTGAGTCTTGTATAAAACGGTGCTGGCACGCTCTCGATCGGACGATGCGATGCGATGCAGCGGCGTGCCGAGCAGGTCGACAATCGTTTCGTGCTCGGCGAGCTTTCTGTGATTCGAATCGTTGTAGGTATCCGGCAAGGGAGGATATAAAAGCAGCAGTTGTGGCGGGATGCGATGGTGCCTAAATGAAGTGCTTGCGCAGAACCGCCTGTCCTCACATGCCATGTAATCACCTCGTCGATGGGCGTTGGCTAATGCATGTTTGTATACCCATTTGCACAAACTCTCGTTTTTGGGAAGCAATATCGTAAGGGTCTGAGTAGACTGGCGCTCAATGCGGTAAAACCCCAGATAAAACAATCCAAAAAATGCTTGCTACTTAGCGAATGCCAATATTGCTTCCCAAAAACGAGAGTTTCTAAAAATCAATCCCCTGTCGAAACCAAAGAATTCTTTGCAAAAGATGGAAAACGGCCGACGATTCGGTCGGGGATGTATATATGCGCGCTTAAGGGATATAAAATCTAAGTCTAAACGCATCAGGTCTGAGTGCGAGGTCGATGAAATGCCTTTCGTCCCAGCGCTCAGGCGAGCCAAACGCAAAGGAGACCCGCGCATGCAGCAGTTTAAAACCGAGAGCAAAAAGCTTCTCGACCTCATGATCAACTCGATTTACACCAATAAGGAGATCTTCCTCCGCGAGCTGATTTCAAACGCGTCGGACGCCGTTGACAAGCTCAACTTTAAGAGCCTCTCCGATTCGAGCATCCAGCTCAACCAGGACGATCTTGCCATTCGCGTTGCGTTCGACAAGGACAGCCGCACGCTCACCATCTCCGACAACGGCATCGGCATGACCGCCGAGGACCTCGAGAACAACCTGGGCACCATCGCGCATTCGGGCAGCCAGGAGTTCAAGCAGGAGAACGCCGAGCACCAGGGCGCCGACGTCGACATCATCGGCCAGTTTGGCGTGGGCTTCTACTCCGCATTCATGGTGGCTTCGAAGGTTCGCGTGGTGAGCCGCGCCTTTGGCGAGGACGTCGCCCATGTGTGGGAGTCTGACGGCCTCGAGGGTTACACCATCGAGGAGGGCGAGCGCGACGGCCACGGCACCGATGTCATTCTGACCATCCGCGAGAACGTCCCCGGTGAAAACGGCGAGCCCGGCGAAACCTACGACACGTACCTGTCCGAGTGGGGGCTCAAGGATCTCATCAAGCGCTACAGCAACTACGTGCGCTATCCCGTTCAGATGATGGTCACCAAGAGCCGCGAGAAGGAGCGCCCCGAGGACGCCGACGACGACTACAAGCCCGAGTACGAGGATTACCAAGAGCTCGAGACCATCAACTCCATGACGCCCATCTGGAAAAAGCGCAGCTCCGACGTCTCGGAAGAGGATTACAACGAGTTTTACAAGAGTACGTTCCACGATTTCGAGGACCCCGCTCGCACGGTGAGCTTCCATGCCGAGGGTACGCTCGAGTACGATGCGCTGCTCTACATTCCGAGCCGCGCCCCCTTTGACCTGTACAGCAAGGATTACGAAAAGGGCCTCGCGCTGTATAGCTCCAACGTGCTCATTATGGAGAAGTGCGCCGACCTGCTCCCCGACTACTACAACTTCGTGCGCGGCGTGGTTGATTCGCAGGACATCTCGCTCAACATCTCGCGCGAGACCCTGCAGCACGATCGCCAGCTCAAGGCGATCGCCAAGCGCGTGGAGAAGCGCGTGACCAGCGAGCTCGAGAAGATGCGCGACTCCGACCGTGAGGCTTACGAGACGTTCTTTGAGAACTTTGGCCGTGGCCTGAAGTTCGGCATCTATTCCAGCTACGGCATGAAGGCCGGCGAGCTTGCCGACTTGCTGCTGTTCTGGAGCGCCCGTGAGAACAAGATGGTCACGCTGGCCGAGTACGCCGCCGCCATGGCCGATGGTCAGAAGGCCGTCTACTACGCCGCGGGTGACGATCGCGAGCGTCTGGCGAAGATGCCCGTGGTCAAGGGCGTGCTCGACCGCGGCTATGACGTGCTGCTGCTCACGGCCGACGTCGATGAGTTCACGTTCCAGGCCATGCGCGGCTACACGGCCAAGAACTGCCCCAAGGTCTACGAGGACGAGGCTGCGCGCGAGGCTGCCGCCAAGGCCGTGGCCGACGGCGCCGAGCCGGAGACCGAGGACCGCTTCCTCGAGCTCAAGAACGTTGCGACGGGCGATCTTGACCTAGCGACTGAGGACGAGAAGAAGGATGCCGAAGAGGCGACCCGAGAGCACGGTGACCTGTTCGAGGCGATGAAGGAGGCGTTGGGTGACAAGGTCGAGAAGGTTTCGGTCTCCGCGCGCCTGACCGACGCTCCGGCGTGCATCACCACCGAGGGTCCGCTGTCGCTCGAGATGGAGAAGGTGCTCGCCCGCGGCCCCGAGGCCGATCGCGGCGAGATGCCCAAGACACAGCGTGTGCTCGAGCTCAACGCAAAGCACCCGGTGTTCGCGAAGCTCGCCGCAGCTCAGGAGGCGGGCGACAAGGAGAAACTCGCTCTGTACGCCGGTTTGCTGTACGACCAGGCGTTGCTCGTTGAGGGCATTTTGCCTGCCGATCCGGTGGCCTTTGCTCAGAGCGTGTGCGAGCTTATGTAATCGTTGGACGAGCGGTGAAAGCCGCCGTTGCCATACCTGTGTTTGAAGGGGTGTCCTACGGGGCGCCCCCTTTTTTGGCGTGTCCTCGCCTTTGGTGTCACAGCTGTTGAGGCCGCTACTGAGGGTACTTTTGTCGAAAATCGAGGGGCTTGAGCCTCGATTATTCGTCATTTGTACCCTCGCAATGAACGAGCGCGGGGCGCGAAGTGCGGCTAGCGGCCGGCATGTCGCACCAAGCGCGCTCTGCGGCTGGCACGGCGCGCCACGCGACCTTGTGACCGACGTGTTGAACCGCATCGTGCTACGCCGTCTTCAAATGACCGGCTCAGATGGAGTTTGCAGAAACTATTGAGACGAAAAGATAGTTACCAGTACATATGTAGCTTTACTAACGAACGTAGTATAGTTCTGCTCCGTCAAAGCAAAAACACTGGTCAAGAGGAAAGACAAAGGTCAAAAGGGTGATGCAGGAGTGAAGAAAGCCTTCCAGATCTTTAAACGAGACGTGTTGCGTTTGCTGCACAATCCCGTGGCGATGGTCATCACCATCGGCGTGTGCATCATCCCGTCGCTGTACGCTTGGTACAACATCGAGGCCAATTGGGATCCGTACGGCAACACCTCCGGCGTGAAAATCGCCATCGCCAATGAGGACCAAGGGGTGGAAAACGAACTCACCGGTACGCTCAACGCCGGCGACCAGACGGTCGAGAAGCTCAAGCAAAATGACGCTCTTGGCTGGGTGTTCACCGACGCGGCCAGCGCGGAGGAGGGCGTATACAGCGGCGAGTACTATGCCGCCGTCGTCATCCCGAAGGACTTCAGCGAGAAGCTTACGAGCATGCTCACGGGCGAATTTGAGCAACCGGAGCTCAAGTACTACGTGAACGAGAAGAAAAACGCCATCGCTCCCAAGGTAACCGACACCGGCGCCGAGACCATCGAGCAGCAGCTGAACGAGACGTTTGTCGCCACGGTGACCAGCACGCTCGTGGAGAAAGCGCAAAAGCTCGGCGTCAATGTGGACGCCGCGGGCGAGCGGGCCGAGCATGGTGTGCTGAGCAACGTGGACGACTCGATCGACGCGCTCGGGCGCGTTCGTTCGGGGTTGCAAGACATGGGCGCCACGATCGATGCGGCGAAAACCGCCGCGATGAGCGCCAAGGATTCGCTCGCCACCATGGATGCCGAGGCTCCTACGCTGGTGAGTGCGCTTGACAAGGGGCATCAGCTGCTGGGTACGACCCGTTCTGCCGCCCGCGATTTCCACACGTCGCTGTCGTCGGCCATTTCCAACGGAGCGATTCAGCTGGGTGCAGCTTCCGCGAAGGCGGACGGAGCGATAGGCTCCATGGCAGGTGCCGTTTCTGCGGCGAAAACCAAGGTGGACATCTCGTTGGGCAATTTCCAGAGCGTTATCGACACCAACGCGCGCGCGATCGAGGCGCTGCGGAAGCTGAACAACTCTGGCTTGAATAGCAGCGATATCGAGGTCCTCATCCGCGAGCTCGAAGAGCAAAACCAGGGGCTGCAGCTGGTTAAGGAGAGCTTGCAGGCGCAAAGCGATGCACTCGGCAGCGATGTCGAGTCGGTCACCGGCGCCACGAGCGCCATCAACGCGGCGGTGCAGGGCAGCGTCGACGGCCTGGGCAAGACGCAGGAGAACCTCAACACGCAGGTGATGCCCAAGCTGAGCGATGGCCTAGACGCGTTTTCGAACGTCTCGGGCGACCTGTCGGGAGTCGTCACGAGCCTTACGCCCACCATCGAGCAGTCGATGGGCCTGCTCGACCAGCTCGCCGCCATGCTCGACCAGACGAAGGGCGCGCTCGCCAGCAGTGACAAGACGCTTTCCGACCTGCAGGATACGCTCGCCGCCGTCCAAACGGACATCGTCGCCCTGCGCAGCTCCGAGGCGACGCGTGAGCTCGCGGACCTGCTCGACATGGACCCGGCCGACATCGCCGATTTCATGTCTGCCCCGGTGACGCTCACCACCAAGGCGGTCTATCCGGTGGAGAACTACGGCTCGGGCGTCACGCCGTTTTACACCAACCTCGCGCTGTGGGTCGGCGGCTTCGTGCTGATCGCCATTTTCAAGCTCGAGGTCGATACCGAGGACGTGGGGCGCATCACGGCCAACCAGGGCTATTTCGGCCGTTGGATGCTCATGGTACTGCTGGGCTTTGTCCAGGCGCTCATCGTGTGCGTGGGCGACCTCGTGCTGGGCATTCAGTGCGAGCACCCCGTCCTCTTTGTGATAGCGGGCGTGTTCACCTCGTTCGTGTATGTGAACATCATCTATGCGCTGGCGATCGCCTTCAAGCACATCGGCAAGGCCATCGGCGTCGTGCTGGTCATCGTGCAGATTCCGGGCTCTTCGGGCATGTACCCCATCGAGATGATGCCCGGCTTCTTCCAGGCCCTGCATCCGTTGCTGCCGTTCACCTACGGCATCAACGCCATGCGCGAGACCATCGGCGGCATGTACGGCATGGATTACCTGTGCAACCTTGGGGCGTTGGCGGTGTTTCTGGCCGTGGCACTCGCCGTGGGCGTGTGGCTGAGGCCCAAGCTGCTCAACCTCAACCTGCTGTTCGACCGCCAGCTGTCGGGCACGGGCGTGATGATCTGCGAGCACGATGACATGCCGCGCGAGCGCCTCTCCGTGCGCAACGCAGTGCGCGCGCTGTTGGACACGAGCGCCTACCGCCGCGAGATCCTCGAGCGCGGGGCCCGATTCGAGCGTCGTTACCCGCGCCTGATCAAGGCGGGCTTCTGTCTGGTCTTTGGCCTGCCGGTGCTCCTGTTCGTGCTCACCGCCACGCTTGATTTGGACATCGATGGCAAGCTCGTGATGCTGGTGCTGTGGATTGTGGCGGTGATTGCCGCCGATGCGTACATGATTTTCATCGAGTACCTGCGCGAAAGCCTGAACACCCAGGCCCGCATGACGTCGCTGCCCGAGGACGAGCTGCGCGAGGAGCTGGGGCGCACCATCGCGGGAGGTCGCGGGGGCGCCGTCGTTGGCCGTGAGGAGCCGGGCCGCACCATGAGCGGCGAGGCTCAGAAGGGAGGCGAGGAGTAGATGAAGAAGATCATCGCCTTGCTCAAGCAGGATCTCTTGCGGGTCCGCGGCAGCGTGGTCGCCTGCATCGTCGCTGTTGGCCTCGTGATCGTGCCGACGCTCTACGCGTGGTTCAACATTGCCGGCAGCTGGGACCCGTACGGAAATACGGGCAACCTCAAGGTCGCGGTGGCGAACTCCGATGAGGGCTATCTGAGTGACCTCATCCCCGTGCGCGTGAACATCGGCGACACGGTGGTGTCTTCGCTGCGCGAGAACGACAACATCGACTGGGTGTTTGTGAAGGAGGCCGCGGCGGTCGAGGGCGTGCGCTCGGGCGAGTACTATGCCGCCGTGGTGATCCCCGAGAATTTCAGTGCGCGCATGATGACGGTGTTTTCGAGCGACGCTGAGCACGCCGAGATCACCTACTACGAGAACCAAAAGGCGAACGCCATCGCCCCGCGCGTGACCGACAAGGCCGCGAGCACGGTTCGAAAGCAGATCGACGAGACGTTTGCCGAGACCATCAGCGACGTGGGGCTCTCGACCACCTCGAGCCTGCTTGAGTTTATGGACGGAGACCAGGTGGCGAGCTATGCCGCTAATATGAGCAACACACTGGTGGCGGGCATCACGACCCTCCGCGATGCCTCCGACACCGCAACCGAGTTCACCAGCATTTTGGGCTCTTCAACGGGCCTGCTGGATTCAACGAGCAACTTGCTGTCCCAGACGGGGGAGGCGAGCGCGAGCGTTGAGGCTTTGGTGGGCGATGCCAAGACAGACCTGGTGAGCATGGACGAAGCGCTGGACGAGGCGGTCAGGGCGATCAACCAGGCGCTGGCGGACAGTGCGGGGGACTATGACGCGGCGGGCACGGCGATCGAGGACGCCTTCAACACCGTTGACGATCATATCGCGACCACGTCGACGCAGCTGCGCTCCGCGGCGTCCGAGATCACTGTCCAGGCGGAAAATGCCGCTGCAACACAGGGGAAGATCTTGGCGTTGGAGGAAAAGGTCGAAGAGCTGCCGCTTTCCGATGCCGCCAAGGAAAACCTGATCCAGCAGATCGATATCGCCGCAAGCACGGTGGGAAACGTCGCCAACCAGCAGAGGCTGCTGGCTCAGCATCTAAACGATGCGGCCGATTCGCTCGAGGCCGGCGCTGCCGATGCACGCGTCCAGGCCAAAGAGGTCAAAAAGAGCATCGAGGGTGCGAAAAACGACATCTCCTCCGTGAATGACACCTACAAAGACACGCTTGAAGCCGAAGTTACCGAACTCGCAGATGCGGTGTCTGCCGTGGCAAAGAGCGGCGAGGACATGGCAAGCGGACTGGCAACGACGGTGGACGGCCTCTCGGCTGCATCGAAGGCGCTTTCGGGCGATTTGTCCGATGCGAGGGGCGTGCTGGCGTCGGCGGCGGACGACTTGTCGACCTCTGCCGATGAGCTGCAAAGCCTCAAGGATGGTCTGGATTCGGCGGTGGCGACGGGCGACGTGCAGAAGGTGCGCGACCTGATTGGCTCTGACCCGGCATCTCTGGCCGAGGCCCTTGCCGCGCCAGTTGCGCTGGACCGCGAGGCCGTGTTCCACATCCGCAACTACGGCAGCGCGATGGCGCCGTTTTATACCACGCTGTCCATCTGGGTTGCGGGCATCGTGCTCGCCGCAATGCTCAAGGCGAACGTGGACGAACGCGATATCCAGGCGTTCGCGCCGATCCGCCTGCACGAGCTGTACCTCGGTCGCTATGCATTCTTCGCGTTGCTCGCGTTTGCGCAGGCGACACTTGTCTGCGCCGGAGACCTCATGTTCTTCGGGATTCAATGCGAGCACCCGATGCAGTTCATGCTCGTGGGCTGGGTCGCGGGATTTGTGTTCAGCAACATGATCTACACGTTGACGGTGAGCTTTGGCGACATCGGCAAGGCCGTGGCCGTGGTGCTGCTGGTCATGCAGGTTGCAGGCTCGGGTGGCACGTTCCCCATCGAGATGACGGCCGACTTTTTCCAGGGCGTCTACCCGTTTTTGCCGTTCACGCACGCCATCAACGCGATGCATGCTGCCATGGCAGGGGCGTATGGCATGGAGTATTGGGCGGAGCTGGGTATTCTTGCGAGCTACCTGCTGCCATCGCTCGCGCTTGGCCTGGTGTTCCGTCGCCCCGTGATTCGCGCGAACCAGTGGATCATAGAAAAGCTTGAGGAGACCAAGCTGATGTAGCCCTTCGCGCGCCTGCGCTCTGCGGTGCGCGGGCGGGCGGCGTACCCGCCGCCCGCTGCGTGCGGTAGCCAACTGGGCTCTTGCGCCCGATTCGTGGCAAGCCGCTTCGCGGATATGCCGTTTTCGCCTCGCGAAAGCACGTCGCCGCCTGAAACTCAGCGGAAACATTACTGTGCGAACATACTTTCCTAGGCGTCATCGCGCGTGAAAGGGAACGCACATGGATAACCAGCAGAACATCGATTTCGTCCTGCGCACCGTCGAGGAGCGCGACATTCGCTTCATCCGCCTGTGGTTCACCGACGTGCTCGGTCGCCTCAAGAGCTTCGCCATCAGCCCCGAGGACCTCGAGGTCGCCTTCGAGGAGGGCATCGGCTTTGACGGCTCTGCCATCGAGGGCTTCACCGCGCCCGACGAGGCGGACATGCTCGCGTTCCCCGATGCCTCGACGTTCCAGATCTTACCCTGGCGCCCCAAGCACGATGGGGCCGCTCGCATCTTCTGCGACGTGTGCACCCCCGACCGCCAGCTGTTCGCGGGCGATTCGCGCGAGTGCCTGCGCCGCATGTTCTACCGCGCAGAAAAGCTCGGATACATCATGAACGTGGGCGCCGAGCTCGAGTTTTACTATTTCCCCGACGAGCACACCCCGGAGCCCATGGACAAGGTCGGGTACTTTGACCTCACCCCGTCCGATTCCGCGCGTGACCTGCGCCGTTCCACCGTGCTCATGCTCGAGAAGATGAGCATTCCGGTCGAATATACCTTCCACAGCTCCGGCCGCTCGCAGCATGGCATCTCCATGCGCCATGCCGAGGCTCTCACCATGTCCGACGCCATCATGACGGCCAAGCACGTCATCCGCACGTGCGCCTACGAGTCCGGCATCCACGCGTCGTTCATGCCCAAGCCCATCGCCAAAGGGTCGTCCTCCGCGATGCTGCTGCATCAGTCTCTGTTCGACCGCGAGGGCAACAATGTCTTTTGGGGCGACGACGCGCAGAACCACCTGTCGCCCATTGCCAAGAGTTACATGGCCGGCATCCTCGCGCACGCATCCGAGATCAGCGCCATCACCAACCCCACGGTGAACTCCTACAAGCGCCTGTCCGCCGGCGTGGGCAACGGCCCGCGTTTCGCCACGTGGGGCATGCGCAACCGCTCCGCGATGATCCGCGTGCCCATCTACAAGCCCGGCAAGCAGGCCGCCGCCCGCATCGAGCTGCGCAGCCCCGACCCGATGGCCAACCCGTACCTGGTCAACACGGTGACCCTCGCCGCCGGCCTCGACGGCATCAAGCGCGGCCTCGAGCTGCCCGAGGAGGCGACCTCCGATCTGCTGCGCCTGCCCGAAAGCGAGCTGCGCGCCCGCGGCATGGAGCCTCTGCCGCGCAACCTCGACGAGGCCCTTGACGTGTTCGAGGCGTCCGATTTCATGAAGGACGCGCTGGGCGAGCACATCCACGCATTCTTCCTCAAGAAGAAGCGCGACGAGTGGAGGCGCTTCAACTCCACCGTGACGGAATGGGAGCTTGATCACTACCTCGCCAATTCGTAAGCGGGCGAGGTTGGGCGCGCCGGGCAAAACTTGGCTCCGCTCATCCGCATCGCAGCCGCTGCAATTTGCTAAGATGACGCCATCGGAGGTGCGCATATGTCCGAGAAATCCGTGCTGTTCATGGCGCGTACAAAACGACTCCATGAGTTCGTGAAGACGCTCGTCCCGGCGCTCGGCGTCGAGGTCCAGGTCGCCACGCCAGATTCCCCTGCCGCGACGCACGATTTCGACATGCTGATCCTCGATGGTGAGGGCGTGCGTCAAGACCGCGTCGAGGCGATGGGGAAGTGGCTCGAGGGTCGCGGTGGAGCACCCATGCTGCTTATCGTGGACGAGGAGAATCTGATCGATTTGCATTTGCCCTCGCAGGTGCGCTCCGATTTCGTGTGCAGTGACGCCTCCGCCGCCGAGCTCGAGAGCCGTGCTCGTATGTTGCTGGGAGACTCCGAGTCCATCGCGGTGGACGAGGTGCTCAGCGTCGACAACCTCACCATCAACCTCGCCACCTACCAGGTCTCGCTCGATGGCGAGCCCGTGGACCTCACGCTCATGGAATACTCGCTGCTGAGCTTCCTCGCCACCCATCCCAATCGCGCATACAGCCGCGAGGTGCTGCTGCACCGCGTGTGGGGTTTCGAGTATTGCGGCGGCACACGCACCGTCGATGTCCATATCCGCCGGATTCGCAGCAAGGTGGGTCCGCAAATCGCCGCACATATCTCAACCGTGCGCGGTGTTGGATATCTGTTCAAAGAGTAGCGCCGCCCCCTCAAGCTACTTACAACTTGATTAAGCTCTTTCTTTTATTGGACCCGCCCCGCTCTTTTAGGGTACAACGGTTTGGATTGACACCGTTGAAAGGACTGTTGAATGAGCGACGAGAAAACCCCACAGCGCCCTGACGGTTTGCCGGGCAGTGAGCTGGGCGGCAGCCAGCCGACCTCGCGTATCCAGGCCCCCGAGGCGCCGACGCGCGCAGCCGCGCCGGTGGCACAGGGCTCCGCGGCATCCCACACCGAGACACGCACGGTCGTCAAGACGAAGGCCAAGAAGCTGCCGGTGTTCCTCGCCGCGCTGCTCGGTCTTGTGGTCGGCGCGGTGCTCATCATCGCGCTCGTCATGGCGGGCGTCTTCCGCATCACCGACACCGACGTCGAGCAGATGGAGTCGGGCGCCACGCAGACCATCGACATCAACCCTGAGGACACCACGCTGGCGGAGGTCGTGGCAGCCAAGAGCCTGCCGTCCGTCGTGTCCATCACGGCGCAGGGCGAGAGCGAGGACGAGGGCGGCATCGGCAGCGGCGTTATCCTCGACACCGACGGCAATATCCTCACGAACAACCACGTTATCGAGAACGCCATCGCGCTGGTGGTCAACACCGACGCGGGCGAGAGCTACGAGGCGGAGCTCGTGGGCGCGGACCCGTCGAGCGACCTGGCGGTCATCCGCGTGAAGGACGCCTCGGCCGCCGAGCTTACCCCCATCGAGATTGGCGATTCCAACGACATCGCCGTCGGCGAGTGGGTCATGGCCATTGGCAGCCCCTTCGGCAACGAGCAGTCGGTTTCCACGGGCATCGTCTCGGCGCTGTACCGTTCCACCGCCCTGCCGAGCACGAGTGGCACCTCCATCTACGCCAACATGATCCAGACCGACGCTGCGATCAACCCCGGCAACTCGGGCGGCGCCCTGGTCAACGACCGCGGTGAGCTCATCGGCATCAACTCGGTCATCGAGTCGTACTCTGGGTCGAGCTCGGGCGTGGGCTTCGCAATCCCGGTGAACTATGCGATAAACATCGCCAACCAGATCATCGACGGCAAGACGCCGGTCCATCCGTACCTCGGCGTCTCCCTCACGAGCATCAACGCGTACATCGCGCGCCAAAACAACCTCGCGGTCGATCAGGGTGCCTATGTGACCGAGGTCGTGCAAGACGGCCCCGCGGTTGCGGCCGGCATCGAGAAGGGCGACATCGTCACGGCGCTCGACGGCGACGCGATCGCCTCTGCCGACGGCCTGATCATCGCTCTGCGCGAGCACGAGGTGGGCGACAAGGTGACCCTCACGGTCGTGCGCGGCAAGGACGAGCATGAGGTCGAGGTCGAGTTGGGATCCGATGAGGCCCTGCAGGCCGAGCAGGAGGATTCCACGGACGGTGGTGCTGGGAACGGCATGACGCAAGAGGAGTTCCTGCGTTACCTGCAGGAGCTGCTCGGCCGCGGCGGCTTCTAGCGACGGCTCGAGGCACCCGCGCCCCTGCGGCAGCTTCCCCCATATGAGCGTGGTATAGTGTTCCAACATGTGGGTAGACTGCCTGCACGATGAAATCACGCGCGGGCGTCACGTGTGGCGCGCGTTGAACGAAAGGATCGATCATGGCGGTGAATGAGCAGTTGCTGCTCGAGGTGCTCGAGCAGATTCGCCCCAATCTCCAGGCCGACGGCGGCGACATGGCATATGTCGGCGTGAACGAGGACGGCGTGGTTCAGCTTGAGCTCCAGGGCGCATGCGCGGGATGCCCCATGAGCTCGCTCACGCTTTCGATGGGCGTGGAGCGCATCTTGAAGGAGCACGTCCCGGGCGTGACCCGCGTCGAGCAGGTGGGCGGCGGCGCCGATGCCGCAAACGACCTGTACGACGAGTACGCGCCGTTCTAGCGCTCTCAATCAATTGATTTTGCAAGGCCGGGGTGCACAGCTCCGGCCTTCATGTTGACCACACTGACCGCACTGGACACCGTGCCCTTGTGGCACCCGGACGAGAGGGGCCGGCATGCTCAACGAGCTCTACCAGGTGCTCGATCCCGTCGCGTTTTCCGCGGGACCCTTCACCATCTATTGGTACGGCCTGGCGTACATGGTGGGCGCGCTTATTGCGGGCGTGCTCATGTACCGCACGCTCAAGCGCTGGAATGAGGCCATCTCCAGCGACGACGCCATGACGATCGTGGTGTCGGTCGTCTTTGGACTGCTCATCGGCGGCCGCTTGTTCTACGTGTTGTTTTACAGCAACGGGTACTACTTCAGCCATCCCATCGAGATCTTCATCGGCACCAATGGCCAGGGTATCAACGGCATGAGTTTTCACGGCGGCCTGGTGGGCGGCCTGGTGGGCGGTCTCATCGCGTGTCGCGTGCTGGGACTCAACCCGTTCACCATCGGCGACGCCGTCTTTGTGGGCGTGCCCATCGCCCTTGGCCTGGGACGATGCGCAAACTTCATCAACGGTGAGCTGTGGGGCAAACCGACCGACCTCCCCTGGGGTGTGGTGTTCGGCGGCGCCGCGGGAGACATCCCGCGTCATCCCAGCCAGCTGTACGAGGCGCTACTTGAGGGGCTCGTCCTGTTCATTATCCTGTTTGCGATGAGCCGCAAAAAGAAGTTGCCGCCGCAGGGGGCCATCATGGGCGCCTTCGTCTTGGGCTACGGAATCGTGCGTTTCGGCATCGAGTTCGTCCGCTTGCCCGACGCCCAGCTGGGTTATCTCTTCGGCGATTGGTTCACCATGGGGCAGCTGCTCAGCCTTCCGCTCATCGTGGGCGGCGCGATTCTGCTCATCTGGTCCTACCGGGCGATGCGGCCCCAGCGCGTCGCGTGGGAATAGCACGGCTTCGGCACATTTAGAGGGAATATGCCGCTCGGCTTGTGTGAAGCCTGGCGTAAACCCCTTTCGCGCGGGTGGCAATCGGTATATCATGCTGAGCGTGTGTTTATATGGGCTCGAAATGCGCCGGGCAGGCGCTGAGAGCGGGAAAATAGAAGGAGCATCACATGTCCGGACACTCTAAATGGGCAACTACCAAGCACCGCAAGGGTGCGCAGGACGCTAAGCGTTCCGCCCTGTTCTCCAAGCTGAGCCGTAACATCACCGTTGCCGCTCGCCTGGGCAACGACCCCAACCCGGACAACAACGCCTCCCTGGCCGCCGCCGTGGCCAAGGCCAAGGCTCAGTCCATGCCCAAGGACAAGATCAAGGCCGCCATCGACAAGGCCTTTGGCTCCGGCGCCGACGCCGCCGTGTACGAGAACATCGTGTACGAGGGCTATGGTCCCGCCGGTGTCGCCGTGTACGTCGAGTGCCTGACCGACAACCGCAACCGCACCGCTGCCGACGTGCGCTCCGCGTTCTCTCACGCGGGCGGCAACCTGGGCACCACCGGCTCCGTTGCGTTCCAGTTCGAGCGCAAGGGCCAGGTCGTCGTTGCCAAGCAGATCGTCGACCCCAACGACAAGAAGGAAAACCTCATGACCAACGGCGCTGCCGGCGATGAGGAAGAGTTCATGATGGCCGTCGCCGAGGCCGGTGGCGACGACTACGAGGACGCGGGCGAGGAGTGGATCGTCTGGACCGCCGCCGGCGATCTCATGGCTGTTTCCAAGGGTCTTGAGGGCCAGGGCATCGAGGTCAAGGGCTCCGAGCTCACCATGGTTCCCACCACCCCGACGGCCGTTTCCGGCACCGACGCCAAGAAGGTCCAGCGCCTCATCGACCGCCTCGAGGACCTCGACGACGTCCAGGACGTCTACTCCACCATGGACATGACCGACGAGGTCATCGCCGCTCTCGAGGAAGAGTAAGCCCACAACAGCATCGTCTGTCTGAGGAGCCGGGTTCGTCGCGAGGCGGGCCCGGCTCGTCTTTTGCGCCGTGGGATTGGTTGCGCGGTATTTGGGGTAAAAGAATCGCTAACTGTGGTTTTGGCGCACTGGACGTACCGGACGCGCCTGCCGAGGACGGGGAGGGGAGCCAGGATGAGACGCATGCGGACGTTTGGCCTCGTGCTCTACCTCGTTGCCGTCGTGATTGTGGTGGGTGCGTTTGTGGGGTCGCAATTCGGCCCGTACCAGGAGCGCTTCATCGCGCTGATCACTTCCGGGTCGGGCAAGCTCACACTCGTCATATGCCTGGGCGCCCTTGTCATTCGCGCGCTTGTGGACGCGATTCGCCTGGCGGTGTCGCGCCCGGAGCCCAAGACGCTCCATCTGGGGGCCGCGTCAGACATCGAGGTCACGTCGCAGGCGCTCGAATCGCTCGCGCGCACAGCGGCCTCGGATCGCGACATCATGGTGGAAGACGTGGCGGTTCGCTTCTCATCTAAGGACGCCGCGGCGGCGGAGATTCGCATCGATGCCATCGCGTTGGTTCCCGGCGACCTCGTCGGCTTGGCCCAGCGTACTCAGGAGCGCGTCCAGGTGACGCTTGACGAAATGCTCGGCGTGGCGGGCGCCCGCGTGCGCGTGCGGTTCCTGCCGAGCAAGACCGTGACCGTGAAGAAGGAGGTCGCCGGTGAGTAACACATCCAAACACGATGCCAAGGCTCCCAAGCCCATCGTGGAGCTTGCGCCCGAGGTGGCACCCAAGGTACATCGTGACGCCGCCGAGCCTGTGAGCGCCGGCGATACCGCCCGCCCCGCCGACGCGCCGTCTTCGGACGACGCCGAGCAGGGCGCTCTCCCCGCAGGCGGGAAGGGGTTCCAGCAGGCGACAGTCGGCTTCTTTGAGGGGTTCGGCCGCACGGTGTGGGCGTACGCCAACGAGCATCCGCATGCCACGCTCTATGGACTCATCGGGTTTGTCCTCGCGGTGCTCGTCTTGGTCATCGGCCTGTGGGACACCATCGTCATCGCGATCTTCGTTGGCGTGGGCATCGTCATCGGCCAGATGGTCGATGGGGACAACGCCCTCGTCAATTGCATGAGGCGTTGGCTGGACGGATTGAAGTAGGGAAATCGCCGCGCGTCGGCGCGTAAAGGAGGACGTCATGGCAAAGAACGAAACCGATCAGGTGGTCGAGAAGACCGAGGCCGCGGCCGTTGAGGTTGCTCCCGCAGGCGCCGAGGACTCGACGTCCGAGCGTCAGGATGCGGCTGAGTCCCATGATGACGAGGGCATCGAGGAGCTGCTGCTCGAGGACGAGGACGATGACGACTCCGAGGATTCCCTCACGTATTCCAACGGCGTGATCGAGAAAATCGTCGCCATGGCGACGCGCGAGGTGCCTCACGTGTTGGGCATGAAGGGTAACCTCATGCACCTCGTGCAGGAGACCTTTGGCGCGGAGAACCTTTCCAAGGGCGTGACCATCGAGGTCACCGACGACAATCGCGTGGTGGTCAACATCTCCGTCATCATCGAGTACGGCTGCTATGCACCCGCTATCTTCGAGGATGTGAAGGAGCGCGTGACCGAGCGCCTTACCGCCATGACCGGCCTCGAGGTTGCGGGCATCAACCTGCGCATCGAGGACGTCGTGACGCGCGAGGAATATGAGGCGAGCCGTCGTCGTCATGCTGAGGACGGCGAGTAGGCCGTTTTCAGACGGAAGCGAATAGAGGCATTGCGATGCGGCTGGGGTCAGTCCCGGCCGTTTGCGTGAAATCGGGGGTGCGCGCCATTTTGTTTCATGGCGGTTTCCACGGTTGCCCTATATACGGTGCTCTGTTAACTTCATCCCCATGATTACGTTTGTTGGACATAGCGCGAACATGATGATGGTCATGGAGATGCCCTCGCCCGGGCACTTTGTCATGTCGCGCGAACTTCGCGTGCAGACGGAGACCGGGCGCCTCCACTAGGCCGTCTCCGGCGGGAGATGGCCGCCTATCCAAGACCATCTGTAAGCGGAGCGTTACTTGTGATCAGCATTCAGCATGTGCACAAAACGTACGACGGCGGCGCGCACGCGCTTTCCGACGTCAACATCGACATCGCCGACGGCGATATCTTCGGCATCATCGGCATGAGCGGCGCCGGCAAATCAACGCTGGTGCGCACCATCAACCTGCTCGAGCGACCGACCTCGGGCGTCATCGAGGTCGATGGACGCGATGTGACCAAGCTCGCCGGCGAGGAGCTGCGCGCGTATCGGCGCCGCGTGGCCATGATCTTCCAAAGCTTTGGCCTGCTCTCTCAAAAGACCGTGCTCGACAACGTGTGCTTCCCCTTCGTGGCGGCAAACGGCAAGGTCACAGCCGAGAATCGCGAGCGTGCGCTTGAACTGCTTGATCGCGTTGGTCTTGCCGATAGGGCTTCGAGCTATCCCAGCCAGCTGTCTGGCGGCCAAAAGCAGCGCGTGGCCATCGCCCGGGCGCTCGCATGCGAGCCTGAGGTGATTCTCTGCGACGAGGCGACTTCGGCGCTTGACCCCAGCAGCACCAACACCATCCTCAAGCTCCTGCGTGACATCAACCGCGAGACGGGCGTGACGCTGGTGGTCATCACCCACTCCATGGATGTGGTGGAAAAGATCTGCAACAACGTCGCCGTGCTCGAGCACGGTTGCGTGGTGGAACAGGGGAGCGTGGCGGATGTGTTTGTCGCGCCTCAGGCGGATGCCACACGCGTCCTTCTGGGAAAGGTGGATTGGGATGTTTAACGACTTCCTCGCGGAGTTTGCTCCGCTGCTTGTCCAGGGCACGATCGACACGCTCGTCATGCTGTTCGTTTCGACGGCGATCGCTTACGTCATCGGGACGGTGCTCGGCGTGATTTTGCACCTGACGGCCCCCGGTGGGCTGCGCCCGCTCCCTGCGCTCAACGCGGTATTGGGTTGGGTGGTCAACATCGGCCGTTCGCTGCCGTTTATCATCCTGCTCATCGCTCTCATGCCTGCGACGCAGACCCTGGTGGGCACGTCCACGGGCGTTTTGGGCGTTATCCCGCCTTTGGTGGTCGCCACGGCGCCGTTTGTGGCGCGCATGGTCGAGCAGTCGCTCGCCGAGGTGAGCCGAGATGTGGTCGAGGCCGCCGAGGCTTGCGGCGCGTCGATCCCGCGCATCGTGTTTTCCGCCCTGCTGCCCGAGGCCTTGCCGAGCATCGTGCGCGGCGTGGCCGTGACGCTCATCGCCGTACTTGGCTACACTGCCATCGCGGGTGCCGTGGGCGCCGGTGGTTTGGGCGACATCGCCATCCGCTATGGGTATTACCGCTACGAGGACGAGGCCATGATCGTGACGGTCTTGCTGCTTATCGTGCTCGTGCAGCTCATCCAGTCGGTGTGCAACGCCATCGCCCGCAAAGTCGACCACCGGTAGCGGCTCCTCACGGCACCCGACCTTGCCGTTCGATTGTTGGGCGCCGTGGAAACCCGTTTAGGCGAGAAGGCGCCGCATCCCGTCCTTCGACATGTTCGCGGTGTCTTCTCCAGATGCACCTTCGTCCTGCTCATGATGTTTCGCGAGAGTGCACTCTCGCGGCAGATATCGGACGTTTTGAGCCAAGTCCTTCCGCGAAAGGTAACTCTCGCGGAAGAGAGGCCGGAACAGCGAAATCCGCCCCCCGGCTCCATCGTCAACCGCAGTTTCACTCGAAAGGGTATTGCCATGAAGAATCTCAACGCATCCATTTCCCGTCGGTCCTTGCTCGCCTCCGCTTGTGCGGGGCTCGGCCTGATCGCTCTGGGCGGCCTGACCGGCTGCGGCGGCGCGGGCGTCGACGACGACTCCGTCCTCACCGTGGCAGCAAGCCCCGCGCCGCACGCCGAGATCCTCACCGATTTCGCCGCGCCGCTCCTGGCTGAGCAGGGCATCGAGCTCAAGGTCAAGGAGTACACCGACTACATTCAGCCCAACAAGGACACCACTTCGGGCTCGGTCGACGCCAACTACTTCCAGCACATCACGTATCTCGAGAACTACAACGTCGAGAACGGCACCGACCTCGTTTCCGCGGGGCTCATCCACTATGAGCCGTTCGCGGTCTACGCTGGCACCTCCAGCGATCTCGATGCCATTGCCGACGGTGCCACCATCGCCGTCCCGAACGACCCGACCAACGAGGGTCGCGCCCTGCTGCTTTTGCAGGACTTGGGCCTGATTACCCTGAAGGACCCCGAGAACCTCGAGTCCACGCCCAAGGATATTGCCGACAACCCGTATGGCATCAAGTTCCAGGAGCTCGAAGCCGCTGCGCTGCCGCGTGCCCTCTCTTCGGTGGACTTTGCGGTCATCAACGGCAACTACGCGATCGAGGCGGGTTATCACGTGGCCGATGCGCTCGCGCACGAGTCCTCCGATTCGCTTGCCGTCGAGAAGTACGCCAACATCATCTGCGTCGCGAAGGGCAACGAGGACTCCAAGGCCGTGAAGGCCCTGGTCGAGGTGCTCACGTCCGAGGACTTCAAGGCATATCTCGAGAAGAGCTACGGCGAGGACGTTCTGCCGGCGTTCTAATCGCTCGACGTTCTCATTGCCTTTTCACCGTTGGTTTGCACAGGGCCGTCTCCGTTGGGGCGGCCCATTTGCGTCTTTACGCAGATTCCCCCTTGCGTCTTCTTGCGGGCGCGTTACCATCAGGTCGCTACGATGTCGAGGATGAGTGGGAGCGGTGCAGTGGAAGAGCACAAGAGCAGCGGATACGGGTCGTCCGAGAGCATCGGGCACACCCCGCCCGTCGAACCCATGGAGCATCTGGTGAGCGCGGAGGATATCCGCCGCGGTGAACAGGCCGGCGCCCGCCGAAGCAAGGACCCGGGATTCCTGCATTTCTTTGTGATTCTCAACGGCGGTCTCATCCTTACGGCGCTCGCCATCGTCTTGTTCAAGACGCCGAATCACTTTGCGTTCGGTGGGACCTCTGGTGTTTCGGTGATCCTCTCGACCCTCTTTCCCACGCTGCCCGTCGGTGCGTTCATGTGGATCATCAACATCGTGCTCGTGGCGTTGGGTTTCATCTTTCTCGAGCGCAAGGCCATTTTGTGGAGCGTGTTTGCCTCATTTGCCCTGTCAGGATATGTGTCGTTGTTCGAAATGCTGCTCCCCGGTGCCTCGAGTGCGTCTATTACGGGCGACATGTGGCTCGACCTGTGCTTTGCGGTCATATTGCCGGCCATTGGCAGCGCGATGGTGTTTGACATCGGCGCGTCCACCGGCGGAACCGACATCCTTGCGATGATTCTAAAGCGCCGCAGCACGCTCGAGATCGGTCGCGCGCTGCTGCTGGTTGACATTGGAATCGTGTGTATAGCAGCGGTTTTGTACGGACCGCGCGTGGGCCTGTACTGCGTGCTCGGCCTGTTTGCCAAGACGCTCGTGGTCGATAAGGCCATCGAGAGCATCCATCTGCGCAAGGTGTGCACCATCATTTGCCGCGAGCCTCTCAAGGTCGAGACATTCATCGTGAAGGAGCTCAACCGCACGGCCACCATCAGCCGTGGGTACGGGGCGTTTACCGGTCAACTTGTCACGGTAATCATGTGCGTGCTGAGTCGCCGCGAAGCCGTCAAGCTGCGCCGCTACGCCCGCGAGGTCGATCCGGGCTGCTTCATCACGATTGTGGACAGTTCCGAGATCATTGGTAAGGGATTCAGGGGCGTCAATTAATAAGATGTGTGGGGTTTATTTTTGCTGGTCAAGTAGACACCGGTTTTGCTTCTCGTAACTCGACGTTTTTGAGGCGAAAATAGGCTGTTTGTCGGATGGTTTCCGATAAACCCCACACAAAATAATAACCGACCCCCTTTAGCCGCTTTTCATCGGCAAAAAGGGGTCGGCTATGCGTCAAATGCGACTAGGCCTCCGTGGCAGGCTGCTCGATCTCGCCCTCGTCCGCGGCATCATCAAGGCAGTAGTCGACAATGGCCTGCTTGAGCTTGTCGATGCCGATGCCAGACTCGCTGCTCGTCACGATGAGGCGATCGGCGGGAACGCCGAGCTGCTTACGGATCGACGCGGCCTGCTTTGCCTGCTGCGACTTGGAGAGCTTATCGGCCTTGGTGAGGCACACGATGAAGTTGAAGTTGTTCTCGCGCAGGAAATCGACCATCTGCAGGTCGAGCTTGCTGGGGTCGTGGCGAATGTCCACCAAAGACACGACCAGGTTGAAGCTGCGCTCGGAGTTGAAGAAGTCGCCGATGAGGCGCGCCCAGCGATCGCGTTCGGATTTGCTGCGCTGGGCAAAGCCGTATCCGGGCAGGTCGACGAAGTGAACGCCGTCGGCCTCGAAGAAGTTGACGTTGGCGGTCTTGCCGGGGGTCGAGGAGACCTTGACCAGGCTGCGCCGGTTGAACAGTTTGTTCATGATGGAAGACTTGCCCACGTTGGAGCGGCCAACGAAGCTGACTTCGGGGCAGGTCGATGGGGGAATCTGCGATGCCTTGCCGTAGCTGGCAACGAAGTGAACTTTGTTGTAGTTGATGGCCTCTGCCATGAGGTGCCTTTCGAACGAAGGAATGAAATCGGGCTGCGTGTGGCGTCGCGAAGTTGAGGTTGTGAGCGATGAAAGCCGACTCCGCTAATCGCGGGGCTCGACTCCCAGCTGCACGGCCAGACGGCGAATGATTGAGAGGACGAGCGCGCTGGCGCTCTTGGCGTATTCTTCGAGATCGAATACGCGCGAGGACAGGGCGTCGTAGCTTTCGTCGCAGTTGTCGGAAATCGCGCGGAGCACGAGGCAATCAATGCCGTTCTTGGCGGCGACGTGCGCGATAGCGGCCCCTTCCATCTCGACGCAGTCGCCCTGGGTCGCGGCGATGGCGGCGGCCTTGGGGCCTGCGCCGCTTACGAAGCGGTCGCCCGTGGCGATGGTTCCGCGCAGATAGCGCTGGGGCTCTGCATCAAGGTTGTTGCGGCGGAATAGCGTGGCGTCGGCTTCCGCGCGAGCCTGGGCGCTCTCCTCCTCGCCGGTGAGGGCCGCGTTGACGTACCCGTGCGAGCGCAGCGTGTCCTCGGCGAGGTCGACGAGGAAATCGCTGCTCGTGAATTCCTCGAGCCCGGGTGCCGACTCGGCAATCAGGGCGGTGTCGGTATCGAGGTAGCGCAGGTGCTCGCCGATAACGACGTCGCCGATGTGGAGGCGGGGGTTGAGCCCTCCGGCGATGCCGGAGAAGATGAGCGCATTGGCGCCGTGCGTGCTAATGAGATGCTGGGCCGCCGCCGCGGCGTTGACGGTGCCCATGCCGGCGGTGGTGGCAATGACGGTGAAGCCGTGATACTCGCCGCCCACGACGGTGAGGCCGGCCTCGTCGGCGACGGTGCCCTTCTCAACGGCGGCGTAAATCTGCCGGACTTCCTTCTCAAGTGCTCCGATTACGGCGATGACGGGTGCCATGCGACTCCAATCCAACGTGTTGAACGGTGCTCAGTTTACCAGCTAGATGCCGAATTCTTCGATTTTGCGCAAGAGGTGCTACTGCAACGACTGCAAATACTCGTACACAAAGCTCGCGATGGCCGCGGAATCGTTGATGTCGAGGAACGGCGGCAGCTGCACGCTCTCTTCGTCAAAGACGCGTCCGGCCTCCTCCGCCTCGGCTCGTGCGGCCCGCATCGCACGCGTGCGGAAGTCGCGGGCGACGACGTCGTTGCAGGCGACGGCGAGCGTGCTCTCGTTGATGAGGTCAAACGAGTCGCGCCCGCGCATGCGGTCGATGCCCGAGCGCGCAACGACGATGCTGGGGAGCCCCGCCGCCTTATATCCCTCGACGATTACGGCGTCGACGTCGGTGTATCGCGTGAGGATGTCGGTGACGGTGACCTCCTCGGAGGTGCGGGCGTACTCGGCATAGGCGTCGGGCGAGATGAGGCCAACGTGGCGGCTTCCCGCCTGGGCGTGGCGCCACGAATCCTTGCCGGGCTGATCGATCTCAAATCCCTTGTGGCCGTGGTGCTTCACGGAGCCCACGCGCACCCCGCGCTGCGTGAGGCGGGAGATGACCTTCTCGACGAGGGTCGTCTTGCCGGAGTTTTGGTACCCGACAAAGGCGACGGCAGGGGCCTGGGCGCCCGTATTGGGCCCGCCCGGAAGCGCGGAGGCGACGGGCTGCTCGGCCTCGTCCATCCCGTCGGCATCCGTGAGGGACGCGGCGAGCTCGGCTTCGCGATCCCACACACCGGAGCGACCGCCCTCCTTGCGCAGGAGTCGAACGTCGACGACCTCCATTCCGCGGTCGACCGCCTTGCACATGTCGTAGATGGTGAGGCACGCGGCGGACGCGGCGGTGAGGGCCTCCATCTCGATGCCCGTCACGCCTGTCACGCCGCAGGTCGCCCGCACGCGAAAGCCCACGCGCCCGTCTTCGCGCGCCGGCGCCCACCCGCGCACGCGCCGCGCGCCGCTTGCGATTGGCTCGATCTCGACTTTCGCCTTGGTGAGGTTGAGGGGGTGGCACATGGGGATGATGTCGCTCGTGCGCTTGCTCGCCATGATGCCGGCGATGCGGGCACAGGCGAGGACGTCGCCCTTTTTGGCGCGGTCCTCAAGCACCATGGCTTGCGTCTCGGGGTGCATGAGGATCGAGCCTTCGGCAATCGCGAGACGCTGGGTGACGGCCTTTTCGCCAACGTCCACCATGCGCACGTCGCCGTGCTCATCTACGTGCGTGAGCTCGTCGCGGTATGCGTCGCGGTCGCCCACGACGGAGGCGGGGTACTTTTCGTGCACCTCGCGACCGAGGGTCTTCGGACGTTCGGGCTTGTCGGGGGTGTGGGTGGTCATGGCGATCAGCCTCCAATTTGCGACATGAAGCGCAGGGTGCCGTCAATGTGGTCGTGTTGCAGAGGTTTGTGCGCGAGGGCGTCGCGGTACGTCGCGATGACGGCCTCGTCGTCGCCGTTGCGAAGCGCCTCGCGCACGCGGTATTCCGCGTCAGAGAACAGGCAGGGGCGAATGGCGCCGTCGGCGGTGAGGCGCAGTCGGTTGCACGCGCTGCAGAAATGGTTAGACATCGCCGAGATGAAGCCGACGGTTCCCGCCGCATTGGGGAACGCCCAGTAGCGCGCGGGCCCGGCGCCAAAGGGCGTGCTTTCGTCGACGGGGGCAAGCGCGCCGATGCCCGCGGCGAGCCCCAGGGAGGAGATGCGCTCGCGAAGCTCGTCGGAGGGGACGACGTCGCTTGCGTCCCACAGGTCGGGGTTGAGAGCCCCACCTGTCGCACCCGCGGTACCTGCCCCGCAGTGGGGCGAGGCGCTGCAGCCGGATGGTGCCGAGGCGGCGCCGGAGGCGTCTTGCGCGCCATCGCTCGCCTTCTGCCCGCCGCCGCCGATGGGCATGTACTCGATGAAGCGCACGTGGACCGGTCGGTTGAGGGACAGGCGGGCGAGCTCAAGCACGTCTTGCCGCATGCGCCGCACCACGACCGTGTTGACCTTCACGGGTTCAAAGCCGTATTCAAGGGCGGCGTCGATGCCCGCGAGCGCCTGTTCCACACGCCCCAGGCGTGTGATTTGCGCAAAGCGCTCGGGGTTGAGGGTGTCGAGCGAGATGTTGACGCGGTTGAGGCCGGCGTCGCGCAGGGCGGGGGCCAGGCACGGCAGGAGCGCCCCGTTGGTGGTAAGCGAGATGTCCTCGATGCCCGGGATGGCGCGAATCTCCTCGATGAGCGGCACGATGCGATGGGAGACGAGCGGCTCGCCGCCGGTGAGCCTCACGCGCGTGATGCCCTCCTTGGCGACGAGGCGAACGAAGTGGGCGATCTCCTCGGCGGTGAGCAGCTCGCCGTGCGCACGCGCCGGCACGCCCTGTTCGGGCATGCAGTATACACAGCGGAAATTGCACTTATCCGTAACGGATATGCGCAGGTAGTTTATGCTGCGGCCAAAGCCGTCGTGAAGTTCGCGAGGCACGTGGGCGCCTTTCGGGTCGTGTGGCTGGGGTGCCGGTTGTTGTGTATGGATTCATGGTACCCCAGGCGTGCCGCGGTCGGGCAGTGGTTCGGCTTGGTTTTGGAGATGCCGCAGCATTCACTTTGCTACACTGGTGTGCTAAAGCAAAGGAGTTCAGATATGAAGCACGTGCGCCCCGCCGGCTCGCAAAGCCGGTTTTCTTATGCGACCCCACAACTCACCCAGCAGGTCCGCCGTTTCATCGCGGCGCGCCTTCTGCTGTATTTGGGTGCCATGTCCAGCTATTTCATTGGCGTGATGGGAACGTTGACGTTTGCCATGGGGGCTGGCGTGGGCGACAACGCGATTGCCGTGGGCTTGCTCAACCTCTGTATCGTGTTTGGCCAGATCAGGGGCGGGGCCCTGCTCGATCGCATGGGCCCGCGCACGTATTTTCGCCTCGCGACATGCGCCATGGTGGCGAGCGGCCTGCTGTACCAAGTGCTGGGGATGAGCGTTGGGGGCGTGTTTGTCGGGGCGGCCGTGTTCGGCTTCGCCTGGGGCATGTCCGAGACCATCCCGCGGTCATATCCCGCCTATCTGACGGCCGATTTGGGCGAGCTCAAGCGCATCAACTCTCTCGTGACGCTCACGGGCAACGTCGCCATCGTCATCGGGCCGATTGTCGGAGGCGCGATTGCCCTGGTCGCGCCGACGCAGGCGGTGTTTTTGTTCATGGCAGCATGCTCGGTGCTCGCGCTCGTTCCCGGATGGGGCATCGAGGCGCTGCGCGATCCCGGTGCCGCGTCCGCTGGGGGCGATTGTCCCCGCGAGGTCCCCGTGGACGCCGGGGCGGCGGCGGGGGAGTCCGCCCCGAAGGGCTCCATCTCCGCCGGCTTCTCGGTGATTTTTGGCAGTAGCGTCCTCACGCTGCTGTTTTGGGCTACGTTGCTGTCGTTTATGGGGTACGGCGCCTTCGATCCGCTGGAGTCGTTGTTCTACCGTGACGTGCTCCAAGTCGGCGCCGAGTGGATGGGGTGGCTCTCGGCCCTCTCCGGCGTTGGCGGTCTCATCGGCGCCGCCCTTGCGGGCGTCTTGCCGCCGCGCCTGATCAACGTGCGAGCGCTGCTGGTCGTGCTGTTCATCACGGGCGTGGGAAGTTTGGTGTATGTGGCGACGCCCTACGTCGCGGTCGCGTGCGTGGGCCAGTTCACCCTCGGCGTCGCATTCTCGGCGTTTGGTCCAATTAAAGACACGCTTGTGCAGGTGCACACGCCGCTCGACCGCATCGGCCGCGTAAACGCCGCCATGGGTGCCGGGTACAACATGGCGGGAGCGATTCCCCTGCTTTGCGCCCCCGCGCTCGCGCACGTGTTCGGCGTGCAGGGAACGCTGGTGGCAGCCGGTGTGCTCGTGGCTGTTGTTCCGCTGGCGATCTTGGTGGTTCGTTCCTCCGAGCTCGCCTCTCTGGTCGATCGCGAGGTCAAGGCCGAGGAGGGGCTCGAATCGCAGTGATGAAGAGCGCGTGAACGCGGGCGTGTCCCAATCGTGTCGAGCTTGCCGCCGTTCAATTCTTCGGATAGGTTAGAAATACACGAGATCACTTGGGAGACGTGATATATATGCCGCGCACGAATACGCAGCACCAAGACCAGGCAACCATCAATAGCAGCGACTCCTCCGCGGAGGGCGACAGTTCGAGCATCGTCTGTGAGGCCGACGGCGAAGCCGTGCACCAAGGGCGGACGAGCAGTCCCGCAAAGCGATGCGCCTGCAGGGGCGATCGCGCGTCGGGCATGCGCATTGCGGGGCTGAGCCCGCGCGAGTTCATCAAGCGCGTGGCGTTCATCCTGATCGGGTCCGCGATCTTCACCTTCGGCGTCCACAACATCCATAACGTTACGGGCATCACCGAGGGTGGCATCATAGGGCTCGTGCTCTTCGGCGATCACTGGTTTGGCGTGCCCGCATCCATCGTGTCGCCCGTGCTCGACGGCCTTTCGTATCTCATTGCCCTCAAGATTCTCGGCGGCGGCTTTTTGGGCTGGTCCGCCGTGGCGACGGTCGCCGTTGCGTGTTTTTACCGCTTGTGGGAGAGCCTTCCGTATATGCTGCCCAATTTGTCCAACCAGCCTTTGACGGCGGCCGTGCTGGGTGCGCTGTTCGTGGGCGTGGGCGTTGGCCTGGTGATTCGCCAGGGCGCCTCCGCCGGCGGCGATGATGCGCTCGCACTTTCTATATCCAAGATCACGGGTTGGCGCGTGGGCCGGTGCTACCTGTTCACCGACCTCACGGTGCTCGCCCTTTCCCTCACCTATATCCCCGTGGTCAAGATCGTGTTCTCCCTCATCACGGTGACGATTTCCTCGGCCGTGATCGACGTGGTGAAGGATGCCTCCTGGGACCATGTCGAGGAGTTTGCCGAGGGGCTGCGCGAGTGTCTCACGACTGCCGCCAAACGCCGAGACCGGTGACCCCTTTTGAGTGCTCACCTCGTCTTGCGCGCCCTGCAGGACATCGGCATCCAACGGGCATCGCCCCCTCCTGGGCATCGGCTCCCTGTCTGCCATCGGTACGTGTGCCCGCCGCGTCTGTGCATAGAGGGTGGAATTGTCGAAAATACCGACGCAACAGAATCGTTTTTTCGACATTTTTACCCTCGTCCGACAATTGATGGCGTGCGCTACGGCGGGTGACTCGAACCCTTTTGCGTGTGTTACCGCAGGCGGTTGAGCATCACGCCTGCGTATTCGGTGGGGCTGAGCTCGGTACGGCGCAGGGCGGGCAGGCTCGTGATGGGAAGCGAGCGTTCCAAAAACGCCCGGCTCTGCTCGTAGTCGCGGGCAAATAGGCAGCCGAAGAGCGAATCGAGCACGTATTGCACGGCGATGTGGCTGGCGAACTGTGTGATGCGGTTTTGCAAGCTCTCGCGGTCGCTGACGTGCAGGTAGACGCTGAGCCCCGGATTGAGTTGCCCGCCGCGGGGCGTTCCCACAAAGATTGTGGGCACATCGCGTTCCTGTAGGATGGGCAGCAAGGTGCTGAGATTGGGGCCAAGGCCCGAGTACGAGATGAGAAGCGCCGCGTGCGTCCTGTCGGAGGCGAGCGCCGTGCGGGACTGCCGCTCGATGCTCTCGAAGCACGTGGCGTGACGGCCTATGGAAAGTAGTCGGTCGCAGAACATCTGAGCTGGGTAGAGGTTGTGTGACTGGGTGTAGATGTCGATACTGAGGGCGTTGTCGAGCAGCTCTGCGGCGTGTGCGAGGGAGTCGGGGTCGAGCAGGTCGCGCGTGTCGGAAAGGGTCGTCTCGTACACGGAGGCAATCTGCGCCAAGACGCCGTCGGCGGTGTCGTCGGCGGCAAACGGGAAGTTGATGTCCACCTCTCCTCGCTCGCCGGTGTGTCGCGCGTCGGATTTGGCCATTTCGACCTTGAGCTCCTTGAAGCCCTCGAGGCCGAGTTTTTTGCAAAACCGGTGCACGCTTGGGATCGAGACGTGCGCCGCAAGGGCGAGCTCCTTGAGGGTGAGACTTTGCAGTCGAGGCCCGAGCGCCGAGACGGTGCGCGCGATTTGCAGCTCCGAGGGGGTGAAGTCGCTTGCGCGCTCCATGCGTCGCTTGATGTCCATGGCTCCTCCTGCATGAATGCGGCCTGTCGATATCAGATAAGCTTATCAAAAAGTATCATCACGTGAGGAAGCCTAAGGTCAGGGTAGAGGTGTCCTCGATGTGGTTGGGTCCGCGGATAGCGCGCAATCGATGGGGATGAATCGTGTGCATCGCAACCGTTTACGGAATACTCGATGTGACTCCCCACAATTTGAGGTATCTATACATGTAGTAAAACATTTGTTTAGTTGTTTAGGAGTATTCCATGGCGAAGGTCAGCGTGAGGGAGATCAGTCGAGTGACGGGGTTTTCTCCCGCGACGGTTTCCAACGCTCTTAATGGAAAACGCAGCGTGAGCGAGGAGACGGCGCGTATCATTCGGGACGCCGCTCAAAACATGGGCTATCAGCAGCCCTCTCAGCTGGACGCCATCACATTTGTCCTTGCGCGTAAAAACGGCAAGATTGTCGACGAGAGCACGTTTCACCCTTCGGTTATCGAGGGTGTGGAGCGCCAGGCCCGACGTCATGGGATGAGCACCTCCTTTGTTTCACTCGACTTCTCCGACGTGGCTGCAGCCCGCTCACAAGTCGAGGCAATTACCCACGATCCTTCAGCTGCCATTGTGCTGCTGGGCACCGAGCTCGGTGAAGAAGATTTTGAGCTGTTCCGCAATTGCGCTGCGCACATCATCGTGCTCGATAGCTGGAGCGACCAGTTCGATTTCGATGCGGTTGTGATGTCCAACGAGGATTCGACCCTCCGCGCAGTCAACCATCTGATCGAAAACGGCCATCGCAAGATCGGGTACCTTGCGGGCGATTTCCGCATCCAGAACTTCAAGGCGCGTGAGCGCGGGTTCGAGCGGGCGCTCGCTGAGGCGGGTGTCGAATCGAAGAACGCCTGGCACGTTCTGCTGGGCACGACGCTTGAGACCGCGTACGAAGATATGGCCGCATGGCTTGCCCAAACACCGCGAGAAGAGCTCCCTACCGCCTTTTTCGCAGATAACGACGTGTTGGCGGTCGGGGCTCTGAGGGCGCTTTCAGAAGCTGGTATTGAAGTGCCGCATGAAGTCTCCATTATTGGTTTTGATGACCTGTCTGTCGGCGCATTCTCGAACCCGCCGCTCACCACCGTGCATGTGCTCAAGCATGAGGTGGGAGAGATCGCGGTGCGCCGTCTGGTGGGCAACATCTCCAATCCCAAGAAATATACCTGCAAAACGCAGGTAAGCACCTATTTTGTCGAGCGGAAGAGCGTGGCGGACATCCGCTAGGCTTAGACATTCCCCCCAGAGCAATTGCTTGCGCTATTGGTTCGGGGGCAAATGACAGACAGCGACTTGGATGGGGTGGGGGCCGCGCGAGTGTTCACGCGCGGCCCCCACCCCATCCGGTTAT
>UQHS01000018.1 GCA_900540845.1 uncultured Collinsella sp.
GCGGACCTCCCATCCGGACACCGTCGAGGTGTCCAACTTTTTGTCCGCAGTCCCGTCTTTCAAACACTAACGAAGATTGTAATGGTATCTAGTTTTGTGGCGATTGCCTTTACATTAGTGGCTGGCAGCGTAAGTTTGATGGCAGATAAACTTCCATTTGGCGAGCTTCTGCAAAGGTTGCTCATAGAAGCTGACAGAACGATTGACAATCGTGAAATAGGAATAGCCCTGCTCTGTGAAAGCGTGGTTTTGATTTTCGGAGCGATTGAAGCTATTTGTGTTTGCAGATATTTTAAGTTGGAACTGAGCGAGGGAACACCTTTTACTGAAACAGGAGCAAAAAGCATAACGAAGCTCGGAATACTCTTTATTGTTGTAGATGTTTTATCAGCAGCATTTTCCTCTGCGATGGAAAAGTTTGCATTTATATCAGAACGGATGGATAACGGCGGTGGCATTGGTATCGGCATTTGCTTGATTTTACTTGCAATGGTTGTTCGCTACGGTGCGGAATTGGAGCAACGAGGCAGAGCAAAGTAACGCAGGAGGATTTCTATGAGGCGAGCATGGCCTTGCCGCCGCGGTCGCCGCTCTCGTCGACGAAGGTGCTGAGCTCCTTGGCCAATGGGGACTCCTAATGGAATGGATAAAAAAATAGCCGGGGGACTCCCCCGGCACTTGGAAATGGTACCCATTCGTTGGGGCATGGCCTGCCATGGTCGGCGTTTCGGATGCGAGTCGTTGGGCAAACGGCTCTGCTCTGAGCGAAATTCGATTCGGACGTTTAGCGAGTTCAGCTGCGGTGCACCCGACGCCCTTTCGCGGATCCTGGCTATGCGTTTACGCAAAGCCAGGACCGAGTGTAGATGGCCGATATAATGGGCGGGGTCCTCAGGGTCGCTTCTCACGCCCCCTCTTGCACGCCTGTGCACATATAGAAAAACCGAGCACCCTGGATCGGAACGGCATTCCGGTTCAAGGGGCTCGCCTGTCTGTGACCGTTCGCCAGCGCGGCCTCACCTAATTCACGGAGCAGGCCATTCCGGTTTCCCGCCGCAGACCTCTTCGATTGGGAGCCTGCGGCGAAAAGCGGCCAACGAGAGCCCCGTGAGGGCGAGCGCCGCGGCTATCACGAGTGAAATGTTTGAAAGCGAAAGCACCCCGATTAGCGTGTTCGCCAACGCATGGAGAAGGCAGCAGGAGAAAGCGCACCCGCCCGCGCGATAGAGCGCCGACAGCCAGAACGAGAGGAACACGGCGAGGGCTACGAACGCAAGAAACGGGGTTGTCTCCCTCCCGGCGCCCTGCGTGAACCACAGCGGCAGATGCCACAGGCCCCAAATCGCCCCGGTGGCAAGACAGGCCGCGAAAAAGGGAATTCTTCGCTCAAGCTCAGGCTCCAGGACCGCTCGCCAACCCAGTTCCTCGTTACCGCCGCTGACCATGAGGGCAGCAAGGAAGACCCCCATGGCGGAGATTGGGCTGAAGCCTTCCGCGAGGCCATCGGAGGCGGCGGTGAGAAGAACCAGCGGCACGACGAGGAACGCCGCGGTCCAAGGGAGCGAGCGTCTCAGCCCGCCGAACGTAAACGCGAGGCCACGCTTCAGGGTAAAGCCTCCCGGGATCAACGAGAGCCCGGCGATGGTGGGCCCAAAGACGCCGGCGGTGTGGATCGCCGTTCCGATGGGACTTGAATAATCGATGATGCCCGCTGAGGTCAGGACCGCATTCAGCCACCATGCGGGCCAAGTGATGAGGAAGGTTATCAGGAGAAATCTGGTGCTGGTGCGCAACCCTGAATAATGCCTCGGCAGCTTCATGCGATAACTCACTCTCGACCGTCTATGATTAGGGCTGGTTTCTACTACCGAAATGTAGATGACCATGCAGAGAAGGGACAACCAAGGAGACAGGTTACTGATGCGGGCTCCCGCACGCCCACGACTACCCGACGGGGACTGTGTTTTCATCTCTGGTGCTCGCATTGTAGCACGAGCGGATTTACGATGTTGATTGTCGGCACCTAGACGGATATGAAGGCGGTTCGATCTAGGTCAAGCTGGTCGCTCGCTCATAAAGCGGCCGATGGCCGCGTTCATGAACGAGCGACTGATTCCCTGAAAAGTAAAAGGCGCCCATGCGGGCGCCTGCCTAGTAGCTGGAATTGTTCGGTTGTGGTCGGAGTGCTCGTCTTCCGCGGTGCTGTCGTCCGGGGTCCGGCATCTGTCGTTCGCCTCTTCTGTCGTGTTTGATGTTGCGTGTTATGCGAGCGACCTTTCGCGGGCCTGACGGCCCTTTGCCCCAGGTGCACCCGGATAAATGGTACCCATCCGTTGGGACTCGGCTTATCGAAATCGAGCTGCATGGGAGCAAGCGGATGGGTGAACGGCCTAAGGTGTAATCAAGATAGCGCTTCTCGTATCGTTTCCTCCAGAGGAACGCCAGCCTGAGTTACATCAATGAATCTACACCGAGTTGTTGAGAAGATCTTCCAGCATCGGGTCTACTCCGCTGGAAATAATATCCTTGATTAGGTGTTGAGCATGGAAACGATTGATTCGCCATGCTATATATGAAAGCGTTTGGCATGCACGTTCCTTGATGTCATATGGTGCCTTGCTTAAAATAATTGAATTTGCGATGTCGGCAAATGCATCGTGGTCTTTCCATCTCTTGCAGGCTTGCGTCATGCCCTGGTCGATAGCGTCCATAACAAAGGTCGCGTTGCTGTTGTCAATCTCCGTAAAATTGACAACCGTTTTAGCGAACGCCGGGTTTGACACTACCCGTGAGCACAGCTGCTCATCGGTCATTTCGAGAATCCATTCGGCAACCTCTCCGTCGAGGATTCCCCGTGCCGCTTTTTCCGCAAGTTTCGTTTCCCGGTCCGCATCTGCTATCGAAGACAACCTTCGCTTTATCGCGCTCAAAAATTCTGCCGCATCCTGGTATCTTTTCGACGGATCGTCTGCAGTTGCTTTTTCTACCAGCGGTCGAAAACGATGGTTCGTTTTTGTCGGATGTCCGGCGAGCACGAAGTTGATAATCCTGCCCAGGGAAAAGACATCGCTCCTTTTGTCTCCATCTTTTAGATAGACAAGTTGTTCGGGCGAACAGTAGAACCATTGTCCGTAATTGTTTGTGTTGGTGGTTTGGTAGGATGAAAGTGTGTTCAAGTTCTTTCCGAGACCGAAATCGGCAATCTTCAGTTGGCCACCCAGCAGAAAAATATTCGTGGGGCTCAGATCTCGGTGAATGTATCCGCGCGAGTGAATGGCGGCCATGGTGCCAATTATCTGCTCGATTATGGACATCTTGACTTGCTCGGATAGAGGATTGCCCATGAACTCTAGTAGCGTGGTCTCGCCAGCCTCCATCGTGTAGGAGCAATTGCTCTCGTCGTAATCAAAGACACGGAGAACCCCTGGCAGCTCCGAAAGATCCTTCATTATCTCGTATTCGCGCTTGAAACGATGGCGATTCCTTGCATCAAGGGCCACTTCGGGCATGAGCTTTTTCAGGACCTTGCCTGTTGATTTTTGTCTAAATACCTCGGCAAAGCCGCCTTTTCCAATCGGGATTAGATCCGAATCGAGCACGACAAGCTTCATCTCGCCGTCCGTTCCGACTATCTCGAGCTCGTCGGAGATTAGCACTCGATTGAACCGTTTCCTCGCTTTATCTGCCCTTTCTCGGGCTTCGATTTCATCGCAACCGAAAGTACTGACCATGTACCTGAACCCAAGAACGATTGAGAAAAAACGATCGAGCCGGCCGCTCGATGCAACGCTGGCTATCTTTCCAGCGGCGTATCTCCATCTAGTAGGTGCGTTTCCGCCTTGATAGATATCTCGGAAGCCGAAATGGTCATTGAAGAATGACACTATTTGAGGGCCTGACAAGTAGTGGAATAGCTCTCCCTCGTCGCCCACGAACATCTTTGCAATAGATTCTAACGACCGTTCGCTGAGTGATGGCATCGCCCTGTCCTCCTCGTTCATTTGTCGTCATCCTAGTCACCAGAGCACCATCTGCCAAGGATCATTGCCTTACAGAGCTACTTTTTGCACTCTCCGCTCATATGGTCATCCGACATTGCCTGGTTAATAATGCAACAGCAAAATCGGCTACCCTGTAGCTGATATCCTCATTAGCTCAAAGGAGATTTTGGCAGCGGAGCAATCTCGAAGCAAGCGACGTCATTCGCGTAATAAGTCTTGTCACGTCTCGGGTTTTCATCAACTCATAAGCAAGCCGCCCGAGACTTCTCGCTTTCTTTGTCGATAGCGAAGACCTGCGAGCTGCGGTTTTTCGAACGGCGCGCAAGCCGCTTGCATTGAGTCACTTACGATTGCAGCTGGCTGCTTGCAGGTTGAAGGGCGGTTGAGTTTCAAAACGGGTGTTTTCGTCGCTAACGAGCCTCCAAAGGCAGCCTGCTGGGCCTTTTGGGATAAAAACAAAAAATCAAACCCCTGAGTTTGAAAAAGTTATTGAAGTTGCCCCAGCTTTTGTCCACGAAGCTGACGAAACATGACATGGTGTTACCTGGCGACACCCGGCTTGAGACGGCGTCGAAAACTAGGTGCAACTGGAATGGCGGGACGGCAGAACCAGAACCGTTGAGTGGGGATAACAAATTCCTTAGTTATGGGGGTATAGATTTGATTTCCTTTAGGATACACCCCCATAACTATATGAATTGACCTGCTGACTCCAATGAAGATTGGAGGGTAACTGCCAGGGGTGACGGCCCAGCGAGTGTTATTTTGCGAGCTATGCGCATTGAAAGCAACCTTTCGTGGTATAAACTACTTGCCGGAAGCCGCGGCTTTCAGAGTACGGCTTACGTGTACGTTTAACCTCCGTGGGCGACGGGGTGCCGCAAGGCGTAGAATATCGCCCACCTGTAGGGGCCTGCAGCGATGCGGGCCCCGCTTCGTATGAAGGGGGCGTTACCGATGAAGATCGTATCCATCTCCCAGGACTTCTTCGACCTCGTCGAGGGCGACCGCGAGCTCATGCTTAAGCACAATCGCCCCTGCATCGTGGTGGTGAGACTGCGTTTCCGCGGGAAGCGCAGGGACTTCGCCGTGCCGCTGCGTTCCAACATCGCCCCTAACGTGCCCAAAGACCAGTACTTTGCGTTGCCACCCCGCCCCACGACACGCCCCGGCTGCCGCCACGGCATCCACTACATCAAGATGTTCCCCATAACCAAGGCCTACCAGCGCCGCTTCAGGACCCAGGGCTCGGCCTACTACGAGACGCTCCAGCGCATCATCGACGGCAACACCAAGCGCATCGTCTCCGAGTGCCAGGCATACCTCGACCGCTACGAGCGCGAGGGAAGGCCCCGCTTTGCCGTCGACATCGACCGCATCGTGGGGCTGCTGGAGGGCGAGAAGTAGGGCACCTCGGCTCAGTCTCGAGCCATGCGAAATCGCTCCGCATTTTTGAACGCCGCGTGTGCGTCCCAAATACTTGAGAAACAAGCTGTGAAGTGCGGCGGCGCGCCCGTGCCCGTGCATAGCCATCGCCATCAGCGTCTGCGGTGCGCTACAACATCACGAGCAAGCCGCCCGGCAAGTCGGAAGCTGCCGCCAAGAAGAAGCTGGACTTCTCGGCAGTTGAGCTGCTGGGGGTCGACGAGGGCTTATGCGTTCAATGCATGCACGCCGGGCCTTACGACGACGAATCGGCGACTATAAGCGCCATGCGCGCATTTGCGGCGGAACAGGGATATGCGCCCGACTTCTCCGAATCCCGCCTCCATCACGAGATTTACCTCTCCGACCCGCGCAAGTGCGTGCCAGAGAAGCTCAAGACCGTGATCCGCCATCCCATCAAGTCTATTTAGCAAAACGAGCGGCGCCGCGTGTTCCAGGCTCCCGCAATTGCGGGCCGACGACGATTGCGCAACCTGTTCAGCCTTCTGGCGCTTACCTGTGCAGACCGATGGCACATTGCCCTCTCGGTTTCGAAACTTCAAAAAATACGAGTTTCGAAACCGAGAAGGAGCTGATGATGGCTTGGGTAGACCGCAATCGTACATGGAGCGGCTTTGGGCGCTCGAGGGTACCTGGGACATCAAGGTGATTACGGGGACGCGCCGCTCCGGCAAGTCCGAGCTCATGAAGGCGTTCTCCGCCTCCGTTGCTCTGAAGGACCCGTCCTCCAACAACGTCTACATCGACCAGCTGGGCCTCGACAACGAGCCGCTGCTCGAGTACCACGCGCTGCATCGCGAAATCATAGAGCGGCACAAAGAGGGCACCCGCAACCGCCTCTTCATCGATGAGGTGCAGCAGTGCAAGGGCTTCGAGAAGACGATAAACAGCATTCACGCACGCGGTGGATGGGATATCTACCTCACGGGGTCGAACGCGTTTCTCCTTAGTTTGGACCTGGCGACCCTGTTCACGGGGCGCCATAGGGAGGTTCACATTCTCCCTTTCGGCTTCGGCGAATACCGTTCCTACTTCGGCGAGCAAGGGGCCGTCGACGATGACTTCGACGCTTTCATCAGACGCGGCGGGCTCGCTGGGTCCTACGATTACGATGACATCTCGGAGTCGTACGGCTACATCCGCGACGTCTACAAGACCATCCTCACGCGCGACCTCGTCCAGAAGTTCTCGCTGCCCGACTCAACCGTGTTGGAGAGGTTGGCCGAGTACATGATGGACAATTCCGGCAACCTCAACTCGCCCAACAACATCGCCAACGTGCTCGACGCCAACAGGGTTCCCACCAACCACGTCACCGTCGGGCGCTATATCTCCTATCTCCGCGACGCCTTCGTCTTCTATGAGGCAAAGCGCTACGACATCAAGGGGAAGAAGTACCTGAGCACGCAGGCGAAGCATTACGTATGCGACTTGGGAATGCGCTATGCGGTCCTGGGGACGCGCGACATGGACTGGGGTCGCATGTACGAGAATGCAGTCTTCCTTGAGCTGATGAGGCAAGACTACGAGACCTACGTCGGGAAGCTGTATCAAAAGGAGGTCGACTTCGTCGCGAAGAGGGGGGTCGGAGCTCGTCTACATCCAAGTAAGTGACGACATCAGCTCCGATTTGACGCTCGAGAGGGAGCTCGCGCCGCTTCTGTCAATCAGGGACGCGTTCCCGAAGGTCCTCATCGCCCGCACGAGACATGAGCCCTATACCCGGGAGGGCGTGCTTGTGCTAGACCTCGCGAGGTGGCTGCTCGGCGAGCAGAGGTTCTGAGCGCCGCGGGGGTTAAATTCCGCCTGATTTGCTCCAATATTGGCGTTATTTCGGCCTTATTTTCGCCAATTTGCGCGAAAGGTTGTAGTACTTTAAGATGCGCAAAAGTGCACCCGTCCCCAAATTAGACAATTACCCGTTTTCGCGTCGAACTACGTGCTGTGCAAACCGTTGACACCGGGCTTCGCGCTTGCAGGATCGAATTCGAAAACGTTCGCGCGGCCGCGACTTGGCCTTGGGCGCCAGCGGGATTCGCCCAGTTAGGAGCTAGTATGTCCCCGCAAGCATCGGGCGTTGAATTCAGCCGCGTGATCCGTTCCCTCGAGCGCCGCTACCCCGGTTTTGCGGAGACGGCGTACGGGGAGTTCATCGCGCACGTCGAGCCTGACTTTAATGGGCTGTCATATGAGCACGCTGAGCGCCTCCATGAGCTTGCGTTGGAGTGGGCCATTTTCGACCGCACGGAGGCCGCCGCATGTCCTGGATCGCAGCGGGCTATCGATCGGCAGCGCGTTATTGCTCGATGTCGTATGGCCAGCTGTTGATGCCCCCGAACTCGATGACGTTGCTGTAGCCGAGGTCGGCAAGTGCTTGGGAGGCCAGCTTGCTGCGGTTGCCATTGCGGCAGTACACGAGTAGGAGCTGGTCTTTATCGGTGAGGGTGTCTTCCGCAGCGGTCGCCACGGTGCTAGGTCGAGCAGCGCAGCCAGGGCGGATGACATGAGGGCTGACGGCATCTTGATGTAGATTGGATAGCTGCCCTTCGCGTAGATTGTTCGAGGAGTTCCTCAAACTGGCAAGGGTGTGGTTAGAACGGCCGCTGCGATCCTGGGCGGGGTCGCGGCGCATTGCTTGAGGAGACGATGCATGATCTACTCACTCGCTCCCATGGAGGGGATCACGGGGCACGTGTTTCGCCGCGTTCATGCTGAGTGTTTCGGCGCGCTCGATGTGTATTACACGCCTTTCTTGCCGCCGCCTCGCGTCGGTTCGACCTTCGGCGGCAAGAACTTCAAAGAAATCGACCCGTCAAACAACGAGGGCCTCAACGTCGTTCCCCAGCTGCTAACCAAGAACGCCGACGAATTCGCATGGGCGGCGCACCTTCTTGCCGAGCTGGGCTACCGCGAGGTCAACCTCAACCTGGGTTGTCCTTCGGGCACGGTCGTCTCTAAGGGCAAAGGCTCGGGCTTCTTGCGCAACCCCGATGAGCTCGAGGTGTTTCTGCAGGACATATGTGAGCGGTCGCCCCTGCCAGTTTCCGTCAAGACAAGGCTTGGCTTGTCAGACGACAATGAATACGAGCGCGTCCTCGACATATATTGCCGCCTGCCCCTGGCGGAGCTCATCGTGCATCCCCGTGTCCAGGCTGATCGCTATCAGGGCTCCCCGCGCTGGCAAGCTTATGGTGAGACGTTGGCGAGGGCTCCGTTCCCCGTTGCCTATAACGGCGACATTTTCACCGTTGAGGACGCATGCGCCCTTACCGCCGCCTATCCGGAAACGTGCCATATCATGCTCGGGCGAGGGCTGCTCGCCAATCCGGCGCTCGGGCGCATGCTTGCGGGCGGCTCGCCTGCCTCGGCTGCCGAGCTCAAGGCTTTTCACGACAAGCTGTTTGCGGCATATCAGCAGGAAATCGGCGGCAACGCGGTGTTTCGCATGAAGGAGTGGTGGTTCTACGCCAAGTGCGCCTTCGAAGATCCGCAGACGGTGCATCGGGCGGTGCGGAAGGTGCGCAGGGTGGAGGAGTACGAGGCCGTGGTCGAGCGCCTGTTTCAAACGGTTGACCTTGCGGAAATTGCGCAATTTAAGGGATAGCGCCCAGTGTGTCCCGTCATCCTTCCAGCAAGGTTTAGAGTGTTAGGCCCGTCCGGTTTGATGAGGCCTCTTGTGTCGCTTGTCGAAAGGAAGCCACGTGCATGAATAAGGCGCAACAACAGCAATACTATGAGCTGCTTCGCGAGCTCGTGATGTATGCAAATGAGCGCCTGGGGGTTGTAAGGGATTTCGATGTCTACCGCTCGTCGCCCGCCACGGATTCGGAGCCTGAGGAAGACGGCAATGAGATTAGGCCCGGCGAAGCCGACCCCTGCCCTTGGGGCTTGGGCAGGCCGTATGGTGAATGCTGCGGCAGGCGTTATCGGCGCGCGGGGGATGCGCCGGGAGGCCGGGGGAGGAGCTCGGAATGAGGGCGATCGCTCACATTGAAACCGATCTGCCGCAGAAATTCGGCATCCCGAGAAATAGCTTTTTGGCTCCCCACCTGCAAGGGCGTATCGTGTTCGAGCCTGAATACGCGATGCCACAGGCGGTGGAGGGCCTCGAGGAGTTTTCGCACCTTTGGCTGTTGTGGGCATTTGAGAATGGCGTGCCCGGCGGCGCGGCTGAGGACATCGCCTCCGACGCGGCCGCGGATTGCCGGGGAGAGGCGTCTGCAAGGTGGTCGCCAACGGTGCGCCCGCCCCGACTGGGCGGCACGGAGCGCAAAGGCGTGTTCGCGACGCGCAGTCCGTTTCGACCCAATCCCATAGGGCTCACGTGCGTAAAGCTTGACCGCATCGAACAGACCGATGCGGGTCCGGTGATTCATGTGCTCGCTGCAGACCTGCGCGATGGGACGCCCATTTTCGACATCAAGCCCTACATTCCGTTTGCCGATTGCCACCCCGATGCCACGGGCGGATGGATCGAGGCGGCGCCGTGGCACGAGCTCGAAGTGTATGTTCCCGAGGCGCTGCGGGACCGGGTGCCGGCGTCGAAGCTTTTGGGCCTGATCGAAGTGCTCCGGCAAGACCCTCGTCGGGCCGGGAGCAAACATGAGCCCGAGCGCGTGTATCACCTCGCGTATGCGGGCATGGACGTGGCGTTTACCGTGGATGGCGATGCGCTGTACGTGGTGGACGTGTCGTAAGTCGAGGCCAAAGGGAGAAGGGGCGACCGTGCAAAGGACTGGCGGCTCGGAGTTTGAGCACTACATGTACGTTCTCGAGTGCGGGGACGGCAGTCTCTACACCGGGTATGCCACCGATGTCGCCTCTCGGCTGGCCGCCCACCAAGCCGGCAGGGGCGCGAAGTACACCAAGTCTCATGCGCCTGTGAGGCTGCGTGCCCAGGCCCGCTTCTACTCCAAGCAGCGCGCCATGAGCGCGGAGGCTCTCTTCAAGCGCCTTTCGCGCGAACGGAAGGAGAGGCTCCTCGCCGATGCCGACCGCGAGCCCCTCGAGGATGTCCTTCGACGCGACCTGCCCGGGTTTGGTGAGGACACCGCGGGCGAGTTCGTGCGGCGGAATCTCTTCCAGAATATCGACCCAGCATACGGCGACTTCATGGCGCGTCTCATCCCCACGGTTGCGCGCGAGCGCGTCGTGGGCGTGCGCACCCCCGACCTGCGTCGGATAGCCAAGGCCCTCGCCCGTCGCGAGGACGCTGATGCGTTTTTGCGCGCCTTGCCGCACCGCCTGTTTGAAGAGAACCAAGTCCATGCGTTCGCCATTGGCCTCGAGCGCGATTACGATGTCGCCATCGAGCACTACGAGGCGTTTCTTCCGCACGTCGACAACTGGGCGACATGCGACCAGATGCCCGTCAAGGTCCTCGCCCAACGCCCTGACGAAACCCTCGCGCACGTCGAGCGTTGGCTCGCGTCGGGGGAGTGCTATGTCGTGCGGTTTGCTATCGGGGTGCTCATGCGCCTCTATCTGGGCGACCTGTTTGACCCGCGGTTCCCGTCGATGGTCGCCGCCTCCCGTTTGCCCGATGCTCCCGTGCGTCCCGAGCCCGAGTCATACGCCTATTACGTGGACATGATGCGGGCGTGGTATTTCGCCGAGGCTCTTGTGGCGCAAGAGCGCTATGCCATCCGGTATGTAACAGGCAAGGACGCCGATGCCCTCTTGGACGAGTGGACGCGCCGCAAGGCGATCCAGAAGGCGATCGAGAGCCGTCGGGTCTCGTCGGAGTTCAAGGCCTTCTTGCGCTCGTGCCGCTAGTCGTCGCGCGGCGCTGGGCGTCGCGACGTGGTGCCTCGAACACGCTCCGAACATAGTGAAATAACAAAAACCGCCGGTAGACGGATGTTCATCGGCTGTTTCTTCAAGCGAGTGGTCAAGCGCGAATTCAGCCCCACGGATTAGGAGCTCTACGCTTTGACCATGGTGGAGCTCGATAGCAAAAGGGCGAACCCTCCAGCGAGGTGTTCGCCCAATTCTCTTTTGGTGGAGCCGCGGAGAATCGAACTCCGGTCCACGATAGCTCCCTGATCGGCATCTCCAGGCTCAGTCACTCATTTAATCTCGGACGCATTGCGCGGAGCGACACGCTCGCAGCGTCCCAACCGGTTCGATCTTAGCCCGCGCCATACCGATTACGTGCGCGGGAGCATTCCCCTAAGATGACGTCGCGCCGGTGTCGGGGAAATCACCGGGTTGACGCGCCGCTATAAACTAAGCAGCGAGAGCCAGCTGGGGCTCAAAAGAAGAATTCTTGTCAATTCATTTTGACGGTACCCCTGTTTAACGTGGGCGAGGAGACCACGGCCTGCTTCCTCTCTCAGATCTATCGTGTCGAAACCAGTCGGCCCCTTTGTGAAAGGGTCTCGCAGGGACGCATCGTCGCCCGGGGCAGACGTGCGGCATCCTGCTGGCGCCGCGTGAGCGGCAACGACCTGTCAAAGAACCCGAAACGTTTGCGAAAGCTGCGGCTGGCGAACATGCTGCAACATGCTTCGCGCGGACGCTCTCGGACATACGTTCCGCGAATGAGAAGTGTACCACGTAAGGCGATTGCGCGTTTGAAGTCAAGCTGTTCACCCCCAAATTCGATGACATTCGTTCATGTTCTGCCCTCCTTGGGGTACAAGGGCTTCAGAATGAGAGGAGCTCACATGGAAGACAAGGCGAAAAACGCTGGCAAAGTCGCGATGGTGCTTGAGGGCGGTAGCTTTCGCGGGCAGTTCACCGCGGGAGTGCTCGACGTGCTCATGGAGCACGGCGTCGAGACCGCAGCTTGTTACGGCACCTCTGCGGGCGCGCTCAACGGCCTTAACTACAAAAGTCGCCAAATCGGTCGCGTCAATCGCGTGAACCTGGCATTTTGCAACGACTCGCGCTACATGGGGGCGCAGTCGCTCATTACCACGGGGAGCATGGTGGGATACGACTTCATGCTCAACGACGTTCAGGATCGCCTCGACCCGTTTGACAACGAGGCCTACCTGGCAAATCCCATGGAAATGTATGCATGCGCCACGGACATCGTGTTTGGCACAGCGGCCTACCTGCCCATTCGCAATGCAACGCTGGACATTGACAGCGTTCGCGCGTCCACGTCCCTGCCTTTGGTGACGCAGCCGGTCGAGATCGACGGGCACCTGTATCTCGATGGCGGCACGGCGGATTCGGTTCCGGTCGAACATGCGCTTGAGGACGCCGGGTTCGATCGCGCGATCGTGGTACTCACGCAAGATCGCGGATACACAAAGGGGGAGTACGGTCTCATGCCGGCGGCGCGTCGAGCGTATGCGGCGTATCCGTACTTGCTGGACGCCATGGAAAGCCGGCACGAACGCTACAACGAACAGCGCGAGCACATCTGGGAATACGAGCGCCAGGGGCGCGCGCTGGTTGTGGCGCCTGCCCGTCCGGTTGAGGTCGGCCATGTCGAGCATGATGCGGCAAAGCTGCTCGACCTCTATATCCAGGGGCGTCAGGAGGCGCAGCGCCTGCTGGGGGACATCAAGGAGTTCGTCGCGCGGTAGGGCGCATGGGCGGAAGGGTGGCGCGGCTTGTCAGGCTACCGCGCCGCTCGCGATGCCGTTTGCGGCTGCAATTCGACCGTTTGCCGCTTGGTCTTGAATTCTCATACCACTTCGTCTGACAGGCGTCCTGATGTGGTAAAAGAGCAGTAAGAAAAGGGTCCTCCCCACTGGGATATGCAGATAAGCCCCTTGGAGGGCGGGGAGGTCGGGAACCCGGGCTGGCGCAGATGCCCCCGGGTTCCTTCTTGTGTGCGCAGTCCCCGCGCGCCGGGCAATTGCGCACCTAGCGCTACACGCACGCCGCCACCTGTGCAGAACTTCTGCACGTATGCCGGAAATGCGTTGACTTCGCACCGTGGGGCGGTATTATTGACAAGTTACTTTCCAGAGCCCCGTGAAACTCTGTTAAGACACGTACTGTACATGGAGGAAAAGTGATTCTTAAGTCGACTCACTACGCCAAGCAGGGTGAGGTTGCCCGCAACTGGGTCCTCATCGATGCCGAGGGCGCCACGCTGGGCCGTCTCGCTGCCCAGGTTGCCAAGATCCTGCGCGGCAAGAACAAGCCCCAGTTCACGCCCAATTCCGACTGTGGTGACTTCGTGATTGTCATCAACGCCGATAAGGTCCAGCTTACCGGCAACAAGGCCGATCACAAGACCTACTACCGTCACTCCGGCTACAATGGCGGCCTCAAGGCGGAGTCTTTCCGCCAGGCTATGGAGAAGCACCCGGAGAAGGTCGTCGAGCGCGCTGTCCGCGGCATGCTCCCCAAGACGACCCTCGGCCGCAAGCAGCTGACCAAGCTCAAGGTCTACGCTGGCGCCGAGCATCCGCACGCTGCTCAGAACCCCGTTAAGATCGAGCTGGAGGGCTAAAAGATGGCTGAGAACACCGTTGTTTACTACGGCACCGGCCGTCGCAAGAACGCCGTTGCTCGTGTCCGTATCGTTCCTGGTACCGGCAAGGTGACCATCAACAAGCGCGACGCCGAGGAGTACTTCGGCCGTCATCAGCTCGTTGAGGACGCCCTCGCTCCGTTCAAGGTGACCGACACCCTCGGTTCCTTCGACGTCATCGCCCTGTGCGATGGTGGCGGCATCACCGGCCAGTCCGGCGCCCTGCGTCTGGGCATTGCCCGCGCCCTTCTCGAGGCTGGCGACTACCGCGCCGACCTCAAGCGCGCTGGCTTCCTCACCCGCGACGCCCGCGTCGTCGAGCGCAAGAAGTACGGCCTCAAGAAGGCCCGTCGCGCTCCTCAGTTCTCCAAGCGCTAATTCGTTTGCAGAGACGTTTCCAGTATGGAATTGGGCCTGCCGAGTCGTTCGGCGGGCCCTTTTTTTGTACCATATTGACGATGCGGCGAAAGTCGATATGCGCTTAATCGCCCCCAACCAGGCCGGCGTTGCATGGACGCTGGATGTACGGAAGGATTACGAATGAAGTACTTCGGAACCGACGGCTTCCGCGGTGAGGCGGGAACGACCCTTACCGTTGAGCACGCATATAAAATCGGTCGGTATGTGGGCTGGTACTACGGCGCCCGCCAGGGGCACAAGGCCCGCATCGTCGTGGGCAAGGACACGCGCCGCTCCAGCTATATGTTCGAATCCGGCTTGATCTCCGGCCTGGTCGCTTCGGGTGCAGACGCCTACATGCTCCATGTGATCCCCACGCCCGGCGTGGCCTACGAGACCATCGACGGCCGCTTCGACTGCGGCATCATGATCTCCGCGAGCCACAACCCGTATACCGACAACGGCATCAAGCTCATGAACGGCGCCGGCTGCAAGATGGACGAGGACGTGCTCGAGCTGATCGAGGACTATATCGACGGCAAGTCCGAGGTCCCCTTTGCCACGGGTGACGAGATCGGCTGCACCGTCGACTACATGCAAGGCCGCAACCGCTATATCGCGCACCTCATCGCCAGCGCCAACTTCTCGCTCCAGGGTTTGAAGATCGGCCTCGATTGCGCCAACGGTTCGGCGTCCTCTGTCGCCAAGCCCGTCTTCGACGCCCTGGGCGCCGATGTCCGCGTGATCAGCAACGCCCCCGACGGCTTCAACATCAACGTCGACTGCGGCTCCACGCATATCGAGCGCCTTCGTCGTCATGTTGTCGAGCAGGGCCTCGACGTGGGCTTTGCCTACGACGGCGACGCCGACCGCTGCCTTGCGGTCGATGAGCACGGCAACGTGGTGGACGGCGACCTCATCCTGTATGTGTGCGGTGTCTACCTGCACAAGCATGGCCGCCTTACCGCCGGCACCGTGGTTCCCACCGTCATGAGCAACCTCGGCCTGTTCAAGGCGTTCGACCGCGCCAACCTGACGTACGAAACCACCCCGGTGGGCGACAAGTACGTGACGGCGTGCATGCGCGAGCACGGCTACAGCCTGGGCGGCGAGCAGTCAGGCCACATCATCTTCGGCGACATCGAGACCACGGGCGACGGCATCATGACCTCCCTGCGTGTGATGGAGGTGCTGCGCGCCGAGCGCGAGACGCTCTCGCAGCTGTGCGCCCCGGTGAAGATCTTCCCGCAGGTCCTCGTGAATGTCCGCAGCGAGCGCAAGGCGGAGCTCGACGAGTGCAAGCCCGTTTGGGATGCCGTGCGCGCCGCTGAGGAGGAGCTCGGCGACAAGGGCCGCATCCTGGTGCGCACTTCCGGCACCGAGCCGCTCGTGCGCGTCATGGCGGAGGCCGAGACGCAGGAGGCGGCGCAGGCGGCCGTCGACTCGATCGTGGCCGTGGTCCAGCGCGAGCTGCCTTAGCGATTGCGCGGAGCCACCTCAACCCCGTCGCGTGCGATTCGGGTAGAATGGTGGCTGCACATCCTACAAGGGAGATTAATGTTCGACAAGTTATTCAAGATGCTCGATGTCCGTGCCCGGACAGCCGTTTTGCCTGCCCCGATCGCCGGAGAGGTCATCCCTCTGTCGGAGGTTCACGACCAGATGTTCGCGAAGGGCCTGCTTGGCCGCGGTGTCGCCATCAAGCCGACGGGCAACCGCGTGGTCGCGCCCTCCGACGGCAAAATCGAGGCGATTTTTCCCACGGGCCACGCCGTCGCCGTTCACACGGATGAGGGGTTGGACGTCCTTATTCACGTTGGCCTGGAGACCATGCGCCTCAACGGCAAGCACTTCAAGGTGAATGCGTCCGTGGGCGACATGGTGAGCAAGGGCGACGTGCTCATCGAGTTTGACGGCGAGGGCATCATCGCCGACGGTTTTGATCTCACCGTGCCGATCCTTATCTGCAACTCTGCTGAGTACGCAAGCATTAAGGGTTGCGAGGGCACGGAGGTCGCGGAGCTCGACCAGCTCATCGTCACGCGCTCGCGTTAGCCGCGAGCATCCTTACGGCATATGCACCAGCCCCGTCGAGAGACCTCTCGGCGGGGTCTTGCATTTCTGCGGGCAAGCTGCAAAATAGAAGAGGTTGGGCGAAAAGCGCCCGATCCGCTGTGGACGGGCAGGGGCCTCGACACGGCGGGGACTCTGACATACGCGCCCTCGCCCTGGATGGTGCGCGTCTCACGTTGGTTGCGGCCGACGGGGTCGCATTGCCCGGGTCATGCCCGGAAGGAAAGGAGCGCGTCATGCGTATCATTCACGCCACCGACTATGAGGATATGAGCCGCAAGGCAGCGAATCTCATCGCTGCTCAGGTTGTCATGGATCCCTGCTGCGTTTTGGGTTTGGCCACCGGCTCCACCCCCATTGGCACCTATCAGAACCTCATCAAGGCCTATGAGGCGGGTGACCTCGACTTCTCCCAGGTGAGTACCTACAACCTGGACGAGTATCGCGGCCTTTCCCACGACGATCCCCAGAGCTACCACTACTTCATGAAGGAGAACCTGTTCGATCACATCAACATCGACCAGGCCAACACCCATGTGCCGGACGGCTCCAACCCCGACGCCGAGGCCACGTGCGCCGAGTACGACCGCATGGTCGAGGAGGCCGGCTACCCCGATCTGCAGCTGCTGGGCATTGGCAACAACGGCCACATCGGCTTCAACGAGCCCGACACCTGCTTCTCCAAGGGCACGCACTGCGTCGACCTGACCGAGAGCACCATTGAGGCCAACAGCCGTCTGTTCGACAACATCGACGACGTGCCGCGTCAGGCCTACACCATGGGCACCCACACCATCATGAACGCGTACATGGTGCTCGTGATCGCCAACGGCGAGAAAAAGGCCCAGGCCGTTCACGACATGTGCTTCGGCCCCATCCAGCCTTCCTGCCCCGCCTCCATCCTGCAGCTGCACCCCAACTGCGTGGTCATCGCCGACGACGCCGCGCTTTCGCTCTGCAAGTAATCTTGCCGTTCGTCCCCGGCGCGTCATTCGCCTTTGCCGCCAATGACCCGCTGCGGCATCACTGACACAGATACGGGTCCCGGTCGTGCGCCGGGGCCCGTTGCGTTTTCGGGCGAGTTGGCGGCGTCGCGGCGCAGGCAAACAAAAAACGGGGCCCCGCCTGCGGAGCCCCGTGCGTCGGCGCGTTGAGCCGTGCGGGATTTTTACGCGAAGAACAGCTCGGAGAGGGTCATCGGGTCGACGTACTCGCCGTCCTTGTAGACGCGCATGTTGCCGGAGGCGATCTCGTCGATCAGGATGACGTTGCCGTCGGCGTCGTAACCGAACTCGAACTTGATGTCGTAGAGGACGAGGCCCTTCTCGGCCAGGTCGTCGGCGACGATCTTGGTGATCTGCTTGGTCATGTCCTTGAGGGAGTCGTACTGCTCGGCGGTCATGACGCCCAGGTCGACGAGGCCGTCCTTGGTGACCAGCGGGTCGCCCAGCTCGTCGTTCTTAAAGGTGGTCTCGACGTAGGACGGCAGGTCGTCGCCCTCGTTGCAGTACTGCTTGTAGCGACGGTAGAAGGAGCCCACGGCCTTGTTGCGGCAGATGACCTCGAGGCCCTTGCCGAAGACCTTGGCGGGAAGGACTTCCATGGTGGTGTCGTCGAGGTTGGCGGAAACGTAGTGGGTCTTGATGCCGGCGGCGTTGATCTTCTCGAAGAAGTAGATGGACATGCGCAGGTTCACATCGCCAACGCCCTCGATGGTGAGGCCGACGGCGTTCTCGCCCGGATCGAAGACGCCGTCCTTGCCGGTGCAGTCGTCTTTAAACTTGAGGAGGTAGTTGCCGTTTTCGAGAGCGAAAACGTCCTTGGTCTTGCCGGAATACACGAGTTCCTGAGCCATTGCGAAAGTCCTTTCATGTGTAACGCCGCAGCTTTGACGCTGAGAGTGTACAACATTGTCAAGATGCCTAATAAGCTCGTGCGAAAACTGGGTTTATTGTTTACACAAAGAGTACGCCAAGGTTAAAGACGCCCGGCCGGGACGGCGCGCCGGCGTCCCTGTGGTATAAAAGTGGGCGTCGTTCAAGTGCGATTACAACGAAATGACACCGCCGCTCGCCCGGGGCTTCGCGCCGGACGGCTTCGCTTGTCTGGTCGCCTGGGCGATGCCGCACGCACATCATGAGTAGAAAGCCGAGAAGCCCCGTATGACGCGCGACAAGATCAAGCCAATCCTCGTCAGCATCATCAAGCATCAAGACCCCGAGACGCTCAAGCGCCAGATCCCGCGCGACATCGTGGCGGGAGTCGTGGTGGCAATCGTCGCCCTGCCGCTCTCCATCGCCCTCGCCATCGCCTCCGGGGTGGGGCCTGAGCAGGGCCTCTACACCGCTATCGTGGCGGGATTCCTCATTGCGCTGCTGGGCGGTAGCGCGGTGCAGATCTCAGGCCCCACGGCGGCGTTCGCCACCATCGTGGCCGGCATCGTTGCCACAAGCGGCATGGAGGGTCTGGTCGCCGCCACGATCATTGCCGGAGGCCTGCTCATTCTCATGGGCGTTTTCCGCCTGGGCACGCTCATACGCTTCGTCCCCTATACCATCACGACCGGCTTCACGGCGGGCATCGCGGTGACCATCGTCGCCGGCCAGCTCAAGGACTTGCTTGGCCTTACGTACCCCGCGGGCACGCCCACCATCGAGACCATGGACAAGCTCTCAGCCGTGGTGGTCAACTTCTCCACCTTCAACGTCGAGGCGCTCGTTGTGGGGCTGGTGTGCCTGGCGGTGCTCGTGTTATGGCCGCGCGTGAGCCAGCGCATCCCCGGCTCGCTCATTGCCGTCCTCGTGGGCATCGCCATGGTGAGCGGCCTCGGCATGCATGTGAACACCATCGGTGACCTGTATACCATCAACGCCGGCGTGCCTCAGCTTCACATGCCTCAGCTGAGCTTTGAGCTGTTCCGCGACCAGTTTGCAAACGGCTTCACCATCGCGATTCTCGCGGCCATCGAATCTTTGCTGTCGTGCGTAGTCGCCGACTCCATGATCAGCTCGCATCACCGCGCGAACATGGAGCTCGTCGCGCAGGGCGTGGGCAACATCGGATCGGCCCTGTTCGGCGGCATCCCCGCCACGGGAGCCATCGCGCGCACCGCTGCTAACGTCAAGGCCGGCGGCCGCACGCCCATCTCGGGCATGGTGCATGCCGTGGTGCTTCTCGCCGTGATGGTCTTCCTCATGCCGTATGCCGCCCTCATCCCCATGCCGTGCATCGCGGCGATTTTGCTGCAGGTCGCCTATAACATGTCCGGCTGGCGTACGGTTGTCCACCAGGTTCGCACGGCGCCCAAAAGCGATGTCGCCGTGCTCGTGGTCACGTTCCTCTTCACGGTGATCTTCGACCTGGTCATGGCCATCGGCATCGGCATGATGATCGCGCTCGTGTTGTTCATGAAGCGTCTGAGCGACGAGACCGAGGTCCGCGGCTGGAAGTACTACTGCGACGAGGACTCCGAGGTGACGCACATGCGCGAGCTGCCGCGGAGCGTGCGTGTGTACGAGATCAACGGCCCCATGTTCTTTGGCATGACCGACCAGATCGCCGACATCTCGGTCAAGGAGTTCACCAAGTACTTGATCATCCGCATGCGTGGTGTGCCGTCGCTCGACGCCTCGGCCATGAACGCGCTGGAGAACCTGCAGGAATACTGCGCGGAAAACGGCGTGCAGCTGGTTATCTCGCATGCCAACGAGCAGCCCATGCGCACCATGGAGCGCGCCGGCTTTGTGGATGTGGTGGGTCGAGAGCACTTCCTCAGCAGCATCGACGACGCGATCGCGCACTGCCGCGAGCTTTTGGGGGAATAAAACCCAAGACGGGAATGAAAATCCGCTGCATAATGCGCTCGCCGCGGGCTTGACCTCGGCGAGCGCTTCCTGTTACCGCTACAATACGTACGGTTTAAATCACGGCACATCAATCGGCGCGGCACGCACGCGCCGTCAAGCAGAAAAGGACGCACGCGCCCATGGCATCTTACGCCCCGCAGATCTCCTCGCGTCGCACGTTCGCGATCATCTCGCATCCCGACGCCGGCAAGACCACGCTCACCGAGAAGCTCCTGCTCTATACCGGCACGATTCAGTCTGCCGGCTCGGTCAAGGGCAAGCAGAACTCCCGCCACGCGGTCTCCGACTGGATGGACATCGAGAAACAGCGCGGCATTTCCGTCACCTCCTCGGTGCTGCAGTTCACCTACGGCGGCTGCTGCGTCAACATCCTCGACACCCCCGGCCACCAGGACTTCTCCGAGGATACGTACCGCACCCTCATGGCCGCCGACGCCGCGGTCATGGTGATCGACGGCGCCAAGGGCGTCGAGGCCCAGACCAAGAAGCTTTTCCGCGTGTGCGCCATGCGCGGCATCCCGATCTTCACGTTCGTGAACAAGATGGACCGCGAGACGCGCGACCCGTTCGACCTCATGGAGGAGGTCGAGAACGTGCTGGGTATCCGCACGTACCCCATGAACTGGCCTATCGGCAACGGCCGTGACTTCCGCGGTGTGTTCGACCGCGCCAGCCGCAAGGTCCTTGCGTTTGAGGGCGACGGCCGTGCCAACGGCACCAAGAAGGTGGACGAGGTGGAGGCCACGCTCGGCGACGGCGCACTCACCGAGCTCATCGGCGAGCATAACCACAACAACCTGATGGACGACATCGAGCTGCTCGACGGCGCCGATTCCGAGTTCGACCTGGATGCGGTGCTCTCGGGCAAGCTGTCCCCGGTGTTCTTCGGGTCCGCGCTCACCAACTTCGGCGTTGAGCCGTTCTTGAAGGACTTTCTGCGTCTGGCCCCCGGCCCCGGCGCGCATATCGACGCGCTCACCGGTGATCCCGTTGAGCCCACGCGCGAGGACTTCTCCGGCTTCGTCTTCAAGATCCAGGCGAACATGGACAAGAACCACCGCGACCGCATCGCGTTTGTGCGCATTTGCTCCGGCAAGTTCGAGCGCGGCATGGACGCCACGCACGTGCAGGGCGGTCGCAAGATCAAGCTGGCGACGGGCACGACCATGATGGCCGACGACCGCGCGATTGTGGACGAGGCCTATGCCGGCGACATCGTGGGCCTGTTCGACCCGGGCATCTTCTCCATCGGTGACACCATCTGCACGGGCAAGAAGCCGGTGCAGTTTGCGGGCATCCCCACGTTTGCGCCGGAGCTGTTCGCGCGCGTCACGCAGGTCGACACCTTGAAGCGCAAGCAGTTCGTGAAGGGCATGGAGCAGCTCGCCCAGGAGGGCGCCATCCAGATCTTCCGCGAGCTCGGCGCTGGCATGGAGTCGGTCATCGTGGGCGTCGTGGGCACTCTGCAGTTCGAGGTGCTCGAGCAGCGACTCAAGAGCGAGTACCACGTCGAGGTGCGTCGCCAGCCGCTGCCGTACACCGACATTCGCTGGATCGTGAACGAGCCGGGGACTATCGATATCCCGGCGCTGTCCCTCACGCGCGATACACTGCGTGTCGAGGACATGCGCGGCGGTAAGCTGCTGCTGTTTACGAGCCCGTGGAACATCGATTGGGCCACAGATCACAACAAGGAGCTCAAGCTGTCCGAGTTCGGAAACGTGGAGTTTTAGGAAACGGGGTCGCCAGCGACCCCGTTTTTTTGACGATCTGTTCGGTTGCAGGGTCCCGGTTAGCCCGATTTCCTGCAAGCAGGGGGTCAACAGTCAATATGTGCGGGGTTTATCGCGAGTGCGCGAGTATATGGTCATGTTGGCGAGATTTGACCTCGCGTTTTTAAGTTAATGACGCGCTGCTACTCCAGGGTACCAAGATAAACCCCACACATAATAATCAGTAACCCCCCCGTCCGGCGGTAGAGGGTGCAGGCCTTGAAACGTGTGCTGCGCGTTTGACGGTGATGCTGTATCTGCCGCCACGGCGCTGCCCGCGCGTATGACGGCACACCTACATTATGAACGCCGCCGCCATCGCCACCACCACTGCGGGAAGCATGTTGGCCACGCGGAAGGTTTTGCCCCAGATGAGGTTGACGCCCACGCAGAAGATGAGGATCGATCCGACCGTCGAGAGGTTGGCGATCGCCGCCGCCGTCATAAGGGGTTGCAGGAGACGGGCAAGCACGGTAACGATTCCTTGCAAGATGGCGACGGGGATGACCGAGAAAATGCAGCCCTTGCCCATGGATGCGGTCATGGTGCACACGAGGAGCGCATCGATGGCGCCTTTAAGGGCCAGGGTAGACCAGTCGCCCGTGAGTCCATCTTGGATGGAGCCGACGATGGCCATGGCGCCCACCGCAACGGAGAGCGAGGCGGTGACGAAGGCATCGACAAAGCTCGAGTCGCCGTTGCTGCGCGTGGTGTATTTGAGCCATTCCCCAAATCGGTCCAGCTGGCGCTCGAGGTCGACAGCCTCGCCTACGAGGGACCCAAGGGCGAGCGAGACGACCACGAGGGTCGTGTTGATGGCAGCCAGCTCGCCGCCATCTATGGAGAGCATGCCGGCGAGCGCTCCCGAGAGACCCACGAACAGAATAGCGACGGCGGTTGCCTTGAGCAGCGTGTCTTGTATGCGCTGTGTGAGAAACCGTCCGAAGGTGAGGCCCGCGAGGCCGCCGATGAGGATGAATCCGCAGTCGATGAGGGTACCGAGTCCTATCACGGTGTCCTCCTTAGAATTGAATTGCACAAAATTGTAAGACATTAGGATTATTGTGCTGGCGTATGTATCGACCCATCGAGGAAAAGACGAGCAGCTCTTATATTAAGCACGTATAAGTCTGACCAGCGTGATGTTGGCTTTGGAGACCATAAAACTAAATCGGACAGAACGATACGGATTGTAGATGCGTAGTTGCGTTTGCTGCAGTGCACCATACATGGCCTGATTTATTCCATCAACCGAGAAATGCGTGAACGTATGGTTTGGTCAAAGGTAATTGTGTAAAAGTCAAGGTGGCTTCAATCGATCTAGGAGGAGACAACAATGAGTGAAATTACTAGGCGTCAACTAATCGAACTTGCTTTGGCGTCAGGGGCGTGCTCAGGATTTCTGAGGCCCAAAATCGCTTCCGCTCTTTCTTCCGATTCAAGTGACCTTGTTCCGTTTTCGGAAGATGTTGCCGCGCAAATTGCGAGAAATTTTTCTCGAACAATGGAGCCTGAATTGGCTTTAGAAGTTGGCAATGTGATTCCTACTCTAGATATTGATGGGAATATGAAGGGGTATTACGTTGCGTACTTGCTTGCTGGCAGCGAGCATGGCTATGTTTCATTTAATGTTGATTACCCGGGCCTAATTGCAAGCTATAGCCTTGCTACAGGGGCGCGTGGACAGGCGGGCCGTCTATTGAATGACATGTCCTCCGATGTGCCGCGGGTGTTAAATAGATCGACTCTAGTGATAATGGATCCCTTTACCTTTGGAATATGCGATGAATATTCCGGGAAGGTTGTGTCACAGGCTTACGAGAGGGATGCAAGCCAAGCCCTTTTGTCGAGGCTTCGTCAGCGTGCGGAATGGAACGATGTTCTAATCTCAAGAAACGAAATAGATGGAGGAGGCTATACGCTTGGTGGGTCGAAATACTCCGGTGAGCTGGCATATATTACCGAGGGGATGTCTGAAAGGGGTTGCAAGCGATATGCGTGTGGACCCCACGCGCTGTACGTGATTGGGGCGGCGTTACCAAACGATGCCCAAACCGCGCCAATCATTCCGAACGCTACTTCGGATTGGTCATGTTATGCCAAGCTCTGGGACTACACAGAGACGAGAACACATGAGAAGCTTCCAAACGGGGTGATTAGAGGGACGACAGCGTCAAATAAGCTTGGGCCTGGGTTTGTCCGCTTATGTTCCGAGCGTGCGACAACTATGAGATATAGCTTCGAATCCAATCCGTCCTTCCTGTCTCTGGTGTCACATATCAATAACATTGAAGTTGCAGTTATTGGGGCCGGAATAAAGACCGCTGAAGGTGACTCGGGACACTTTATGGCGACAAATGGATACGCTTACCTTCATCGTAAGTCGGACAACTCGGTCTTGCAATGCGCCATTGTCTTTGATGGATGGGAGGATCAGCAGTTCTTCAATTTCGATTTTCCTTCCTACATATTCAAGAACATGACATTTCTATATAGAAAGAAATAGAAGGACGTATGAAGCGGTCACTGGTAAAGCTTACGATCGCCGCTATGTTGGTTGCGGTAGCGGTCCTTGTGGTTGAGAGCCGCTCTCAGAAGGATGATGCGGGAGATTGGAATGGAGATTGGAATTCGGCGAAGGAGAAAACTAGCAGTGGCGTGCTAGCGGGAATTGATATGGACGATGCAACGTTTACATTGGAATATGTAGATTGGTGCGCGGCAGCGGATGGTAACGATGATGAGGGTGTCGTTGTCTTCGGGGTGAAGGATGCCGCTATGCTCGCACGGATGAAGCGGGAAGTTCCGGTGGGAACTAGGATTACCGTGGAGCACGAACGCGTTGACGGATTAATAAGCGATGCTGGGCAAATAAAGTGCAGCGATTATTATGTGTCAGAAATAAGGGGAGATTGGCGGGCGGGCGGTCCATTTGTAAGTGTTGGAACTCTCGTTGCCGTTGATCTCGAAAGAGGAACGTTTTCCGTTGCTGATGTTGATTGGACAGCTCGCGCAGATGGCAATGATGTCGATGGATTAGTAGTGTTTGGTGTACGTGATGGTGGTCAGCTGGAGCCCCTCATGCAAGATGGAACAATTGGGGGCAGGATCCTTGTTGAGCATAATCGGCTGGAAGGGGCTATAAGCGACGACGGGCAAATCGAATGCTCGAATTATCATCTTTTTAGCGGTGATTAATGCCTGTAATGTCGGTAGTCGGGTAGGATGGAACGCCAAACCGATACCGATGGGAGGGTGCCTGAATGGCCGATTCGAACAACGTTGATATCGCCGCCATCATGAATATGGTAGCCGCGTTGAGCCCCGAGGGCAGCGGCGTGCGCAAGGACGTGCTCGTCGAGTCCGGAGTCCTGGCGGAGCTGGAGCAGGTTAAAGCCGAGCGTGCGGCTGCGTCCGCGGTGCCGCCCGCCAAGGCGGCTCGATCTGTCGCCCCGACGCCGTTGGGCTCTGCCGGCTCGCTCACGGCGGACGACGTGGCCGATGCCCCCGCGAGTCCGCGCCGCGACGAGCCTTCTGCCGAGGAGCTCGCGGTGCGCCACAAGCGCATCGTTGCAGCCCTCGCTTCCGAGCTTGGGCAGCCCGCCGCTCGCATCGAGGCGGTCATCACCCTCATCGACGAGGGCGCGACGATCCCATTTATCGCGCGCTACCGCAAGGAGGTGACGGGCGGCATGGACGACGTCTCCCTCCGCACGCTCGATGATCGCCTGTCCTACCTGCGCAATCTCGAGCAGCGAAAAGCCGATGTCCTCGCGGTGATCGATGCCCAGGGCAAGCTCACCGATGAGCTGCGTGCGAGTATTCAGGATGCGTCCACCCTTCAGCGCGTGGAAGACCTGTATAAGCCCTTCCGCAAGAAGCGGGCAACGAGGGCTTCCAAGGCGCGCGATGCAGGGCTCGAACCACTTGCAAACCTCATCCTCATGCAGCCTGCGCAAGGCGAGGATCCGCTTACGGCGGCGGCCGGTTACGTCAACGATGAGGGCGGATTTGACACGCCCGAGGCGGCGCTTGCCGGAGCGCGCGACATCGTGGCGGAGCTTGTGGCGGAGGACCCCGAGAACACGGCGGATCTGCGCGAGTACACGCACAAGACGGCCGCCATCGAGTCTGAGGCCACGGATGCCGAGGAAAAGACGCCATACGAGCCGTACTACGAGTTTTCCGAGGCGGCGCGCTCCATCCCCAACCACCGCATCCTCGCTATCAACCGCGGCGAGCGCGAGGGCAAGCTGCGCGTGCGCGTGCGCGTGGACGGGGAGGCCGCTGCCGAGCGCCTGCAGCGTCGGTACCCGCGCCGTCGCGGGCCGTTTGCATCCGAGCTCAACGCCGCCATCGCTGACGGTTACAAGCGTCTCATGGCGCCTTCTCTCGAGCGCGAGCTGCGCGTGGACCTCACCATGCGCGCCCAGGCCGACGCCATCAAGGTGTTCGCCAAGAACACCGAAGGTCTGCTGCAGCAGCGCCCGGTGCGCGGCGCCCGCGTGATAGCTTTGGACCCGGGCTATCGCGCGGGCTGCAAGGTTGCGGTGCTCGACGAGTACGGAAAACTGTTGGACCACACCATCTTGTATCCCACACCGCCGCGTCGCGACATCGCCGGCACCAAGCGCGAGCTGTTGCGCCTCACGCGCAAGCACCGCATCAACACCATCGTGGTGGGCAACGGAACTGCAAGCCGCGAGACGGAAGAGGTCGTGGCCGCGTTCATCGCAGAATCCGCGCCCGAGCTGCGCTACACCATCGTTAACGAGGCGGGTGCATCGGTGTATTCGGCATCCAAGCTGGCGAGTGAGGAGTACCCCGATCTCGACGTGACCACGCGCGGCGCCATGAGCCTGGGCCGGCGTTTGCAGGACCCGCTCGCCGAGCTCGTCAAGATTCCGCCGCAATCCATCGGCGTGGGCCAGTATCAGCACGACCTTGATCAGGCGGAGCTCGGTCGCGCGCTGGGCAACGTGGTGGAGAACGTCGTGAACCGCGTGGGCGTGGACGTGAACACGGCGAGCGCGAGCCTGCTCGGATACGTCTCGGGCATCACGCCCACGGTGGCCAAGAACATCGTGGCGTATCGTGAGGAGAACGGCGCGTTTACCGACCGCAGGCAGCTTAAGAAGGTTCCCAAGCTGGGACCCAAGGCCTATCTCAACGCGGCGGGCTTCATGCGCATCTCCGGCGGCAAGAATCCGCTGGACGCGACGAGTGTGCATCCCGAGAGCTATGAGGTTGCGAGCGAGCTGCTGCGCCGCGCGGGCGTGGCTCCGAGCGCGCTGGCCGCTGGCGGTGTGCCGGGGATCGGCGCCAAGATCGGCAACTTGGGAACAGTGGCGGCCGAGTTGGGATGCGGCGTGCCCACGCTGCGCGATATCGTGGCGGAGCTGGAGAAGCCCGGTCGTGACCCGCGTGACGATGCTCCGGAGGTCGTGTTTTCCCAGGCGGCCCGCAGCATCGAGGACCTCGAGGTGGGCATGGAGCTCAAGGGCACCGTGCGCAACGTGGTGGACTTCGGCGCGTTTGTGGACATCGGCGTGCATCAGGACGGCTTGGTGCACATCTCCAAGCTTGCGGACCGCTTTGTGAAACACCCGAGTGAGGTTGTCGCCGTGGGCGATACGGTGACCGTGTGGGTCACCGGTGTGGATCGCGCGCGCAAGAAGATCTCGCTCACCATGGTTGAGGGCCGCATGGATCGATAACGGTTTGCGCCCGCCCCGCGCGTCTTGCGGGGCGGGCGCGTCGTTGTCGCGGCCTGGTTGCGCATGTCGTCGCTGCTGGTCGCTGCCGCGGCGCGTCGCTGCTGGCTGTTACCGCTGACCGCTGCCGCGGGGCGTTGCCGCAGTTAGTTGCTGCTGACCGCTGCCGTGGGGCGATTTTGCAGCGTGAGAGCCCTCGTGGTGGGACACTCGACCGCGCAGCCCCACTAGCTGCGGGCGAGCAGGTTCTGAATGCGGGTTTCCTTTTCAAGGATGAACCGCTTTTGATAGAAGATGTCTGCCACCTCGAGGGCTCGCGCAACTTTCTTCGCGTCGAAGTATCCGCCGATGGCGCCCGATACCAGGGGGATTGACCTCTGCACAAACTTTTGGGCGGCGTCTTTGCTTGCCTGCTGCAACGCGTCGCGAACCACCATCTGCTCGATTTCCCGTGCGCCCACCCGCGCAGCTTGTTCTTCGGCCGTGCGAATCGCCTGCTTTTCTGCCGTGAGGACCATCTGTTCCTCGGCAGCCCGGAGGGCTATCGAGCGCATTTCTGTCATGAGGGCTGCCACGCCGCCGCGCATGGCCAGTTCTTTCCATCCGCTTTTGACGCCGATTTTCACGGCGACGCCTTTGCTGATGAGCAAGACGCGCTCAACCGGAGATGTCGCCGCTTCAAAACGGACGCCTTCGTCGCCCTCGCCCGCGGGGGCATGATGTTCCATCGAGTGGATGAAGACTTCGCCTGCCAAGGCGAGCTCGGCAGGATCGCGTTTGACGTCGTATCCATAGAAGGAGGCGACCGATTGGGTTGCGCGAAAGCCCAGAAGCGTCGCGAGCGCGATGTTCGCCGGGATACCCGCGATGCCAGGCAGGCCCGTCAGGCACCCTTCGAGAAAGGCGATTTGTCGATCAGCTCTCTTGTAGGGCTCTAGGGCTGATGCGACCTCATAGCTTCTGAGCAGGCAAATCTCTTCCAAATGATGCAAGTGCCGCCCCGATGTCTCGTTGACGCGCGTGAGGATGAACGACGTGCTGCACGAGAACTCCGCCGCTTGGCGCTCGAGATGATCGAACCCGTGTCCAACAACTTCGATGGCTTGCATGTAGAGGTCGCGATGCGCATCCGTCGTCCGACCGAGCCTTTGCCTTCCTCGCGACCAGGCGTCCTTCACCTCGTTGGGGACGAAGAGCCCGGCGATGGCGACGCTGCGCGCAACGGGGCCTGGTTCGTTGAGGGCATGATATCGCTCCGTGAGAGCGTCGATGGACGCGAGCTCCCGTTCGTCGAGCACAGGCGAGGGCACGAGTTGTTGCAGGCCGGGATTCCCGGGGCAGCTGTCGGGGCCCTCGGGCCCGCCACTCGTTCCCGCTGTGTCATTGGCGCCGGGGGCGCATGGCGGGGCGCTGAGGTTGGGCGGCTGCGGGCTCATGGGCTGCCCCTTACATTCGACGCAGGTAGAGGACGCTAAAGGGTGGGATCTCAAGCGACCCCTCAAGGGCGAGTACGGTGGGGGAGGAGCCCTCGGCAGTGTTGCCGTTTGCGGAAGAACCCTCAGCAACAAGGTCCTTCGCAGTGGCGCCTGCCGCGCCTTCTTCTGTACAGCCCTCGAACTCGCCGCTGTCGTTTCCCATGCCGTTGTCGAACCCGTGGGGCGCGCAGGCGAGCAGGACCTCGAACGACCCCGTGAGTGCACCGTCGCCAAAGGTGAAGGGCGCGCCTTCGGCGTTGACCGCAACGAGCACCTCTTCGGCAGACTGATCGCCAAATGCCTCAACTCGGCGTTCGAACAGCAGCTGCTTGTTGGTGATCACCACGTTGCGATAGCCGCCGTGGCACAGGGCGCGCGACCCGCGGCGCACGTGGTTCAGGCGATTGATGAGCGCGGTGAGCTCATTGGGCTCCTCGCCGCCTGCCCAGCCGCTTGCGGGAGAGTCGAGGCTGTCGGGCGACGGGGCGCTGATGGCGGGGCGCAGCTCCACGTCCGCCAGGTACCCGGTGCCCTTTGTGCCCAGCTGCCCCCACTCGCTGCCGTAGTACAGGCACGGGATGCCCGGCATGCCAAAGAGCACGCCATATGCGGGGACGAGGTGACGTTTTTCTGTCAGGATGCTCGCCAGGCGCGAGACGTCGTGGTTGTCTGCGAAGTTCACCAGGTGCTTGTCACGGTAGATGCACCACGGGTCGCCGCCAAATTGACGGTGCAGCGAATGGGCGATCTCGAACATGTTCATCGAGTTGAAGCTCGAGTACAGCCCTTTGTAGCACTCGTAGTTCGTGCACGAATCGAGCATCTCGTCGTTGACGATGAGGTTGTAATCGCCGTGCAGGACTTCTCCGATGAGCGGGAAGCCATCGCCGGGCTCCCCGTCAAAACGCGGTTCGCGGCCTAGCTCGAACGCGAGGTCCCGCAGCCGTTTCACGAAATCCCGGTCGAGGCTGTACGCGACGTCCAAGCGCAGGCCGTCCACGCCCAGGTTATGTTTCCACATGCGAACCGCGTTGAGCAGGTAGTCGACGACCTCGGGATTTCTCAGGTTGAGCTTCACGAGGTCCTGATTGCCCTCCCAGCCCTCGTACCAAAATCCATCACCGAAGTGGGTGTCGCCGTCGAAGCTGATGTTGAACCAATCCTTGTACGGCGAGTCCCACATGCGGTCGCGCACGTCGCGAAACGCCCAGAAGTTGCGGCCCACGTGGTTGAACACGGCGTCGAGAATCACGCGCACGCCGCATGCGTGCAGGGCATCGACTACGCGGGCGAAGTCCTCGTTGGTGCCCAGGCGGCAGTCGATCTCGGTCAGGTCGCGCGTGTTGTACCCGTGCGTGTCGCTGGCGAAGACGGGGTTGAGCAGGATCGCGCCCACGCCGAGCTTGCCCAGGTACGGAGCCCATTCGATAAGCGAGCACACGCGGTGCAGGTCGCGCTCGCGTGCCAGCCCTTCGGCGTCATCGATGGCGGGCGCATCGAAGGGGCAATCGAGCATGCCGAGCGGATACATCTGGTAGAGCGTTGTGTCGAAAACCCACATGGCGAGCACCTCTGAACTCAAAATGATAGGGATGGGTTCGACTGGCGCGCCAACGAACCCATCCCCGGCGATAGGACCCTTAGGCGCTTTCAGCATACCGTTGGAGCCCTGTTGAGATGTGGACTTCTCGGTGGGTGGCAGGCGCTAGCCCATAAGCCCGCCCGCGACGGACATGAGCGCGATGATCACGCCGACGATCGATTCGCCGCCCAGCACGCCGGAGGCGATGATGATGCCCGACTCTTCATGCGTGGTTTCGGGCGCGTTGTCCGCGCTCGTGTTGCCGCTGGTTGCGCTGCGGAGGTTTCCGGTTCCCGCTGCTGTATTGGCCGGGACGCAGGTGGCCGAGCGGGCGTAAGCCGCGTTGCCGCGGTGTGCGGCGATGCGGTCGTATGCCCACTTGACGCATGCGCCGAGCGTGGCCGAGATGGTCATGTAAAACGGCAGGTACACGCCGAGGCCGAGCATCATGGAAGGGATGCCCAAGCAGTACAGGACCGTTCCCGCTCCGAGGCCCACGAGGAAGGCGGGCACACTGGGGATGCCCGAGACCATGGTGGCCACAACGCTGGCCTGCGCGGAGACGAACAGCTTACCCGGGCCGAACGATTCCGGTCCGTATGCGGTTAGAAGGGCTGCCATAACCGCGACGGAAACGACGGCGCCCAGCAGCGCGCCGATGGCCTGGCCGATCCACATTGCGCGAGGGCTTGTGCCCAAGATGTGCCCGGTTTTGAAATCGCTCATCACGTCGCCCGCAAGGCCGCATGCCACGGCGACCACGCCCGCGACGAAAAACAGCTTGACCTGGTTAGATTCTCCGAGGGCGGCGATGACGAGCAACACGATGAGCCCGAAGATCTCCATGGGATCGATGCCCGTTTGGCCAACCGACTGCGCGCTCATGATGGTGGTGACAAATGCGAGCACGACAACGATGATGCAGTGCAGCGGCGCGATGCCAAGGACCAGGCAGATGAGGAGCGCCGCCGCAGCAACGAATAGCGCTAGGGCCCCGCCCTGTGCCCTCGTGCCATTCGCCCCTGGCGTCAGTGACACGGATGACAGGTTGGCCGCCTTGGGCAGGATGTCGTGCACGACCACGCCCAGGCCAGAGCCCATCATGAGGCCCATGCCAAGGCTCGACACGATGCCTTGGGCCACGGTGACGTCCCATAGCCCTGCAGCGCTGCCGCCCACGATGATGCCGAGGTTGGCGATGAGCCCTCCGGCAAGCCAGAAGGCGACCGCCGCTCCGCCCACCAGAAAGCCTACGGAGAGAAGCATCGGGGAGTTGTAGATGCCAAAGGCGACGCCCGGAATGGGCAGGGCGCACAGCATGGTTGGAATGACGCCCGCAAGGTCACGCAGGGCGCACCACAGCCCTGCGGCCGCCATGGAGCCGAAGAGCTTCTTGCCCGTAGCCCCGCCCGCGCGGCTCGCCATGAGGGTTTCCGCTGCGGCGGTGCCAATGGGGTATTCGAGGTCGGACTCCTCCACAAATTTGCGGCGAATGAGGGCCGTGCACACCAGCCCAAGCAGGGTGCCCGCCAGCGCCACGCCGAGCATCTCGATCCAGCTGACATCTTGCCCTGAGCCGAGCATCCAAATGCCGGGGATGGTGAATGCCAGGCCGCCGGCTACCATAGAGCCCGCGGACATGATGATTTGGGTGACGTTTGCCTCGTTGAGGCTCGTGCGGCCGAGGGCGCGCAGCAATACCAGGGCGGTGATGGAGGTGAAGATGGTGGGCCAGGGGAGGGCTCCCATCTTGAGGGCTGTATACACCGAAGATGCCGTGATGATGACGCATCCGATGCAGCCGATGAGGATGCCGGCGGCACTGATTTGCCCGCGCCACGGCGCGCGCTCGTTTGTAGAACTCATTTGTAGCTCCCTCGTATATCCGCTCCCCCTCAGCGGGGAGTCGGGTTACGGCAGTAGGACCGCTATAGTGTAAGCTCAATGGCAAGAAATCTGCCTGAGAATTTGGAGGGCGCCATGGGTACCAACGAAAGGGCTGCAGAGGGCTCGGCTTCGATTCGCCCCGCGTTTGCGGAGGGCTGCCTGCTCGCCGTTGACGTGGGAAACACCGTCACCAAGTTTGGCGTGTTTGTCGAGGACCAGCTGATGGGCACGTGGGAGATCACCACGCCCGATTCGTGCACGGCCGATGAGGCATGGGCGCATGCCGCCCGCGCCATCGACATGCTGGACGCGCCGGAGCCCGGCTTTGCGATTCTGTCCTGCGTGGTTCCCAGTTTGGCCAATGTGTGGCGAACGGCGCTGGAAAAGCTGTGCGGTACGCGGCCTTATGTGGTGGGGCCCGGGCTCAAGACCGGCATCCGCATGCGCTACGACGATCCGTCCGAGGTTGGCTCGGACCGCGTGGCCGATGCCGTGGCGGCGCGCGAGGCGTACGGGACGCCCGTCGTGGTGGTTGATTTGGGGACCACCACGAATATCGAGGTCGTGGACGAGGGCGGGGCGTTCGCGGGTGGCATCATCGCCCCTGGCGTGGCTTTGGGCGCTCGCTCGCTCACGGCCGCCGCGGCGCGCCTGCCCATGATCGAGCTGCGCGCGCCTGAGCGGGTGATTGGCCGCAGCACCCGTGCCGCGATGCAGTCCGGCGTGGTGCTGGGCGAGGCGGCGCGCATCGACGGCCTGCTCGACGCCGTGATGGGCGAGCTCGGCTGTGACGCCCCCGTGGTGATGACGGGCGACGGCGCCGCGCAGGTGGCGGCCCTCATCGAGCACGACGCCGTCGTCGACGAGACCCTCACCCTGCGCGGGCTCCATCTGATCTGGCGGGCGAACTGCGGCTTGCGCGCCCGTTAGTCGTCTCTGCCACGTCCGTTGGCCGCCTTTGCCGCGCCTCGTATGACACACAGGTTAATTCGTTTGCCTAGCGTCGCGCGCCCATGCTCCGCGCGCGATAATCTCCCCAACGAACGTGTCCACGCGGCGTGCCGCGCGATCTGATAGGAGCCCTCCATGGCCATGCATTTCAAGCGCCTGCTTCCCATCCCCAAGGAGATTCGCGAGGAGATGCCCCTGCGTGCCGACCTCGTTGACGCCAAGGCTGCCTTCGACGCCGAGGTCGCCGCCATCTTCCGCGGCGAGGATAGCCGCCGCGTGCTCATCATCGGTCCGTGCTCGGCCGACCGCGAGGACTCCGTGCTCGAGTACATGACGCGCCTCGCCGGGCTGCAGGAGCGCGTGCGTGAACGCCTGCTTATCATCCCGCGCGTCTACACCAACAAACCGCGCACCAAGGGCACCGGCTACAAGGGCCTGCTCCACAACCCCGACCCGGAGGCCGGCGACGACCTGCTCGAGGGCGTCAAGGCCATCCGCCGTATGCACCTGCGCGTGATTGAGGAGACGGGCTTTTTCACCGCCGACGAGATGCTCTACCCGAGCAATTATCAGTACCTCATCGATCTGCTTTCTTACGTCGCCGTGGGCGCGCGCTCCGTTGAGAACCAGGAGCATCGCCTGGTTGCGTCGGGCATCTCGGTGCCCGTGGGCATGAAGAACCCCACCGCCGGCTCCACGAGTGTCATGCTCAACTCCATCTATGCCGCCCAGGCCGAGCAGGGCTTCATCTTCCGCAACTGGGAGGTTGAGACCCCGGGCAACCCGCTCGCGCACGCGGTGCTGCGCGGCTATATCGGGCTGGACGGCCGCACGTACCCCAACTACCACTACGAGCACCTCGAGCGCCTCGCCGAGCGCTACACGGCAGAGGCCGGTTACGCCAATCCCGGCGTGGTGGTGGACTGCAATCACGACAACTCCGGCAAGCGCCCGTTTGAGCAGCTGCGCATTGCCAAAGAAGTGCTCGATTCCTGCCGCCGCAACGAGACGATCGACAGAATCGTGCGCGGCTTCATGGTCGAGAGTTACCTGGAGGACGGCAACCAGCCCGTCGACGGCGGCGTGTACGGCAAGTCCATCACCGACCCGTGCATTGGCTGGGAAAAGACCGAGCGCTTCGTGCTGGAGGTTGCCGACCGCGCGTAACGTTGCAGCTGGCGACGTGTGTTGCTGGATTTGCTCTCGTGGCGCCGGAAGCGCCCTGTTCCCCACCTCAATTTTGGGGCTGTCCCTAAATCGAGGTGCACGCGCGCTCGCCTTACCAGTAGGAGTAAGCCTGCCCCGCCGGCGGGGCGATCCCAAAATCGAGGTGTAGTGCGTGCAAGTCCGCCTCACCAGCGCAATGAAAACGATTCAAAAACGTTTTTCTTGCCGCTGGTGAGGCGGACTTCGTTTTCTTTCATGCCGAGGAAGGGCTCGCCGGCGGCGTCGGGTGCGCGTGGGGAGCTCCTCTGCCGTATGGAGGCGGGGCGGCTGTTAGAATGGCAGCAGAGATATGGCCGGGCGGGGCATGGGGCTGCGCGCGGATATGGCCGGGCGGGGCATGGGGCTGCGCGCCGGTATGGCCGCGCGGTGCAAGAGGCTGCGCAAGGGCATGCCGCGTGGGGCACGAGGTCGCGTGCGGCGCAGAGGCCGCGTAAGGCCGCACGATTGCGAGGTACACATGAACGAGCTCAACCGCCACGACGCGAGCCGCGGCCGCGCCGTTTTGGAAGACGATTACGAGTACATCGAGGTAGAGGAGGCCGCCGGCCTGGATTATCCCGGCGGCGTCATGATGTCCCCGGGTGTGGGCATGTCCGACCGCACGCGCTGGATCATCACGGTGGCACTGGTTGCCGCCGCGCTGGTGTGCTGGTTCGCGCTCCTGCCCCACTTCTCGTCTCCGGAAGCGCATGCAGATGTGATCGCCACCATCGATGAGAAAATCGACAACGTGCTCACGCTCACGGCGGGATCGGCGGGTGCGTCGGCGCTCATTTCCGCGATTCCCGGCGACGCGGGTTCGCCCATCGCCGAAAAACTGATGGATTTGAGCACGGGTTTCTTGATTGTCTTGGCAGCCCTCTTTCTCGAGAAATACCTCATCACCATATTCAGCGCGGCGGCCTTGGGGTTCGCCCTGCCTGTGGCGGCCCTCTTGGGCGTGGCCTTCGTTTGGATGCGGGGCCGTAGCCCTTGGGCAAAGCCCTCCCTGATTGTTGGGGGCAAACTGACAGCTCTCGGTGTGGTTCTGCTGCTCGCCATTCCCACGAGCACGTGGGTCACGAACCAAATTGACACCACGTACGAGACGTCGATGCAGGAGTCGATCGAGAGGGCCGAACAACTTTCTGAGGGCGCCGCGCAGATTGAGGAAGAGGGCGGCAAGAATGGTGACGAAGGCATCATCGATGCCGTCACGGGTTTCTTCACGGGCATTTTCGATACGGTCAGCAAGGGCGTTGGCGGTATGGTCGATGGCGCCAAGGATGCCCTCAACCAGTTCATCGAGTCGCTCGCGGTCATGCTGGTGACCTCGTGCCTCATCCCCATTCTCGTACTGCTGTTTTACTTCTGGGTCGCAAAGATTGTGCTCGGCGTGAACATCGATGTCCCGACGGTCGCCTCGGCGCTCAGCCCGCGCCGGGTTCGCCGTCGCATGTCCGACGCCGTCTCGGGTAAGGATCGCGCATGAGCCCTCAAAATGTGCAATTTGGGGACGTGCCCCAAATTAGTCATGTGAGTCAGGGTGCTCCCGCCGATGTGCAATTTGGGGCACGTCCCCAAATTAGTCATGTGACGGTGCTGTGCGCGGATGAGTGTTCGCGCGCCCGAGCGGAGGGCTTATCGGCGCGCCTGGGTGCTCCGCTGACGTTTGCGACGGACGCACCCGCTGGCGATGCTGTGTCAGCTTCGGGATTTGTGCCAGATTCGGGACAGCTCTACCTCAAGGTCTCACAGGCGGGTCTCGCCCTTGCGCGCGACGGCATGGAGCTCGTGCCGGATTTTGCGGAGATGCTGCCGCGCGTCAAACAGGGCGCACTCCAGCGCGAGATGTTGGTAAGGGCTGCGCGCATCAAGGGCGCTTCGTGTCTGCGTGCCGTCGATGCGACGGCGGGGTTGGGCGAGGATTCCTTTTTACTTGCGGCGGCAGGGTTTTCGGTCACCTTGTGCGAGGCGGATCCCGTGATCGCCGTGCTGTTGGAGGATGCTCTGGATCGCGCGTCTCGCGATGAGGCGCTGGCTCCCATCGTTTCGCGCATGCGCCTTGTCGAGGGCGATAGCCGTGACGTGCTCGCCCGCCTAGGCTCCGACCCCGCCACGCGCCCCGATGTGGTGTATCTGGACCCGATGTTTCCCGGGCGCACCAAAAGCGCTGCGGTAAAGAAGAAGTTCCAGCTCATACACGGTTTGGAGCGCCCGACGGATCCGGTTGACGAAGGGCTGCTCCTGCAGGCGGCGCAAGATGCCCACCCTCGAAAGATCGTGATCAAGCGCCCCGTTAAAGGGCCGCATCTTGCCGGTGTCAAACCAAGTCACAGCGTGGCGGGCAAGGCTGTCCGATACGATTGCATCGTTCCGCCCCAGCAGGCGTAGCCACAGAGGGTAGGGGACGAAGCGCAGAGGGTAAAAAAGTCGAAAACAAGCCGAATAGGGACTGCGGACAAAAAGTTGGACACCTCGACGGTGTCCGGATGGGAGGTCCGCA
>UQHS01000019.1 GCA_900540845.1 uncultured Collinsella sp.
GCGGCCGCGAGACGGGCGGATACGAGCGCGTCGATCTGGGGTCCCGCGCGTCTGATCGCCTGCGCCCGCGCGACGCGGGCCCTCATGTCCGCGGCACCTCCCCACGCTCGTCGTCGCGCTATCCTAGGGATGAACGATACGATCGCGGCTCCGGCCAATCGAGAAGGGGTCGATATGACCGATAACAAGAAGATGATCGTTGCCATTGCGGCGGGCGGCACGGCGGGCCACGTCAACCCTGCGCTCGCCCTTGCGGAGGAGCTCCGCGACCGCGGACACGCCGTGCACTTCTTCGGCGATGCGCGACGCCTAGAGGGAACCTTGGTCCCGCAGGCGGGCTTCCCATTCCACCCGGTGCATGTCACGGGGTTCGACCGCCAGCGCCCGTGGACCCTGGCGACGGCCCTTGTGCACCTCGCGAAGGAGCAGGCCCGTCTTGTGCGTGAGTTCAAGGCCGGTCAGATTCCCATGCCCGACGTCGCCATAGGCTTCGGCGCATATCTTGAGCTGCCGCTTGTCCGCGCCGCGCACAAGCTCGGCGTGCCGGTGGCCCTGCACGAGCAGAACTCCGTCTCGGGTTTGGCCAACAAGCAGTCGGCCAAGCTGGCGTCCCTCATCGCCCTCGGGCAGCCGAGCGCGGAATCCGTCCTGCGTGAGCGCGCCGCTGCGACCACGCGCATCGAGTTCACCGGCAACCCCGTGCGCACAAGCGTCATCGAGGGAAATCGCGAGCGCGGGCGTGAGGCTCTGGGCATCCCCGATGACGCGACGATGTTGCTCGTGTTTGGCGGGTCGCTCGGCGCCGCGCACCTGAACGAGCGCCTCGCCAGCTTGAAGTCGGAGCTCCTCGCGCTCGACGGTCTCTACGTGGTCCATTCCACGGGCAAGGGCGGATACGAAGACGCCCTCGCGGCGCTGAATCTCACCGAGGATGAGCGCTCCCGCTGGGTCGTGCGCGATTACATCGACGATATGGGTGACGTCATCGCCGCCGCCGACTTGGTGCTCTCCCGTGCGGGGGCTTCCTCGGTGGCGGAGATTGCCGCGCTTTCCGCCCCCTCGATTCTCGTGCCGTACCCGTTTGCCACGGCAGACCATCAGACCACCAATGCGCGCCTGCTGAGTGACGTCGGCGCCGCTGTCGTCTACGCCGACGACGATATCGGCGGCGACGCGTTTCGCGATGAGCTGCTCGGCCTGCTGGGCGATGCGCCTCGCCGCGCCGCCATGCGTGAGGCCGCCCGCGGGCTTGCCCAGGACAAGGCGGCCCAGGCGCTCGCAGACAAGCTCGAGTCCATCGCGCGCCCGTAGCGCCGTCGCCTCGCCGTGCATGGGGCTTTCATTGGGATGCGCACAACCGTGATACACTGGGTAGGTTAAACGCATCAACACGCGAGGAGACGTCATGTCGACCATTGCAGTCCCTGAGGCAACCACTGCCCCGACCTTCAAGAGCGCTCACTTCATCGGCGTCGGCGGCGCGGGTATGAGCGGCATCGCCCTGGTGCTGCACGAGCGTGGTTTCACCGTCACGGGTTCCGACCTCAAGACGTCCAGGTACGTGCGCCAGCTCATCCGTGCGGGCATCGACGTGCATGTCGGGCACGAGGCGTCGACCATCGACGCCGTCAATCCCGACGTCGTCGTGGTCTCCACGGCCATCCCCGAGTCCAATCCCGAGCTCGCCCGCGCGCGTGAGCTCGGTATCCCCGTGTGGCACCGCGCCAAGATGCTCTCCGCGCTCGGCTACGGCCGCACGACGGTCGCCGCGGCCGGTACGCATGGCAAGACGACCACGTCGTCCATGATCGCCACCATGCTCGACCGCATGGACCTCGACCCGAGCTTCCTCATCGGCGGCGTCGTCGAGGGGTACGGCACCAACGGCAAGAACGGCGCCGGCGAGTACTTCGTCGTCGAGGCCGACGAGTCCGACAGCTCATTCCTCTACCTCGACCCGAGCGTCGTCGTCGTGACGAACGTCGAGGCCGACCACATGGATCATTACAGCTCGCTCGCCGAGATCGAGCAGACCTTCTGCACGTTCATGGGCTTGGTGGGCGAGGAGGGCACCGTCATCGTTTGTGGTGAGGACCCGCGCTTGGTCGAACTTGCCCATTCCTGTGGCCGCCGCGTGCTCACGTATGGCGAGGGGGAGGGTTTCGATGTGCGCTGCGCGCCCCATGCCTCCAGCCACACCTTCGGCACCGACTTCTCCGTGACCCTGCCCGACGGCTCCGTGCGCGAGGTATCCATCAAGAACAATCCCGGTCGCCACAACATGCTCAACGCCACCGCGGCGCTCGCGTCCGCGTACGTGCTCGACCTGGATACCGAGCGCGCCGCCGAGGCGCTCTCATCCTTCGAGGGGGCCCGCCGCCGTTTCACGCACGTGGGCGAGACGCGCGGCGCCATGATCGTCGACGACTACGGTCACCATCCCACCGAGATCCGCGCCACGCTCGCGGCCGCCAAGTCCCTTGATTTCAAAAAGGTCGCCGTGGTGTTCCAGCCGCATCGCTACTCGCGTCTCCAGGCGCTGTGCGACGATTTCGCCCAGGCGTTCTCCGATGCCGATTCCGTCGTGCTCATCGATGTGTTCCCGGCTGGCGAGATGCCCATCCCGGGCGTGACGAGCAAGATGCTCGCCGACAAGATCCGCGAGGTCTATCCGTCCAAGGACGTGCGCTACGTGGCCGACCACCAGGCGCTTATGGCCTGCCTGGACGAGGTCGTGTCGGAGGGCGATTTGCTCATCACGATGGGCGCCGGCGACGTCACCACCGTCGGGCCGGAGTACCTCGAGTACGTCGCGTCCGAGGCGCGCTAGTCCATGGGTGTGTTCAACGCGGTCATGGCCCTGTCGGGCATGATCGACACGGATGTCACAGAAAACGAGAAGCTCGCGCGTCACACGAGCTACCGGATCGGCGGCAAGGCCGACCTGTTCGTGACCTGCCATAGCTACCATTCCCTTCGGCGCACTATCGAGGTGCTCGCGCGCGAGCGCGTGCCGTGGGTCATCATCGGCAAGGGCTCGAACCTGCTGGTGGCAGATGAGGGCTACCGGGGCGCGGTCATAACGCTCGGCAGTGAGTTCTCGCGCTTCGTGCTCGATGAGGACGGCTGCACGCTCACCGTCGGGGCGGGGGCCATCCTCGCGCGCCTGGTGAACGAGGCGCTCTCCCGCGAGCTCACGGGGCTTGAGTTCGCCGTGGGCATCCCCGGCACCGTGGGCGGTGCCATCTCGATGAACGCCGGCTCTCGCACCGAGTGGATCGGCTCGCTCGTGCAGGACGTGGTCACCTATAAGCCCGGCGAGGGCATTCGCCACTATGGTCGCGACGAGGTCGTCTGGTCCTACCGTGAGTGCAGTCTGCCTCACGATGAGATCATCCTCGAGGTCACCCTCGAGCTCGTCCCGGGTTCAAAAGACGAGATTCGCGCCCGCATGGAGCGTTCGCTCACGCGCCGTCGTCGCACGCAGCCGCTGGGCGTTCCCTCCTGCGGATCGGTGTTCCGCAATCCCGCCGACCGCGCCGTGGGCGCCATGATCGAGGAGTCCGGCCTCAAGGGCTACTCTGCGGGCGGCGCGCAAGTTTCCGAGGTGCACGCGAATTTCATCGTGAACAAACATGCGGCGACCGCGGAGGACGTCGCCGCGGTCATGAGGCACATCCACAAGACGGTGAGGGAGAGGTATGGCGTCGAGCTTCAACCAGAAGTCAAGTTCCTCGGCTTCTAAGGCGCCCAAGCCAACCTATCGCCGTGCTTCCGCCGCCCCCAAGGCGTCGGCCGGCCCAAAGCGGTCGTCGCGGCCGTCTGCGCCCGTGTCGCGTGGAAAGGTCGCGGCTCCAAAAGCGCCTGCAAAAAAGAAGATCTCCATGCCGGGGCGCGCGCAGGGCGCGGTCTCGTCGGTCAAGTCCCCTGCGGTCCGCGCGGCTGCGGGCAAGGCCTCTGTGGTCAAGTCGCCGGCCGTTCGCGCTGCGGCGGGCAAGGTTTCTGCCAAGGCGGCGGGCGCATCTCAGTCCCGCCGTATCGCCGCCGGCCCCAAAAACTCGATGCCCGGCGTGAAGGCGCCCGGCGCCAAGGCGGCTAAACGCGGGGTTCCCGCGTTCTTGCGCCCGATCGCGAGCGCGTTGGGCGCTGTGGGCCGCATGTTCGCCAAGCTGTTCGCGGGCCTTCATATCCCCAAGCCGAGTCGCGCCGCGGTGTTTGTGGGCGCGGGCGCGGCCCTTGCCGTGGCGCTCGCCGCCGTGCTCATCGTCAATTCGTCCCTTCTTGCTGCCACCGACATCAAGGTCAACGGCAGCGATCACGTCGAGCAGGCCACCGCCCAGGCCCTGGTCGAAGTGCCTGAGGGCACGACACTGCTCAACGTCAATGAGGATGCCATTTTGAGCGGCCTTTCCGCCAGCCCGTGGGTCAAGGGCGTGTCGATCGAGAAGGGGTGGCCGCACACCCTGATCATCACGCCGGTCGAGCGTCAGATGAAGGCCATCGCCTACATCACCGCCGACGAGCTCGCTTGGGCAATCGGTGACGACGGCACGTGGATCGCGCCCGTCACGCTGGTGGTCGCCGTGGATGCGGAGGGCAACGAGGTCGCCCTTAACGAGGATGGTTCGGTTCCCGAGGGGGCCACGCTGCTGTCCAGCCAGGAGGCGGCGCTGCGCATGGCCCAAGACGCCGGCTGCCTGCTGTTCACCGACGTTCCCAGCGACATCTCCCCAAAGAGCGGCGAGTCCGTGTCGTCCAAGGTCGTCTTGGCGGGCTTGGAATATGCGAATGGGTTCTCGCCGGAATTCACGGCGACGATCAAGAGCCTCTCGATCGCGTCGGTCGAGGCGATCTCGGCAAATCTCGAATCCGGTGTCGAGGTCTCGCTCGGAGAGCCCGAGCACATCGTCGAGAAGGAGCGCGTGATCACCAAGCTCATCGAGCAGGAGGTCGGCGTGACGTTCATCAACGTTCGCGAGCCCGGCGCCTATACGTTCCGCTCGGCGCCGCACTAGGTCGGTGCGCGCGTTTTTGCCGTCCATGAGGTGGGGAACTGCACTCCGCCGAAAGCATTTTGAGAATACCTGCGGAAATGCCGTATACTTCACAATATGCGCAGGTCGGTTTGACTTGGGACTGACTTTTGTGCAAACATAGCACGGTTTACCTTGACTTTTAATCTCTAGTTGAAGGTTAACGTCGCGACGTTTCGCCTAGAGGCTTGCAACATAGCGTTCGAAAGGACCGCACATGCACGAGAACGAGATCAACAACTACCTTGCTGTCATCAAGGTCGTCGGCGTGGGCGGTGGCGGCACGAACGCCGTGAACCGCATGATCGAGGAGGGCATCCGTGGCGTTGAGTTCGTCGCCATCAACACGGACGCCCAGGCCCTCGCCATCTCCGACGCCGATATCAAGGTTCACATCGGTACCGACATCACCCGCGGTCTGGGTGCCGGCGCCAACCCCGAGGTCGGCCGTAAGGCCGCCGAGGAGAGCCGTGATGACATCGCCGAGGCTCTCGCCGGCGCCGACATGGTCTTCATCACCTGCGGCGAGGGCGGTGGCACCGGTACCGGCGCCGCTCCGATCGTCGCCGACATCGCCATGAACGACGTGGGCGCGCTGACCGTCGCCGTCGTGACCAAGCCCTTCACCTTCGAGGGCCGCAAGCGCAAGAACTCCGCCGAGGAGGGCATCAAGACGCTCGCCGAATCCGTCGACACCATGATCGTCATCCCCAACGACCGCCTGCTCGACATCGCCGAGAAGAAGACCACCATGCTCGAGGCCTTCACCACGGCCGACGGCGTCCTTTCCCAGGGCACCCAGGGCATCACCGACCTCATCACGGTCCCCGGCGTCATCAACCTCGACTTCGCCGATGTCAAAACCATCATGAAGCAGGCCGGCACCGCCATGATGGGCATCGGCGTCGCCTCCGGTGACACCCGTGCCGTCGACGCCGCCCAGCAGGCCATCTCCAGCCCGCTGCTCGAGAGCTCCGTCGATGGCGCCACGCGCGTTCTGCTCTCCATCGCCGGCTCCAAGGACCTCGGTATCCAGGAGATCAACGACGCCGCCGACCTCGTCGCCAACGCGGTCGACCCGGACGCCAACATCATCTTCGGTACCGTTGTGGACGAGTCCCTGGGCGATCAGGTGCGCATCACCGTCATCGCCACGGGCTTCTCCGATTCCAACGTCAACCGTCAGGATGAGCTGTTCGCCGCCTCCAAGAGCCCCCGCTCCGAGCGCGCTTCCGAGCCTGCGTCCGCAGCTCCCGCCGCCACCCGCAACATCGGCGGCACGGAGCTCCCGAACTTTGGCAACGATCAGTTCGAGCTCCCTGACTTCCTCAAGCGCGGCAACTTCTAATTCGTCCACGTGACTTGTCGGAGGGGTCCGGCACTTGCCACGCAAACGTCCTCGCTCGCCGAGCAAAGCTCGGCGGCTGCGGAATGTTTGCTTAGGCAAGTGCCGGACCCCTCCTCGCGTTAACGTGGCAGAGAATTAGAAGGTGTCGGAAGCTTGGGGCTTCGCAGCTCTCACGCGTAAGGTGGGGGGTGGCGGTGTTTCTTGCTTGGGACGGGTTTTCGATATGGGGGATGCTGTTATGGAACGCGTTGTGGTTGATGGGGTGGCGCTCGTGGGCGGGCGCGACGGCGATGTTCGTTTTGGGTTCACGGAGCGTATGGGCGGGGTGTCCGCTTCACCCTATGCGTCGCTCAATCTCGGTTCGCATGTGGGCGACGACCCGCTGGCAGTGGAGGAAAACCGCCGACGCGCTCTCGCCGTGATGGGTGCGGAGCCCTTGGCGGGCAGGTTGCTCGTTCCCAACCAGGTGCACGGCGATCACGTGGCCGTCGTTCGCTCGGCAGACCCCGCTGAGCTCGACCGTGTGCGCGCAGAGATTTCGCAGGGGGCCGACGCCATCGTGTGCTGCGCCCCGGTCGTCCCGGTGATGCTGTGCTTCGCAGACTGCGTTCCCGTCATTCTCACGTGCCCTTCGGGCTTTGCCGTGATCCATTCCGGTTGGAAGGGCACGTACGCCCGTATCGCGGGGCAGGCCGCGCGCGTCCTCATGGATGAGACGGCGTGCGCCCCCGACGAGATTAGGGCCTACATCGGGCCGCATATCTTAGGCGATGAGTACGAGGTCTCCGAGGAGCTCATCGAGCGGTTTGACGCCCGGTTTGGCTGGCATCTTGCCGGGACGACGCGCCTGCTCGATCTGGGCCGCGCGATCGTCCAGGCACTTGTCGAGGTTGGTGTCCCCGCCGCGAACATCTGCGACCCCGGTCTGTCCACCGTCCGCGATAACGACCGCTTCTTCTCCTATCGAGTCGAGAACGGCACCTGTGGCCGTCATGCCGCCGTCGCGGTCATCGCCTAGCCTGACGGCTTGGAATGTGCCCGCGCCCTTCCGTTCCGCGCTTTTACGCATCATTCCGCTGAGGTGTCCGGATCTCAAGCAGATGGAGGGTACTATTGTCGAAAAATCGGCTTCTAATGGCTTGTCTTTTCGACAATAGTACCCTCCTTGGCATCGCGACGGGTACCCTCCTTGGCTTCGGTGGCTAACGTCCTTGGCATCGCGACAGGTAACGGTGTCCCGCAGGGTAGCCCTTTCATTTCCCTGACATTGCGTTTACGCGCTGCGTGTGGGGCCGAGGCTAGACTAGCGAGGTGTAAAGGCACCGTCGAAAAGGACCCTCATGCGCTCGCTCTTCTCCCATCAGCTTGTCGAAGCTCGTCACGAGATGCTCTCGATCTTCGAGGCCATCGATTTGTCCCTGCACGACGCAGTGCAGGCGTTTGTGCTCGATAACCCCTCTTTGGGAAAGAAGGCGCAACGCTCGATGGAGCACATCGATGCGCGCAGCGCCAACCTCGAGGCTGTGTGTTACAACCTCATCGCCACTCAGTCGCCGGTCGCCTCCGACTTCCGGCTGCTCCAGATGATCATCTACGTGAACTTCAACCTGCAGCGCATGAGCGACAAGGTGCGTCGCATCGCGCGGGCGGCGCGGCACAAGGCCGCGCGCGATATCGAGCTGCCGTCCGAGCTCGTCGACCTGATCCGGCGCGAAGCCGCTTGCGTGTATCGGGTGCTGGGCGCGTCGGCTGCGACTCTGGTCGATAACGACCTTGGCTCCCTCAACGAGCTGGCGGAGCTCGATGAATCCGTGCACGAGAACTACGAGCGGTTTTTCCGCACGTTGAACCGCATGCGCGCCGAGGAGACGGTCGACGATTCCGCGCTTGACGACTTCCGTCGCGTCATCATGGTCTCTCGGTACCTCGACCGCCTCGCCGCCATCTCGATCGACGCCGCGTTGCGCGTGTCCTTCCTGCTCACGGGCCAGCGCCTGAGCCCAGATGACCTCGCCGAGGTGGACGACGATGAACTCGAGCGCATGCGGCTGCCGTCCGGGGAGGGCGTGACGCTCGACCCGGCGCGCGATGCTCATTACGTCGCCGCGCTCGCCGCCGACGAGGTTGGCGAGGGCCTGGCGCGCCTGCTTGCGGACGCAAGCGATGGGGATGCGGTCGATTAGAGCGGTGCGCTGTTGGGATTTCCCCTGCGTGAGCTGGCGTGAGCGAAAAATTTGATACCATATGCGAATGTTGCGCGGGCGCCGGTGGCGTTCGCGCGTCGCGTCAATCGCTCGAAGAGATCGGAGTCCCTCCGTGCGACGTTCACGTCATGCCTCGCTGCGCGCGGCGACCCAGTCAAGCTGGGGTATCGCCAAGCGGGGAGGCGCCACGCCCGCCCGTGCGCATCGGGCAACCCGCCTGGCTATCGCGGCGGTTTTTTACCTTTCGACAACATTAGCCTTGACTTCGTGCAGCTCGGGTTCCGCGACGGATTCCATCACCGTTGCCGGTTCGACCACGTGCCTGCCCATCGCGGAGCAGGCAGCCGAGCATTTTAAGGAGGAAACGGGCATCGGCGTGCTGGTAAGCGGCCTCGGCTCGTCTGCCGGCATCGAAGCGGTCTTCACGGGCACCGCCGATATCGCCACATCCTCGCGCGGCCTCAACGCCGAGGAGCAGCAGCTCGGGCTCACCACGATCCCCATCGCCCACGACGGCATCGCGGTGATCGTCAACACCGAGAACCCCGTGCGCAACCTCACCGTCGAGCAGCTGCGCGCCATGTACGCCGGCGAGATCACCAACTGGAGTGAAGTGGGCGGCGAGGACATCCCCATCCAACTGGTCAACCGCGACGAGGCGTCCGGCACGCGCGAGGCGTTCAAGTCCATCGTGATGGACGGCGTCCCGTTTGACCGCCGCGCCGCCGTTTTGTCCGGAACCGGTCAGGTTCGCGACGTCGTGAGCCGGTCCCGCGGCGCCATCGGGTACATCTCGATGGGGTTTGTCGAGTCCGAGCATGCCCAGACGAGCGTTCGCGCCCTGAGCATCAACGACGTCGCGCCTTCCGAGGGCAGCATCGCCTCGGGCATGTACCCCATCTCCCGTGATCTGTATTTCTTCACGAAGGGCGAGCCCACGGGCGCATCCGCCGACTATGTCGACTATGTCCTTTCCGACGATATGGACGAGCAGATCCGCGAGGCGGGCTTCATTCCCGTCACGGAGCCGGGGAAGAAGGGGGAGTGAGCCGCATGACCGACCAGAATATGCCTCAAGTGCCCGCCGCCGAGCCGACCTCGGCAGATACCGCTTCACGCAAGCGCGACCTCGCCCTCGTGTCTCGCAGCACCTATCTCAAGGAGAAGGGCCTGCAGTACCTGTTCTTCGGCTGCGCCTTCCTTGCCGTGGTCACGGTCATCTTGATCTTCGCCTTCACGACCATGCAGGCGGCGCCGGTGTTCACCGACATCGGCCTGGCTAATTTCTTCAGCTTCACCTGGGCCCCCACCGAGGGCCACTACGGCATCATGTCGCTTGCCGCGGGCACGGCCCTGGTGACCGCGGGCGCGCTAGTCTTGGGTGTGCCCCTCGGCGTGGGCACGGCTGTCTATCTCACCGAGATCGCCTCGGCGCGCGTGCGCGCCCTCATCAGCCCCGCGGTCGACCTGCTGGCCGGCATCCCGTCGATCATTTACGGATTCTTCGGCATGGCCGTCATTCGCCCGCTCGTCGCCGAACTCACCGGCGGCTTGGGGTTTGGCGCGCTCACGGCGTGGTTCGTCCTCGCCATCATGATCGTGCCCACCATCACGACCCTCACCATCGACGCGCTGAACTCCATCCCCATGGGTATCCGTGAGGCGAGTTTCGCGATGGGCGCCACCAAGTGGCAGACCATCTACAAGGTCGTCCTGCCCGCCGCCAAGCTCGGCATCGTGGACGCCGTGGTGCTCGGCATGGGCCGCGCGATCGGCGAGACCATGGCCGTGCTTATGGTCGTGGGCAACGCCCCCGTCATCCCCGAGACCATCTCGAGTCCCGTCTCGACGCTCACGAGCCAGATCGCGCTCGACATGAGCTATTCGTCCGGCCTGCACCGCACGGCTCTGTTCGGCATGGGCGTCGTGCTGTTCATCGTGTCCGCTGCGCTCGTGGGCATCGTTCGCCTGCTTTCCAAGAAGAGGAAGGGGTAATCGGGTATGTCTCAGCAGCCTTTTGCCTCTGAAACCCCTGAGGTCGCGTCTGATATGGGCGCCCAGGTCCCGGAGTCCTCGGCCCGTCGCATCAAGCGCGCGCTCGCCAACGGGAAGAAGGAGCGCATCTCCAAGAACGCGAGCAACGCGATCATGCTCGGCGTGTTTCGCATCGCCGCCGCCATCACGACGCTCGTGCTCGTCGCTATCATCGCTTACGTCGTGGTGAACGGCCTGCCGCACATCTCGCTCGACTTCATCTTCGGCTGGCCCGAGGGCGTCAACGCCGAGGGCGGCATCTGGCCCACCATCGTGTCGACGGTGTATGTGACCGCGCTCGCTATGCTCATCTGCACGCCTATCGCGGTGCTCGCGGCGGTGTATCTCGCCGAGTACGCCAAGCAGGGCCGGCTGGTGAACGTTATCCGTTATGCCGCCGATACGCTTGCGTCGGTACCCTCGATCGTCATGGGCCTGTTTGGTTACGCACTGTTTGTCGAGGCCATGGGCTTTGGCCTCTCCATGGTGTCGGCCGCGCTCGCCCTTGCCCTCCTCATGCTTCCTATCATCATGCGCACCACCGAGGAGGCCATTCGCGCCGTGCCCCGCTACATCCGCTGGGGCGCCTACGGCCTGGGTGCAACCAAGTGGCAGGTCGTGAGCAAGATCGTCCTGCCGTCGGCTTTCGGCCGCATCGCCACGGGCATCGTGCTCGGCATCGGACGCGCCATCGGCGAGACGGCCGTCGTGCTCTACACCATGGGCCAGGCCATCAACATGCCCATCACGCCCTTCGATTCCGGTCGCCCCATGACGGTCCACCTGTACCTGCTGGCCAACGACGGCATCAACATGAACGCCGCATATGGCACCGCGTTGCTGCTCATGGCCATCATCCTCGCTTTCAACCTGTTTGCCCGCTGGCTTTCCCGCAAGAGCAAGTAAGGAGCCCTCGTGACTGTTTATCGCAACGCGCCCACGCCCGAGCTGAGCGCCATCACCGTCTCCGATTTCAACTTCTGGTACGGCGACTTCCACGCGCTCACCGACGTGAACCTCAACATCGCCAAAAACAAGATCACTGCGTTCATCGGGCCTTCCGGCTGCGGCAAGTCGACGTTTTTGCGCTGCATGAACCGCATGAACGACCTGATCGAGGGTACGCGCAACGAGGGCGTGATGGAGCTCGACGGCTCCGATATCTACGCCGATGGCGTCGACCCCGTCGACTTGCGCCGCCGCGTGGGCATGATCTTCCAGCAGCCCAACCCGTTCCCCAAGTCGATCTACGAGAACGTCGCGTTTGGCCCGCGCCTGCAGGGCGTCACAAGCAAGAGCGATCTTGACGACATCGTCGAGGAATCGCTCAAGCGCGCCAACCTGTGGAAGGAAGTCTCCAACCAGCTCTCCAAGGACGGCCTGGCGCTTTCCGGCGGCCAACAGCAGCGCCTGTGCATCGCCCGCGTGCTCGCGGTGCAGCCCGACGTGCTGCTCATGGACGAGCCCTGCTCGGCCATCGACCCCACGAGCGTCCAGAAGGTCGAGGACCTCATGGCCGAGCTCGCCCCCGAGATGACGATCATCATCGTCACCCACAACATGCAGCAGGCCGCCCGCATCTCCGATCACACGGCGTTCTTCTTGCAGGAGGTCGCTGGCGAGCCCGCGACGCTCATCGAGTACGGTGAGACCGACGCCATCTTCACCACGCCCATGGACAAGCGCACCGAGGACTACATCACCGGCCGCTTCGGCTAATGCCTAATTTGGGGACGGGTGCAAAATTGCACATTCCCCTCGTTTTGCTCGCCTGTATCGCCCCTTTGCCTATCTGTTAGGAGCAGCATATGCGCAAACTGTTTTCTCGCCAGCTTATCGAGGCGCGCCATGAGATGCTCTCGATCTTCGAGGCCATCGACCTGACGCTTCATGACGCCGTGACCGCATTCGTGACCGACGACAAGGACCTTGCGCGCCGCGCTCAGAAAAAGACCCTCAAGATCGATGCCCGCTGCGCCAATCTCGAGGCCGTCTGCTACAACCTCATCGCCACGCAGTCGCCGGTCGCCTCTGATTTCCGCCTGCTGCAGACGATCATCTACGTCGACTTCAACATGCAGCGCATGAGCGACAAGGTTCGCCGCATCGCCCGCGCCGCCAAGCGCAAGGTGAACAACGACATCGAGTTTCCGCCGCAGATGGTCGCCCTCATTGAGGAGGAGGCCGCCAGCGTGTACCAGGTCCTGGGCACCACCGCCGCCGCGCTCGTGAACAACGACCTGTCGCTGGTGCTGACCCTATCCGAGGAGGACGAGGCGGTTCACGGTGCGTACCAGGAGTTCTTCCGTGTGTTCAACCGCACCGAGACGATGGAGGTCGCTGACGACGCCCAAATGGACGACTTCCGCCGCACGGTGATGGTGTCGCGCTATCTCGACCGCATCGCGAGCATCTCCATGGAGTGCGCCTACCGTCTCGTCTTTCTGCTGACGGGGCAGCGTTGGAGCGCCGACGACATCGCCGAGGCGGACGAGGATGAGCTCGAGAACATGCGCATTCCCTCTGGCGAGGGCGTGACGCTCGACCCCGCCAGCGATGCGCAGTTCGTGTCTCATCTTGCCCCCGACGAGGTGGGGGAGGCGCTTGCAGCCCTCATCGCCGCCGCCGCGGATGTGGAGTAGCGCCCCGATCCAATCGTGGTGCAATCATAGCTATTGTCGTTAGGGTGCGGTGTCCGCCACGCGGGGCCGCGCCCTTGCGTTAGTATGACCTCGGGCATGCGCGTCGTGCCTTGTGCCAGCGGATGCCGCATCGCGCGCCGTGCCCATCTGCGCGTCGCCGCCCGGTGCTCCCCGTGGGGGCCCGTTTGCGCCGGGCCTTCGTGGGTGTCGTGCGCGGTGTGCCGTCTTGTCGTGAAAGGAGCGATTCCGTGGATCCGTCATATGCCGACTTCATCTCCCAGCGCCGTGCGGAGATTCTCGAGCGCATGGAAGCGGTCTTGGCCCTGAGCGGGCGAACCGTGGACGACGTCGCCGTCGTCGCCGTCTCGAAGACGGTCGGTGTCGCCGAGGTGCTCGCCGCCATGCATGCGGGCTACCGCATCTTCGGGGAGAACCGGCCGCAGGAGCTCGGTCGCAAGCTGGAGGGGCTCGGCCTGGTGCAGGGGCTGGAGCCGTACCGCTTCGACATGATCGGCAATCTGCAGACGAACAAGATCAACGCCGTGCTGGGTCGTGTCGAGCTTGTGCATTCGGTGGGGACGCTGCATCTCGCCCAGGCGCTGAGCTCGAGGGCCGAGCGTCGCATGGCATCCGGTGAGCTTGCCGGACCGCAGCGCGTTCTCATCGAGGTGAACGTGAGCGGCGAGGAGACGAAGGGCGGCTTTGCCCCCGAGGACGTGCGCCGCGCCATGGATGAGCTGCAGAGTCTTTGTGGAATTCAGATCGAGGGGCTTATGACGATGGCCCCGAGAGGGGATAAGAACGAGGCTCGGTCGTGCTTTGAGGGCCTGCGGTTGCTGCGCGATGAGCTTTCGCAGGTGAGCGGCTTGCCCTTGCATGAGCTTTCCTGCGGGATGAGCGAGGATTTCGAGCCCGCGCTCGTCGAAGGTTCGACTATCGTTCGCCTAGGGCGTGTGGTCTTTGACCCATCGTTTGCAGTACTATAAGCAGGTACGCCCATACACGGCGCTAAAGAGAGGTACCAACGTGAGCTTTTTAGATGACATCAAAAGCCGCTTCGGGGTTGGTCGCGACGTCGCACCTGAGCCCTATGGCGATGAGCCGTATGACGAGTATTACGACGATGGCGTTGACGGTGGCTATGCCGACTATCCCGCCGGCTACGGTCAGCCCGCTCAGGATTCCTATCGTGGGTACGAGCCTGCGGAGCCGGGCAACGGTATGCTCGGCCAGACACGCCGCGGTGAGGCCGAGTCCGTCGCGGTATACACGCGTTCCGGCCAGCTGGTGAGCGAGGGCGATCGCCACGCGACCACCTACACGCCGTCCGACTCCCGCGATGGCGGGTATCGTCCGGGCGCCTACGACACGCCGTCGAGCTATGCGCAGATGCAGGCCCAGCGCTCCTCCGCTGTCGCCGCTTCCGCCTCCACGGCGTCGACCACCGAGGCCCGCATGAACGCGGTGCTCGAGGGCACCCCTCAGCTCCCCGTTTACGTGCTGCGCCCCGAGAGCTACGACGACATCGAGACGGTCGTGCGCCGCGTGCGTACCCGCCAGCCGGTCGCTTTGGTGTTCGCCGGTGTGCGCACCGAGGTGGCCAAGCGCGTGCTCGACTTCAGCTATGGCTTCGCGTGCGGTCTCGGCGCCAGCGTGCGCGAGGTCGGGGATCGCGTGTTCATGGTGTTGCCGCAGGGCTGTGAGGTCAAAGACACCGACCTCGCCAAGCTCCGCAAAGACGGCTACCTCAAGCAGTAGGAGTCGCTTCACGTGCTAGCCATTAACAGTTACGCCATTATCCAGGTCGTTAAGACCCTTATTGATTTCTACAGCTTCCTCGTTTTGGCATATTGCCTGCTCACCTGGTTTCCCATCAGGAGCGGCAGCCTGCTTGAAGACATCGGGATGGTTTTGCAAAGCATCGTCGGGCCGTATCTCAACTTGTTCCGCCGCTTCCTGCCGCCCATGGGTGGCATCGACTGGTCTCCGGTACTTGCGATACTTGTGTTGAATATGCTCGAAACTCTCGTCATAAGGGTACTATTGTAAGGATTGACGCCGAGTCGAGCGCTCATGTGGCGCCCTCGCGTATGAAAGGATTGACTTATGGCCATTACTCCTGCAGACATTCAGGCCCAGACCTTCTCCGAGGCCAAGCGTGGTTACGACCCCGCTGAGGTCGATGTGTTCCTCGAGCGCCTCGCCGCCGAGGTCGACGCCATGCTTAACAAGATTGTCGACCTCAAGACCCGCCTGACCGACACCGAGCAGCAGCTCGCCTCCGCTCAGGCGGCCCAGGCTCAGATGGCCGCGCCCGCGCCTGCTCCGGCTCCCGCGCCCGCTGCGAGCCCTGAGTACACGGCGACCGCCAGCCAGATTTCCGCCGCCCTGATCGCCGCGCAGCAGTCTGCGGACAACATCGTGGCCGAGGCTCGCGAGAACGCCGATCGCATCCGCTCCGAGGCAGATGCGAAGGCCCGTGAGGTCATCCGTCAGGCCCTCGCTGAGAAGCAGAACGAGCTCGCCGAGATCGATCGCCTCAAGGCTTCCCGTGAGGAGTTCAAGGCCGAGTACATCAAGCTCATCCAGCACTTCATGGACGACGCCCAGAATGAGTTCCCGGCTGATCTTCTCGTGAGCACCCCCACCGGTTCCGAGCCTGTGGCGATGCCCGCCCCGGCTCCTGCCCCCGAGCCGATGCCCGTTGCCGATCCGTTTGCCCCGCTGCCCAACTTCGGCGCCGACGATCTGGACTAACCGATCATATTGCCTGCCATAGGCGCAACATGGCGGTCCGAGCTGTGCGCTCGGGCCGCCATTCTTTTTGATTAATTTGGGGACTAATTTGGGGACGGGTGCAAAATTAGTCATTGTATGCTTGCGATTTGCGGCAATGGATGAAGCTGAGGGCAGTTTTGAGCGTCTGGGCGCCGATGGGTTGCCCTTCGCGGCCTCGCATGAGTTGACACCGAGGGTAATTCTGAGCGTCTTGCATGTCTGATCTTTGCGCGCCCGATCTTTACGAGGGCGAGGGGATGGGGACGCCTGGCATGTGTGGACGAGTCGGAAAATGCCCGCGCGTGCGACACGGAGCTGCTAAACAAGAATCCCCGAAAGAAGCCGTGGCACATGTGCGCAGTGTTCCAAACGCGGCGGAGCCGAGCGCAAGATGTGCCACGGCCCCCTTCGGGGACCATGGGGGGCGTGGGGGTATGATCCCTTAGCTGTTCTTCATGACGATGGACTCGACGGTGTCGGCGACGAACTCGCAGGAGTCGGCGCAGAACTCAAGGAAGGTGTAGACATCGCGCCAGGAGATGATCGTGAGGGAGTCGTAATCGCTGGTGTGGAGCTTGCGCATGGCGGCAATATAGAGGTCGTCGCACTCGCTCTCGATCGTGTTCACCGTGATGACGTGCTCGCGCAGGCTCTTAGAGCGCTTGAACTGGGGCAGCTCGAGCACGAGGTCGTGCATCTGCTCGGTCGCGCGCATGACCTTGGCGGACATCTCGAGCGCGTCGGGGTGGATCTCCTGGATGTTGGTGAAGTACAGGCGATGCAGAACGCCCTCGATGCGGTCGATCACAACGTCGATGCTGTTGCTGAGCGTCGCGATGTCCTCGCGCTCGATGGGGGTGATGAAGGCGGTGATGAGGGCGTCGTTGACGGCATGAACGATCTCGTCGGCCTCCTGCTCGATCTCGTGCATCTCGGCGACGGCCTCTTCGATTTTGGCGGGGTCGAAATGGCGCATGGTCTCGTCGAGCTTCTGAGACGCCTTGCAGGCGAGCTCAGCGGCGGCGGCAAAGCTATCGAAATAGAAGGCTTCGTTTTTCTTGGCCATGATGGGTCCTTTCAAGGGTTGTGGGCGCAAGTGATGCGAACCGGCTGACTAGTCTGGCTAGATGAACAACAGGAAGAGTTTTGCCATCAGGAAGCTGATGATGCCGCACCCGGGGAACGTGAAAATCCAGGTGAGCAGCATGTCCTTGACGACGCCGAAGTTGATGGCGGAGACGCGCTTGACCGCGCCCACGCCCATGATGGCGGTCGTCTTCACGTGCGTGGTGGACACCGGAATGCCGGTGAGGGTGGCCAGCAGGAGGCACAGCGAGCTCGAGAGGTCGGCGGAGAAGCCCTGATATTTCTCGAGCTTGACCATGTCCATGCCGACGGACTTGATGATCTTCTCGCCACCGACGCTGGTGCCCACGCCCATGACGATGGAGCACAGCAGCATGAGCCACACGGGGATCATCATGTTCTCGACGGAGGATTGGCCGTTGCAGAACGCGACGCCGAGGAAGAGGACGCCGATGAACTTCTGGCCGTCCTGCGCGCCGTGCATGAAGCTCATGCCCGCGGCGCCGGCGATTTGAGCCCAGCGGAAGAAGGTGTTCGACTTGCGCCGGTCGGTCGCGGCGAAGAGCAGAGTCACGATCTTGCACACGATCCAGCCCATGGCAAAGCCCAGGACGAGGGAGAGCACGAGGCCGTACAGGACCTTGACCCATTCGTTCATATTGACGCCGTCGGCGCCGCCCAGCGCGATTGCGGCGCCGGTGAGGCCGGCGATGAGGCTATGGCTTTCGCTGGTGGGGATGCCAAAAACACTCGCTCCCACGGAATACACGACGATCGAGAAGAGCGCGGCGCACAGTGCGATCAGGGCGATCTGCGTGTTGGTGCCGAAGTCGACCATGTTGGAGATGGTCGAGGCGACGCTCGCGTTGATGTGCGTCATGATGAACACGCCGAGGAAGTTGAAGATGGCGCTCATGATGATCGCGGTCTTGGGGGGCAGGCAACGCGTCGTCACGCAGGTTGCGATGGCGTTTGGCGCGTCGGTCCAGCCGTTGACAAAGATGACGCCCAGCGTGAGCAGGACCGTCATGGCAAGTATTGGATTGGAAAAGACTTGCGCAATGAAATAGGAGAAGGATACGTCCACGGATACCACATTCCCGTACGGCGCTCGCAAGCGCCAGTTTACACAGCAGTCTAATTGTATACCTTACTCAACGTTAACCAGCTCTTAACGTTTGTACTCTTTGTAAGCGGTTTGTAAAGAAAGACGTACGGCTAAAGCGTTTTTGCTGCCGGAAACGATGGCCGCGCGCAGGCGACCAGGAAAAAGGGGCGAAGGCGGGCCGATAAGCCGGGTTCTGTCGTGGACGATCATTTATCTTGTCTGCATGTCGCCATGCAGCTCTTCGCACGCTACCCGAACGCGGGCCGGGCCGACCCATGGCGTTCCTATTCGCGCTTGCTCCGGAAGGGGCTTGCCAAGCCGCCGTGTTGCCACGACGCTGGTGGTCTCTTACACCACCGTTTCAGCTTTTCTCTCACCCGCCGAAGGCGGGCAGCGGGAGTCTTCTTTTCTGCGGCGCTAATCCGTCGGGTCGCCCCGCCTGGCCGTTAACCAGCTTCCTGCCCTGTGGAGCCCGGACTTTCCTCACGCCTACCGTACGAGACGGCGGGTCGCGCGATCGTCTGGCCCGCTTCGCAAGGCGGTATTGTACCACGAGCAGGCGCGGACGCGGCGCTCGACAGAGCGCGAGGTGTGGCACATATGGGGGACTCAATTTAACCTATGAGGGAACATTGTTGTACGATGCCCTGGTGAAGAGAGGTGGTCTAGGTGGAGAGTTATTTCACGGTTCGCGGGGGCGTTGAGGCGGTTGGGGAGTTCGAGGATAGGAAGAGCCGGTTCATTGCGCAGCTCGTCCATGTGGAATCCGTCGAGGCTGCCCAGGCGCACCAGGCGGCGATGCGGGCAAAGCACTACGACGCGCGCCATAACGTGCCCGCCTTCGTCCTGGTTGATGGCACCGAGCGCGCGAGCGACGATGGCGAGCCGCAGCGCACGAGCGGTATGCCCACGCTCGAGGTGCTGCGTGGCGCGGGTCTGAAGGACGTGTGCTGCGTGACCACGCGCTATTTTGGCGGTACGCTGCTTGGCCCAGGCGGCCTTGTGCGCGCTTACACCGCAGCCGCTCAGGCTGCCGTCGAGGCGGCCCGTGCCGCGGGCGACATCGTGGAGATGACGAGCGTGGTGGATCTCGATATCACCGTGCCCTATCCCCAGTACGAGCAGGTGGTGCGCATGGTCGCCGACACGGGCGGCAAGGTCGCGGGCACGGATTACACCGACAAAGTCCTGATTCGCGCCGTGTATCGCGCGGGCGAGCAGGATGCCCTGCGCCCAAAGCTGACCGAGCTCATGGCGGGTAAGGAGCTCATGGAGGTCGGGACCCCTCATTTCGACGAGTTCTGATTGCTCCGGCAGGCTTTCCGCCGAGGTCTTGGCATGAGATTCGCGTGCGTGCGGGCCCCACGCATGGCGAGCGTTGGGGAATCGCGCCTCACGTGCCGGGGCTATCGCCCTTCGATGAGGTCTGCGAACAGGTCGATGGCGTCGTCGATGCAGCCGGCGCAGCTGCGCAGCGGCCCGTTCTCGGAGTCGACGCCCTTGAGCTCGCGGCAGATGGTCGAGCCGTTCTCCTCCTTAAAGGCGTCGCAATAGGCGCGCGCGAGCCGATACGTGGCGCCCTTGCTGCCTGGCGCGTCGAAACCCGAGCTTTCTACCTGTCCGAGCGCCATGATGCCCCCTGAGATGGCCCCGCAGGTCTCGGTCATGCCTCCCATGCCGGCGCCAAACCCTTCAGCGAGGGTGAACGCCGCCTTGGGGTCCAGCCCCACATGAGGCGCGAGCGCGCAGATGACAGATTGGGCGCAATTGAATCCGCGGTCATGGTATGCTGCCGCCGCGGCCTTGAGCTCGTCGCGGTTGAGCGAGATTTCGGTTTTGTTGATTGCCATGCTTCTCCCTTTGTGGTTCCTGAGAACGGTATACCATCTTACTCGTAAGAACTAGGGCGCGCACGGCACGCCGATCGATCAAAGGAGCTCCTATGGCCGAGCATATTGGAACGACCTGTGTCCAGGGTGGGTATCGCCCGGGTGACGCCGAGCCTCGTCAGGTGCCGATCTACCAGTCGACCACGTGGAAATACGACACCTCCGAGCACATGGGCCGCCTGTTTGACCTGGAGGAGTCGGGGTATTTCTACACGCGCCTGCAAAACCCCACGAACGATGCGGTCGCCGCGAAGATTTGCGAGCTCGAGGGCGGCTCCGCAGCGATGCTGACGAGCTCCGGCCAGGCCGCGAACTTCTTCGCCGTCTTCAATATCGCCGCGGCGGGGGACCACGTGGTGGCGAGCTCTGCGATTTACGGCGGAACCTACAACCTGCTCGCCCATACCATGCACCGCATGGGCGTGGAGTGCACCTTCGTCGCTCCGAATGCCACCGATGAGGAGCTCGCGGCGGCCTTTCGCCCTAACACCAAATGCGTGTTTGGCGAGACCATCGCGAACCCCGCGCTGGCCGTGCTCGATATCGAGCGCTTTGCGGCGGCCGCCCACGCCCACGGCGTGCCCTTGATCGTCGACAACACGTTCCCCACGCCAATCAACTGCCGTCCCATCGAGTGGGGCGCCGACATCGTGACCCATTCCACCACCAAGTACATGGACGGCCACGGCGCGGCGGTGGGCGGCGCCATCGTCGACTCGGGCAACTTCGACTGGATGGCGCACTCGGACAAGTTCCCCGGCCTCACCACGCCCGACGAGACGTATCACGGTGTGACCTATGCCGAGAAATTCGGCCAGGGTGGCGCCTTCATTACTAAGGCCACCGCCCAGCTCATGCGCGACTTCGGCTGCATCCAGAGTCCGCAAAACGCCTTCTTGCTCAACTTGGGCCTCGAGAGCCTGCACGTGCGCATGCCGCAGCACTGCAAGAACGGCCAGGCCATGGCTGAGTTCCTGGTTGGCCACCCGGCCGTGCGCTTCGTGCGCTATCCCGGCCTTCCCGGCGACTCTTGCTACGAGCTCGCGCAGAAGTACCTGCCAAATGGCTCCTGCGGCGTCGTGAGCTTTGGCTTCACGGGCGGTCGCGCGGCGGCCGAGCAGTTCATGAAGAACCTCAAGATCGCCCAGATCGCCACGCACGTCGCCGATGCCCGCACCTGCTGCCTGCACCCCGCAAACGCGACGCATCGCCAGATGAACGATGCCGAGCTCGAGGCCTGCGGCGTCGCCCCCGACATGGTGCGCCTGTCCTGTGGCATCGAGTCCACGGAAGATCTTATCGCCGATGTCGAGCAGGCGTTGGCGGGACTGTAAGGAGTGCATGTTCATGGCTGATCGCAGCGGAAGCCAGCGTACCAATCCCCGCAAGCAGGCTCGCGCCGAGCGCGCCGAGCGTCATACCGAGCAGATGGCGGTGCGCTATGGCAAGGAGATCGAGCGGAGCCTGGCCGGCGTGCGTCGCGTCGAGGCCCCCGTCGCCGTTGAGGTCGAGGCTTGCGTTCCCGAGGTGAGCGTCGTCGATGCGGACTCCGTCGCGGCGATTCTCGAGACCGGTCGCGGTCGCGCCGAGTTCTGCGACTTGGCGGTGCTCGACTTCGCCTCGTTCACCAACCCGGGCGGCGGCTATATCCGCGGGGCCTGGGCGCAGGAGGAGGCGCTGTGCGCCGAGTCGTTCCTCTACAACGTGCTCGAGAAGCAGCGCGATTGGTATGGGGAAAACCGCCGCCGCAACATCAACTGCGACCTGTACCGCAACCGTGGGCTCGTCGTGCCCAAGGTCAGGTTCGCCCGCGAGAACATCCATGCGTATGCCGACGCGCTCGTCATCGCCGCCCCTAACGCCCGCCGTGCGCGCGAGGAATACAAGGTGAAGGACGAGGTGCTCGTCCGCTCCATGCGCGAGCGCATCCGCTTCGCGCTCGATGTCGTTGACATGCTCGGGCACAAGAAGGTCGTGCTGGGCGCATGGGGCTGCGGTGTGTTTGGCTGGGACGCGGGCGCTGTGGCCGAGCTGTTCCGTGAGGAGCTCGGCGCGGGCGCTCACGGTGTGGAGAGGGTACTTTTCGCAATTCCGGACGCCCCCTACGACGAGAATTTCGACATGTTTACCCACGCGCTCGCGACGTTCCCCGAGAAGAATCCCGTGAGCTTTGATGAAGTCGCCGCCGAGCGCGCCGCCGCGGCAGCCGCGCAGGCAGCTGCAGCCGAGGCCGACGACGAGGACGAAGACGAGTGGCGCAAATACTTGTAGTCTGCCGCTCCCGAGCTCGCCGCCGCCGAGGTTTGCGGCGTGCGGTGAGCTTGGGTGACATCTCAACCGATCTCTTGCCAAAGGAGGCAATCTTGTCGTTTGAAGCATTGACGCGCGCACGATACTCCTGCCGATCCTACGAGGGTCGCCCTGTTGAGTTCGAGAAACTTAGCACCGTTCTCGAGGCCGGGCGCATCGCCCCGTCCGCGTGCAACAAGCACCCCACGCGCGTGCTCGTGTGCGACACGCCCCGGCTGAAGGAGAAGGCGGCCGCGGCGGCCCACCATTTCGCCAAGGACGGAAGCGTGTTTGGCGCGCCGGTCGTGCTGGTGGTGTGCGAGAAAGTCGACACGGCGTGGGTTCGCAAGTACGACCAGATGGACTCGGGCGATATCGATTCGAGCATCGTGGTCGACCAGATGATGATGCAGGCCGAGGATCTCGGCCTGTCCACCTGTTGGGTATGCCATTTTGACCCGCGCGTGGCGATTGACGAGCTCGGGCTGCCTTCCGATCTCTATCCGGTCCACATGCTCACCGTGGGGTATGCCGCAGATGAGATCGCCGCGCCTGAGGCCCGCGAGGCCCGCACCATCCCGATGAGCGAGTTTCGCATCACGCTTCTGGGCAGCTAAGCGCCGAGCTTGCCGCTAAGCGCCGAGGCGTTAGCGCCTCGTGGCATTGGGGTACAAGGGAAGCGATGCGCCGCGCCGCGGCCACCTCTCGCGGCGCGTCGCGCTTTCGACCGATGCTACAGGAGCCAGCGCAATGAAGACGACCACCCTTACCTATGCCAGCCGTGACAACGCTTCGACGGTCCGCGCCCTCATGTGGGAGCCCGACGAGGTCGCCTCGGGTGGGGAGGCTCCGCGCGGCCTCATCCAGATCGTGCACGGTATGTCCGAGCACGTCGAGCGATACGAGGGCTTCGCCTCGTTCCTTTGCGATCAAGGGTTCGCCGTGTGCGCAAACGATCACATCGGGCACGGCAAGACGGTTGCCGCAGCTGCCGATCTGGGCCACATGCCCCTTGAGGCGGGGGAGGACGTGCTCATCACCGACGTGCAAACGCTGCGCGAAGTAGCCCTCGAGCGCCTGTCGGCCCAGTGCGACATGCGCGTGAGCGGTATTCCCTACGTCATCTTTGGCCACTCCATGGGCAGCTTCATCACGCGCGTGTTCCTCACGCGCCATGCGTTTGGCGTCCGTGCGGCGGTGCTGTGCGGCACCGGGCATCAGCCGCGCGCCCTGTCGAGCGCCGGAAAGGCCCTCACGCGTTCGATCGCCAAGAAGCACGGCGAGCGCTACGTGAGCAAGCTCGTCGATGGCATGGGCGCCGGCGCGTACGGCAAGGCCATCAAGGGGGCCAAGACGGACGTGGATTGGCTGGCGACCGACCCTGAGGTCGTCGCCGAGTACCAGCGCGACCCCCTGTGCGGCCAGCCCTTCACGGTCGGTGCATACCACACGCTCTCGAGCTTGGTCGCGGATGCGACCGACCCGCGTTTGGCGGCCAAGCTTCCGCATGCCCTGCCGCTGCTGTTCATCGCGGGCGACCAGGACCCTGTTGGGGATCGCGGCGCCGGCGTACATCGCGCCGCCGAGATGTATCGCCGCGCGGGCGTGGAGCGCGTTACGGAAAAGCTCTACCCGGGCATGCGCCACGAGATCTTGAACGAGCCCGTGAAGGGCGAGGTGCATCGTGATGTCCTCACGTGGTTGGAGCGTCAGGGGCTATAACGCCGGCCTCTGTAGTATCCTGCTGTGAAATCTGTAAATCGCAGGAGGTTTGTTCATGAAGGAACTCGAGGAGCGCATTGCGGGCGATGGCGTGGTCAAGGCCGGCAACGTTCTCAAGGTTGACGCGTTTTTGAACCATCAGTGCGATGTCGAGCTCTTCGACCACATGGGTGCCGAATGGGCGCGCCTGTTCGAGGGCGCGGGCATTACCAAGATCCTGACCATCGAGGCGAGCGGTATCGCCATCGCCTGCATGGCTTCGCGTCATTTTGGAAATATCCCCGTGGTGTTCGCCAAGAAGGCCCAGTCCATCAACTTGGACGGCGATCAGTACAGCACGACCATCTACTCCTTCACCAAGCAGAAGGAGTATCCGGTCATCGTGGGCAAACGCTTTCTCAACCCGGGGGACCGCATCCTCATCATCGATGACTTTCTCGCAAACGGTTGCGCCCTTGAGGGCCTGATTGAGCTGTGCGAGCAGGCGGGCGCCGAGGTCGCCGGCATCGGCATCGCAATCGAGAAGGTTCACCAAGGCGGCGGCGATCGCTTGCGTGAGAAGGGCTTCCAGGTGGAGAGCCTCGCGCGCATCGTCGAGATGGACAGCGAGGCCGGTGAGATAATCTTTGCGTAGCCTTTGGGCGGCAGCGCGCATCTGGTATCGCTATGCACGGCGTCGGGGCCTTCCCGGCGCCGTTTTTGCATCGAGACGGTGCCGATGTGCCCGAAGGGGTCCCATGTTGCAGGGTCGATGTGGGTGGAACCGGATAAAGGAGGGATTGGGTTGAGCGAATCGGATCGGCGGTACCGCGAGCTTGCCGCATGGGCGGCTCAGTCCGCCGAGGAGATTGCGCGCGACTGCGAGGTGCAGGTGTTTCGCGCTACGGGTCCGGGTGGCCAGGGCGTGAACACCACGGATTCCGCCGTACGCATGCGCCATGTGCCGAGCGGCATTACGGTCACTTCCCGCGAGAGCCGCAGCCAGTTCCAAAACCGCGCGAGGTGCCTGAGCAAGCTGCGCGTCGAGTTCGAGCGCCGCGCGCGTCGCCCCAAGACTCGCAAGTCCACCAAGCCCAGCAGGGCGGCCAAGGCCCGTCGCCTGGCGGACAAGCGTCATCGCGCGCAGGTGAAGGCGTGCCGCAAGCGGCCGGATGGGAGCGAATGATGGGTGTTAGACGGGAACGAAGATAGCGAGGCCATGATTGGCGAAGCCGCATGTGCGCTCGGTTTGGCGTTCTGGACTACCTGGGCTTTAACACGTTGAGTGTGTGGGGTACGACCTCGATCTCGAGCCTCTTGGCTCGGAGCTGCTCGCCGTCGATTTGGATGGGGTAGTTCGGTTCCGCAAAGTCGAGCTCCACGCGGCGCGCCCGCTGCAGGTGAATGTGCTTGTTTCTCACGTGCTTGCCGTTTTTTGCCGAGAGGAACACCGGCAGCGCGATGGCGCGGCTCACGGGCCCCTTGGCATAGCAGATGTCGAGCATGCCGTCCGATGCGTCGGCATCGGGGCAAATCTGATAGCCCGATCCATAGGTGGGGCCGTTTTGTACGGCAAAGACGATGGTGCGCAGCTGCTGCGTGTCGCCGTTGTCAACGCGCGCCGTGACCGGGAAGTCGCGGTATCCCCGGCCAAAGCAGCGCAGGCCGCTCGCGGTGTAGAGCGGGGCGCCCGCGAGGCGCGTACTTTTGCGCAGCGTCTGCGTGTCGATGGCGATGGCGGCGTCGAGGCCAAACGACACGGTCTCCACGGCGTATTCGGTGGCCAGGCGCGGCACGCCCGGCCATGAGGACTCGTACGTCACCTTGAGCAGATCCAATGAGGCGGGCACGCTTGCGAGCAGGGGCGCGAAGTCCGTGCCCGAGACGTCTGCCACGTCGGTGAGGCCGAGCGTGCGGGCAAAGTCGTTGCCCGAACCCACGGGAATCACCCCGAGGGTGGGACGGTGCTCGGGCGCGATGCGCATGAGCCCGTTGGCGACCTCATGGACCACGCCGTCCCCGCCGAGCGCGAGAACGGTGTCGTAGCTCACCGCGCCCGCCGCGATCTCGGTCGCATGGCGTGGGCGCTCGGTTTGCGCCACATCGAACGCGTCGCGATGGCAATACATCGTGAGGAATCGCTGCAGTCGCTCGGCGGCTGCGCGGGCGGCGCCGCTTTGTGCCACGGGGTTCACGATGATGAGCGTGCGGCCGAGCGCAGCGAGACGAGGTTCGGTCATTTATTCGTCCTTTCGGGCGGAAGAGTCGTGGTTTTGAGTGGGGGCATCGTGTGCCGGGGCTGCCGCGCCATGTGGATCCGAGCCGTCCAAAACACGCTCGACTTCCTCATGGTGCCGCTCGATCGCTCCCTCTACGGTGAGGTCGGTATCTTGCTTGAGCGACCGCCGCTTGGGCGTGACGATGCGCTGGGCGGGGTAGACGGCGTGGTGCCCCGCGACCAAGTAGCTCACGAAGCCGATGATTACAAAATACGGGGCAGCCTCGGCTCCGAACATGTCGACACCGAGCATGATGGTGGTGATGGGCACGTTGAGCGCCGACCCAAATACCCCGAGCATGCCGAGTGCCGCCATGAAGCTGGGGTCCTTGAGTGCGACCGTCCCGATCCAGCCGCCGAGCGAAGCGCCAATGCCGAACAGGGGTGTGACCTCGCCTCCCTGGAATCCCGCGCCGACGGTGAGGGCGGTCATGCCGAGCTTGGCGACGGCGTCGAGGAGCGTGGTGTCACCCGTAAAGGCGGCGGGTGAGAGCCCCTCAGAGAGGCCGGCGTAGCGCTCGAGGCCAAATCCGAGGAACAGGACGGCGAGCACGAGCCCGCTCACGGCGGCAGCGGTGAGGTAGTTCACGAAAAACCGTGCGTAGAAGCGCTTGACTGCCCGGATGCAGGTGGTGAAGAGCCGCGCGGTGAGTCCAAACACTGCGGCCGCGACGATGACGACCGCAAGAACCTGGAAGGTCATGACCGGCACGTGGGCGATGTGCACAAACGCAAACGGGGAGCCCAGGGCGCGACTCACCGCATTTCCGACAAACGACCCGGTGAGGCAGTAGAGCGCGGCGCTGTAGTCGAGCTTCCCGATGAAGCACATCTCCATGCCGAAGAACGCGCCCGCGAGCGGCGTGCCGAACGCGGCGCCAAAGGCGGCGGAGATTCCCGCCATCATGAGGTCGCGGCGGTCGTGCCCGCTCACATGGAAGACCTCGGCGACGTTGCTGGCGATGGTCCCGCCAATCTGAACGGCCGCGCCCTCGCGACCTGCCGATCCGCCCGCCAAGTGCGTCGCGGTCGAGCAGAAAAACGTGAGGAGGGCCATGCGGGCATGGATGGGCGTCCCCGTGAGCGCGCTGTCAATGATAAGGTTGTTTCCGCGGCTCGCCCGCAGGCCGTGATTGCGGTACAGCCACGCCGTGACCACGTTGACCACGGGCAACAGCAGGAACAAGACGCGATGTGCCTCACGCGCGCCGGTCACGAGCCGGAGCGCGGCGAGGAAGGCCCAGCCGGCGACCCCCATGAGCACGGCGACAAGCAAGCTCAGCGCGAACACGTAGAGGCTGGCGCGGGCGTTGCGCACATTGCGGGCGACGTCGACGGCGAGCGCCCTCGTGCTGTGGTGCACCGCGCCAAACGCCTGGGAGCTGCGCTCGGCGAGGACCTCGCTGCGTGGTTCGTAGATTGTCTTGAACGCCTTGTGGGGCATGAAGCGGGCCTTTCGCTTCGGAGCGAACAGATGCTCATCAGTATACGCCCCGCGCGAGTTTTCATCTTTTGGTGCGCCCGGCCATGATGTATTTTATTCTCTGATGAGAATACTTATGAGCTTCGGCGCCGTTGCGGGCGCTTGGCGAGGGAGGTTTGGGATGGCGCACGGCAAGAACCCGGATGCGAACATGCTTGTGGTCGAGGAGGCCCAGGCCATCATCTTCGATCATGTGGTCGAGACCCCGGTCGAGGAGGTGCCCGTGTGGTGCGCGTGCGGCCGTCCGCTTGCAGCCGACGTGGCGACCGATATCGACCTGGCGCCGTTTGCGAACAGCGCTATGGATGGATACGCCGTGCACGCGCAAGACCTCCTTGGAGCTTCGAAAGACGCGCCGGTGGAGCTCGATGTCGTTGGCCACGAGGCTGCTGGCCACGTGTTTGACGGTGAGGTTTTGGAGGGGCAGACGGTCCGCATCATGACGGGTGCGCCGGTGCCGCCCGGTTTGGATGCGGTGGTCAAGTACGAGATCGTGCAAGTGCTCGACGGCGACGGCAACGGGGGGTCGCGCGTCTCGTTTGCCGCTCCCGCGCGCCCGGGCGACAACATCCGCGAAGCCGGACTCGAGGCCCGGCGCGGCGATGCCGTCATGGCCGCTGGGGAGGTGGTGAGCGCAGCTGGCACCGGCCTGCTCGCAAATGCTGGGGCCGCCACCGTGCCGGTGCACCGCGCACCGCGCGTGGGCATCGTGTCGCTCGGCACGGAGCTCGTCGATGCGCGGTCCGTCCCCGCCCGCGGGCAAATTCGCGACGTCAACGCCCCGGCGCTCATGGCATCTGCGCGTGAGGCGGGGGCAGAGGCCGTGTTCTACGGCATCGCGCCCGATGATGAGGGCGAGATCTGCGCGCTCGTGCGCCGGGCGGCGGCCGAATGCGATCTCGTGGTGACCTCGGGCGGCGCCTCGGCGGGCGATTACGATTACGTGACCGCGCTCGTCCGGCGCTCCGGCGAGGTCCTGTTCGACCGCGTGTCGGTGCGTCCGGGCAAGGCCGTGACCTTCGGCATGCTCGACGGCAAGCCGTTTTTCGGACTCTCCGGCAACCCCGCTGGCGCGTTTATCGGTTTCGAGCTGTTCGTCCGCCCCGCGATTCGTAAGATGATGGGGCACACTGAGCTCTCCCGTCCCGTCCAGACGGCCCGCACCGCGCGCGACGTGAAGAAGCGCCAGAACCGTCGCTTCTACAACCGCGCGTCCGTGAGTCGCGATGCGTCCGGTGAACTCGTGGTGGTCGAGGCTCCCACGCAGAACTCGGCCATGCTCGTCGACCTGCACCGCGGCAACTGCCTTCTCGTCGCCCCCGACAGCTCGACCGGCTATGGCGCGGGCGATGAGGTCTCGGTGCTTCGCTACGACCTTCCCGAGGGCGCCGTCCTGTAGCGCCGCACCCGTGCGATGGGATGAAAGGACTTCTCATGGACATCACGTTTGCCATTGTGACCTGCTCCGATACGCGTGCCGTCGAGCAGGATGAGGCGGGGGCGGCCCTCGCCGAGCTCGTTGCCGCCGAGGGCTGGGCACTCGCGTCCCACGTGGTAGTTCCCGATGACCGCGCACAGATCTCGGCGGCGATCAGGGATGCCGCGGACGTGCGCGGCGCGGATATCATTCTCACCTGCGGGGGAACCGGTCTGTCTCCCCGTGACGTCACGCCCGAGGCGACCGCGGACGTGTGCGAGCGCGATGTGCCCGGCGTCGCCGAGGCGATTCGGGCGTACTCGCTGTCAAAAACGCGTCGCGCAATGCTGTCGCGCGCCCGTTGCATGCAGCGTTTCGTGCGCGGCGGAGACGACATGCCCACGGGAAAGCTCTGCCTGGTGGTCAATTTCCCGGGTTCCACCAAGGCGGCCCGCGAATGCTGGGAGTCGGTTGCCGATCAGTTCGAGCACGCGATGAAGATGTCTGTCGGAGGTGGCCATTAGGCGCAGCGTCGGGCTTCTTCGAGGAATCTATTATTCTCGAATCAGTATTATTCTCAGACAAATATAATGATGCGTCATGTGGGGGTATATGTTGCGCCCGCAAGCGCTGATGGAGAGGATTGTCTGATGAACCAACATGTACTGACGCGCCGCGGCGCCGTGGCGTTTGGCGCGACCGCGCTGCTCGTCGGAACGCTCGCCGGATGCGAATCTTCTGCCCCCGAGGGCTCCTCGCCTGCGCAGGGCTCTGCCTCTAAGGAGCCCATCGAGCTCCAGATCTTCGCCGCCAACTCGCTTGAGAAGGCCATGCCCGAGATCCAGGAGCTGTATACCGAGCAGACCGGCGTGACGTTTGCCGATACGCAGTTCAAGGCGTCGGGGGACCTCATTGAGCAGATGCGCGCCGGCGCCGCCTCCGACGTGCTCATCACCGCTTCCAAGGGCACGATGGACGACGCCGTCGCGGGCGACCTCGTTGACGAAGCAACGCGCATCGACATGTTCGTGAACGACCTGGTCATCGTGAAGGCCGAGGGCTCCGGCATCGAGATCGCCTCTCTGGAGGACGTCAAGAACGTCGACGGCAAGGTCGCCATCGGCGATGCCGCGACGGTCCCGGCCGGCAAGTACGCCAACCAATCGCTTTCCACCATCGGCCTGTATACGGGCACCGAGGGCGATGACGGCGAGTACGCGCCCGAGTTTGCCGACCGCGTCGCACTGGCCGACAAGGTGGGAACCGCCGCCAAGTACGTATCGACCGGCGACGCGGCGATCGGCTTCGTCTACAGTTCCGACATCTTCCGGTACGACGGCATCGAGCAGGCGTTCGTCTGTCCCGAGGACACCCACAAGCCGATCGTGTGCCCCGGCGCCGTCTCTTGCGCGAGCGCCAACGCCAAGGCCGCCGCCGATTTCTTGGACTTCTGCATGAACGACAAGGCCGCGCAGGCGGTTTGGGCCAAGTACGGCTTCGAGCTGTCCGAGTAGGGTATTGCTCACGCATCTGTCATGCTTCCAGATGAAGTGCGCGGGGTGCTTGGGCAAGAAGGCGAGGGCTGCCGCGCGGGCCGCCCTCGCTTTTTCATGTTGATGTGGACATGTTGGAAAATCCGCCTGGTTTGAGTGCGGTTGCATGGGAACGGAGTCGCGTCGTGAAGACGGGTCGCTGCGGACAATGGGGAAGATGGGTCGCGCGCGCCTTGGTGCCGCTGTGCCTCGCGGCCGTGATGGCGATGCTCGTGCCCGCCGCGTGCGCGTGGGCGGACGGCGCTTCGCCTGCGGGGGCCGGCGCGCGCCGGCCCCGCGTGGATGCCCCAGTCGCGGCGGACGGTTCGGCGCTGCTCGAGGATGTGGCGTTTGGCCTCAATGATTTTTCCCGCGTGGCAAAAGGGACCGCTCGCTTGACCGACGGCGCTCCCGAGGGCTACCGCTTTCCCGTGGAGAAGGGCGCGAGCATCGTGGTCGTTCGGACGCCGGACGGGGTCGTTGCCCACATCGATGGCGCCGCGGCCGAACTTGCGGCGTTCGATATCGGGAACGCGGAGCACCAGGCCGATCTCATTGCCATGATGTGCCGTCTCGACGAGGCGTCGAGCATGGGAGGAGAGCTGCTCGAAGACGCCCCAGGCTCCTCGAACGCGTGGACGTTCACGACGGCGCCCGTATTCGACGTCGGCCCGTATCGCTACCGCTTCGACGCGCCCGCCGCGGATGGTTCGCGCTATGTCACGGTGACGCTTGCGGGCGCGCCCGAGGGGGCGGCAGGCTCGGAAGCGGCCCGTGCCATTGGCGTGGATCTGGGCGACGGCGCCCTCTGGTGCGACGCCGCGTCGCTTGTCCCGTCTGGGGATGTCGATGTCGTCGCCCCTCCCACCGCGTTCGATCGCGCGGCTGAGTTTTCCTCTCATCTCGATGTTCGGCCCTTGTGGGTGTCCCTCAAGACGGCAGGGGTCGCGCTCCTGATTTCCTTCGTCCTCGGGCTGGCTGCGGCATGGCGCGTCATGGGCACCTCGAGCCGCATGAAGGGGCTGCTCGACTCGGTTTTCACGATTCCGATGGTGCTGCCGCCTACGGTCTGCGGCTTTTTGCTCCTGCTGCTGTGCGGCCAGTCGACGGGCGTCGGTCGCTGGCTCATCGGCCATGGCATCTCGCTGGTGTTCACCTGGGAGGCCGCCGTCATCTCCGCCGTCGTGGTCAGCTTTCCGCTCGTCTACCGTACGGCTCTCGGCGCGTTCGAGTCGCTCGATGCGAATATGCTCGACGCCGCCCGCACGCTCGGTTGGAGTGATTTGCGCATTTTTCTCAGGCTTATGATGCCCCTGGCCTGGCCTTCCATCGCAGCGGGCACGGTGCTTGCCTTCGCCCGCGCCATGGGGGAGTTCGGCTGCACGCTGTTTTTCGCGGGCAACTATGCGGGCGTCACGCAAACGATCCCAATCGCGATTTACTTTGAATGGATGGGGGGCAACACCGAGGTCGCGTTATTTTGGGTCGCGGTCGTGATCGTGTTCAGCTTCGTGGTGATTTGGGGCATCAACGCCTACACCGCGCACCATCAATCGTATAAGGGCGGCGCTTTGGATAGGGGCGGGGCCCCGGGCGATGTTTTCCGCCCGCGCCGTCGTGGGCGTGGTGGGGCTTCCGGCAGGTCTTTGCCCGCGCGGTCGGAAGATGTCGGCGGGACGGTGCCGCCGCATGGGGAAGGCGCCTTCGGTTGCACGGCGGCGACCATCTCGGAGCTGGTCTGCGCCGATGGCCTGGAGCCCTCGGGCGGCGACGCCATGCGCATCAATCGCGACGCCCTGCGTGAGCTGCTGGGTGAAGGGTTTGCGAGCGCGCCATCAGCTTTGCATGACGGTGCGGCGCGCGACTCGAAGGGGGATGACCGCGCATGAGCCTGAGCATCGATATCAAAAAGTCCTACCCCGGGTTTACCCTGGACGTCTCGCTTGAAGCGGGCGAGGAGCGCGTGGCGCTGCTCGGCGCCTCGGGCTGCGGGAAGAGCTGCACGCTTCGCTGCATCGCAGGTGTCGAGACGCCCGATGAAGGCCATATCGTGGTGAACGGCGTGACGTTTTTCGACTCGAGCGCCGGCATCGACCTCACGCCACAGGAGCGCAAAACCGCCCTGCTGTTCCAAAATTACCAGCTCTTCCCCCACTTGACGGTGGAGGAAAACGTGTGTGCGGGGATGGTTGCGGGGGCCGGTCGTCCTGCGCGCCTCGGCGGGCGAGCCGGCGAAGCCCAACGGGACCAGGCCCGTAGATTCCTTGAGATCTTCGGCATGGATTCGTTTGCCCACCGCTATCCCTCCCAGCTTTCCGGTGGACAGCAGCAGCGCGTGGCGCTCGCCCGCATGCTCGCCGCGCGCCCGGGGATCCTCATGTTCGACGAGCCGTTCTCCGCGCTCGACTCTTACCTCAAGAGCGCCCTCGAGCAAAATATGCTCGACCTCTTTTCGGTCATTCACCGAACCGTGTTGTATGTCAGCCACGATATCGATGAGGCGTGCCGGCTGTGCGAGCGCATCTGCGTGATGCACAACGGTCGCGTTGAGGAGGCCGGGACGATCGACGAGCTCATGGCTCGGCCTAAGACGCTCGCCGGCATGCGCCTGACGGGGTGCAAGAACACGTCGCGGGCTCGGAAGGTGGGGGACACGTGCGTTGAGGCCCTCGACTGGGGCATGACGTTTGACGTTGGCCGATTTGTGCCCGATACCATTCGTTATCTGGGGGTTCGCGCAAGTTATATCCATGTGGATCGAGATCGTGCGCCGGGGGAGCGGGGCCGTAACAGCTTTGACCTGCGTGTGGCGCGGGTGAGCGACGCGCGTTTCGAGCGCCTCGTTCTGCTCGATCCTCCGCGAAAAGGCGCGGCGAGCCGTTTGCAGTGGAAGGTCGGCACGGTCAACGCCGATGTCAGTAGCCTGCCGCGCGAGGGGGAGACCCTGCGGTTGCATTTCGATGCGAGCCGTATTTTGCTCGTTTCGCGTTGATGCGGGTTGGGCGCCTCTGATTTCTGGCCTGGCCCCATGGTTCTTGGCGTGGTGCTCGTGCCTTTCCTGCGTCGCGCTCATTTCGCTGCGGGGCTGCGCCCTTTGCGAGCTGCGCTGAGAAAACGCTCGCGCGTTTTCTCAGCTTTGCTCCCGAAAACGGGTTCGACTCCCGTCGGCTCGCGATAGCAAAGAGCCCAGCATCAAGACAATACCGGGCTTCTGAATGATCTGGAGCGGGCGACGGGAGTCGAACCCGCCTCATCAGCTTGGAAGGCTGAGGTTCTACCGATGAACTACGCCCGCGAATATGGTCGGGACGACAGGATTTGAACCTGCGACATCCTGCTCCCAAAGCAGGCGCGCTACCGAACTGCGCCACGTCCCGAAGGTGCTGAGCAGCTGGGGTAGGAACTACCCTGCTTGTCCCAAGGCTTTAGGGATTATAGAGTACCAGAGCGACTTCGGCAACGGTCGATGCGAAATGCGACGTTACGGACTCGAAATCGCCCGGAAACTTGAATGGCTTCTGCATAATCACTTTACTCGGCCGTAGTACCATATCCAGCGCAACGATATTCCCATATTTTGGAGGCATACCATGACCTACACCGAGAGGGTCATCGCCGAGCTGCACGAGCGTTACGCCGACCAGCCGGAGTTCATCCAGGCGGCCGACGAGGTCCTTACGTCCATCGCCCCTGCTGTCGACAACGAGCCCGCATACGAGCAGGCTTCATTGCTTGAGCGCCTTGTGGAGCCCGAGCGGGTCATCATGTTCCGCGTGCCTTGGGTTGACGACGCCGGCAAGTGCCACGTCAACCGCGCGTATCGCGTCGAGTACAACTCCGCCATCGGGCCGTACAAGGGCGGCTTGCGCTTTAACCCGACGGTCACACTCGGCATGCTCAAGTTCCTGGGTTTCGAGCAGATCTTCAAGAACGCCCTCACCACGCTGCCCATGGGCGGTGGCAAGGGCGGTTCCGACTTCGACCCCAAGGGCAAGTCCAATAACGAGATCATGCGTTTTTGCCAGTCCTTCATGACCGAGCTCTCGCGTCACATCGGCCCCGACACCGATGTCCCCGCTGGCGATTTGGGCGTCGGCGGTCGCGAGATCGGCTACATGTTTGGCCAGTACAAGCGCCTGCGCAACGAGTGGACCGGCGTGCTCACCGGCAAGGGCCTGTCGTTTGGCGGCTCGCTCGCCCGCACCGAGGCGACCGGCTACGGCTTGGCCTATTTCGTTGACGAGTACCTCAAGTGCCACGACGAATCCTTTGAGGGCAAGACCGTGGTCGTGCACGGTTCGGGCAACGTCGCGATTTACGCGATCCAGAAGGTTTCCGAGCTCGGCGGCAAGGTTGTCGCCGCATCCGATACCAAGGGCTGGATTGAGGATCCCGAGGGCATCGACTACAAGATCCTCGAGGAGATCTACAACAAGAAGCGCTCCGGCAACGATCGCGGCGTGAGCCTGGCCATGTACGCCGACGCTCGCCCTGGTGCGGTTTGGCACGCCGAGGACGGGCGCGGCGTGTGGAAGGTCCCGTGCGACATCGCGCTTCCATGCGCCCGTGAGAACACGCTGTTGCTCGAGGACGCCGAGGCGCTGGTCGCCAACGGCTGCAAGGTCGTCGGCGAGGGTGCCAACATGCCCACCACTACCGAGGCGACGAATTACCTCATTGAGCATGGAGTTGCTTTTATGCCTGGCAAGGCCGCGAACGCCGGCGGCGTGGCGACCTCCGGTTTGGAGATGAGCCAGAACGCCGGTCATATTTCCTGGTCGTTTGAGGAGGTGGATGCCAAGCTCGAGAGCATCATGCGCGGTATCTACCACGCGTGTGACGATGCTGCCACCGAGTACGGCTTCGAAGGCAATTACATGGTTGGCGCCAACATCGCCGGTTTTAAGAAGGTCGCCGATGCCATGATGGCGCAGGGCATCGTCTAGCGCTGAACGGTTCGCGATCGCGGGTCTTGCATTGACGTTCGCGCACGCGGCGTTATTCCTGGTTCCGTGACTGCACGCGCATAGGCCCTATACTCACAGCCTCCCGTTTCCTCGGTGTGAGAAGCGGGAGGCTTTTTAATATGAGTTGAACATTGTCAAGAGGCAAAATCGGCCCGTCCCTCCCGG
>UQHS01000020.1 GCA_900540845.1 uncultured Collinsella sp.
CACGATAGAGCTACAAGGGGAGGGGCTCCCAATGTTCAACTCATATCGTCTGTTGGGCATGCTCAGCTACCATATTTGACTAACTTGTAACCGTTCTGCGCTCGCGAGTTGGCGAAAACGGTCGAAAGCCGTGGGGACGAGCGTGGGTCAATCGATGGCGGCTCCCAAATTCGCTGGGTTTGTCGTGGGGCAGGTACGGTGAGACGTGTTTTCTGGACTCGCTTCGTGTCCTGATTGCAATATGGAGCCTGTTTTCTCTGATTGCTTCATGTTTCCGGTTACAAGTTAGTCGTTTTTGGTAGATGGAACTCGCTTCTGTCGCTTATGAAGCCCCGTGGTCGTCAAGACCGAGCGCACGACGGAGTTCTTTCAGCAGCAATGGGAGTCGCTTGTCGTATTGCTTCGCCCGCGGTCGATAGGTCAGCCCGTTTCTGCGATAGATGATGCGCGCGACCGACTCGAGGTCACCTGAGTCGTTGAGCTGCAGGTCGTTAAGCCTGTAGACGTCGATGCCTATGCACATCAGGCCGAGAGTCCTTGCTTCGTCGCGCCGTCGCACCGATGATTCATCGTGGTACGACCCGTTGTATTCCAGAATTGAGTTGAAGCTTGGAAGGTAGGCGTCGGCGACAACGTAGGGCAGACCCGACAGTTTCTCTGCATTCCCCTGCATGGCAATCTTGAAGTTTGGTTTTATCGGACCGCAGTTCAGGCCGCCCAACATGTGGGGGAGCGAGAACATGGCATAGACGATTGCCTCCATGGGTGAGCGGCTTGAGCCCGTTGCATACATGATCGCTGTTTGCGCCGCTTTGCGGCCTGCAGTTCTTGCCGATTGTGAATGGTATTCCGTGAGGTCGTCGATGGTTGTCGCGGGTTCGCTTTCGTAATACCCGCATTGCTTGTCGATGAAATCGATGTCGGGGTCCTCCTTGTTGTCCTCGCTGTTGCGCTCGGGAAGCGACCAGTTGCCGGTTAGCTCTTCGATGAGCGCCAGCATCTCGGAGAGCGTATGCTCGCGCGCGAGGTCGAGAACGAGGGCGACGGGGGACAAAATGTATATATTGGCCCGTATGCGCATGATGGCGTCGTGCCCGAGATGCGTGATGTGCCGTACGGAAACACGGGCGCATCTGTTTCGCTTGGCACCGGGGGAAACTGCGATTTCCAGGACCTCGTCGTCCTGCAAAATGCCGAGCCGCCCCAGCTCTTCGAAATCGATGAACGACGCCAGGCAGGTTGCTTGGCGAAAGACGCGCTCCTGCTCATCGGCATCCACGGCGTCCCATGTCAGGCATCCGTGGACCCGCCGCTCCCAGCGAGTGGCGCGAAGGGCCGTCTGCCCCCTGATGACTATCGGGTGAGCTCCATGAGTCATGTCACCCTCCTTTCTGAGCAGGTTCGAATGCCCAGGACGAGATAAGGGAGACATACATGGAACGTATGAATGAGCATACCTCGAAAGGGAAGAGGGCTGCGAGATGCGAGCGATTGCGACAAACGGGAGCGGTAGGGTCCGGTCGGTGAGTGGCGTATGTGCAGCAGTCGTGCGGGTTTTTCACGCTTCCGCAGGCGCCAACGCGCAGGTGCGCGCTTTTTGCTATTATGTTCGCCTGTGTGACCAGCTGCGGGCGTGGCGGAATTGGTAGACGCGCTGGATTTAGGTTCCAGTGGGCTTCCCGTGAAGGTTCGAGTCCTTTCGCCCGCACCAGGTACAACAACAAGGTTATCAAGGGGCCCCGGCGCCCGTACCAATGCCGGGCGTGTACCAGAGGAGGAACGTTGAACATCACTTCTGACGTGAAGGACGCCAAGCTCACCGCGACGGTCACCATCGCCGCCGCCGACGTCGACGCTGCCATCAAGAAGGCCTACAAGGAGGCTGCCAAGAAGTATCGCTTCCCCGGCTTCCGTGCCGGCAAGGCCCCCCGTCCCGTGATCGACTCCGCTCTGGGCAAGGACGCCATGCTCGCTCAGGCCACCAACGAGCTCATCGGCGCTAACGAGGGCGCCGTCCTCAACGAGCTCGACATCGTCCCCGTCAAGGAGGGCGATTACCAGGAGATCGACCTGTGCGCCGACGGTACCGACTACACCTACACCGTTGAATTCACGCTTCGTCCCGCTCCCGAGCTGTCTTCCTACGACGCCGTCGAGATCGAGATGCCCCCGGCGGAGGTCACCGAGGCCGAGATTGACCAGCAGGTCGAGATGCTGATGGGCTATCACGCCACCTTCGAGGACGTCGAGCGTGCCATCGAGGGCTCCGACTACGTCACCGTCGACATCAAGAACGTTGCCGGCGCCGAGGCTCTCGCTGGTGAGGGCCGCATGATCGCCATGGGTTCGGGCAACCTTCCCAAGGAGTTCGACGAGGGCCTGCTCGGCATGAACGTCGACGAGACCAAGACCATCTCCTGGACCCCCGAGGTCGAGGGTGCCGAGGAGGCTTCCGTCGAGGTCACCGTCAAGGGCATCAAGGAGCGCAAGCTCCCCGAGCTCACCGACGAGTTCGCAAAGACCAACTTCGGCTTCGACGGCATCGACGCCATGCGTGACGCCGTGAAGCTCGAGATCGAGTCCGAGAAGGGCTCCCAGCTTCCCCAGCTCAAGGAGAACCGCGCCGTCGCCGCGCTCGCCGAGCGTCTCCAGCTCGATGAGATGGACGAGGACTACGAGCAGTCCGTCTTCCAGGAGCTTGGCCAGAACTTCCTCCAGAGCCTGTCCGCCCGCGGCATGAGCCTCGACGGCTGGCTGCAGGCCAACCGCATCAGCTCCGAGGATTTCATCGCCGACCTGCACCGTCAGGCCAACGACGTCGCCCGTGAGTCCCTCGCCCTCGACGCACTCGCTCGCGAGCTCAAGGTCGAGGCCACCGACGAGGACGTCGACGGCGAGTTCGACCGCGCCGGCGTCGAGAACATCGAGGCCTCCAAGGCCCAGTTCCTCGCCGAGGGTCGCATGCCTGCCATCCGCGACTCCATCCGTCGCTCCAAGGCTGTCGACTGGCTGGTCGAGAATGCCAAGGTCACCGAGGTCGACGAGGCCGCTCGCGCCGCCGAGGTCAAGGCTGAGTAGATGGCCTCTACGCGTTTGCCGCAGCCGACGTATGTCTGCGAAAACGTGTATCATAAACGCCTGAACGGCTGATGTTTGTACGGTGTCCCATCGCGCTAGGTCGAGATAGGGCACCGTACGTGTTTATCGAGTGGCATTTCGCTCTTTGGCCAGTCAATTTTTGCTTATGTGCCGGCTTCCCGGCGCCTTCCCAACGAAAGGGGCCATATGATTCACCGCATCGATTCCGCGCTCGTGCCCTATGTCATCGAGCAGACTCCGCGTGGTGAGCGCAGCTACGACATTTATTCCCGACTGCTCAACGACCGCATCGTGTTTTTGGGTGAGGAGGTCAACTCCGTGACCGCCAACCTGGTGATCGCGCAGCTACTCCATCTCGAGAGCCAGGATGCCGAGAAGGACATTTCGCTTTACATCAACTCTCCCGGTGGCGAGGTGTACTCCGGTCTCGCCATCCTCGATACCATGAACTACATCAAGCCCGATGTTTCCACCATCTGCGTGGGCATGGCCGCGTCCATGGCAGCCGTGCTGCTCGCAGCGGGCGCCAAGGGCAAGCGTTTCTGCCTGCCGCACTCCAAGATCATGATCCATCAGCCCAGCGGCGGCGCCCAGGGCCAGCAGACCGAGATCGAGATCGCCGCGCGCGAGATCCGCGAGACGCGCACCACGCTCAACCACATCCTGGCCGATTGCACCGGCAAGCCGTTCGAGCAGGTCGAGCAGGACACCGAGCGCGACCACTACCTGCGCGCCGACCAGGCGCTCGAGTACGGCCTGATCGACCGCATCGTAACCTCCCGCAACGACTCTGGGAGCGAGCGCTAATGGCGGGCTCCGATTTCGACCGCACGCCGGGGCATGACGGCGAGGCTCCGGTTCGCTGCTCATTTTGTGGCAAGACGCAAGATCAGGTTCGCAAGCTCGTGCGCGGCCACGACGGCATGTTCATCTGCGATGAATGTGTCGAGGCGTGCAACGAGATCCTGGAGCAGTCGTTTGCCCAGGACGAGATGATGCGCGCGTTTGGTGCCGCCTATGCCTCGCAGGAGGGGGAGGCCGAGCTTGAGGCCGAGGCCCCTGCGCCCACCATGCGCGAGACGGCTTCGAAGCTCATTACGCGCGTGCCCACGCCGCACGAGATCTACGACGCCCTGTCCCAGTACGTGATGGGTCAGGAGGACGCCAAGCGCGCGATGTCCGTCGCGGTTTACAACCACTATCGTCGCGTCCTCGAGGGTGACGGGCCCGACGCCCAGCGCGGCGCCCATGCTGCCGAGGTGTTTGACGAGGATGTCGAGCTCGCAAAGAGCAATATCTTGCTGCTCGGTCCCACGGGCACGGGCAAGACGCTGCTGGCGCAAACGCTGGCCCGCATTCTTGAGGTCCCGTTTGCCATCGCCGATGCAACCGCCCTCACTGAGGCCGGCTACGTGGGCGAGGACGTCGAGAACATCCTGCTCAAGCTCATCACCGCCGCCGACGGCGACATCGACCGCGCCCAGATCGGCATCATCTACGTCGACGAAATCGACAAGATCGCACGCAAGGCCGAGAACCTCTCCATCACGCGCGATGTCTCCGGCGAGGGCGTGCAGCAGGCGCTCCTCAAGATCCTTGAGGGCACGGTGGCGAGCGTTCCGCCTACGGGCGGCCGTAAGCATCCTCAGCAGGAGCTCTTGCAGATTGACACTACGAACATCCTGTTCATTTGCGGTGGCGCGTTTGTTGGCCTCGACAAGATCATCTCCGACCGCGTGGGCAATCAGGGCATCGGCTTCAACTCCGAGATCGCCGGCCCGACGTCCAAGGATGAGAACGTCTTGCTTAAGCAGGTTCTGCCTGAGGACCTCAACAACTTCGGCATGATCCCCGAGTTCATTGGCCGTACGCCGGTCATCACGCAGACGCAGGCCCTGTCCGAGGACGACCTCGTTGGCATTTTGACCGAGCCCAAAAACGCCGTCGTCAAGCAGTACCGCCGCATGTTCGCTCTGGAAGATGTCGAGTTGGTCTTTGAGCCGGAGGCCTTGCACGAGATCGCCAAGAAGGCGCTCGCTCGCAAGACGGGCGCTCGCGGTCTTCGCAGCATCTGCGAGGAGCTGCTCCAGCAGACGATGTTCGACCTGCCGAGCGAGTCGGGCGTGTGCCAAGTTGTCGTGACCGCGGCCGCGGCGCGCGGCGAGGAGCAGCCCCGTCGCATCTACGCTGGGTCTGATATCGACTTGGATTAACCGTCGGATACATACTGATATGTGCGTCGCCGCGCCTGGGGTATACCCTTGGGCGCGGCGTTTACCGTTCTGCGTCGTTTCTGGCTGCCTGGACGTGCAGAGTCGACGATATCGATGAGGATATTGGTGTCAAACAGGATGCGCTTGGTGTTGAAGTTTCTCCGGCGAGTTTGAGTGCTAGGCATATTTGTTTTCCAAATGGTCCGTGATGAGCTGCATCATCTGCTCGTCATCAATGTTCGAAATCCATTCGGTGTTTGGAAGCGGTTCAAGGGAGTCGCAAAACTCAAAAAACTGTGTGAGGGAATCCGCCTCTTGGGTTTCGGCCTGCGTCAAAAACCTGGGCTTGTTTGTTTTTGGCAATGCAATTCCATAGCATCCCGATTACGTCGCTCACCGTTAGCCCAGCTGCATGCATGTAGCTGTTTGCGCGTTGATTGATGGCGGAATCAACGCGTCCCGATACGATTGAGGTGGTCATGTACCCTCGTCGCCTCCTTAATCCGTATACGCGCATACACCATGTATACCTAGAGCGGGGAACGATAGATCGCCCTCGGGCAGCTTTTTCGCGCGACGTTCGCTGCCCGCTGCTGCGAATGTGCAATTTTGCACCCGTCCCCACATTGCACATTGGCACAAATGAGCAATCCTGCACCCGTCCCCAAATTCCACGTTGCACATGCTATGCTGTTGGGCAATTACGCAAACTTCGACTCTTCGGGAGTATTCGTATGGCAGAAGAGATGCCCAAGAACTATGATCCGGCGGTCAACGAGCCGGAAATACTGCAGAAATGGCTCGATGGGGGCTACTACAAGCGCCGCCCCGGCGTGGGCGACTGCACCGTCACCATCCCGCCCCCCAACGTCACGGGCATCCTGCATATGGGTCATGCCACCGACGATTCCATCCAAGACACCATCGTGCGTATGGCCCGCATGCGCGGCCGCTCCACGCGCTGGATTCTCGGCACCGACCACGCGGGCATCGCCACGCAGACCAAGGTCGACAAGAAGCTCAAGAGCGAGGGCATCTCGCGCCTGGAAATCGGTCGCGAGAAGTTCATCGACGCGTGCTGGGACTGGACGCACGAGTACGGCGGCACCATCGTCGAGCAGATCAAGCGCATGGGGTGCTCCGTTGACTTCGACGGCGAGCGCTTCACCATGGATGACGAGTACGCCGAGGCCGTCCGCCGCGTCTTTTGCGACTGGTACCACGACGGCCTGATCTACCGCGGCAAGCGTATCGTCAACTGGTGCCCCAACTGCACCACCGCCATCTCCGACGATGAGGCCGAATACAAGGATGAAGAGGGCAGCCTGTGGCACCTGCGCTACCCGCTCACCGAGCCGGTGAACGGCCAGGACTACATCGTTGTGGCCACCACGCGCCCCGAGACCATGCTCGGCGACACGGGCATCGCCGTGTCCAGCAAGGATCCCGAGAAGGCGGCCTTCGTGGGCAAGACCGTCCGCCTGCCCATTGTCGACCGCGAGATCCCCATCTTCGACGATTGGCATGTCGACCCCAACTTCGGCTCCGGCTTCGTCAAGGTCACGCCGGCGCACGATCCTAACGACTACGCGATGGGCGAGGCGCATGGCCTCGAAAAGATCAACATCTTCGACGAGCACGCCGTCGTCGTCGAGGGCTACGGCGAGTTCACGGGCATGACCCGCGACGAGTGCCGTGAGGCCGTGCTGGCGTGGTTTGAGGAGCACGACCTGCTCGACCACGTGGACAAGCACGACCACTCCGTCATGCATTGCTACCGCTGCGACAACACGCTCGAGCCCTGGCTGTCCGAGCAGTGGTTCGTCGCCGTCGACAAGCTGAAGGAGCCCGCCCTCAAGGCCGTCCAGGATGGTCGCGTGACCTTCCACCCCGCCCGCTGGACCGACACCTACATCACCTGGATGGAGAACCTCAAAGACTGGTGCATCTCCCGTCAGCTGTGGTGGGGCCATCGCATCCCCGTGTTCTACTGCGGGGAGTGCGGCTGGGAAGACGCCTGCATGGACGACGTCACCGTCTGCCCCAAGTGCGGCGGCACCCACGTGCATCAGGACGACAACGTGCTCGATACCTGGTTCTCCTCCCAGCTGTGGACGTTTGCCACACAAGGGTGGCCGCAGCACCCCGAGCAGCTCGAGGGGCATCACCCCACCACGGCGCTCGTCACGGCGCGCGACATCATCGCGCTGTGGGTCGCCCGCATGGTCATGAGCTCGCTGTACTTCCTCGACGAGATCCCCTTCCAGGATGTGGTGATCTACCCCACGATCCTCGCCAAGGACGGCAGCCGCATGTCCAAGTCCAAGGGCAACGGCGTCGATCCGATGGAGCTCATCGACATGTACGGCGCGGACGCCATGCGCTTCAACCTGCTCACGCTGTGCACCAACAATCAGGACGTCAAGTTCGACGCCGACATCGACAAGAAGACGAAGAAGCTCAAGGGCTCCGCTCGCACCGAGCAGGCGCGCTCCTTCGTCACCAAGATCTGGAACGCGAGCCGCTTCCTGCTCATGAACATGGATGGCTACACGCCCGGTGAGCCCATCGCCGAGACCGCGGCCGACGCTTGGATGTTCAGCCGCCTCGCCAAGGCATCCCAGGCCGTCACCGGCGGCATCGAGCGCTACACCTTCGGTGAGATGGCGCGCGGTGTCCAGAACTTCTTCTGGAACGAGGTGTGCGACTGGTACATCGAGGTCACCAAGACCCGTCTCAAGGACGACGCGTCCCGCCTGCAGGCCCAGCGCAACCTCATATTCGTCCTCGATGCGTCCCTGCGCCTCATGCATCCTCTTATGCCGTTCGTGACCGAGGCCATTTGGGATCAGATGCCCACCAGCTGGCTCGATATGGCCGAGGACGGCACCTACAAGCGCGCCGAGGCGCTCATGGTCGCCGCATGGCCCGAGCCGTCCTCGCTTGCCCGCTTCATCGACGAGCCCGCCGAGCGCACCTTCGAGCTCGCCCGTGCCCTCGTCTCCGACGTCCGCTCCACGCGCGCCCGCTACCGCATCTCGCCCAAGCAGGAGCTGCCCTGTGAGGTCAAGGCCGCCACGCCCGAGGTGGCCGAGGTCATTCTCGGCATGGCCGACTTCATCCGCGGCCTTGCCAACGTCAGCGAGCTCGGGGTCTTCTCGTCCGAGGAGTTCGTGAAGCCCGAGGCCTCCATCGCCATCGCCGGCCCCGACTTCGACGCATATGTCGTCGTGGGCGACCTCGTCGACTTCGACGCCGAGAAGGCGCGCCTGGAAAAGGAACTCGCCGCGGCTGAGAAGGAGCTTGCGGGTGCCGAGCGCATGCTTGGCAACGAGGGCTTTGTCGCCAAGGCGGCTCCGGAGGTCGTGTCCAAGAAGCGCGAGCGCGCCGCCGAACTCGTCGAAACGATCGCCGCGATTAAGACTCAGCTGGTCGATTTCGCGTAAGCGTCCGATCGAAACGCACGAACCCCGCTGCAGCCGATGCGGCGGGGTTCGTGCTGACGATACGCGCGGGGAAATGGGCGCATGGTAGGCACGAGGGCCGAGATGAGGAGGCTTCGATGAAGCGCGAGGGGTCATATACCGTTCCATTTGAGGTTGCCGAGCTGACCTATGAAGACGCGGTGTCCATCGCCGCCGACACGGGCAAGATCTCCGGCGATGCCGGTCCGCTGCTCGAGACGGTGGTGGATATGCTCGACGAGCTCGAGCGGCCCGACGAGCACTTCGATTGCATCCAGGTGGCGGGCACCAACGGAAAGACGTCCACCACGCGATTCACCGCTGCGATTCTGCGTGGGGAGGGCAAGCGCGTCGCGCTGTACACGTCTCCGCAGCTCGTTCGCTACGAGGAGCGCATGGAGGTCGACGGGCGGGTCGTCTCGCCTGCGGAGTTCGCCCACGGCGTCTCCGTCGCGGCCGAGTCAGGCCGCCGAGTGAACGCGCGCCGGGAGGCGGCGGGGGAGCCTGCCTACACCATCACGCCGTTCGACCTGCTCACCGTAGCGGCCATGGTGGTGTTCGCCGAGCGTGGCGTAGATGTGGCGGTGCTTGAGGTGGGGCTTGGCGGTCGCTGGGACGCCACCAGCGCGACCGACCCCGTGGCCGTTGCCATCACGGGTATCGGCCTCGATCATACGCGCATCTTGGGCGACACGCTTGAGGCCATCGCAGGTGAGAAGGCCGCCGTCATCAAGCCCGGGCGCATCGTCGTGCTGGGGGAGGGGACGCACGAGGCTTCCGTGCAGCACGTCATGGACGAGCGTTGCGCTGCATGTGGCGTGACGCCGTGGGTCGTCTCGCACGAGACGCTCACCGAGCCAGATCGCATCGGCGGCGCCGTATCGTTTCGCACCCACACCGGTCGCGCCACGTATAGCGTCCAGATGCGAAAGCCCGCGTATCAGCCCCAGAACGCCGCGTGCGCCATCGCGCTCGCAGAGGGCTATCTGGGTCGCGCGCTCGACGCCGCCGCGCTCGAGCAAAGCCTCGATACCTGCCCGGTCCCAGGGCGCTTCGACGTCGTACGCGTCGAGCCCTTGGTGCTTGTCGACGCCTGCCACAATCCTCAGAGCTGCGAGAATTTTGTCCACGCCCTCGATGAAGTCGAGCCCTGCATCGCCGCCCGCCCCACGCTTCTCGTCGCCGCCCTGTGCGACAAGGACGTCGCCGGCATCGTGGATGTGCTCGTGCCGGCGTTTCCTCGCTTCGTCGTCACTAGGACGGCGAGCGACCGCGCGATGCCGGCTCGCGAGCTCTGTGGGTTGATTTGCGCCAAGCTGGCCGAGCTCGGCCGGGACGGCGAGGACATACTCGCGGTGTTCGACAGCGTTTCCACTGCTCTCGCATGGTGTTCAGACGCTGAGATGTCCCTTATCGCGGCGGGGACCATCACGCTTGCCGGTGAGGTTGCGGGGCTTCTGCGCGGTTAGGACGGCGTGCAGGTCGCACCGCGCAACGGAATCCACGCCGAACGCCGCTGCCACATCGCTTGCGGAGTGGTATCATCAAGCACTGTGCGATAATGTGCGAAATGTTCGTATATGTGTCCGGAGGTATTAGATGCTGCTTGTGTTTATCCCGGTCTTCGCCGTCTGTTTCTTCTCGTCGGTCATCGGGGCGATTTGCGGCATCGGCGGCGGCGTCATCATCAAACCGGTTCTCGACGCCTTGGGTGTCTTGCCGGTCTCGACCATCAACTTCCTCTCGGGCTGCACGGTGCTGTCCATGACGACCTACTCGGTGCTGCGTTCGCGCATCTCGGGTGCCTCGCAGATCGACTTCAAGGCGGCAACGCCGCTCGCCATCGGCGCGGCGATCGGCGGCCTGGTGGGCAAGGATCTCTTCAGCTTGGTCGAGGGCCTGTTCGCCACGCCCAACACCGCCGGCGCGGTTCAGGCCGCGGTCCTCATGGTCATCACCTTCGGCACGCTCATCTACACCATCAACAAAGACAAGGTCGCCACCAAGCAGGTCACGAGCGCAGTCGCCTGCGCAGTCATCGGCCTGTTCCTCGGCATCATGTCGAGCTTCCTCGGCATCGGCGGCGGCCCCATCAATCTGGTGGTGCTCTACTACTTCTTTAGCATGGAGACGAAGGAGGCGGCGCAGAACTCCCTCTACATCATCTTGTTCTCGCAGGCCGCAAATACCATCCGCAGCGTGCTCACCATGGATCTCGCGAGCATCAGCATCGGCCTCATCGCCGGAATGGTTACCTGCGGCATCCTTGGCGGCATCGCGGGCCGCTCGGTGAACAAGCACATTGACGCCAAGCGCGTCGACAAGCTGTTCATCGGGTTGATGGTGGTCATCATTCTCATCAACGTCTACAACATCGCCAAGTACACCGGCCTGGTGTAGGGCTCGCGTCCATCGCGCATCCAAAAAATCGGGCTCGTCTCCTTTTCGAGACGAGCCCGTTGTTGTATCCGGGCGGTGGGTGTGACGATGTTTGCGCATGCGGCGACAGCCCGCTACCGCAGCATTCTCGCGATGGCCATCATGTCGGGTGCGGCGTACTCGAGGAAGTCGCGGTACCCACAGTAGTCTTCCCGGTAGTAACAGGTGTTCAGGCGCTTGCAGTTCTTATGGCAGATGCGCTCAAAGGGGCAGGTCACGCACTGCGTGCAGTCGCGGCGGGGCTCGGCGAGGAAAGCGCGGAGCGCGTCGCAGGTCGCCATGGATTCCAGCGAGTCGTCGCGGATGTTGCCCAGGCGGTAGCGGTCGAGCACGTAGAAATCGCAGGGGTACACATCGCCGTTGCCCTCCACGACAAACTGCGGGGCACAAGACCCCAGCATGCCGCATTGCTGCGGGTACATGCCCGCAAAAGGCGGGATGACGTTGTCGAAGAGCGTCACGCTCATGCGGTCACCGCGCTTGAAATCCTCAAGCCATAGGCGGAAAAACGTCTTGTAGAAGCTCGCGAAGCTCTCGGGTTCGAGGGAGTACTCGTCGCTTTCCTCGTCGAGCCCCGGCAAGCAGGGGATGAGCTGTACGAAATCGAATTTGTGCTGCTTGTAGAAGCGATACAGTTTTTGCGGATGGTGCGCGAGCTGGTCGGTGAGGACGGTGAGGATGTTGAAATTGACACCCGCGCGCCGCAGTGCCGCGACGGCGTCGAGCACGCGTGCCATCGTGCCCACGCCGCGGGCGTCAGGCCGCAGCCAGTCGTGCATCTCAGGGTACCCGTCGATGGATACGCCCACAAGGAAGTGGTGCTCCGCCAAGAAAGCCGCCCAGGTGTCGTCGATGACGTTGCCGTTTGTCTGGATTGCCAGATGCACCGTCTGCTGCGTGCGATGCTCATCGACGTAAGCGCAGAAGGCGCGAAAGAAGTCGAGGCCAGCGCAGGTGGGCTCGCCGCCTTGGAAGGCGAAGGTCACTTCCGCGTCGGCCCCGAGGGCAAAGGCCCGATCGACCACCGCCTGGATGGTCGCGTTGTCCATCACCCCGTGATTCGCGGTTTGACGATGCTCCGCCACATCGGCGTAAAAGCAATAGCGGCACCGCATGTTGCAGGTGGAGCGGGCGGGCCTGCAGCAAAACTCAGATTCTTATAGGAATCGGTACTGCACCGTTCCCACGCCCACGCTCAGGAAGTTCAACGCGCGTGCGACGGCGGGCTGCATGTCGATGACGCGCCCGTGCGCATAGGGACCGCGGTCGTTTACGTAGGCGATGACGGAGCGGCCGCCGTAGCGGATCTCGACTCGGGTGCCAAACGGAACGTTGAGCATGGCGATGCCCATGGAGGTCTCGGTGACCTTCTCGCCGTTTGCGGTGGTCCCGCCCATGAAACCGTCGCCAATGCCGTAATACGAGGCGACGCCGGTTTTCCAGGCGCCCGCGGATTCGCCCGCGCTTCCGCCTTGATTCTGGCCGCCCTGATTGCCGCCCGTTCCCGAGTTGTTGTTCTGGCCGGATCCAGATCCTTGATTGGAGGAATCGCCCGAAGACCCGGATTGGTTGCCCTGCTCAGGAGCCTGCCCGGTGCCGCCCTGGTGCTCTTGCTGCTGCTCATCGAGACGCTGAGCCTCCTCGGCAGCCTTGCGCGCGATCTCCGCCTCCTCGGCGTCCTCGGCATTCGCCTTCGCCTGCAGCTGCGCCGCGGCGCTTTGGGCCTGGCCCAGGGCCGCCTGCGCGCGGGCGAGCTCGGCGTCTGCCTGGTCCTTGGCCTGGCTCAGGTCCTTCAGCTTGCCGTTGAGCTCGTCTTCGAGTTGGTTGAGCTCGTTGAGTGCCGCCACGTTGGCGTCCTGCACGGTGCCAAGGTACTTGGTGAGGTTGATGAAGTCGGCGAACGACGACGCGTTGAGCAGCAGGCCGATGGCCCCGCCGCTCGAGGTGTGCGTCTTGTAGAGGTCGCTCGCCGCGCTGGCGGCCCGCTGTTGCCGCTCGGGTAGCAGGTCCTCCTCGATATGGAGAATCTCGTCCGCGATGGTGGACACCTGCTCGTTGAGCTCGTTTGCCTTGGCCATCGCCTCGGCATACGTGCTCGCCGCTCCAGACACCTCCGACTGCAACGCGCGCAGCTCCGACAGGGTCTGCGCGCTTGCGGCGTGTGCGGTTGCGGGAGCGATAGTGAGTGCGGGCACCGCTCCGCCAACGATCAGGGCGCCGGAAAGGCCGATCGTGCACGCAAGGTGCAACGCGTGACGGCGGGGGATGCGACACAGATTGAGACTCATGAATGAACCACCTTCATTTGCGAACAGGGTTCAGTATAGTTCAAGTCTCACCTTAAAGTTGAGCTTAAGGGTTTAATCATAGACGCGCCACGGAGTCGACGCAGGCGACGTCCATGCTGGCGACGAGGTCGACGCCTGTGCCCAAGATGTCGCGCACGACAACGTCCCCCATGGTGATGGGGGCCACAACGGAGGTGCGCCGCACGATCTCCATCGCTTGCATGTGGAGCTCGCGGGGGATGGCCTGTGTGGTGCGCACGGGGAGCAGGCACTCGTCGCCATCGTGCACGACGACGGTGGTCGCCAGGATGCGCATGGGGCAGGTGATCTCCTGCTCGGCAAACACACGCCCGCGCGGGCAGCGGTTGCCCCGAACTGCCACCGCCACACGTGTCCCACCGTGGAGCTGCGCAACCTCCACGGTGAGCGAGCACTCAGATGGGCATGTGGTGCAGTGAAAGTGGAGCGTCTCGGTTGCGGCCACATCGAGAGGTGCGTTCAACTCTTCCATGGTCTACATCTCCTCGACAGGTTCAACGGATAGGGTGAGCTCTTCGCCCGCGCGCTCGAGCATCTTCGGGGTGAGGGGCGCCGACTCCATGATGCTCGGTTTGAAGGCGCGCGGCTTGCCGGCAAAGACCTCGACCTCGCCTGAGCGGATGACAAGCCTGGCGTGTTCAACGGGTCGCTTCACGCGGAAGAACAGCTTGGTGACGACGGCGCGCGTCATGCGCGAGGGAACGACGTAGCCGGCGAGGCCGGATGCACCGATGACGATGTCGCGCTTCGTCTCGTCGGGTGTTGCGCTTGCGGCGCCGTCTGTTTTCGCCCAAGCTGCCGCTGCGGCACCCGCGTGCTCGGCCTCCGCGGTCACGTTGTCGGCGAGGTCGTGGACGTGCAGCACGTTTCCACAGGAGAAAATGCCCGGCACGGACGTCTGAAGGTCTTGGTCCACCCGGGCGCCGCGTGTGCGAGGATCAAGCTCGACGCCGGCGCGGGACGCGATTTCGTTTTCGGGGATGAGGCCGACCGAGAGGAGCAGGGCGTCGCAGGGAATCACGCGCTCGGTCCCGGGGATGGGGCAGAGCTCCGTATCGACTTCCGAGACTTCCACGGCCTCGACGCGCCCCTGGCCGATCACGCGCGTGACGGTGGTGGAGAGGTGCAGGGGGATGCCGAAATCCTCAAGGCAGTTCTTCACGTTGCGGTGCAGGCCGTTTGCGTACGGCATGAGTTCGTACACGCCCTCGACCTCAAGCCCTTCAAGCGCGCAGCGGCGAGCCATGATGAGCCCGATATCGCCCGACCCGAGGATGACCACGCGGTGACCCGGCCGCAGGTTCTCGATGTTGATGTAGCGCTGCGCGAGCCCGGCCGTGAAGACGCCTGCGGGACGGCTGCCGGGGATCTTGATTTCGGAGCGCGTGCGTTCGCGGCACCCCATGGCGAGGACGACGGAGCGGCATGTGAGGTTGACCATGCCGGCTTCGGTCATGACGGTGACGGAGTGCCCTGCGGGCGGCTCGGCGCGTTCTTGCTCGGCCGCGCCCGCATCGCCCTCGGTGTGTCCATCGATGGCGAGGACCATGCTGCTCAGCATGACCTCAATGTCTGCCTGCTCGACCAGATGTATGAATCGCTGCGCGTACTCCGGGCCCGTCAGCTCCTCTTTAAAGTGGGTGAGGCCAAAGCCGGGGTGAATGCACTGGCGCAGGATGCCGCCGAGATGCTCGTTGCGTTCGACGATGGTGACGCTCGCGCCTGCCGCGCGCGCGGAAAGCGCGGCACCCATGCCGGCCGGGCCTCCGCCTATCACCACGACGTCAACGTCGCGCGTATGGATGGTGTTCATCTATCGGCCCTCCTTGAGCATGCCGTCGACAATCCATGAGCCCGTATCCTCGAGAAGCACCTCGCTTGGCTCGCAACCAAGCTCCCGCGCGAGGATGCGCAGCACACGGCTTTGGCAAAAGCCGCTCTGGCAGCGTCCCATGCCCGCGCGGCACCGCCGCTTGACGCCCTCGACCGAGACGGCGCCTGGTGTGCGGTGGATGGCCGCCACGATTTCCGCCTCGGGAACGGTTTCGCAGCGGCACACGATGCGGCCCCATGCGGGGTCGGCTTCGATGAGCTCGTTTTGCCGCTCGGTGGGCGAGAGGTCGAAGTCTGTGGGCGCGTCGCGGCGCGGTTGCCAGTCGGGCCGCTCGGAAAGGGGGAGCCCCGCCTCATGGAGCATGCGGTCCATGAGCTCGGCGACGGCAGGTGCGCTGGCGACGCCGGGGGACTGGATGCCGGCGGCGTGGAAGAGCCCCGCAACCTTGGCGGAGGGGCCGATCATGAAGTCGTTGAGTCCTTCGATGACCGCGCGCCCGCCCGCGAAGGTGCGGACGATGCGGCGCGTGTCGAGGTCGGGCACGAGCTTACGAGCCCCGCGTAGCAGGGCGTCGACGTCGGCGGCGTAGGTGTCGACGTCGCCGGGGTCACGCAGCGCCGCCGTCGCCGTGATGACCGTGTTGTTGTGCACGGTCCCGGTGACGATGACGCCTTTGGAGATGGGGGTGGGAACGGGGTAGAGCGGCATGAGCGCCCGCGGTTCCTTGTCGAGCACGGCGATGTTGCCCTGACGCCACACGATGCGGAATTCCTCGGCTCCCGCCATGCGCGAGATGTCCGCCGCCCCGTTGCCCGCGGCATTGATGAGGACGCGGCAGCGAACGGTTCCCCGCTCGGTGTGGACGGCGAAGTGCTCGGGTTGGTCGGACAGGGAGCCCGTCCCCTTGAGCATAGGCGCGCTGCCCATGAGGCTGTCGATTGCCTGCACGGGGGCGTTCCTGAGGAACGTCACGCCGTTTGCCGCGGCGTTTTCGGCGCATGCGATGGCGACGTCAAACGGGTCGACGTATCCGGTTGAGGGGCACCACAGGGCGCACGTCGCCTGCTCGTTTGCACGTGGCTCGAGCTCGTGGATGCGTGGGGCGTCGACAATCTCGAGCTTGGGGACGCCGTTTGCGAGGCCGTTCGCCATAAGGCGCTCCAAGGTCGCGCGCTCCTCGTCGGAGAACCCGAGGACCATAGAGCCCGTGCGGCGGAACAGAAACCCGAGCTCGTCGGACCACTGTGAGTACAGCTCGCATCCACGGGCATTCACCTGGGCTTTTACGGTTCCGGGGGCGGGGTCGTACCCCGCATGCACGAGACCGCCGTTGGCTTTTGACGCCCCGAGGGCGATGTCGTTGTCAGCTTCGACGACGCAGATGGAGGGGGTGTAGCGGGCGAGTTGCCGCGCGATGGCGCAGCCGGTGATCCCCGCGCCCACGATGACGATGTCGTAGCTTTGTGTCATGTGCTGCTCCTGTCGATGCCGCCCCAACGCGCCGCAGATGATCGGGCGCCAGTGGGGCGGAGCTTATAGACAAAGTGTCAATAACCAATGCTACGCCTGTCGCTTTTCGTCGCCACACCCAATCGGTCGAACGTATCGAAGTCACCGCCAACGGCGTGGTCTCGTCCTATCACACGGACGGTGGTCTCGTCCTATCACATGGGCAGTGTTCGGCATGGGCGGCGTGCGTGGTGGCCTCGATTGCTGCGGGGGGGGGTGGGCTTCGAGGTTCCCTTCCGCGAGAGTTGACTTTCGCGGAATAAAACTCCGCATTTGCGGTGTATGGTTCTTCGAGAGTTAACTCTCGCGGCGATTTCACCTCCCGTCCATGATCTTACTGGGGCAGCGGCCAGACGGCCGCCTTTCAGCGTGCTTTTCCCAAGAGTCGGGTTGCATCGGTGCCATATGTCACCATGGCGATTAAGGCGCGGCGTTGATTCGAGCGGTTGTTTCGAAGGGTGCGTCAGCCAATTCCGACGAGCAGAGGGTCGTAGGAGAATACCTGGCGACGGAGCTCGCTTTCGGTTGTATCGTAGTTTTCAACTTGCGCGGTTTTATCCGGCCTTCCCATTTTTTTAAGAAGCGTGTCGACAACGATGGAAAACTCTTCAGTATTGGAGAGCTGTCGATTGGTGAGTGTAACCACGGTGTAGCCCTCCCGCTGCAGTTCGGCCCTGCGGGCGCTGTCCGCCCCGAGCTTTTCTGATGACGCGTGGAATGCATCGCTTTCGTATTCGAGGATGAGCTTCCATGCCTTCCAAAGATAATCGGCGTATCGCTTGATCTGGTCGCCATTTTCTTTTGTGGTGCGCTTTTGAGTTGGATCGGTGTTTGCTGCCTTTGTCGTCGCGTGTGTCCCGGGGGCGGTGAGCACGATTTCCGCATTTGCCTCGGGCAAGGGAAGGCCCTTTCCACCCCATCGAGCGGGAAGGGTTAACAGGGCCGCCACCTTCGCTTCTGCGGGCGAGGCCGTTTCGGCGACAGCGTACGTGAGTGCTCTTCGCGCTTTTTTGGCTCCGCGCTTGCCTTTGAACCGGTCCAGCTGCTCCAGCAGCTGAGTCTTTGTTGATAGGGGCCGTGCTTTCACGATGACGCCCTTGCATATGCGATAGCAGCTCAAGAGCTGATTAATCATGACTGCCAGCTCGCCCCGATTGAGATGGCTTGCCATGCGAACGAGGGTCGCCTCAGGGGATTCCACGTATACGTCCTTGCTGAGTCGCACGAAGGAATACGTGGTGGGGGAGCTGATTACGTGTGCGGTTATGCCAGCCTGATGATGACGCCTCACATGGTTTGGAACGGCAACGTGTATCTGTCCGCGGAGACCGAGCCTGCCAATTTGTTCGAGGGGCAGCTCAGCGCGGCTGGACGTGGCAAAGCGATAGTCTTTGACGAGTTCAAGTGGGTTGCTCGTGCGTATAACCCCTTGGTCGCAAAACCAGATCTGAAATGCCGATATGTCAACAAGAAATGCCTTCATGTTGCAAGCGTACGGCGGCGAAGGAGGGATTCAAATGAGAATGTGAGAATGATTGCGGCGACCTGTGGAGGGCTCATGCCTTTAGCTGACACGTTGCGCATGACCAGCGTTGGGATGTTGCCAGATAGGGTTCAGGGCTGCGGATGCTGCCAGATAGGTCATCGCTTCCAACGGTGAGGACCTGGACTGACGTCTTGTGAGCGGGCGGGTGGCGCGCATGTCTCGTCATTCGCCCGCATGCTGTGCTCTTACCGTGCGGTGGCTTTCAAAGGACATGACGTGAGGTGCGAGTTTTCGCACTCGGGTATACAATGTTCAGCGATTATGGTCAGCTTTGCCGCTGCGCAAACCTGCTGAAAGGTATGTCTACATGTCCAAGTACATCGAGGAGCTTATGTCTCCGCAGCTGATGATCGCCATCTACGGCTTCATTGCCTTCGTCGTTGCCCTGTATCTGCTCTCCGTCGTGTATGTCGTCATCGATGCCAAGCGTCGCGGCGTGCAGGCCTTCTGGGCTTGGGGCCTCGTTGCCCTCATTCCGCTTGTCGGCCTGATCGCCTACCTCGTTATGCGTCCCGGCATGTATGCATCCGATCGCGAGGAGCAGGAGCTCGAGACGGCCCTGCGCGAGCGCCAGCTTGCGCACTTTGGCAATTGCCCCAACTGTGGCACCACCATCGAGAAGGACTTCATCGTGTGCCCCGTGTGCAACACGCAGGTTCGCAACGTGTGCCCCACCTGCAAGCGTCCGCTCGAGGCCCACTGGAAGGTCTGCCCGTACTGCCGAACTCACATCCAATAGGCGCATGTGCGCCCCATGTGACGCATGGGGCGCCTCGAAGCGCGCCGTTTCGCACCCGTCATCGCATATCGATGGCGGGTGCGCTTGTATTTGCAAGCGTACCTCGGTGAAAACGGGTACACTAAGACGGTTACTCAGGTAATACACCTTATAAGGAAGGTATTCATATGAAGGCACTGTTTAACGACGGCTCGGTGGCCGAGGTCGAGGGTGACGAGGCCCTCCACGTCATCCGCCATTCTGCCGCGCACATCATGGCCCAGGCAATCCTGCGCCTCTATCCAGAGGCGGATTTCGCTTACGGCCCCGCCACCGACAACGGCTTCTACTACGATGTTGACCTCGGCGACAAGACCATCTCCGAAGACGACCTGCCCGCCATCGAGGCCGAGATGAAGAAGATCACCAAGGAGAACCTCAAGTTCCAGGTGTTCGAGCTCCCGCGCGAGGAGGCCATCGCCCTCATGGAGGAGCGCGGCGAAAAGTACAAGGTCGAGCACATCGGCGACCTGCCCGAAGACGCTCGGATCACCTTCTTCCAGCAGGGTGACTACATCGACATGTGCGTCGGTCCGCACCTCACCTACACCAAGGCGCTCAAGGCCTTCAAGCTCACCGGCGTCTCCGGCGCGTATTGGAAGGCCGATGCCTCCAACAAGATGCTCACCCGTGTGAACGGGACCGCGTTTGCCACCAAGGACGAGCTCGAGGCGCATCTCACCATGCTCGAGGAGGCCAAGAAGCGCGATCACCGTCGCATCGGCCGCGAGATGGACCTCTTCATGATGCGCGACGAGGCCCCGGGCTTCCCGTTCTTCCTGCCCAATGGCATGATCCTCAAGAACACGCTGCTCGACTACTGGCGCGAGATTCACCACAAGGCCGGCTACGTGGAGATCTCCACGCCGCAGATCATGAACAAGAGCCTGTGGCTCACCTCCGGTCACTGGGACCACTACAAGGACAACATGTACTCCACCATGATCGACGAGGAGGAGTACTGCATCAAGCCGATGAACTGCCCCGGCGGTGTTCTCGTCTACAGTTCCAAGCCGCACAGCTACCGCGAGCTGCCCATTCGCGCCGGTGAGATCGGCCTGGTGCACCGTCATGAGCTCCGCGGCGCCCTGCACGGCCTGTTCCGCGTGCGTTGCTTCAACCAGGACGACGCGCACCTGTTCGTCACGACCGAGCAGCTCACCGACGAGATCGTGGGCGTGGTGCGCCTGATCGACTCCGTGTACCAGAAGTTCGGCTTCAAGTATCACGTCGAGCTGTCCACGCGTCCCGAGGACTCCATGGGCTCCGATGAGGATTGGGCCGCCGCTGAGGAGGGCCTCAAGGTCGCGCTCGACAAGCTCGGCATGGATTACGTGGTCAATGAGGGCGACGGCGCCTTCTACGGCCCCAAGATCGACTTCCACCTCGAGGACTCGCTGGGTCGCACGTGGCAGTGCGGTACCGTGCAGCTCGATTTCCAGATGCCGCAGAACTTCGACCTCACCTACGTCGACGCCGACGGAGAGAAGAAGCGCCCTATCATGCTGCATCGCGTGTGCTTCGGCTCCATCGAGCGCTTCATCGGCATCTTGATCGAGCACTTTGCCGGCAAGTTCCCCGTGTGGCTCGCTCCGATGCAGGTCAAGGTCCTGCCGGTTTCCGAGAAGAGCCGTGACTACGCCAACGAGGTGACGGCCAAGCTCGAGGCCGCCGGCATCCGCGCCGTGTGCGACAACCGCGACGAGAAGATTGGCTACAAGATTCGCGAGGCCCGCAGCACCGACCGCGTTCCGTACATGCTGATCCTCGGCGAGAAGGAGGTCGAGGCGGGCAACATCTCGGTGCGCGATCGCAGCAACGAGACGGTGCCCATGGGCGTCGACGAGTTCATCGCCAAGGTGCGCGAGGAGATCGACACTCGCGCATAGCAGGTATGTAAGCTACGTTTGACGGGCGCCCGCCGGACACGTATCCGACGGGCGCCCGTTTGCATGGAAGAAGTTGGAGTATACTTGCCACTCCGATTACCAAGACGGAAAGGCGGTGTTGGCGATGACGACGCAGCATGAGCTTGAGGCGAGGTACGCTCGGGGCGTTTCTGCCAAGGCTGCTGTGTTCCTCTATGCCGACCATGTGACCGACGTGTGTTCCCAAGCGGGGGTCATGGCGCCGGGCGACGTGCTTCTCGACGCCGTTGGCGGCGCGGGCCTGCGCGTGGCCGATATTCGCTCATGTGCTGGCGAGGTTCACGCCGCCGGCGGCCGCATGTTTGTCGACATCACGGTGCCCTCACAGTTTGGTTGCCGCGCCTTCGATTTGGGTGCAGACGTGCAGTTGGAGGCGCTCGACCGCGTCGCCGCGGGGGCGTGCGCGCGCAAGGTGGTCGCAGTCGCCTCGAGAGACGATCCGGCCATTCCGCCCGACGTGCTCTCAGCGGAGGACCTCGGGGCGATTGATGCGGGGTTGGACTCTGTGGGGGAGCGCATGCAGTGCCATTTCGACCACGCGCGGGCGCTGGCGGAATACCTGTCGTGCTGCGAGGGGCTCGCCTCGGTGTCGTATCCGGGGCTCGCCTCTCACCCCGATCATGACCTCGCCGCCCGTGCGCTCGTGCACGGATTTGGCCCGGCGGTCGACTTCGAGCTTCCATCGGATTGGGGCGTCACGGCGGGGGAGTTCATCGATCGCTGCCGGCTGAGTGGACGCACCTGCCCCGCCGGGGGATTCAATACGCGCTTCCATGCGCGCGATGGTGCAGCCGGCTATGCGGTCCGCATCTTCGCCGGCCTCGACAACCCGCTGGTGATAGCCGATGACCTCGACCAGGCCATGCGCTGGTTGTGCAGCCAATCGAACCCTCTCGTTTCAACGTTGCCAGAATAGCCGGAGGAATCCATGACCACCATCACGTTTGCCGCCCTTGCCGAGAGCTTCGTGCTCGGCGTCGCCCTCGCTATGGACGCCATGGCCGTCACGCTGTCGAACAGCCTTTGCGAGCCCGATATGCCCATGTCGAAAAAGCTCGGCATGCCCGCCGCGTTCGCCCTGTTCCAGATGGGCATGCCCGTGCTGGGCTACCTGGGCGGCACCCTTGTGGCCGAGTATATCGAGCGATTTGCCGGGGTTGTGTCTTTGGTCATCCTCGCGTTTGTGGGCGGGAAGATGATCGTCGAGGCACTGCATGAGCTCAAAGAGCCCGAGGCGTGCCCGGCTTCGCGCCTCACCTGGGCGATGATTGGCATGGAGGCGGTGGCGACCGCCATCGACGCGTTTGTCGTGGGCGTGAGTTTTGCCGCCGAAGGCAAGGACGTCGTGCTGTATTGCGGGATGATCGGGGTGACCACGCTGCTGTGCTGCCTGCTGGTCCTCGCCGTCGGGAGAAAGCTGGGGAATCGCTTTGGGCCGCGCGCCGAAGTCGCCGGCGGCGTGGTGCTCATCTTCATCGGGCTCAAGGCATTTTTGGGAATCTAGGCTCGCGCGCAGGTGTGGGCTGCCGGTCTATCGCGATTTCGCGGGCGGTCCTGTGGCGCGAATGCGCGGTTGGCGTTAGAAGAGCTCCGGAAGGCGGCGCTGAACGAGTAAGTCGACCTCAGATTGAAGCGTGCGGTATGCGCGCAGCGCCCGCTCGCCTTCATCGGTGAGCGCCGACCCGCGCGCGCCGTCGCGCGCCAGCAGCTCGCAGCCAAGGTGCGCCTCCGCCTCTCGAACGATGCGCCAGGCCTTGGAGTACGCCATTCCCATGCGTTTGGCCGCCTTGTTCAGGGAGCCTTCTTCGGAAACTCCTTCGAGCAGCGACGCGCACCCGCCCCCGAACGCGCCGGGCAGGTCCCGCGTATCGTCGGAGATGGTGAGTCGGGCGTGTGCGGAAAGCGACATGGGGCCTCCAAGTTCGGTGTGGTCTGCCAGGTAGACGGCCATATGACGCCCTGCCTGGTCGTGCCGGGGAGTGGGGCGGCGGAGGGATCTCGCGCGTCGAAGCGCGGGCGTGCGGCCGTCTTGCGCATGACGCGAAGTTGGCATAGGGGCCCGTTTGGGCGCGCCAGAATGGGCAGACCCTTTGAAGTCTGGCAACGACAGTCATTGTAGCAGTGCCCCTGCGCTACAATACCTTCCACTTATATCGGGCGCCAAAGGCACGGGCGATGTGAGGATCGTCTGGTCAGCCGGTAGCAATGAGTCGAAGGAGCGACATGGCAACGTTTTTCCCTGGTGAGTCCCATACTTTCTCTGAGTACCTGCTTGTTCCTGGGTACTCTTCCTCCGAGTGCATCCCAACCAACGTCTCTCTCAAAACCCCACTGACCCGTTTCAAGCGCGGCGAGGAGCCCGAGATCACCCTCAATATCCCGATGGTCTCCGCCATCATGCAGTCCGTCTCCGGCGTCGACATGGGCATCGCGCTGGCAACCGAGGGCGGCATCTCCTTCATCTACGGCTCCCAGACGCCCGAGTCTGAGGCCGCCATGGTCAAGGCCGTCAAGGACTACAAGGCCGGCTTTGTCGAGTCCGACTCCACCCTCACCCCCGACATGACGATGGATCAGGTCATCGCCCTCAAGGAGAAGACCGGCCACTCCACGATGCCCGTCACCGACGACGGCACCCCTCGCGGCAAGCTGCTCGGCATCGTGACGAGCCGCGATTACCGCCCCAGCCGCGACGATCACTCTAAGAAGGTCGCCGAGTTCATGACGCCTCGCGCCGAGCTCATCGTCGCCGACAAGGACATCACGCTCAAGGACGCCAACGACCTCATCTGGGACAAGAAGCTCAACGCCCTTCCCGTGGTGGACGACAACGACCACCTGGTGGGCATCGTCTTCCGCAAGGACTACGACAGCCATAAGACCAACCCCAACGAGCTGCTCGACGCCAACAAGCGCTACATGGTGGGCGCGGGCATCAACACCCGCGACTACGCCGAGCGCGTGCCGCTGCTTATCGAGGCCGGCGCCGACGTCCTGTGCATCGACTCCTCCGAGGGTTATTCCGAGTGGCAAAAGCGCACCATCGAGTGGATTCGCGCCAACTACGGCGACTCCGTCAAGGTCGGCGCTGGCAACGTCGTTGACGCTGACGGCTTCCGCTTCCTTGCCGATTGCGGCGCCGACTTCATCAAGGTCGGTATCGGCGGCGGCTCCATCTGCATCACCCGCGAGACCAAGGGCATCGGCCGTGGCCAGGCCACCGCGCTGATCGACGTCTGCCGCGCTCGCGATGAGTACTTCGAGGAGACCGGCGTCTACGTGCCCGTTTGCTCCGACGGCGGCATCGTCTACGACTACCACATGACCCTGGCGCTCGCCATGGGTGCCGACTTCCTCATGCTCGGCCGCTACTTCGCCCGCTTCGACGAGTCCCCGACCTCCCGCGTGAACGTCAACGGCCAGTACATGAAGGAGTACTGGGGTGAGGGCTCCGCGCGTGCCCGCAACTGGCAGCGCTACGACCTGGGCGGCGCCCAGAAGCTCTCCTTCGTCGAGGGCGTCGACTCCTACGTGCCCTATGCCGGCTCCCTCAAGGATGGCGTGGGCGGCACGCTGTACAAGGTCAAGTCCACCATGTGCAACTGCGGTGCGCTCTCCATCCCCGAGCTGCAGGATAAGGCCCGTCTCACCCTCGTCTCCGCCACCTCCATCGTCGAGGGCGGCGCCCACGACGTCGTGGTCAAGGACTCCCAGCAGACGGTGAGCTACAACTAGGCGTTTCCAAGCACCCTATAAGCCAAGGCCCAGAAGGCTCGCGTGTGTTCGCATGCGAGCCTTCTGCTGTTTTGCTCCGGAGGATTTGTTTATTATGCCAATGGGGTGCATATTCGGTGAGGAGCTGGGATATTGGGATGGGTGTATCTTGCGCATTTCTGACTCGCTCGCCGCGATTTTGTTGGTAGCGGGCTTCTTTTCAGCCTCTCGCCGCAACCCGTTTGTCGTGGGTGTCGTTTTCGGAATGAATCGAGTTCAGAGTGGATAAGTTTTCTCCAAAAACAATCGATGTGCTTGGGTATTACGTTTATATATTCTGATCCCGTGACCAAGGTTCCCTTTTATGTCGGCAAGGGAAAAGGCAACAGGGCGTTCGCTCATTTGCACGACGGTTCAGAAAGCGATAAAACACACAAGATTGCCGAGATACAAGCACACGGTAATCAGCCTCTCATTGAAATTTTGGCTTTTGGCCTTGATGAGAATACTGCATATAAAGTCGAGGCGGCGGCAATTGACCTACTTGGACTGAAAAATCTGACCAACAAACAGGCTGGCCATGAATCGAGTCTGTACGGACGGATAGAGGTTTCGGAGCTTGATGCCAGGTTTGATCACGGCGAGTTGACCGAGGAAGATTTTCTTGAAGACGCCGTTTTGGTCAAGGTCAACCAGCTCTATCGAAACGGAATGTCCGATTTTGAGCTGTATGAGGTAACGCGAGGGGTCTGGCGTGTGGACAAAAGCAAGGTTGAGGGGATCAACCTTGCGTTGGCGGTCTATGACGGCATGGTGCTTGAAGCCTATGAGATTGCGGCTTGGTTGCCGGCTGGTTCAGGCATGTTTGCGACTCGAGTGGTTGGTCAGTCCGAGGTGGCTCATCGCATGGAGTTTGTGGGGCGCGTTGCCGATCGGCAAGTCAGGGACCATTATGTCGGGAAAGGCGTTTTGGGACTGTATGCGCCGGGAAGCGCAAATCCCATTCGCTACGTGAGGGCTGCCTACTCGCGTAAGGCACTCATGGAGATTCATAGGGTGCTTGAGGATATCGAGTCGACAGGTGAGAAGAAAAAGTGGTGCTCCAACTTCAATTTCCATGAACTGCAGCAGGATGATCCTTCTGGCCTTGAACGCAGCTTGAGTGATTTGCAAGGCATGGCTTATCAAGGAGGCTTTGTCCCCGTCGACTGTGAAGCAACATATCAATCGATTGGAAAAGAGGACATTGCGATCAAAAAAGCGTCCAAGAAGGAGCTTTCGGAGTTAAGTGACCGCCAACTGGTTTCGATTCTGGGTCATCAGTTTGGGAGCGAACATTTTGGTAACGGCCCGTGGATCAGAACGTATGCGGCAAGCGGATTGGCCTACCACTACTTCCATGAGCTTGCCGTGCGTTGGGGTTGTGTGTAGCCGTCTCTGAACGACCCAAATTGCTGCATTCTTCCCTTGGCGTAAAACAGCATGAAGAGCATAACGTATCTATCTTCAATATGCCCCGTGTTTCCGCAGGTCGAGATTGTCGGATATCGCCAGCGTGTTCACCTCTGGGCGAATGATTGTATTTGAAGGGATTTTTACAGCATCGACTGGGAACAATGGCCATCACTCACATCCAGGGGAGGGGGATGGTGATGAAGGCCTTTGTTCTTTCACATTTTTCAGCGTTGTGGTGGATTTTGAGTCACCGTGATCCCCGTGTGGATAGCAACGCACCATACCTTGCGATTCCAACGTCGTCCGATGCCCCCGACTCCCTTTTGGTTGAAGAGTTGCGCTGGTCCATCGGCCTTGAAGGGCCTCTCGATTTCTTGGTTCTCGGCGGTGGCGCGTTCCGAAGGAGCGCCTCGGTTCGGCCGCATTGCTGCACACAGGATCTGCCACCCGGCAGCCTGATTCCCATAGCGTGCCATGCTATCGATGTAGAGCTGTTTGTGTGCAGACCCGAACTTGCCTTTTTGCAGATATGCCAAATCGTCGATACGCGTGAGGCAATCTATTTTGGCATGTGCGCCTGTTCGGAATTTCGATTCGATTCCTTCGCTCAGGGTGGAGTCGTGTACCGATCGGAAGGTCCGCACTCGATTGCGAGCCTGCGTTCAATGTCGGCATTTTTGGATAACGCGAAGGGAATCAGGGGAGTTAAGCGGGCGCGCCTGGCCTTGGTTCACGTTTGCGAGCATGCGCGGTCTCCAAAAGAGTGCGCCTTGGGGATGCTCTTGTGTCTGCCCTCTCGACTTGGCGGTTTTGATTTGGGACAACTCTCCTTTAACGAAGGAGTGCGAGTCTTTGATGGTCCCGATCGCTGGGGCAAATCAAATTACATAACTCGCTACCCTGATATCGTCATTCGATCAAAGACCTGCAACGATGAACAGCGCTTGGTTTTTGTTGACTACGACCCCGCGAGTACGCATGCGGGAGAGGAGAAGGCCTTGCTTGATTCTCGGCGCAGGAACGACATCGCAACTATTCGTGACGCGCCGCATTTTTCCATTACCTCTGACGATGCAGAAAGTTTCGACTATTTGGAAAAACTCGCCGACCGGATAAGAAGGCTGTTGGGCAGGCGGGCTCGTCCACTGCTCCGTAGTTCGAAGGGTTCCGCGTCGAATAGGGAGGCGCTTCGCAAGGCGCGAGAGCAAAGGCATCTTTTATGGTCGCAGTTCGTTGTCAAGTCGTTTGATTCAGTGGTTTCCGACATGAGGTGAAGCCCCATGGAAAGTAGCGCGGCGTGCAGCGTGCTGCGGTGCGACAATGCATACGCGTCGGTCGATGAGGGGTTTTCACTGGAAAGGACGGAGAGCGCGTTGGGCCAAGTGACGTTTGCGATTGCGCCTTGTGTGCATGTTGGTATTTAGGATGAGGCTCTGGGATAAGTGCTGCAATAATCCCTTGATATAAAATGCCGTAAATCAGGTAGCAAAAGATTGGGATTGTCTAGTTGCTAAAGCCGCAGGTCATGCAAATTGCAGATGCCCCTGAAAACGTATGGTGAATAGTCGCAATTTACAGCAAGGGATTTTTTCAGCATGTCGTGTGGCAGGTGCGGGGCAACCCGCGTGCAGTGCGCGGTCGTGCCCGTTCGCACATGGTGACGCCTGCCAAATAATGGCGGTTCCGTGCTTACGCGTGGCAATCTCTTGCTTCCGCGTGGTGACGCTCGCTTGTGCGTTGGGGGTGGCGGCTTGCACGCAGCAACCCATTTGTACATGCGTGACAATTCCGCTAGCGCATGAAAGCTTCAGGCCGCGCGTAACTGTGCCCGCCTGCGCGCGGCCCTGCTAAGTTGCCGGGGGGGGGGTACCGCCCTCGCAAGATCAATCGCCTGCTCTATGGGCAGACCTGCTAAACTCTTGAACGTTACCGATACGGCGTGGCGCGCCCTTGCGTGGCCGCTGCGCTTGAACGATAGGAGCCAATCATGTGCGATTGCCACGAGCATTGCGGCACCGAGCGCGCAGCGCAGGAGATTCCTGCCTACAACGCCCGCGCCATTGAGGAAAAGTGGATGAAGTCCTGGGAGGAGGACAACCTCTTCGCCGTGGATACCGATTCCACCAAGCCCAAGAAGTACGTCCTCGAGATGTTCCCGTACCCTTCGGGCGACCTGCACATGGGCCACGCGCGTAACTACACCATCGGCGACGCCATGGCGCGTCAGGCCCGCATGCGCGGTTTCGACGTGCTGCACCCTATCGGCTTCGACGCCTTTGGCCTGCCCGCGGAGAACGCCGCCATCAAGCACAACACCCAGGCCGCCGCGTGGACGTACAAGAACATGGACCAGGCCCTCGCCACGATGAAACGCATGGGCTTCTCGTACGACATGGACCGCTTGGTCAAGACCTGCAGCCCCGACTACTACCGCTGGGGACAGTGGATCTTCGAGAAGCTGTGGGAGCGCGGCTTGGTGTACCGCAAGAAGAACCCGGTCAACTGGTGCCCCACGTGCGAGACGGTCCTCGCCAACGAGCAGGTGACCGAGGGTCGTTGCTGGCGCTGCGACACCGAGGTCGAGAAGCGCGATCTCGAGCAGTGGTACATCAAGATCACCGAATACGCCCAGGAGCTCCTCGACGACCTGGAGAAGCTGCCCGGCTGGCCCGAGCGCGTCAAGCAGATGCAGGCCAACTGGATCGGCCGCTCCGAGGGCGCGGAGGTCGACTTCACCCTGTGCGACTCCGAGGGCAACCCCATCCCGGGCGACAAGGGCAAGATCACCGTCTTCACCACGCGCGCCGACACGCTGTTTGGCAACACGTTCTTCCTGCTCGCACCCGAGTACAAGGGCCTCATGGAACTTGTCGAGGGCACCGAGTACGAGGCGGCGGTGCGCGAGGTCGTGGAGGGTGCCAAGCACATCTCAGCTGTTGAGCGCGCGCAGGGCACGCTCGAGAAGCACGGTGCGTTCACGGGCCGCTACGTGATCAACCCCGTCTCGGGCGCCAAGGTTCCCGTGTGGGTCGCCGACTACATCATCTCCGACTATGGCACCGGCGCCGTCATGGCCGTGCCGTGCGGCGACTCGCGCGACTTCGAGTTCGCCAAGAAGTACGACCTTCCCATCGTGCCGATCATCCTGTCCGAGGACGACCCGCTCTACGGGGAGCTCAAGGACGAGCAGGGCACCCGCGTGACCTCTGTCGACTGGGACGAGGCCCTCACGTGCGAGGGCAGGCTCGTTCAGTCCGGTAAGTACACCGGCCTGATGGGCGGTAAGCATTCCGAGGGCGAGGCCGCCATCGTGGCCGACCTCGAGGCCGCGGGCACCGGCAAACGCTCGGTGCAGTTCCGCCTGCGCGACTGGCTCATCTCCCGCCAGCGTTACTGGGGCAACCCCATCCCGGCGATTCACTGCGAGCACTGCGGTATCGTCCCCGTGCCCGAAGACCAGCTGCCCGTGACGCTGCCCGAGGACCTCGACCTCGGCGCCGGCGAGACGCTCGCCGAGTGCCGCGACTTCTACGAGACGACCTGCCCCGTGTGCGGCGCGCCCGCCCGCCGCGAGACGGACACCATGGACACCTTCACGTGCTCCAGCTGGTACTACCTGCGCTACACCGACCCGCACAACACCGAGCTGCCGTTCTCCCGCGAAGCCGCGAACCGCTTCATGCCGGTCGACAACTACATCGGCGGCATCGAGCACGCGATCCTGCACCTGCTCTACAGTCGCTTCTTCACCAAGGCGCTGCGCGACATGGGGATGCTCGACGTCGACGAGCCCTTCACCAACCTGCTGTGCCAGGGCATGGTGAAGGACGCCAACGGCGAGACCATGTCAAAGTCCAAGGGCAACGTGGTGCCGCCGAGCTCCGTGATCGAGCCCTTCGGCGCTGACACCATGCGCCTGGCGATCCTGTTCATCGCCCCGCCCGAGAAGGATTTCGACTGGGACGAGAAGGCCGTCGAGGGTGCCAACCGCTTCATCAAGCGCGCATGGCGCACCGTCTGGCAGCTCGTCGAGACCGCCGACTTCACCGTGAAGCTCGACAAGGCCGGCCTGTCCAAGTCCGCGCTCAAGCTGTACCGCGAGCGTCACCGCACGCTCGCCAAGTGCACCGAGGACTTCGACCGCGGTCAGTTCAACACCGCCATCTCGGCGGTGATGGAGCTCGTGAACGCCACCAACGCTTACCTCAACGCCGTGCCGGCCGCCGAGCGCGACACCGCCCTCACCGCGACGGTTGCCTGCGACATCGTCTCGGTGCTCGCGCCCATCTGCCCCTTCGCCTGCGAGGAGCTGTGGCACGCCGCGCTCGGTCGCGAGGGGAGCGTCTACACGGCGCCTTGGCCCGAGTTCGACGCCGCCGAGGCCGCGGCCGACGAGGTCGAGATCGCCGTCCAGGTGCTGGGCAAGATGCGCGCCCGCGTGATGGTTCCGGCCGACGCCGACGCCGGCACCATGCAGGCCGCCGCGGAGGTAGCCGCGGCCAAGCACATCGAGGGCAAGACGGTCGTCAAGGCCATCTGTGTTCCGGGCAAACTTGTAAATCTTGTGGTGAAGTAAACCGCAAACGAGTGGTTTTCGGATGCAGGAATTGCCTTGTAAGCAGGCATTGTGCTATAGTGCACAAGCAAATGAAGTTGTTACGTAAAGGGAGTGCGGGTTCGCCCGCGCTCCCTTTTCATGAAAGAGAGGTGTTGCATGGTCAAGAGCAAGCTGGAGCAGGACATCATCGACGCCCTGGAGGAGAGCGCCGGCCTGCACGGCATCGACATCGTTGATGTCGAGGTCGTGGGCGCCACCAAGGCCCCGTGCATCCGCGTGCGCCTGGACAAGCTCGAGGGCGATCCCATCAACCTCGACGAGGTCACCGCGCAGACCGCCTGGGTGTCCGACACCGTTGAGGCGCTCGACCCCATCTCGAGCGCATATACGCTCGAGGTCAGCTCCCCGGGCATGAAGCGCCCCCTGCGCCGTCCGTCCGACTTTGCCCGCTTCGAGGGCGAGGAGGTCGAGCTCACGACCACCGCGATGGAGGGCCGCCGCTCCTACAAGGGCGTCATCGCCGCCGCGACCGACACCTGCGTGACCATCCAACCCGAGGGCGAGGACGCCGTCACCATCTCTTATGACGATGTGAAGAAGTGCACCTTGAAGCCGGTCTTCGACTTCAAGGGCGTAAAGGAAGGAAAGTAACCATGGCTGACGCCGATATGACCATGATGGAAGCGCTGATGCTTCTGTGCCAGGAGAAGCACGTCGACCAGCTCTACCTGCTCGACCGCCTTGAGGCCGCCCTCGCAGATACCTATGCCAAGGTCCTCAAGCTCGAGTGGGGCGCCAAGGTCACCATCGACCGCGCGACGGGCAAGATCTACGTCTACCGCCTCGAGCCCATCGACGACTCCATGGACGAGGAGGGCAACTTCACGGAGTACGAGGAGATCGACGTCACTCCCAAGGACGTGAGCCGCCTTGCCGCTCAGACCGCCAAGGCCGAGATCAACGCCATCGTGCGCAACGCCGCCCGCGAGCAGATCTACGAGGAGTTCTCGGGCCGCAAGGGCGACCTTATCAACGGCACCGTGCTGCAGTCCACGCCCGACTTTACCATCGTGAAGATCCGCGACGGCGTCGAGGCCGAGCTGCCCCACTTCGATCAGCGCCGCAACCCCGACGAGCGCAACGAGCGCCCCAATGGCGAGCGCTACCTTCACAACCAGCACCTCAAAGCCGTCATCATCGACGTCCGCGACCCCAACTCCACGCTGCCCCCCGTGCGCGGCGAGCATTCCCGCCCGCCGATCGTCATCTCCCGTACCCACTCCGAGCTCATGCGTCGCCTGTTTGAGCAGGAGGTTCCCGAGGTGTACGACGGCACCGTCGAGCTGAAGTCCATCGCTCGCGAGCCCGGCCAGCGCTCCAAGGTCGCCGTCCACTCCATCGACGACCGCCTCGACCCCGTGGGCGCCTGCGTCGGCCCCAAGGGCAGCCGTGTGCGCGCTGTCGTGGGCGAGCTCCGCGGTGAGCGCGTTGACGTCATCCTGTGGGATGAGGACCCGGCCGTCTACGTCGCCAACGCGCTTTCGCCGGCCAAGGTGACCCGCGTGCTCATCGATCCTGAGAAGAACTACGCCGGCGTCATCGTTCCCGATGACCAGCTTTCGCTCGCCATCGGCAAGGAGGGCCAGAACGCCCGCCTCGCCGCCCGCCTCACCGGCTGGCATATCGACATCAAGAGCGAGACGCTTGCCGCCGACATCCTCAAGAACGTGCCGCTGGCGCCCGAGCCTGCCGTCGAGGACCTGCTTGACGAGGACCTCGGCGACCTCGAGCCCGAGCGCTGCGCTTTCGTAGGCGCCGACGGATCCCAGTGCCGCAACCAGGCCCGTCCGGGTTCCAGGTATTGCGGCGTGCACGATGAGATCTCCTACGAGTCCGATGCCTTTGCAGACGCCGAGGACCTCATCTAGAGCAGCGCTGTTTGCGCACCACGAGATTGTTGATTGAAGATGCGCACGCAGACGTGCGTGAGAGGTAGGTGAAAGATATGGCGAAGGTCCGTATTTCCACCCTGGCCAAGGAGTTCGGGATGACCTCCAAAGAACTCATGGGCCACCTTGAAGAGATGAAGATCCCCGCCAAGTCGGCCTCTTCGACGCTGGAAGACGCGTTCGTCTCCATGGTCAAGAAGCAGCTTGCTCCCGTGATCGAGGCTCGCGCCGCCGAGGTCGAGGCCGCGAAGCGCGCCGAGGAGGAGGCCGCCCGTGAGGCCGAGGCCGCGGAGGCAGCCAAGGAGGAGGCCGAGCGCCTCGCTGCCGAGGCTCGCCGCGAGGAGGAGCGCCGCCTGTCCCAGGAGGCCCAGGCCGCCGCAGAGGCCGCCCGTGCCGCCAAGGAGGAGGCCGAGCGCCGCGCCAAGGAGGAGGCCGAAAAGGCCGTCCGCGAG
>UQHS01000021.1 GCA_900540845.1 uncultured Collinsella sp.
CCGGCTGTCCCTCGGCTACCCGGTGTAGGATGTACAGGAAAACGTCCGCAGTCCCCTCAAGGCGCTGATTTTCGACATTCTTACCCTCGCTTGCTTTTCAGCATCTGTGGAGTGCGATGAGATCCTCGTAACACTCGAGCGGGGGCATCTCGTCGATTGCTTCAGGGGTGTTCGCTTCGATGGCAAGACTATCCGTAAACTTCGGCGTCGGGTCTCGGGGCACGCCATAGGCATCCAGCAACTGCTTGAAATATGCCAGGTTGCAGACGTCGCCGTGCGAAAACCTCACGATACGGGCTCCGCTTACGCTGAGGCGCGATTCGCGCAGGCGCTCGGCAGACAGTGTTTCGATAACTTCCTTTCCTTTGGTCATATGTATGTCGACATATTTCTGCTTGCCGTCGAACTCTCCGAGAATCACGGTCCCGTCTGCGAGGACCCATCGAAAGTCGACACGAAACGTGCTGTTCGGATTCATGGGATCGGGATATTCGACTTGAAGCTCTGGAATGGCAAACCCAAGCATAATCATCGTGGCGCGGGCAAACGATTCGCCTCCGCTTTCGCTAAGAGGGTTTGCGAGTTTCAAGATATCGATCGTTCTGCGCGATGAGCGGCTCCTGGCGATCTTTCTATCAGCTTGAAGCTCGCGAATCAGGGCTTCTGTTGGGATGTGCAGCTGACGGAGGGCGGAGTCGGCTATGGGAAGCGCATCGCGAAAATCCGCTGTTCGCAGGCATTCGTGAAGCGTTTGGGCGGTTGTGGTCACCCGTAAGCCGTCGACGGTGTCGCATGTAATGTCCCGAGATGCCCGTGCGGAAACCGTTTGTGTTCGATAGTGGTACGGCATAACGATGTGAATGTCGTCCAGAAGCGCGTAGGGAACATTCCAACCTCGAATTACAGCGGCGGTGTAGCTGTCGAAGATCCATTGTGGATGGATATGTGATAGAGCCTTGACCATATGAAGTACTTGATCGGAGCGGCAAAGGGAATCCCAGTAGTCTTTTCGGATATACAGCCCGTCATGCGGGGAGTAGATGGGCGCCTCGTTGGCATGTTTGGACCTATAGATAAGAGCGCGTCTGAGCGCGTTGTCTCGTGGACGAGCAAGACACCGGGAGTGCCGCTCGGCAGATTGAAGCAGTTTATCGATTCGCTCGTCGTAGGTTTTCGTCATGGGCCACCCTCCTCGCATGTATGAGGGCGAGCGTATCAGTGCAATCTATACGGCCGTTGGCGCTTTGACTCGGATTTTCTAACCCCCGACTTGCCGATTTCTAACAGGATTCTGATTTCCGCAGCTGACACGTGTGCGCTACTGCATGCACATGCGAATCGGAAGGGGAAAGTGCATATGAAGAACATGAATGGAGCATGTTGAGATGGATAGAGCGTGTTGAGCCGAATGGAGTAAGCCGAGTTGAATGGAGGATGCCAAGCAGTCGAATATGGAGGGTGACGAGCCGCCAGATGTCGAGGGTAACATCGTCGAAAAAACGCCGGTGAAGGCCATCGATTTTCGACGATATTGCCCTCGCTGGCGGAAGGCCCCGCGTGATCGGGCGGGGCGACAGTGGTCGCGCTGGCGGAAGGCCCTGCGCAGCCGGGCGGGGTGACGGGGATTGCATGGCCTGCATGGGCCGCGCGAGACGGCAGCCGCACGGCCGGGCGCGGCTGCCGCAATGGGTCAGCCGCGCCCGACGTCTATTCGAGTTCGAAGCCCTTGAGGTCGAGTACGCAGCCCGCCTTGAGGCTGTCGAGGACGCGCTGGGCGACCATGAGGCGCTCGTCGTTGCCGTCTTCAGGATGGAGCGGTAGATACGCCCGAACGGCATCGTCGATCAGGCCGATGTATTCTGCGGCACCGGCGTCGGACAGATGGATGCCGTCGCCGTCGAACAGCTCGTTGTGGTTGGCACTGGCGGCAAACCAGTCGATGACCTTGACGTTGTCGTGCTGCGAAGCGGCGTCGGCGAGCAAGCGGTTGTTGGACTCGCACCAAGGTCGAGCGGCGCGGTTGTTCACAAAGACGATGATGCGACTCTCTCCCGCCATGTCGATGAGGCTGTTGAGGTCATCTGGGGAGATGGGCCCGTTGGTGCCGAGGGCGAAGACGGCGATGCGCCCCGCAAAGTCCTGGTCGAGCAGTGCGTGGTACACGTCGACGCCGGCAGCAAACTGCCGGTTCATGGCGGCGTCGATGTATCCGTGAGGGAATGACTGGGTAAAGGTGTCAACCGCACGCAGGGACACCGAGTCGCCAATCATGGTGATGTCGTACGCGCCTTCTGGCATATCCTGCCCGTGGGCGGAACCATCGCCGCCCCCGTTGCCCGTGCCCGCTGCGTGCTGGGTTGAGCTGTCGGTGCCGTCCGATTGCAGGAGGGCGGCGCCCTCGTCGCTCAGCGCCGAGGTGACGGGGACAAAGATGAGCCCCCCGAGGGCGACCAGGACGGTCGCGCCGCTGATGGCGAGTATGACGATATGCCGCTTTGCCCAGCTCAGCAGCGCGGGCCGGTCGTGAAGGGCGGAGTGCAGAAGTCGTTCGGCGGCCCCGTGGCGACAGGGCGTCTCAATAAAGCGGTAGCTTGCCTCGGAGACGGCGATGACGATCAGCACTTGAACGACGTAGACCCACCACGGCTTATCGGAGATATCGCTCGCTGGGTTCATGAGCAGTAGCAGGGGATAGTGCCATAGGTAGATGCCATAGGAGCGCTTGCCAAGCCAAACGAGGGGCTCGAAGGCGAAAGCGCGCGCGACCATTCCGTTGGACGACAGACATCCTGCGATGAGCATGAGGGAGAGCGCCGAGGCGAGGGCGATGCCCCCTCGGTAGGGGAAGGTGCTGTAGCCGTTGGTGAACAGCGCGAGCGCCACAAGCCCGGCAAGACCGAGGGCCCCAACAACGTCGAGGGTCGCAGGAATGCCTTTGTGGAAGACGCGCTTGGCGGTCTGGCGCAGGAGCTCTTCGATGCGTGCGTACGGGATAAACGCGAGCCATGCGCCCATCAGCAGGGAAAACACGCGTGTGTCGGTGCCGTAGTACACGCGGCTGGGGTCGAGTGCCGGGTTGTAGAGGATGGCCATCTCGAGGGCGGAAACGACGGCGAGCGCCAATGCGGCGCGGCGGATGCGACAAGCCGGCTCGCGGTGGCGCAGCGCGACCATGAGGGCGATGGGCCACACGAGGTAGAACTGCATCTCGATGGCGAGCGACCAAAAGTGCGTCAGCGGGGATGGGTCTCCCACGGCGTTGAAGTATGACTGCTGGTTAAAGATCTGCCACCAATTGTTGAAGAACAGCGCCGATGGAATGATGTCAGGGCGCATCTTGGTGAGCATGACATGGTTAAAGCCCGTGCAGAGCGCGGCCGTGACGACGATGACGACGAGGATGGCGGGCATAAGGCGGCGCAGGCGACGCACCCAAAACGCCTTGAGGTCGATACGGCCGTTCGATTTGTGTTCGATGAGCAGCAGTCGGGTGATAAGGAAGCCGGACAAGACGAAGAACACCGTCACGCCCTGCATGCCACCTGGGAGAAGCGCGGGCTTGAGGTGGTAGAGCACGACTGCGGCGACAGCGAGGGTGCGAATGCCATCGAGCGCGGGGATGTAGCGATTGTTGGAGCCCTGGGGCGTGGACGAGTGGGGCCCAGAGACGTGGTGCCCTGGGGCGGAAGCATCCGAGGTGTGGCGCTTAGAGGCGTGGTGCCCCGGCGTGGAGGCCTCAGGAGCATGGGATTCGGAAGGATGAGACCCAGAGGAGTTGGGCTTGGGGGTGCGATGCGGCTGTGCGGGTACGGAAGGGGTTTCGATTGCCACGGTGCGTCTTTCTATATGGGTGCGTTACGGGTGTTACGGCGATTCTATCGCCTGGGGCGGACAGGTTGCATGGGGAAGCGTGACTCTTCTGTAAGCGAGGTGTTCGGCTGTGTGTGTGGCCCTGCGCTCGGCCCTGCAGATGACCTTGCGTGCGGGCTTGCAGATATCTGTACGCGTAGCCCTGCGAGCAGCCCTGCGTGCTCGGCCTCGCCTTCAACCCTGAGCACTCGGCCTTACGCCCTCGTCTCGAACATGCCCTCCTTAGTAAGAAAAGACCCTGCAAGCGCTGAACTTGCAGGGCCAAAACGAGCGATGGATGAGGCTCTTGCTAGAACTTCACCTGCGGAACGCTGCGATCGGCCTCTGCCGCCTCGAAACCGGTGCGAGGCTTGAACTGGAAGATGCCGGCGAAGATATTGCCCGGGAACGTCTGGATGCCGTTGTTGTAGTTGAGCACACAGTCGTTGTAGCTTTGACGTGCGTAGGAGATCTTGTTCTCGGTGTCCTCGAGGGAGTTTTGCAGCTGCGTGAAATTGGCGTTTGCCTTGAGGTCGGGGTAGGCCTCGGCAACCATGAGCAGCTGGCGAAGCGCGCCGGTGAGGACGTTGTCGGCGGACATCTTGTCCTCGGGCGTCGATGCGCTGCTGGCGGCGGCGCGCGCCTCGGTCACGGCGTCGAGTGTCTCCTTCTCGTGGGAGGCGTAGCCCTTCACCGTCTCAACGAGGTTGGGAACCAAATCGTTGCGGCGCTGAAGCTGCGTGTCGATGTTCTGCCACGCGTTGTCAACGCGATTGCGCAGCGTGACCAGGTTGTTGTAAATACCGACGATCGTCATGAAGATCACGACAACGACGACTATGCCAATGATGACCGGGATCATGCGTACTCCATTTCCGCGGTGACGCCCGTGCGCCCCGCTGCCGGTACACACCAGTATACCCACGCGACGAAAGCCCAGACCCGCAGATGCCCTCTGCGCCGTTCACATTTCTTTATGTCTCGCCGCGCTTGCGATTTCATGTTCGTGTATTAACATAAGGGACAGTCATATAGATATCTATCTATTGCGCCAAAAATGAGCGATAGCGTACGGGCGTGCAGTTGAGAGGGAGCCAATATGGACCTTCGCATCCAAAAAACGTATCGGTCTTTGTTGGCGGCGTTCACGCGCCTGCTCGAGACGTACCGCTACGAGGACATCACCGTCGCCATGCTGTGCGACGAGGCGATGATTCGCCGCACCACCTTCTACAAGCATTTTGCTGACAAGTCGGAGTTCTTCAGCTTCTTCGTGGACAGTCTGCGCGTCGAGCTGACCGAATATGGCGAGCGCCAGGTGGAGGGGCGCCGCGCAAAGGCGGAGGAGGTCGCGGGCGCCTCTTCGGACGTTCGTGTTGGCTGCCTGCCCGACGAGGAGGAAGGCTTGGCAATTCTGCAGGCCCTGGTCGACTTCATGGTCGATCACGAGCGCTTGGTAGACAATATCTTCGAGAGCGCGATGAGCGGCATGATGGTGCTCATGATGGAGGACCGCGTTGCCGAGACGCTGCGCGAGCGCTATCGCGATTCCTTCCGAGTCAATGAGGGCGATCCTCGCACGCTGTTTGCCGCGTCCGAATTCGCGGCCGGCGGCATCGTGCGCCTGCTCGAGAAGTGGTGGGTGCGCGGTCATCGGGACGACGGCAAGGCGGACCTGATCACCGTTGCGGAAGCCATGGTTGCACGAGTGATGCGCGCCTAAAGGATGGTATGATAGGCAACCATGCGGAGAGATGGCAGAGCGGTTGAATGCGGCGGTCTTGAAAACCGTTGGGCATGTGAGTGTCCCGGGGGTTCGAATCCCCCTCTCTCCGCCAGTTTTGCGAGTTGAGCGAGTCCGAGGGACTTGCTGTCAAGGCGGACATACCGGGATTCGAACCCGCGAGGGGGCGAAGCCGAGTGAACGCGAGAGCGTTCGCCGGCGCAGCCCGCAAGGCGCGCAAGCGCCGCGGCGGAGTGAGGGCGCCGTGAGGCGCCCGGAGAATCCCCCTCTCTCCGCCAGTTTTGCGAGTTGAGCGAGTCGTTTGCGGCTCGCTTTTTTACACGGTGGGCGAGGGTTGATCGCGTGAGTGGACAGCGGGCAGAAGACGAGCGTTTCATGCGTGAGGCCATGGGCGAGGCGCGCGTTGCCGCGTCGTTGGGCGAGGTGCCCATCGGGGCCGTCGTGGTGCATGAGGGTCGTGTGATCGCTCGGGCGCATAACCGCCGTGAGCTGGACGAAGACCCATCGGCGCATGCCGAGTTCTCCGCCATGATGGAGGCTTCGCGCGTCCTCGGCCGCTGGCGTCTCACGGGGTGCACGGTGTATGTGACGCTCGAGCCCTGCCTGATGTGCTCAGGGCTTATGGTCAACGCGAGAATAGATCGATGCGTGTACGGTGCCGCCGATCCCAAGGGCGGCGCGGTTGGAACGCTGTACGACGTGAGCGGTGACCCGCGCCTCAACCATGCATTCGAGGTGACAAGCGGCGTATTGCAGGACGAATGTGCCGCTGTGCTGCGCGAGTTTTTTCAAGGGCTGAGGGCCGCGCGCAAGGGCGGCTCAGGGCTGTCGGTCGACGCGCCGGAAGAGGGCTCTCGCCCTGGGTGCGCGTCAGCAGCCCTTAGCCGCCCGAACGGTTCGGGCAGGGCGGCCGAAGCCAGTCCCGCCGTGAAGCCCTGGCCTCTTTCCGTATCGGCGAAGCGCGGGTGCGTGATTCTCGCGATCGATTCGTTTAAGGGGTCCGCCTCGAGCTCCGAGGTTGAGGCGTGGCTTGCCGAGGGGATGCGCGGCGCCAACCCAGAGCTGAACATCGTGTCGATTCCCGTGGCAGACGGGGGCGAGGGCACCATGGAGGCGTTTCGTGCGGGGGAGCGCGGCGAGGCTTGTGCCCTGCGCGTGACGGGGCCCGCCGGCGCGATGCAGGAGGCGTCGTATCTCATGGTCGATGAGCGCGACGGTAACCCTGCGGCTGTCGTCGAGATGGCGCAGGCGGCGGGGATCTCGTTTTCGACCTGCACGCACGAGGCAGCGCTTGCGGCGACCACGCGCGGCGTGGGGGAGCTCATGCTCGCTGCTGTCCGCGCCGGGGCCAAGGTTCTGTATGTCGGTTTGGGCGGAAGCGCCACAACAGACGGCGGTGCAGGCATGCTGCAGGCGCTTGGAGCCCGCGTGCTCGATGCCGCCGGTAACGAGGTGGCTCCGGGCCTCGTTGGGTTGCGGGATGTTGTCTCGATTGACCTTGCTCCCGCGCGCGAGGCGCTCGCCGGCGTGCAGATCAAGGTGCTGAGCGATGTGAAGAGCCCGCTTGTGGGGCAGCGCGGCGCCGTGCGCGAATTTGGTCCGCAAAAGGGCCTGGGCACGGGCTTTGGGGACGCCGAGCGCGAAGAGGCGCTCACGGCGTGTGACCGGTGGATGGTGGCGTACGGCGCTCGGCTCACGGCGGCGCGTGATGCGTTGGATGGGACGGAGCTGCAGGTGGGTGCTGCGGGTGCTCGCCCCAAGTCGCTTGCGGGGGTGCCGGGTGCCGGTGCGGCCGGCGGGCTGGGTGCCGCCCTGCTGGCGCTGGGCGCGGAACTGGCGTCAGGCGTGGACGCCCTGCTCGACCTTGTACAGTTTGACGAGCTTGCGCACGGGGCCTGTGCCGTCGTGACGGGGGAGGGCGCCATCGACGCGCAGACGGCGGAGGGCAAGGCCCCTGCCGGTGTGGCGCGTCGTGCCAAGCGCGTACGCGCGGACGTGCCCGTCTACGCGGTGTGCGGCTCGCGAGCCGCGGATCTCGAGCGCGTGTATGCCACGGGCATCGATGCCGTGCTGCCCATCGAGATGGGGCCGCAAGCGCTGGAGCAGGCCCTCGCCTCCGCACAGATCCGCGCCAACCTCATCGCCATGGGCGAAACCCTCGCGCGACTCATTGCCCCGCTCCGCTAACCCCTAAAGCTCCTCAGCAGGTCGCGGCGCGTCTTTTCTCGCGTAGCGTTTTTTGACATATGTAGGAGCGCCTGTCGTGCTGGACGGGAAGGCGAGAAGCGGCTACTATAGTCAAACACGCCTCGCGCGTTCGATGGGTTCGGGTGACGATATGTTCCGAACCTGGTCAGGTCCGGAAGGAAGCAGCCATAAGGAGCCTCTGACGGGCACCCGTTCCCATCGAGCACACGGGGCGTTTTTCTGTCTCGAGGCCTATTTCGAGGGCTTGTCCCCGGCGTTGCCGGGCCCTGTTTACGATTTGTGCTCGCGCGGGTGCCGCGCTGTTGTGGCGGTACAATACGAAGACGATATGGTCATGGCGTAAGCGCCCTGTTCCCTTGGACATCTTTGCATGATTGAACTGCTCAAACGATTCGGTCGCCCGTTTAGCCGTGAGCTCGTCGTGGGCCCTTTGAGCAAACTTGTCGAAGTCGTGTTCGATCTATGCACGCCGCTCGTGGTCGCCCTCATGATCGACCGAGGTGTGGGCGAGCGCGATGTGAGTGCGCTGATCGGGTATGGCGCCCTGCTCGTGGCGATGGCTCTGGCGGGGTTTTGTTCCACGCTCATCTGTCAAAAAATGGCCTCGCGGGCTTCTCAAGGGCTCGGGACGCACGTGCGCGATGCGCTGTTTTGCCATATCAACACGCTTTCGTTTGTGGATATTGATCGGTTTGGGACGCCGTCGCTCATCACGCGCATCACGAACGACGTCAACCAGGTGCAGCTGGCCCTTGCGCTCGCCATACGACAGATGACGCGCTTTCCGCTGTTGGCGATTGGTTCGATGATCGCTGCCCTTCTTATCGACGTGCGACTCGGTGTAATCTTCTTGGTGTCCACCCCGGTGATCGGTGGGATTTTTTGGCTGGTCATGACGAGGTGCATCCCGTATTTCAAACAGATGCAGTACAAGCTCGACCGCGTCGCCCTCATTACCCGCGAAGGGCTATCGGGCGCCCGGGTGATTCGCGCCTTCGTGCGTGAGGACCACGAGCGCGGGCGTTTTGCGCAGGCGGCGTCCGATCAGGCCGACATCGCGATTGCGGTGGGGCGCTTGTCGAGCCTGCTCAACCCGGTGACGTTTCTCATCATGAATCTCGCCGTATGCGCCATTTTGTGGGTGGGCGGCATGCAGGTCGATACGGGGGAACTCACCCAGGGCCAGGTCATGGCGTTTGTCAATTACATGACGCAGACCTTGCTGGCCATCGTGTACGTGGCGAACCTCGTGGTGGTGTTCACGAAGGCGTCGGCGAGCGCGGGGCGCATCGTCGAGGTGCTCGATTGCATGCCGAGCGTAGTGGACGCTGCGGCGCTCGAGGGCGCTTCGCCTGTCGGGGCCTCGGCTGTGGGGGCGGTGTTAGAGGTTGGTTCGGCGACCGAGGCATCGGTGGTGCCTGCGGGCTCTGAGGGCGCCTCGGATATCCCCGCCGGTTCTGTCAGCCCTGCCGCCCCTTCAAGCCCCGTCGCCTCTATGGTCCCCGTCGCTTCCGGGACATTCGCGATTCGCCTGCGCAACGTGAGCTTCGCCTACCCGGGCAGTTCGCTCGATTCGGTCCACGCCGTTTCCCTCCAGGTTCCCATCGGTGGGACGCTGGGCGTCATCGGCGGAACGGGCTCGGGCAAATCGACCCTCGTGAACCTGTTGCCGCGCCTGTATGATGCACGCTGCGGGTCCGTGGAGGTGCTGGGCCGAGATGTGCGCGCCTGGCGGTTGCTGGACCTGCGCCGTTCTATAGGGTGTGTCCCGCAGAAGGCCGAGCTGGTGCGCGGTACGGTCCGATCGAACCTGGCGTGGCGCAAGGAGGCCCCAACGGATGAAGAGCTGTGGCGGGCGCTTGAGGTCGCCCAGGCGGCGGAGTTTGTTCGAATGCTGCCAGAAGGGCTGGATGCTCCCGTCGAGGCGGGCGGCAAGAACTTCTCGGGTGGACAGCGCCAACGTTTGACGATTGCCCGCGCCCTGGTGGGGGAGCCCTCTGTGCTCATCCTCGATGACTCGGCGTCGGCGCTCGATTTCAAAACCGACGCAGCCCTGCGCGCCGCGCTGCGCAGGGCTGCGTCGAACACGGCGTGCACGGTGGTGGTGAGTCAGCGCGTCTCCTCGGTGCGCGACGCTGACGTCATCTGCGTGATGCGCAGGGGCGTGGCCGTTGGCGTGGGAACGCACGAGGATCTCTGTGCGACGTGCGATGTCTACCGCGAGATCGTTGAATCGCAAATGGGGCGAGAGGAGGTGGTCTCCCATGCCTAACCCATATGCCTCAACTGCCGGCGCGGCCACCATCACGGCGACCGTTTCGGGCAACGACAACCTTAATGACCTGCGAAACCCCGGTGGCCCTGAGGTCCAGGGCTCCGAATACGGCACGAGGGAGGTCACGCGTCGCTTGTTGCGCTACATGCGCCCGCGCGCGGGGCTGCTCGTCGGGATATTCGCCAGCTCCGCCGTCTCGGTCGTATGCCAACTGTACGTTCCCGTTATCATCGGCCGCGCGATCGATGCGATTGTCGGGGCGGGCAGGGTCGACATGGGGCTGCTGGCGCATCTGCTCGTCGAGCTCGCCGTGGTCGTCGTGGCCGCTTCCGCCCTGCAGTGGGTTCAGGGCGTGTGCGTAAACCGTCTCTCGTATATAACCGTGCGAGACATGCGCATCGAGGCAAACGATAAGTTGTCGCGCATGCCGCTGTCCCGCATCGATCGCCATGCGCACGGAGACTACATCTCGTGCGTGGTGAACGATGTCGACCAGGTGGGAGATGGTTTGCTGCAAGGGCTCACGCAGCTGTTCGGCGGGGTGGTGACGATCGTCGCGACGCTCGGGTTCATGCTGGCGACCTCGGTTCCCATGGCGGTCATCGTCATGCTCGTGACGCCGCTTTCGATGGCGGCCGCGGGGGCCATGGCGAAGTTCTCGGGCGGAAGCTTTGCCCGCCAGATGGCCATTCAGGGCAGGCTGTCGGCATATGTTGAGGAATACGTGGGCGCCCAGCGCCTGGTGGGCGCCTTTGCGTATGGTGATCGCGCACATGAGGGTTTTGCCGCCATCAACGAGGAGCTGTACGGGGCGGGGGAGCGCGCGCAGTTTCTGAGCTCGCTTGCGAATCCCGGCACCCGTTTTGTGAACAATCTCGTGTACGCTGTGGTTGCGGTTGCCGGCTTTGTGGGCGTGGTGACCGGTTTCCCCGCATCGCTCACGGTGGGCGGGGTGCAGATGTTCCTGTCATATGCCAACCAATACACCAAACCGTTCAACGAAATCTCGGGTGTGGTCTCGCAGATTCAGGGCGCGTATGCCTCGGCCCGCCGCGTGTTCTCCTTGCTCGACGCCCCGGAAGAAGACGCTCCATCCGCCCCTGGAGCCAGTGCGCCGTCTGCTCCCGGCGCGGGCAGCGCCGTTGCTCTCCAGTCATTTGCTCCGGGGGTAAGAATGTCGAAAAATGCGCGCGAAAACGGCGATGTTTTCGACATTCTTACCCTCAGTGACGATTCCGCTGCGGCTCCACTGGAAGGTGACGGCCCTGCGGCGGCACGGGAGGGCGACAGCCTAGCCGCGGCGGCGTCGCCCGTGTGTGGCGATGTCGTCTTTGACCACGTCGACTTCTCCTACGCGCTTGATCGCCCCCTGCTGCAAGATATCTGCCTGCACGTTCGCCCCGGGATGCGCGTCGCGCTCGTGGGGCCGACGGGTTGCGGCAAGACGACCCTCATCAACCTGCTTCTGAGGTTCTACGACATCGACGCCGGCGACATCCGCATCGACGGCACCTCGATTCGTACATGGCGGCGCGATGACCTGCGTCGCACGTTTGGCATGGTACTGCAAGAGAGCTGGCTGTTTGAGGGGACCGTGCACGACAACATCGCCTACGGCCGTCCTGAGGCAAGGCGCGAAGAGGTCGAGGCCGCTGCGCGCCGTGCACATGCGGACGCATTCATCCGTGCTCTCCCCGCCGGCTACGACACGGTCCTGCCCGAGAACGGCGGGTCGCTGTCCCAAGGACAGCGCCAGCTGCTGTGCATTGCCCGCGTCATGCTCACCAACCCGGCGATTCTTCTGCTCGACGAGGCGACGAGCAGCATCGACACGCGTACCGAGTTGCAGGTGCAGCAGGCGTTTGACGAGCTCATGTGCGGGCGGACGAGCCTTGTGGTGGCGCATCGCCTAAGCACCATCCGCGACGCTGACTGCATTTTGGTCATGCGTGCGGGCCGTATCGTTGAGAGCGGAACGCACGCCGAGCTTCTCGCCGCTGGTGGCTTCTACTCGGAGCTCTACAACAGTCAGTTCACCACAATGTGCTGAAAAAATCCCTTGCTGTAAAATATCAGCGAACCAGGTACATATATTTTGAATCGAGTCGAATGGCTGAGCTGCGCTTTTGCCGACTAAAAGGGTCAAAAGTTATGCAACCGAAGGCATGACAATTTACAGCAAGGGAATTTTTCAGCAACGCCTCGCTTGCATCGCGTCCTTTGCCTTAATCGACCTCCATCAGCTCGGTGGGGGATGCGCGCCCAGCGGGGACTGCGGGCAGCGTGGGGGACCGCGCACCCAGCGGGGGACTGCGGGCAGCGTGGGCGTCCGCGCAGGCGCTGCTGTCCGGATAGGGGACTGCGGGACCGGGTAGGGTGCTGTTGTTCGGGCAATCGCCCGTCCGCCCGGCAAGGCTATGGTATGGCGTGCCGCCCCGTCCCCTTGCACGCCACTAACGCCATCTTTACGGGCAACTGGCGAATTCTTAACGCCCCGCGTCGCCCGCCTGCCGTATGATTGAACAATCTACGTGTAGGGATCCTGCGCGCATGCGGGCAGGGGGATCGGGGACGATTGCCATGGCACTCAAATACACCAAGATGGAACGCAACTGGGTTATGTATGACGTGGGCAACTCCGCGCTCGTGCTGCTCAACACCGCCGTGGTTCCCATCTATTTCAACGCGATTAACACCGGCGCGCACCCGGCCGAGCTGGTGACTGCCTGGGCAAATGCCCAGACGATCGCCTCGCTCGTGGTGGCGCTGCTCATGCCCATCTTGGGGTCGCTGGCCGACTACGCAGGCAACAAGATTAAGTTCTTCACCGGCTTCTTCTTCACCGGTTTCATCCTGTGTTTGGTCGAGGCCATTCCCATGAGCGCGTTGCCGTTCCTCGTCGTCTACGTGCTGTGCACCATCGGCCTCAACTCGTCCATGACGTTTTACGATGCCATGCTTACCGACGTGACCACCGACGAGCGCATGGACGCCGTTTCGAGTTCCGGCTTTGCCTGGGGTTACGTGGGCTCCACCATTCCGTTCATCGCCTGCATTGCCCTTATCTTCGGCGGTCCGAGCATCCTGGGGCTCGATACGCTCACCTGCACGCGCCTGAGCTTCATCATCACCGCGGTCTGGTGGCTCGCCTTCACCATTCCGCTGCTCCGCACCTATAAGCAGCGCTACGGCAAAGAGCGCGACGAGGGCGCCGAGGGCGTCATGCACAACATCGCCAACACCTTCAAGGGCCTCGCCGACACCATGCGCAGCATCATGCACGATCGCGTGCTGCTCGTGTTCATGATCGCCTTCTTCTTCTACATCGACGGCGTGCACACGGTCATCTCGATGGCCACCAGCTACGGCGCCGCGCTGGGCATCGACTCCACGCAGCTCGTGCTGGCTCTGCTCGTCACCCAGTTCGTGGCGTTCCCCTCCGCGATCATCTACGGCAAGCTCGCCGGTCGCGTGGGCACCCTGCGCATGATCATCGTCGCGGTTGCCGCTTATGTGGGCATCGTGCTGTTCGCGGCGTTCTTCCTCAAGTCCGCTGTCGAGTTTTGGATCCTCGCGGTGCTCGTGGGCATGTTCCAAGGTGGCGTGCAGGCGCTTTCGCGCAGCTATTTTGGCCGCCTGATCCCCAAGGAGCGTTCCAACGAATATTACGGCTTCTTTGACATCTTTGGCCGCTACGCCTCCGTCATGGGAACTCTGCTAGTATCTATCGTGACCTCGCTCACGCACGATCCTTCTTTAGGAGTGCTTTCCATCGGGATCTTGCTGGTAGTGGGCTTGGTCATGCTAGTAAAGCTCTCCCGCATGCAGCCGGCGCAAGGATAGGCGCTTAGGCTCGCATCCTATGCGCGGCGCATCTCACGCGCGGCCGTACGGGGCAGCATATCACCACCTGCGGAGGGTTTTACTGGCGGCAGTAAAGCCCTCCGATTTTTTGAAGGTGGAGAATCATGAAAGACGAACTCGAAGGCGCTATTCGCGCCACGGACGACGCTGCTGCTCAGTCGGGCGACGGCCAGAGTGCCTCGCATCTCGACGGCACGCCCCGCGCTTCGCGCGCCCGCGATGTGCACTACGTCTCGCGCGTGGGCATGATCGCGGCGGTCTATGCCGCGTGCACGCTGACCACGATAATGTTCTTGGGCGGTCTTGCCTGGGGTCCCGTGCAGTTTCGCGTGAGTGAGGCCCTGTGCGTCCTCGCCCTTTTCACGCCCGCCGCCGTTCCCGGTCTCACGCTCGGCTGCGTCATCGCCAACGTCGCCAATATCGCGCTGTCTGGAACGGGCATGCTTGGCATGCTCGATGTCGTGTTCGGTTCGGTGGCGACGTTTGCGGGCGCGCTGTTCACGTGGAAGATGCACCGCCATCCGCTCGTGGCGCTCGCGGGCCCCGTGCTCGCCAACGCGCTCATCGTCCCGGCGTACCTTCCTCTGCTGCTGCAGGGCATCGGTTTCTACACGATCCCGTTCACCTCGATTTCCCTCGATGGCGCATATCCGCTCATGTATGCCTTCGGGTTGGTCGCCACCGGTTTGGGCGAAGCGGGTATCATGTACGTATTGGGGTACCCGCTCTCGCGTTCTTTGGCAAAAACGCCGTTCATCAAGCGCGAACTTGCTCAAATGGGTACAACAAAGTAATTCTTGCGGTGTGATACGAAGAGCCGCGGGGCACACGCGTCCATCTGGACGCAGCGCCTGTGGCTCTTACGCCTCGCCGCGCACGCATTTGGGGAGGTGGCCGCGTGAATCCGACAATTGTGATTCCCAGTTACTGGGCGGGCGATGCCGATGAGGTAAACGCACCCGGCGCGTACGACCATTCGTCCGACCTCTCCACGACCCAGCCCGAGTTCGGCCGCTGCCTGTCCTCACTAGAGCAGGTCCATCGCGTCCCCCGAATCATCGTGCTGCTGGTGTGCCCGCAGCCCGTCACCGCGCGCATCACAGAGCGCGTGCAGGCCATCATCGACGAGCACCCCACGCTCGAGGTCACGCTCGTCACCAATCGCGAGGCCTCCGTCATCATCGAGCGCGTCGGCCGCATCGCCCCCAACGTCCGCGGCGAGACCGTATCCCTGCGCGGGTACGGCGCCATCCGCAACATGGGCTTGGCCTGTGCCTCGATTCTCGGCCATGACGCCGTCGTCTTCCTCGACGACGACGAAGTGGTCCTTTCCCCCGACTTCATGGACAAGGCCCTGTACGGCCTGGGGCACGAGACGCGCCAGCGCCTGCCCATTCTCGCCAAGAGCGGCTACTTCTACAACAAGCTCGGCTCGCCGCTCGCCGACACCACGAAGAAAAACGGCATCACGACCCGCTGGTGGACCAAGCGCATCGAATTCAATCGCTGGATGGAAAAGGCCCTGGCGGGCACGCGCATCTCGCGCTCGAATTACGTGTGCGGCGGTTGCTTCGCGGTCCATGCGCGCGCGTTCAAGCGCGTGGCGTTCGACCCGTACATCACCCGTGGCGAGGACCTCGACTATCTGTTCAACATGCGTCTGATGGGAATGGACGTGTGGTTCGACAACGCGTGGGTGGTCAAGCACCTGCCTCCTGGCCAATCCGAGGAGGCCCCGCGCTTCATGCAAAACGTATACCGCTGGTATTACGAGCGCGCCAAGCTGCAGGCCGCCGCGCGCCGTCCCGACATCTGCTCGGTCACCGCGGCGTCGCTCATGCCCTATCCCGGCCCCTGGATCTCAAGCGGCCTGGACGAGCGCGTGCGCAAAACGGCGCTCGTTCGCACCTTCTTCACGCGCGAGCACGCTGGCTACTGGCACATCTACCGCCACGGCATCGATGAGGCGCGTGAGTACGCGTCGGCTCACGCGAGCGACTACCTGCGTTTTGTGAGCTTTTGGCCGAGCATCATGAACGGGTTGGCAAACGACCGCACCCTTGCAGCACTTCTGGAGCGTTAATGATCGAACACAATCCCGACCAACCCGTGCGCTCGTCGCATGAGACCGACCCCATGCTCGACAAGCAGTACCGCGCGGGGATGCTCGACGCCAGCGAGGCGCTGAGGTTACTGGCGGCGCTGGTGGTGTTCACGATGGTCGGCGTCTTCGGATACGCCATCCTCACCGGCGTGGAGACCATCACCACCATCGCGGCGCTCGTACTGCTCGTCCTGCTCACCCTGGCGTTTATGTATGTCTTCTTTAGCCCCGACACGCTGCGCTCGCAGTACACCGAGCAGACGCTGGCCGTCGCGTCGGGCATGCTCGCCGACATCACGAGCGGCCTCACGCGCGAGAGCGCCGAGCAGATCTGCCGTCGCCTGCTGCCCGAGACGCGCGCCATGACCATCGCCGTGACCGACCGCGAGGTGGTCCTCGCGTGTGTGGGCGAGCTCGCCGACGACTTCCCCGTGGGCTCCTCTATTCACACTCCGACCACGCGCTACGTGATCGAGCACGGCATCGCGCAGTCGTTCACGAGCGTGATGGACGTCAAGGGCGAGATGGGCAACCCGCGTTACATTCCCGCAGGCATCGTCGCCCCGCTCAAGATTCGCGGCCAGGCGGTGGGAACGCTCAAGTTCTACTACCGTTCCGCCCGTCACGTGAACCGCACGCAGTACGCGCTCGCGTCCGGTTTCGCCGAGCTGCTGTCCACGCAGCTCACGGTCAACGAGCTCGAGCATCAGGCGGAGCTCACCGCTCGCGCCGAGGTTCGCGCACTCCAAGCGCAGATCAACCCGCACTTCCTCTTCAACACCCTCAACACCATCGCGTCGCTCACGCGCACCGAACCCTTGCGTGCCCGTGAGCTTTTGCGCGAGTTCTCGCAGTTCTACCGCGCCACGCTCGAGAACTCCGGTCAGCTGATCCCGGTCAAGCGCGAGATCGCGCAGACGCTAAGGTATCTCAAATTCGAGAAGGCCCGCTTTGGCGATGACCGCGTGCTCGTTGAGGTCAATGTGGATGAAGATGCCGAGGACGTGCTCATTCCGGCGTTCGTCATCCAGCCGCTCGTGGAAAACGCCGTGCGCCACGCGATGCCCGACGAGGGGTCGCTCACCATTTCCGTCAACGTGTGCCGCGCCGGCGAGAGCGCCGTCTCGATTGAGGTGTGCGACGACGGCATGGGCATGGACGAGCAGACCGCCATGCGCCTGTTCGGCCGTTCCGTCGCGGCGCCGGACCCCAATGCGCCCCAGGGCGGCGGCGCGGGTGTCGCCATGCATAATATTTCCGAGCGCATCAAGCGTTTTTATGGTCCAAAGTCGTCCACCAGCGTGAAATCAACCCCGGGCGAGGGCACCACAATTGGGCTGCATCTCGATCTTGAGGGTAGTATGTATGACGAAGGGTAGAATAGGAAGCAGACCGTACGGACGGTGCGAGGGCGCCGGGTCTCGTGCAAAGGGTAAGAAAGGTAATCGATATTTATGCTACGTGCAATGATCGTTGATGATGAGGCTCCTGCGCGCTCTGAACTTCGGTTCCTGCTTGAACAAACGGGCAAAATTGGCTCCATCATGGAGGCCTCGAGCGTGCGCGCTGCCATCGAGATGCTCATGGAGGTCCGTGTCGATGTCGTCTTCCTAGACATTTCCATGCCGGGTGCGTCCGGCTTGCAGCTGGCCGAGGGCCTCTACAAGCTAAAGAACCCGCCGTGCATCGTGTTTGTCACCGCATATAGTGACCACGCCGTCGAGGCCTTCGATGTCGACGCGGTCGACTACCTCATGAAGCCGGTCGAGGAGGCGCGTCTCGATCGCGCCATTGAGAAGGTTATCGCGCGGGTCAAGCCCGAGCTTCCTGCCGAGCCGGCTGCGGTGAAGCCCTCCAACATCGAGCGCATCCCAGTCGAGAAGGGCGGCCGTAAGGTCCTCATCCCCGTGGACCAGATCCGCTTCATCATGGCGAAGGACGACTACTCCTGCATCTACACGGAGGACGATCGCTACCTGTCCACGACGTCTCTGGCGCAGTTCGAATCTAAGCTCGGGGAGTTCGGGTTCTTCCGCGTCCATAGGCGCTACATCGTCAACCTCGCGGATGTCGAGGACGTCGAGACCATCGCTTCTGGCGCCATCCAGCTCGGCGTGAACGGTGTCGACGAGCGCATCCCTGTGAGTCGCCGTCGGGTGGTTCCGCTCAAGAAGGCGTTGAATCTGTAATGGCGAAGCGCATCGACATCGTGTCCGATACGCATGGGTATCTCGCCCCCGAGCTGTTGCGCGCCATTGAGGGGTGCGACCTGCTCATTCACGCGGGCGATATCACCTCCGAGAGCAATTTTGCCGAGCTCGAGGCCAGCGTTCCCGCCGTGCGCGCGGTGCTGGGCAACAACGACGGCTATTACTCCTACGGGCCGGAGGTCAAGCGCGTCAACGAGTTCGAGTTCGAGGGCGTGCGGTTTGCCGTAAGTCATTATGAGCGGGACCTGCCCATCGCCTCGTGCGACGTGGCGGTGTGCGGGCACACGCACCGGCCCAAGATCGAGCACGGGCGTGGGTGGATGCTCATCAACCCGGGGTCTGCCTCTCTGCCGCGTGGGCGGCGCGAGGCCTCGTTTGCCCGTCTGATGGTCGAGGATGGGCATGTGCTCTCGGCCGAGATCATCGATCTCTAACGGTTCTCAGCATGGAATGCCGCGCGGTCATACGTGCGGCATTTTCGCTATCTACCAGCGGAAACGATATGCAAAGAGGAGCTCGAAAAAAATTTAAAAAAGTCCTTGCATCATTAGCAACCGTCTGTGTATACTAATCCTCGCAGCAAGGAGCACGTGCGAATTGCCGCCTGGGGAGTTAGCTCAGTTTGGTTAGAGCGCCGGCCTGTCACGTCGGAGGTCGCGGGTTCGAGCCCCGTACTTCCCGCCATTGCAATTAAAGCCTCGTCTTCGGACGGGGCTTTTTGCTATGAACGTTTTCTCTTCTTGTATTCACGCGCGATCGTTTTGTTTCATGCTTTGAGTGCGCTCCTAAGTTCTCGTAAACTCCCTGCAAAACCAACAAAAACAGGGTATAGTACACAATTGGCAAGAACTTACTAGGGGTACTACTAGCCGGCGGCTCATCCCGTCGGGCCCACTCGCACGCTAGGAGAAGAGATGGACATCTCCCGCAAGACAGATTACGCCCTGCGCATGCTTTCTATGCTCGCAGAGGGTGAGGACTGCTTATTATCAGTCCGCACCGCGGCGGAATCTGTCGACGTGCCGTACTCCTTTGCCCGTTCCATCCAACATGGCCTGGTCCAGGCCGGTATCATCGAGAGCCTGCGCGGCGTACGCGGCGGCATGCGGCTCAAGGTCGACCCCAAAGAGGTCACCATCCGTCAGATCGTCGAGGCCGTTCAGGGCCCGCTTGTCATGAACGACTGCACCGCCGAGGACGGAGTCTGCCCGCGCATGGATGGTTGCTGCTATCATCCCATCTGGGCTGGTGCTCAAGAGCTGCTGCGCAGCTACCTTGACTCCGTCACGCTCGATGATGTGGTCAATCGCAAGCGCTTCCCGGCGGTCGATGCCAAGTTCACCGATCGCGCGAGCTTCCCTTCGTACGCTCGCTGCACCGGCGGATGCTCCGATCGCTAGGACGCCGCAAACGTCTTATTGAGGAGTTTCACGCATGAACATGGACCCCTTCCGTACGCTCGTTCGAACGGAAGGGGTTCGTTTGTATCGCGACCTTCCGTGGCGCCGCACGCGCGACCCATATGAGATCTGGCTGTCTGAGGTCATGCTGCAGCAGACGCAGGTTGCGCGCGTCTTGACGAGGTGGCCCGAGTGGCTCGACCGTTTTCCCAGTGTGTTCGCCCTTGCACAGGCGGGGACCGCGGAGGTGCTGGAGGCCTGGCAGGGTATGGGGTACAATCGCCGCGCGCTGGCGCTCAAGTCGGCTGCCGAGCAGGTGGTCGAAACCTATGACGGCGAGTTCCCGCGCGAGGTGAAGCAGCTCGTGGCGCTGTCGGGTGTCGGCCCGGCCACCGCCCAGGGCATTCGCTCGTTTGCGTTTGATCTGCCCGGCGTGTATCTGGAAACCAACGTACGCACGGTGCTGCTGCACCATCTGTTCCCCGATGTGCCCTCCGTGCCCGATCGCGAGCTCATTCCGCTGGTGGAGGCGTCGTGCCCGGCCTCGGAGGCGTCGCTGGCGGACGGGGAGGCGTTCTCGGCGGGGCCCTTCGCACAGCCCCAGGATGCGGAAGACACGCCGCGTTCGTGGTATTACGCGATGCTCGATTACGGCGCGTACCTCAAAAAGACGGTTCCCAATCCATCGCGTCGCGCTCAGGCGTACTCGCGCCAATCTAAGTTCGAGGGCTCACGCCGCCAAAAGCGCGCGGAGATCGTGCGGCAGCTGCTCGACGCCCAATCGCGTGGCGAGTCGCTCGATACCACGGCGATCCACGCGGCCCTCAACGAGGTAGAGCGCACGGCGGGGAGGCCCGCGGTGGAGATCGAACTGGTTGTCTCGATCTTGTCCGACCTGGCGCGCGAGGGCTTTTGCGCGGATTTTGACGGGTGTTGGCGTATCGCGTGACTTAGCTTTGGGTACAAGAAAAAAGCGCCGGGACATGCGTTCCGGCGCCATTTGGCGCTGTGCGGTGTGGCGCATCGGCAGCGCTTGTGTAGCTCTACGCCATCAAGGAGGGTATACCCATGGATTTTGAGAACTCCCAGACAAAGAAGAACCTCGAGACCGCGTTTGCAGGCGAGTCCCAAGCCCATACCAAGTACCGTTACTATTCGTCCAAGGCCAAGAAGGACGGGTTCGTCCAGATCTCCAACATCTTCATGGAGACTGCTCTGAACGAGGCCGAGCACGCCAAGCTCTGGTTTAAGGAGCTCCACGGCGGCGAGATCCCGGGTACGCTCGAGAACCTGCGCGACGCTGCCGCCGGTGAGAACTATGAGTGGACCACCATGTACGATGAGTTCGCGAAGACCGCCGACGAGGAGGGCTTCACGGCCATCGCCGCGAAGTTCCGCGGTGTCGGCGCCGTCGAGAAGGCTCACGAAGAGCGCTATCTCAAGCTTGCCGAGCGCGTTGAAAAGGGCGAGGTGTTCACGCGCGAGGGCGTGAAGGTGTGGAAGTGCCTGAACTGCGGTCACCTGCACGTGGGCCCCACCGCGCCCGAGATGTGCCCGGTGTGCGCTCACCCGCAGGCGCATTTCGAGGAGCAGGTGGTCAACTACTAAGGTTGCCATCCCTCGGTGCTCGCGTGGGACTGTGCGTCGGTTGACGTCGTAGAGCAGGAGCGGGCCCGAACATGCCAAACCGCCTCCCATGTCGCAGGCGCGAACACCGATTCGCACCGAGGCCTGGGAGGCTTCTTGTTGCCGCGGGCATATTGGCCGCGTGGCGCCTTGCCGGAGGCCATTGGGCGGCGACGGGGTTGACGCCCAAGCCGAAAACGCGCACTATGGAACAACCGTTCCATGCATGTCTCCTCAAGGGAGGAGTTTCGCATGGACCTTTTCATCCAGCAACCTCAAATGCAATATGGGCCGCCTACGCGCGGGGGTGCATGTGCCCCGGCGATGTCTTGCGGCGCGCCTGATGCGCGGACAGGAGCCGCTGCCCAGGGTGGACGAGATGTCGCTGCCCAGGGCGGGCGGGAGGCTGCTGTACGGGGCGGATGCGTCACTGCTGGCGTTGCCGGTGAAAATGCCGTGCCCCAGCGCGACCCGGGGGCAGCGTGCACATCGGGATCCACATCCACCCAAGGCCTCGAATCCAGCCCATGTTCGATCGCGGGGGAGGCGTACCGGGAGGAGAGGGCGTATGCCGCCCGTCGGCATCGGCACAAGCTCGTGCTGGGCATGCTGCGCACGGTGGGGGTAATCGTTGCGGTGCCGGTGATCGTGACGCTGGTGTTTGTGGCCTCGTACGCGCTCACCTGCGTGCTTGAGGGGGCGACGCCGGAGGAGCTCGTGCAGGCACTGAGCGACCTGTGGGAGCAGGCGCTGCGCATCGTGCGGCAGGTGGCGCAGTTTGCGAGTGGGTCGTAGCTGGTAGTATGGGTGCAGATTACACGTGTTGCGTCTAGCGAGAGGCTGGATAGAGATGAATGCAGAGATCTTGGCGGCAATCGCGGCGATCGTGGCGGCGGTCTTCGCGCTGACCGCCTGCGTGGTGTCCGTGCGTGCGCGCTCGGAGGGCGAAAGCCGGCGACGGGCCTTGGAGCAAGCCGAGGCCGAGGTCGCCCGCGGCAACGAGATGCTTGCGAATGCGCAGGCGCTGCTCGAGCAGGTGTCGGCGACGGCGCAGGCTTCGCTCACCCAGGCGGCGAGCACCTCGATTGTCGAGCAGCAGCATTTCGAGGCACAGACGCGCGCATTCGAGCAGCTCGGTGCGCGGGTCGACGGTGTCCGTCGAGAGACCTCGCAACAACTCGACCGCAATCGCGATGTGGTCGACACGCGCCTGGAAGAGGTTCGCAAAACAGTCGATGGGCAGCTGGGGGCGATTCGTCTGGACAACGAGCGAAAGCTTGAGTCCATCCGCTCGACGGTGGACGAAAAGCTCACGGTCACGCTCAACGACCGGCTGGGCGCCTCGTTCAAGCAGGTGAGCGATCAGCTCGAAGCCGTCTACCGAGGGCTGGGCGACATGCAAAACATCGCGTCCGGCGTGGGCGATCTCAAGCGCGTCCTGTCCAACGTCAAGACGCGCGGCATCTTGGGTGAAGTTCAGCTGGGCGCAATCCTCGCAGACATCATGGCGCCCGAGCAATATGCGGAAAACATCGCCACCAAGCCGGGCAGCTCGGAGCGCGTCGAATTTGCCGTGAAGTTGCCCGTCGAGCAGGGCGACCCCATCTGGCTGCCCATAGACTCCAAGTTCCCGGGGGACACCTATGAGCATCTGCGCGATGCCATGGACGCCGGCGACTCGGATGCCATCGCGGCCTCTCGCAAGGCCTTGGAGCAGGTGATCAAGCTCGAGGCGAAAGACATCTCATCCAAGTACCTGAGCGTCCCGCACACCACGAACTTCGCGATCATGTTTTTGCCGTTTGAGGGCCTGTATGCCGAGGTCGTCGACCGTCCGGGGCTCATCGAGTGCCTGCAGCGCGACTACCAGGTAAACGTCGCCGGTCCGTCGACCATGGCCGTTATCCTCAACAGCCTGCAGATGAGCTATCAGACCTTCGCGTTTCAGCGTAGGGCAGACGAGATCCAGCGCGTGCTGAGTGCGGTCAAGGCCGAGTTCCCCAAGTACCAGGCCGAGCTGCGCCGCGCGCTCAAGCAGATTGAGACCGCCGGAAAGACGGTCGACGGCATCATCAACACGCGCACCAACGTCATCGAGCGCAAGCTCAACAGCGTCACGGCGCTGGAGGACGATGCGCAGGCGGCCGAGCTTTTGGGAATTGAGCAGCCCGAGCCCAAGCTTTTGGACGACGAGACGGAAGACCGGTAGGACCTGCGGCGTGCGGACGCCCGCGGGCCTTGCAAAGACCGCAACGTGGGCGTTCGCACGATTAACCTGCCGATATGATGTGAGGAGCGTACATGCCACGAGAGACAAATGCGGCCAAAAGGGAGCGCGCAATCGAGACGTGCCGGCGCTTGAATGAACGGTACGGCCCGGTGGAGTGCTTCCTCGACCATGAGACGCCGTTCAGGCTCGTGATCGCGGTGTTGCTGTCGGCCCAGACAACGGATGCCCAGGTGAACAAGGTCACGCCGGAGCTGTTCCGCCGCTGGCCGACGCCTGAGGCGATGGCGGGCGCGACATACGAGGAGCTGTCCGGGGTCATCAAGTCGCTCGGGTTCTACAAAACCAAGGCGAAGCACTGCATCGAGTGCGCGCAGATGATCGTGGCAGACTACGGCGGGGTTGTTCCATGCGAGATGAAAGAGCTCGTGAAGCTGCCCGGCGTAGGACGCAAGACGGCGAACATCGTCCTGAACGTGGGCTATGGCATCGTGGACGGCATCGCCGTGGATACGCACGTGAACCGCATCGCGCACAGGCTCAAGCTGTCGCCCAAGACGCATGAGAAAGAGCCGCTCAAAACCGAGCAGGACTTGCTCAAGATCTTGCCGCGCGAGTACTGGAACGATGTCAATCATCAGTGGATCATGCTCGGCCGCGAGATTTGCGACGCGCGAAAGCCGCGCTGTGGAGAGTGCCCGCTCTCAGATATCTGCCCGAGCGCCAAGCTGGGGTAGGATAGGCACAGCAAACGTGAACGCACCGACCCGCTCAAAACCCTTTGGGCGGGTATTCGGTGTTTGAAGGGAAGCCTATGCTCATTCACCGCATCGCCGCGCAGCTGTATACCGCCGGCGCGCTCCAGGATATCGACGTCGCGCTGACGGCGGGGGAGGACGCCACGCTGGCGATTTCGCAGTCGGGGCGCACGCTGGCGGTCGCCGCGCAGTTTGCGCGCCGCCCTCGCCCCACGGTTTACATCGTTTCCGGCGAGGACGCGGCCGATCGCGCCGCGCGCGCCATCGCCGCATACGCAGGCGCCGATCGCGTCGCGCGCTTCCCCGAGCGCAAGGACTATCCCTGGAAAAACCAGGAGCCCGACGATGCCGTGGTCGCGACGCGCTGCTCCGCCCTTGCGCGCATCGCTCAGGGCGATTCGTGCATCATGGTCGCCTCGGCGCGCTCCCTGCTGCGGTGTGTTCCTCCGCTGGAGAGCCGCTACTGGGCGTCGCGCACGTATTCGGTGGGCGACGAGGTCGCGTTTGAACGCGTGCCCGAGCAGTTGGTTGCCATGGGCTACACCCGCTCCGATGCGGCTGACGCGCCGGGTATGTTCCGCGTGCTTGGAGACACGGTCGACATCTGGGCGGCGCAGGCGACGGCGCCGGTTCGCATCGAGTTTTTCGGCGATGAGATTGACCGTATTCGTCTGATGGTCGCTTCGACGGGCCAGACCATCGGCGACGAGGAATTGGTGGAGATCGCCCCCGTACGCGAGCTCGCGCTCACCGACGATGCGGTGAAGCGTATCTCCGCGGCCCTGTACCTCCCCGCGCAAGACGATACGGAGCTGGCGGCCCTGCTCGAGCTGGTGAAGGCGCGGGTGGTCACGCCAGAGCTCGAGCGGTTCCTGCCGTTGCTCTATGGGGAGACGGTGAGCCCGCTCGCCCATGTCCACCCCAGCGCGCTGGTGATTTTATCCGAGCCGCGTTCGCTGTTCGACGACTGCTCGCGTGCCTACGAGGACCTCGAGCGACGCGCCTCGGACGCAAAGATCACGCGTCTCGACGGCCTGTATGTCCGCCCGCAGGAGCTCGACTTCGGCCGTCAGCAGCGTCTGAATTACGTGAGCCTCATCCGGGCGGGAGGCGCCGTCACGGCTGAGCTCAAGATCGAGCAGCCGGCGTTGGCCGGTTCGGACAACCGGTTTATCAGCCGCATCCAGGAGGTCGTCAACAACCGCTTCGCCTGCGTCTTCGCGATTCCCGATCGCGGCGCGCGCGAGTCGATGGAGCTCACCTTCACCGACGAGGGCATTCCGTTTGAGGAATCGCTGCAGGCGGCCCCTGAAAACGCCGGCGCCGTGGGCGGCCCAGACGTGTGCGTCGAGCTGCTCAAGCGCGATGTCGATGCGCTGAACGCCCGCGGTATCGATGAGGGCGGGGCGCATGTGGTCCCCACGATCACCCGCGGCCGCATGACGTTCGTCGACGCGCCCATCCCCTCGGGCGTGGTGATCCCCGAGGCCCATCTCGCCGTATTCAGCCTCGCGGACCTCAACTCGCGTATGGACGGTCGACGCGGCCGCCCGCGCCGCCGCGTCGACATCACGGAGGTGACCTTCCCCTTCAAGCCCGGCGATTACGTCGTCCACAGCACCCACGGCGTCGCCCTGTTCTCCGAGATCGTCCGTCAGGAGGTCGCAGGCAAGGAACGCGATTACTTCCTGCTGGAGTACGCGGGCGCGGACAAGCTGTACGTGCCGCTCGAGCAGGTCGACCGCATCACGCGCTACGTCGGGCCCGATGGCGACAACCCGCGGCTCACGCGCCTCAACACCGCCGACTGGAGTCGCGCCACCACAAAGGCGCGCAAGAGCGCCAAGAAACTGGCGTTTGACCTGGTCGATCTGTATACGCGACGCAGCTCGATAACGGGGTTCGCCTTTGGTCCAGACAGCGCGAGCCAGGTCGAGATGGAGGAGAGCTTCCCGTACGACGAGACGCGCGACCAGCTCGACGCCATCGCCGACATCAAGGCCGACATGGAATCGACCAAGCCCATGGACCGCCTGCTGTGTGGTGACGTGGGTTTTGGCAAGACCGAGGTCGCCCTGCGTGCCGCGTTCAAGTGTGTGGACGGTGGGCGCCAGGTTATGGTGCTGTGCCCCACCACCATTTTGGCCCAGCAGCATTTCGAGACGTTCTTCGAGCGCTTCGCCCCGTTTGGCGTTGAGGTCGAGGTCCTGTCGCGATTCCGCACGCCGGTCCAACAGCGCCGCGCGCTCGCCGCGTTCGCGGAAGGGCGCGTCGACGTGCTCATCGGAACGCATCGCCTGCTCTCGGCAGACGTGAACCCGCATGAGCTCGGCCTCGTCATCATCGACGAGGAGCAGCGCTTCGGTGTTCAGCACAAAGAGCAGCTCAAGAACATGCGCGAGCAGATCGACGTGCTCACCCTCTCGGCGACGCCCATCCCGCGCACCATGCAGATGGCCATGAGCGGCGTGCGCGACATGAGCCTGATCACCACGCCACCGACGGGGCGCCGGCCGGTCGCGGTGCATGTGGGCGAGTACGACCCCGATGTGGTGAGCGCCGCCATCCGGCTTGAGATCGGTCGCGGCGGTCAGGTGTATTACGTCTCCAATCGCGTGAAGACTATCGATGACGCGGTCGAACGCGTGCTCGAGGCGGCGCCCGAGGCCCGCATCGGCGTGGCGCACGGTAAGATGAGCCCGCGCGAGGTCGAGGACGTGATGGTTCAATTCGCCACCAAGAAGATCGACGTCCTCATCGCCACCACCATCGTGGAGAGCGGCATCGACAACTCAAGTGCCAACACGCTCATCATCGAGGACTCCCAGCGACTGGGCTTGGCGCAGCTGTACCAGCTCAAGGGACGCGTGGGGCGTTCGGCGACGCAGGCGTACGCGTACTTTATGTTCCCGGGGGAGCTGCCGTTGACGGAGGAGGCGACGGCGCGCCTGACGGCGCTTTCGGAGTTCCAGGACCTTGGCAGTGGTATGCGCATCGCCATGCGCGACCTCGAGATTCGCGGCGCGGGTTCGTTGGTTGGTGCCGAGCAGCACGGCAATCTGTCGAGCGTGGGCTTTGACCTGTTTACGCAGATGCTTGGACAGGCGGTCGCCGAGGCACGCGGCGAGGGCGGCAGCGACCTCGAGCAGGCGACCGTGGGGATCAACTTGCCGGCCGATTTCTTCCTTGCAGAGGAATACGTCCCGGCGGTCGATAAGCGTGTCTTGGTGTATCGCAAGCTGGCTGCAGCGGATATGCTCGAGCAGGTCGATGAGCTGCAAGAGGAGTGCGAGGAGACATTTGGTGCCCTACCCGAGGCGGCGCTGAACCTGTTCGATCGCACGCGTATCCGCATCCGTGCCGATCGTTTGGGGTTGGAGAGCGTGGCCCTTGTGGCGGGCAAGCTCACCTACCAGGGCGTGGACGTGCCCAAGGGCGTGGCGTTCGAGCTGCGCACCAAGCTGGGCGCCATCGCGTTTCCCAAGACGCGCAAGTTCACGGTGCCATATAAGACGGGTGCGGGGAGCGGCAGCGGTATCGGGCGCGGTATCAACGCCGACGTGGCAAACGGCGGCGTGGGCCCCGTTCAGGCAGCTTTGGGCATCCTGACGCAGCTCGGCCCCTCCGGCGACGACGACTAGAGTCCAACCCCGCCCTGTGTAATTTGGGGACGGGTGCAGAATTACACATCGGGACGGGTGCTGGATCGGTCTAATTTGGGTAATTTGGGGACGAGTGCAGGATTGCGTATCGCGACCTGCGGTCTTCTTGACCACCGCGCCTGCAATCGCTCAAAGGGGAGGCAAAACCTCCCCAAAACTTCACTTTGGCTTAAAAAAGAACCCGGCCTCCTTTGGGGCCGGGCACCTGTTGGTTTGCTGAGATTGAGTTGAAATCGCAGCTTACGAAAGGCCGGAACTAGTCCTCAGCGATCTCGGTGATAGCGCCAGCGGGGCAAGCGTCCTGGCAGGCGCCGCAGGCCACGCAGGAATCCTCGTCGGCAACGGTGGCGACGTCGTTCAGCTCGAGAACGCCGGCAGGGCAAGCGTCAACGCAAACGCCGCAAGCGATGCACTCGTCAGCATCAATAATCGGGTGAGCCATGGTAAACCTCCTCAGTTGCGCCCGGTGCCATAGGCGAAGAGGCAACGGGTCTATGTCAAAAAGAAAGATACCACGGGCGCACCCCAATGCAAGGTCTTACAAAGGGCAAAGCAAACCGTTCACCGAGTTAGCCAAGGATAACCGCTACGGTGGGGGGCGACGCGCTCACGCGTATTGCGCATCTTGTGTGCACGCCGCAGGTCTGCAGCTGGTCTTCAATCCCCGCAAGGCGTGAGAAACCCCAGTTAGCGACTGCTTTAGCCAATCTTAAGCCGAGAAAAATAGGAAATCTTATATGAATTGACTTAGATTTTGTATAAGCAATCCCATAAGGGGATACACTATGCCATGAACAAACCGCGAAAGCGCCGCGGCAATCGCCAAGCGCGCGCAACGCAACCCAAGGAAGGGAAGTACACAATGAGCAAGATTCTCGGCATCGACCTGGGCACTACCAACTCCGCCATGGCCGTCCTCGAGGGTGGCGCCCCCACCACCATCGTTAACGCAGAGGGCGACCGCACCACCCCCTCCGTCGTCGGCTTCCGCGCCGAGGGCGACCGCATTGTCGGCAAGGCCGCCAAGAACCAGGCCGTCACCAACCCCAAGAACACCGTCTTCTCCATCAAGCGCTTCATGGGCCGCAAGTTCTCCGAGGTCAAGGACGAGCTCAAGACCGTCCCGTACGAGGTCAAGGAGGGCAGCAACGGCCGTTGCGTCGTCATGATCGACGGCGAGGAGTACACCCCTGAGCAGATCTCCGCCATGACTCTCGCCAAGATGAAGGCCGACGCCGAGAAGTACCTCGGCGAGCCCATCAGCGAGGCCGTCATCACCGTCCCGGCTTACTTCAACGACGCCCAGCGTCAGGCCACCAAGGACGCCGG
>UQHS01000022.1 GCA_900540845.1 uncultured Collinsella sp.
CGGGCGGCTGCTGCGGTCGGGCGCGCCCTCGCCGCGCCGCGCGCGTGCGAGCCACTTGCCGGCGGTCTGGCGGCTGACGCCCATCTGCCTGGCTGCCTCGGCGACCGGGGCGCCGGACTCGATCCGGGAGACCAGGGTCTCCCGCCCCCTCGGCGTGAGTCTTGCGTTAGGATGTTGCTCCATGGGAGGGCCCCCTTCGCCATGAATCTAGACAACTCACAGCATGCGGGAGCCCTCCCTATTTGTCATCACCCGGATGTAAACAACGTCTTGGCACACAACAGCTAGCGGCAAGAGTCTGTATAACTACGTCGTCTACGACTCCTCGACTGTCGAGAAGTCTTACGTACTCGCCCTTGACCAGTCGGAACAGGTGAAAGTGTTCGCCAAGCTCCCGAGCAAGTTCAAGATCGATACTCCTCTTGGCAGCTACAACCCTGACTGGGCATACGTCGAAGAGGTCGAAGGCAAAGAGCGTGTCTATTTCGTTATGGAGACCAAGGGTGGAGGAAATGGAACCCCGAACTTGAGGCCGACCGAGAAGGCTAAGATCGAATGCGCGCAGAAGCATTTTGACGCTTTGGCAATGGATGACGTCGTGTACGACGTTGAGACGACTTATCACTACGCGGTTTTGTAGGACGGAGATAGACATGGAAGCGGGAAAAGCTCAAATTAGCACAGTGTTCAATGGGTCAAGATTGCTCGAAATTCCTTTTTACCAGCGTGCTTACGTTTGGGGCGAAGAGCAATGGGAGCGGTTTCTTTCCGACATGGAATATGTTACTGCCACCAATAGGCCCTACTTCTTGGGCTCCATTATCTTGAAGCAGACCGCTTCGGGAAACACGTGGGATGAGATCTCCGATGTGCGTACGGTCATCGATGGGCAGCAGCGCTTGACCACAACCGTGCTTTTCTTCAAGGCCCTTTGCATGAAACTGGGTAAAGCGGATCTTTTTGTCAGGGACTTTATTCTCGAGACCGGTGACGTCGCTTTGCTTCACGGAAAGAATGACCACAAGGCCTTTGAGGCTGTTGCGAATCGAGTCGACGGCGAGCCTTTGGAAGAGGATTCTTCTAATGTTGTTAAGGCATACAACTATTTCTTGCGTTCCATCGATACTGAGAAAGTGGATCGCGGCATCATAAAGAAGTATGTCCAGTTTGTCTGCATTGATCTAAATGAAGACGAGGATGAGCAGCAGATATTCGATACGATCAACTCGCTTGGCGTTAGATTGACCACAGCCGAACTGCTCAAAAACTATTTCTTCAACAGAGACAACATTGATGAGTATGCCAGCCATTGGGTGAGCATTTTTGAGGCTAACGCTGATCAGCGTGACTATTGGGACCAGGAGATTGTGACCGGCCGAATCAAGCGTTCCCTTATTGACCTTTTCTTTGATTCCTTCTTGCAGATTACTGTTCAGGACAGAGCGTACGGAGTCAGCGCCGAAGACAAAATAGCTTATTCGCGAACAGGCAATCTGTTTCAATCCTACAAAGACTTCATCAGCAGATACTGCTCCGGAGACAAGAGCTCAATTCTTGAGAAGATGAAGCCCTATGCGAAGCTGTTCGAGGAAACTTTCAAACCCGAATATTGCCAAGAATCGATGCCGGCGTGTCCTGGCATCGAAAGAATCAATGTGCTCATATTCGGATTAAAGAATTCAACGCTTATCCCGTACGTGCTTTACATGCGAAAGAACGTCGCTTCAGCTATCGAAGAGGCCAAGGTCTTCTCGACACTCGAAAGCTACATCATGCGAAGAATGGTTGTTCATGCAACGACCAAAAACTATAACAGGCTGTTTACCTCGATGATTCTTAACGAAGTCCTCAATTCCGACGATTTGAGGGCAGCCTTAGAATCTGACAGCGAGTCAACAACCTACATACCCGATGACGTAGAATTAAAGGACGGCTTCGAGAATTCAAGGCTTACGAATCTGCAGTCAAAAGGAATCCTGTACTTCCTCGAAAGCGCTATCAGGCCAAGTGCCAGCAGCACGAAGTTGCTGGGCTTTGACCAATACAGTCTTGAGCATATGATGCCTAAGAAATGGCGCAATAATTGGGGCGCCCTCGACGCCGATCCGGCAAGAGAGAGGGATAAAGTTCTATTGACTCTTGGCAACTTGGCCATCATTACTGGGTCCTTGAATTCTTCGATACGAGATGCTGATTGGAAGATCAAAAAGACCGGAAAGAGCTCGAAAAGCGGATTGCTTGAATGCTCTGGCGGCATCGTTACGATGAACGGCGCCACAGAGAAGGATCTGTGGAACGAAGATGAGATCAATGCTCGAGGCTTGTGGCTTGCGGAAAAAGCGCTTGAAGTTTGGAAATAGCAAACATTGATTTGCAAGGTGGCCCTTATATTGAGGGTCACCTTGTCGTTTCGTGTGTTGTTTTACAGAATGCGAATGAGATGAACTTCTAGATAAAGCGATAGACAGCTGTTTGGTCCACGGAGATTGTCTAATGATGCATAGCGCTCTCCTACACAGTTACTAGTGATGCCGACGCGGGAAAGGTAGAGGGACCCGCTATCCATATTATCGTTTCCGCCAGCGCGCCTTACGAAGTTGCAAGCATCACCGGGATATATTTTCGCCCGCACTCCTAAAGCGTCCTTTTCAATCAAGACGTCGCATTCATCGAAACGCAGAATGACGGGGTAGTACCATCCTGATTCTTCATCGTTGGCGTCCCGCATTGCATAAGCCCCTACGTAGTATTGAGGAGATGCGAGGGCGACCACATCAGGAACAGAAGAGCAATCTGACGTATCGCCATACAAGGCGACGGTGATTTCGCATCGCTTGTTGTCCATAATCGCTCCTTTCGTTTCCGGACACTCCGAGGATTCTACGGCGTTAACTCGCTGGCCTTTGTCCCCATGAGGCTATGGTCTTCGACCTTTTGCGTGCAGAGTTCGGGCAGGGCATGGTTAACCTTCCTTGGAGCAGTCAAGAGCGTTGGCAATCTCAGCCTGCTTGTTCGGGAAAAGATGAGCGTAGCGATAGGTGATATCAGTACTCTCGTGGCCAACTCGATCAGCAATCGCCAGCGCGGAGAAGCCCATCTCGATGAGCAAGGAAACATGGCCGTGTCTTAGGTCATGGACTCTGATCCTCTTGACGCCGGATTCTTTGCATCCGCGCTCCATCTCGTGCGTCAAGTAGTACTTCGTTACGTCGAAGATGCGGTCATGGGGGCCAAGGTCGTCCCTGAGGTCTTCCAGGTACTCCTTCATCTCCTCGGCGAGGAACTTGGGCATGGCGATCCTTCGCACGGAGTTCGGAGTCTTCGGGTCTGTGATGGTGTCGATGCCCTTCAAGCGCTGATACGATTTCGTAATGCTCAGCTCCGAAGTCTCGAAGATGAAGTCGGATGGGGTGAGGGCGAGTAGCTCTCCGCAGCCGATACCCGTCCAGTAGAGGATCTCGAAAGCGTAAAAGTTAGAGGCTTGTCCATGATGGCCTCCGAGAACTTCAGATACTCCTGTTTCGTCCAGAAATTCATTTCGCTGCCTTTCTTCGAGCCCATCTTCGTGACCTTCCTGCATGGGTTGCCCGTCAGGTCGTAATAGCGCTCGGCATGGTTGAAGATGGCATTCAGCTGGTTATTGATGGTTCTGAGATACGTGGCCGAGTACGGCTTCCCGTTGGCGTCCCTGTGGTCGATAAGCTGGTTTTGCCAACGAACGACATCAATAGGCTTGATCTCGGACATCCTCATCTTCCCGAAGAAGGGAATAATCTTGTCTTTGATCATGTACTCCTTGGTCAGCCAGGTGTGATCCCTGATTCGAGGCTTGATCTCGGTAGCGTACACGTCGACGAAGTCCGCGAAGAGCATGTCCATGGTGCCGTTATGGACTGCCAGGAAGTCCTTCTCCCACATAAGCGCTTCGAGCTCGGTGGCAAAGCCCCTCTTGACCTTATGGCGCTTCGCACCCCTGCCATCACGGTAGAAGCACTGGGAGTAGAACGTCCCGTTCTCGCTTCTATATACGGGCATCTTCATCACCGGCAAAGAATCTTGCCTCGAAGTGGTCAGAGCGGACGCGGCCCTTGACCACCGCGCGGCCCTTCTTAATCTGCTCCTCGTTCATCTCCTGGATGATCTTATAGGCGAACCCTTTCGACATGTTCAGCCTCTGTGCGACCTGCTCTGCGTTGAGCATGGTTGGCTTGCCTCCTTCCTGGTTCATTTATCCTCCTAACATCGTACGAATACGTACGTTATATATGAGCGAATCATAATCGTACGTTTGCGTACGGTGCTAGAATTACGAGGTTTAGATGTTCAGGAGGGAAGATGACGACTGGCGAGAAAATCAGGTACTACCGCAAGCTTCGCGGGCTCTATCAGGGAGAGCTGGGCGAGAAGATTGGTGTCTCCGAGGGTGCAATCCGTCACTATGAGACGGATTGCAGGACTCCTAAGCAGCCTCAGGTGGAAGCCATCGCCGAAGCTCTCGACATCTCTCCGCTTGCCCTGAAGGACTTCGGGGTAGAGAACGCCCGAGACCTCTTGGGCCTCCTTCTGCAGCTGGAGGACGAGTTCGGCATCGTACCTGCCGAGGATGGATCTGGCCTTTCAATCGATGCGTCTGCCGAGAAGGCGCCTAAGACAACTCAGATGCTCAAGGCCTGGGCTGTAAAGCGAAACGAATTGGAATCCGGAGAGATCACGCCAGAGGAATACGCCGACTGGAAGGCTAAGTTCTAGGAGTAAATATTTACTGAAACGTGCGCAGGTGGCTTTTCCCCTTCAATTGGGAGTAAAGCCACCTGCTTTTCTTATGCCTGAAACCCATTATTCGAAGTGGGTCAAAACCGATGAAATCGCTTAGGGGAGTAAATTTTTACTCCCCATTGTTGACCTGCGGTTTTGCTGAAAAGCCACCATATTTCATCCTGTTGAGTTTCAGTTGAGTTTTGGGGCTCATTTCGGCCAACTGGGACAGGCAACTGGGGCAATTTACTCCCTCAACAAACCTTTTACTCCCCGTCCGTAGGGTGCCGTCACGTTCGCCCCGTACGGCGATTAGGAGTAAATACACCTAAAACAGCAGGTCAAATGGGTAAAAAATACCCCCGACTTTGCATGAAAATCGGGGGTATCTCGTTCAATTTATTCCCCCAAGTCGCTGGGGGCTTTGCGTTTCTCCCGTACGCTGCGACACTCTGCGGTACTCAGCGGACGGAAGAACAACGCTTCAAAATTGCCTCTCGGCTACTCCCACTCGATCGTCGCCGGGGGCTTGCTCGTGATGTCGTACGCCACGCGGTTGATGCCCGGAACCTCGGCCACGATGCGGCCGGAGATGCGCACAAGCACCTCGTAGGGCAGGCGCGCCCAGTCGGCGGTCATGGCGTCGCTGCTCTCCACGGCGCGCAGGATCACGGGACGCGCGTAGGTGCGCTCGTCGCCCATCACGCCCACGGACTTGATGTCGGGCAGCACGCAGAAGTACTGCCAGCAGGAATGCTCGCTGTTGCGCTCGCCGGTCTGCTCGAACAGGCGCGCGTTGTACGCGTCCAGCTCCTCGCGCACGATGGCGTCGGCGCTCTTCAAGATCTCCAGCTTCTCGGGGCTCACAGCTCCGATGATGCGGATGGCAAGACCCGGGCCCGGGAACGGCTGGCGGTACACGATGTGCTCCGGCAAACCAAGCGCCAAACCGAGCTCGCGAACCTCGTCCTTAAAGAAATGGTCGAGCGGCTCGATGAGGTCAAAATGCACACCCTCAGGGAACGGAATCAGATTGTGGTGGCTCTTGATGGTGGCCGTCTTGCCGCCGGTCTTGCGCGCGCCACTCTCGATGATGTCGGGATAAATGGTGCCCTGGGCCAGGTACTTCACGGGGCGACCGTCGCACTCGAGCTCCTTGGCCACGGCGAAGAACTCGTTCCAGAACTGCGTGCCGATGATGCGGCGCTTCTCCTCGGGGTCGGTCACGCCATCGAGCAGCGCGGCATAGCGCGCTTCCGCATGCACGTGCACGAAGTCGACGTCGAACTGCTTGGTGAAGACCTCCTCGACCTGCTCGGGCTCGCCTTTGCGCAGCAGTCCATGATTGATGAACACACAGGTCATCTGGCGTCCCACGGCACGGGCGCCGAGCGCGGCCACCACGGAAGAGTCGACGCCACCGGAGAGCGCCAAGATTACGCGGTCCTCGCCCACGGCGGCGCGAAACTCGCTCGACATGGTCTCGACCAGGTTGTCCATGGTCCACGTGGCCTCAAGCCCACAGATATCGAACAGGAAGTTGCGCAGCAGCTGCTGGCCATACTCGGTGTGCTTGACCTCGGGGTGGAACTGCGTGGTGTAGATGCGACGCTCAGCGTTCTCCATCGCGGCGACCGGGCACACGGAGGTGCTGGCCGTCACGGCGAAGCCTTCGGGCACGTGACTCACGGCATCGCGATGGCTCATCCACACCGTCTGCTCGAGCGGCGTGGCATTGAACAGTGCGCTCTCGCGGTCGCGCTCGATGGTCGCCGGGCCGTACTCGCCAATCTCGGAATGGCCCACCTCGCCGCCGAGCGTCACGGCGGTCACCTGATGACCATAGCAAAAGCCCAGGATGGGCAGACCGAGCTCATAGATAGCCGGATCGACCGTGGGCGCATCCTCCGCATACACCGACGCGGGACCGCCGGACAAAATCAGCGCCGCGGGCGCCATCTCGCGCACCTCATCGGCGCTGATATCGCACGGGACAATCTCGGAATACACGTGCAGATCGCGCACGCGACGGGCGATGAGCTGCGCATACTGGGCGCCAAAGTCAAATACCAGGACCTTCTGCGCGGTCTGCTCGGATGCCTTCTGGGTCATAAACCCTCCCAACTGGTCCGCCGCGAGCAGCGGCATCACACGAAAATAATTGATACATCATACTCGCCAAGCTGGCAGTACGCAGAATCCATACAGAGTTTTACATCGTTCCGCAACATGCAGCAAAGGGCGCGCCCCGGCGCCGGGGCAAACGCCCCCACTTGCCACCTCCGCCCTCTACCTGCATCCTCTACAATGCATGCAGCAAGCCATTTCGCTTCATTCAGGAGCAATCGCCATACATCAAAGGGAGCAGCACGCATGAAGCGCATTCTTCTCATCGCAACCGGCGGCACCATCGCCTCGGCAGAAGACGGCAACGGCCTCTCCCCCGCCCTCACCGGCGAAGAGCTGGCACGCAGCGTTCCCGAGATCGAGGGCCTGTGCGACCTCGACATCGTGCAGCCCATGAACATCGACAGCACGAACATGCGCCCTGCGGACTGGCTGCGCATCGCCGAGGTCATCCGCGAGGGCTACGACGCGCACGACGGCTTCGTGGTCCTACACGGCACCGACACCATGGCCTACACCGCGGCGGCGCTCTCCTATCTCATTCAAAACAGCCCTAAGCCCATCGTTCTTACCGGCTCCCAACAGCCCATGGGCAACCCGTTCACCGACGCCAAGATCAACCTGTACCAGAGCCTCGTGTACGCGGCCGACGAGCGCTCGAGCGACGTCTCCATCGTGTTCGGCGGCTACGCGATTGCCGGCACACGCGCCCGCAAGCAGCGCACCATGAGCTTCAACGCGTTTGCCAGCGTGAACTACCCCGTGCTCGCGTACCTGCGCCAAAACAAGATCATCCGCAGCGGCTCGGTCGCCGTGGCTGCGGGATTTGCCGAGGGTGAGACCGCGGCGTCCATGGGCACCGCGCGCGTAGGCGCCGGCACGCGCGGCGCGGCAGCCGGGCAACGGACGGACGGCGAGGAGGCGCTCGGCGGCACAGCCCTTCCCATCCCCCGGTTTTACACTGCAGTCGACAGCCGCGTGTGCGCGCTCAAGCTCACCCCCGGCCTGACCCCGCACATGTTCGAGCTACTCAAACCCGACTACGACGCCATCATCCTCGAAACCTTCGGCATGGGCGGCGTGCCCGAGCTCGGAGCCGACGGCGCTTCCTTCCAAGAGGCAATCTTTAACTGGGTCGATTCCGGCCGCACCATCGTCATGACTACCCAGGTCCCCGAAGAAGGCCTTGACCTGGGAGTTTACGAAGTTGGCCGAGCATATGCCGAACACCCCGGCATCCTCAAGGGAGGCGACATGACCACCGAGGCACTCGTGGCAAAAACCATGTGGGCCCTCGGGCAAACGCGCGACCCGCAAGAGCTGCAATCCCTGTTCTACCGCACCGTCAATCACGACCGCGTGGTCGAGTGGTAGCGCACCCGCGCATGCGGCAACGCCGCACGTGAGCAGGTGACGCGCGCACAATCGCGACGTCCCGTGGCAATGCAGGCACAGCATCTTGCACCAACGCGCCCGCGTATGCAGCATCCGCCATACCTGACCCCTCTCATAATCGCCGAGGCGAGTCGGGTGCACATGGCGTCTCGCGCCTCCTTCGTCAAATTTTGTCCAGACGGGGCCCTATGCTCTTCGGCATAGGGCTTTTGTTTGGAGGGACATAATGAGCACCCATGTATCTAACGCCATCTATGGGCTCGCCGTCGCCGATGCGCTCGGCGTCCCCGGGGAGTTCAAGGCGCGCGGCACGTACCAGATCACCGGCATGCACGGGGGCGGTTTTCACGCTCAGCCCGCCGGCACCTTTAGCGATGACACTTCGATGACGCTCGCCTGCTGCGACAGTCTCAAGCACACAAATCTGCACGTCGATGTCGATGACATGCGTGCGCGGTTTTGCGACTGGTGGCACGAGGGCGCATATGCCATCGATGGATGCGTGTTCGATATCGGCTCGACGGTGGCTCAAGCGCTTGCAGAAGGGCGGGGCCTCGCGGGCGAGCGCTCGTGCGGAAACGGGTCCCTCATGCGCATCGTCCCCCTCGCCTTTGTCCCCAACATCACCGACGAGGAGATCAAAGCCGTGAGCGCCATCACGCACGCGCATCCCATCTGCATGGAGGGCTGCGTGCTGTACGTAAGGCTCGCCCAGCAGCTCGCAGCCGGGGCAGACCCTCGTAAGGCGATACGCGCCCTGCCCGCACAAGGCGCATTCGAGCTCTTGCCCCATGTGGAGGAACTCAGCCTCGAAACCATTTCGTCAAGCGGCTACGTGGTGGACACCCTCGAGGCCGCCCTTTGGGCTCTCGTGCACACCAGCTCATATCGCGACTGCGTCCTGGCCTGCGCCAATATGGGTCGCGACACAGACACCGTCGCAGCGGTTGCCGGAGCGCTCGCCGGAATCGTCTACGGGTACGACGGCATTCCACGCGAATGGCTGCGAGCCCTGCGCGGTGAGGAGATCATCGAGGGCTGTTTATGATAGCCCTTGCCCCGCGCAGCCCTGTGTAGCCCCGCGCAGCCCTGTGTAGCCCCGCGCAGCCCTGTGCCATGGGCCCGAGGGGGGCGAATGGCACGCCGCACGGGGTAGGGATACAATTGCCGCACACGCCCCAACTATGAACGGCGCCAACAGCGGCAGGTGAGGTCTTTGACGAATTACGACAGCATGCGGCAAAAATACATCGACAGGCACCGCCGTCGCCATGGCGAGCGCCCGGCAAGCCAGCGAGCCTGGCGCGATGCCCAGAGATTCTTCCGCCGAACCTTCAACATTCGCGAAAACCGCGCCCCATACCATGTGATTCGCAAGCGCTTCGTCAACGGCGCGCGGCTCACGGGCACCCACTTGTGCATCCTCATCGTCGCGATGATCATCGCATGCATAGGCCTCGACATCGATTCCGATATCGCCATCGTCGGCGCCATGCTCATCTGCCCGCTCATGGGATCGGTTCTCGCCCTCGCATACGGAACCGCCACCATGGATCGCAGCCTTGTGCGCGAGGCTCTAACCGGGCTCGCCCTGCAGATGGCCTTTTGTCTTGCCACATCGACCCTGTACTTCATGCTCTCCCCCGTTGCGGGCATGACGCCCGCCCTGGCGGACAATTCAAGCCCCACGGTATGGGACCTCCTGCTCGCCCTGGTGGGAGGCTTCGCCGGTGGGCTGGGCAACTCGCGCGACCAAGAGCCCGCCACGCTCATCTCGGGCGTCGCCGTCGCAACCGCCCTCATGCCGCCGCTGTGCGCAGCGGGATATGGACTCGCCGCATCCGACGGAGGGCTGTTCCTCAGTGCCCTGTACGAATTCGGGATCAACGTGGTCTTCATCGCCCTTTCGGCTGAAGTCGTGCTGTTGCTGCTCCACACCCCACTCAAATGCGACCTTAACGACGACGGGATCGTCACCGCAGAGGAAGACGAGCTCGTGCACGCCGCATCCCGCAAGATCCGCTGGCGCATCCTCGCGGGAACGATCATCTTCGCCATCCCGTGCATCGCACTCACCAGCAGCACCATCGCCTCGGCGCACGACGAAAACGCAGGCGCGACGGACTACTACGGTGCAGAGCAAACCGCGCGCGAACTCGCCGTGGTTTGCCCGGGCTTCGAACGCTATTCGATTGGAATGGAAGCCGATGCCTTGCCGGAGGGCAACACGCAGCGCGAAGATGCCGGGCGCCTTGTCGCACGCGTCGTGACATCGAAGGCGCTCGCCAGCCACGAGCGCTCCATGGCAGAAGAGCTCATTCGCCTCGACGCGCCCGATGTCGAGCGGGTCACATTCGAGATAGAGGGCGCATAAGGGCTCGCCCCACCGCACGACGTTGTGACGCCACGCCCGCCGCAGGCTCAAAGCCCAGCCGGCAGCCCTAGCAAACCACCTTGCACACATCTATCCACGTGGCGCCCTGAACAACCTGCTCAAGCTCATCGGGGGTCAGGCGCACGGCGCTGTTCGAGCTCCCACACGCAGGGTACACGTACTCGAATCTGCGAATAGACTCATCCAGGTACACCGGGATCCCCGCGGGGATGGCGAAGGGGCACACGCCGCCCGGCGCATGGCCAACCATACCTTCCACCCGATCGCCCGGAATCATCTTCGCCTTCGTGTGAAACGCCGCCTTGAACTTGGGATTGTCGATCTTGGTGTCGCCCGCGGCGCACACGAGGACCGCGCCATCCCCCACCAGGAACGACAGCGTCTTCACGATCTCGCCCTCGCTTGTGCCGGCAGCGTGTGCAGCCTGCGCCACCGTCGCAGACGGCTCATCGAACTCCAACACGCGGCCGGAGAACCCACGCTCATCAAGATATGCCTTCGCACGCTCAAACGGCATCGATTATCTGCCCTTCCGCCTGGTGTAGCGCCTCACGCCCCACGATAGCCTATGCATCGCATTCTGTTTATCTGCCACGGCAACATCTGCCCCAGGAGCTAGAACGCCTGACAAATGAGGGCTTATTGACAGCTTGAAAGATTCCGTACTCCAGTTTTACACCACGGGGAGCTTCGCAAACGATAGAGGGGCCGAGGGATGGAATTCTCGGCCCCTCTCTTCATCAAATGGCGCTGTTAATGAGTTCTCATCTTCTACAGAATCCATCGACCATTCGGCCCGTCTTCAGCCGCAAGGGCTCTGTCCAGATAGCCCACGCGCCTTCGAGTTCACTGTGCCCTCCCGTCCGACCGAGTGCTCCATTTTGGGCCACATGGGTATGGGCGCGCGTCGATTTGCTCGACATACTTAATGTCGACAGCCCTGTGCAAAGGAGGACGTTTCCATGGACGAGATGTTTGCCATTAAATGTCAAAACTGCGGCGGTCCCATGTATTCGCACCAGGCAAAGCGCAGTTTTGAATGCGCCTATTGCGAAACGGTTATTCCGTGGCAAGCGGGCGCCGGAGAGCCCAAGAGCGCCCTGGGTATCCGTCATACGCCGCTGACGGTGGTTGACGGGCTGCTCAAGCTCACGCACGTCTCGCAGCTCGAGCGCCCAGAGGACCCGGACTGGTATTTCTTCAATTCGCACTGGCGCAATCAGTCGGTTCTGGAGCATCTGCTGTGGGAAGACCGCGGCACGGCGCAGGAGTTCCAAGAGGCGACGCACGTGAGCATTTCCTGCCCCTTCTGTGGCGCGTCCTTTGAGGGGTCATCGACCCAGCGCGTGTTTGAGTGCCCGTCCTGCGGAAACAAAATCGGTATGGCTGACCTGCTCAAGCCCGGCACGTTTAGTAAGCGCCTGACCATGGGCGTGGGTGCCGAATTCGTTCCCGAACAGGGCGTCCCCTGTGAGATATCGCCGCAGCAGGCGCGTGCCAACGCACTGCAGCTGGTGCGCCAGTACTCCGATGCCTTTGCCGGTCACGATGTAGAAGACGCGATCCAAAACGACATGATGCTTTTCTATTTTCCCATGGCGCTCGCGGACCTGCGCATGATGGCGTCCTTCCCGGGCAAGGGCATGAGCAAGGAGACCCTGGTGTACTACGAGGTGCTCGACTGGGCATATCCCAGGGCAAACTATCTAGACGTTCGCCTTATGGGCATTTTGGAGCCGTGGGACTTTGGCAAGGTGGGGCCGTTCGATCCCGCTATGCAGGAAGGCGACTTCCGCGTCGTTTCCGTCGATGCGTCCACCAAGGACCAGGTGGTTATTGATAAGCTGGCGCTCGACGTTGCAGGCAACGATGCCGAGGCGGTGCTGGGGCTCAATAAAAAGAGCATCCGCGCCTGGGCGCGCAAGGCCCGCAAACATAAGGACGGCCTGGTGATGGTGCCGGTCTACTTTGTCGATCGCCCGGCGTCGGATAGCCGCGACGGCGAGCAAGTGCGCATCGCCGTGAACGGCCAGACGGGTCGTGCGGCCGCGGTAGTGTTCAGCGACAAGCGTGAGACGCATGTGGTGGCACCGCTCAATCCCAACGTGATACTGTCGAGCGAAAGCACCGTGCACGCCACGCCCATCGAGGTCAAATACGTTAAATCGCCGTTCCTATACCAGATCGTACGCCGTGGAGGCGGCGAACAGCCGCGGCAGGTTGCAGCCGCAGCCGAGGGTTCCTACCGAGAGGAGAAGCCCAAACGCAAGGGCTTGTTCGGCGCGATTTTTGGGAAGTAGGGAAGTGGTGCTGGTTAGTCTTATGACGCGATAGCTAGGGGCACGGGGCGGCTCGCAGGAGCGCGGGCTGCCCCGTTTTTGTGTTGCGAGGATATGGCATCCGAATGGCCGTAGGGTCTCAGCCAAATGGCTATTTAGCTGAGGTTGCCGATGCCTTATTCACCGATGCATTTGGCAATCTTGAAGACAACGCCGTTCTTTCAGATATCGCTAAAATCACTATGGGTCAGTCTCCAGGGAAACGGGGTTGGGATCATACGAGATAGTTGTCGGAGTTGCTGCCTCACGGGTCGAAGACATCTCGAATGTCTCTTCGAGCATCAGCGCGAGCCTCTCCAGGCGCTTCGAGAGCTTTGCCGTGACCCAGACGGACATCGACGTGGCATTCAACTCCGTAACGTTCGCCGTCGAGGACGCGACCATCGACCGGATCCTGTATTGCGATAGCGTGGAAGACCTTCGCTCTGGCAAACCTCATATCCTTGCTGTCCAAAAGGGCGCTTCCATCGATCTCTCGACGTCCGGATCCATACTGGTCGCAGGCAAGACAAGGAGCGGAAAGACCACGGGCATCATCGCGCTCCTTCTCCAAGCCCTTCTTGCCGGGCCCGATGACCATGGTTCCCGCGTAACGATCATCGACCCGAAGAGGGCGGAGCTTTCCCAGCTTCCCCATGTGGTGACGCTCGACGCAGACGGGGGCGGGCGCGCCGTCCTCGACGCTCTCCGCGACTTCGCCGATTCCGTGACAGAGCGGCAGGCATACCTCAACACGCTAGCTCGAGAACGGGGCGACGCCGTCAAGTAGGTCATTGCACAGAGACCCGCACCGGAAAACGAACCCGAAATCGATGGCCTGAGCGGCTTTCTGTACTTGGACAAGAACGGTATGCCCTTGGTCGCCTTGCATTGGGAGCACTACTTCCAGCGCATCGTCGCCAAGTTCAACTCGATCTACAAGGAGGAGATCCCCAAGGTGACACCTCATGTCTGCCGTCATACGTTCTGCAGCAATCAGGCTCGCGCCGGGATGAATCCCAAGGTGCTCCAGTACGTGATGGGCCACAGCGAAATCGGGGTGACGCTCAACACGTACACGCATCTTGGCTTCGAGGAGGCTCGCGAGGAGATGAACCGGCTATCCGTCTAAACATGCGTGGTGTACGGAGCTCGGTTTTACACCATTTCCTACACCGCATCGGGATGAAAAAACCGGTTCGTATATGAGAGGAAGCGTTTTACGGAGTATCGGAAGTCGAAGTAGGATATATGCTGTTATCTGCACTTTTGCTCATAGATGAAAGGGTTTGGGACGATGCATAAAATCCTCTTCATCTGCCACGGCAACATCTGCCGTTCGACCATGGCGCAGTTTGTATTTGCCAACCTGGTTACACGAGCCGGGCGCGACGGTGAATTCGTCATCGACTCGGCAGCGACGTCGCGCGAGGAAATCGGCAACCCGCCCCACCGCGGAACCGTGCGCAAGCTGCGCGAGGTCAACGTGCCCGTGCTCGAGCACCGGGCACGGCAGGTCATGCGCGAAGAGTATGAAAGCTGGGACCTCATCGTATACATGGACTCGAACAACGAGCGCAATCTTTTGCGGCTCCTCGGGGGCGACCCTCAGGGCAAGTGCCGAAAGCTCATGATCTTCGCAGGCAGCGGCCGCGATGTGGCCGACCCCTGGTACACCGGGGACTTCGACGCCACGTATCGGGACGTCCTCGCGGGATGCAAAGGGCTGCTCTCAAGCATCGACGAAAACGCCGCCATCTGACGGTTGATGGCGTCTCGACCTGCCGAAGCAGCTGCACCTCGGCGATAGTCCGCACGAAGGGGTATCGTAATGAAAGCGATAAACGCTAGCCTTGGGAGATCATCATGAAATTCGGAATGCGCACGCCCAGCATTAAGAAATCCATCAGCGCCCGCACGACGGGCAAGGCCAAGCGCGCGATCAAGAAGGCCATCATCCCCGGTTACGGCAAGAAGGGTATGGGCTGGCTGCGCGACCCCAAGAAGGCCGCTTACAACAAGGTCTACCGCAAGACCACATTCGGGCTCAAAGACCTGTTCAAGTAGGCCATAAGAGACGTTGTCCGAGCGGGGGCATATAATGACCTCGAACACTGATAGCACGGAATCGGAGGGTGCATGCGTCTTTTCGGCAACATCATTTGGATGCTCCTCGGCGGCATCTTCACCGCACTCTATTGGTTCCTCGTGGGATGCCTGTTCTGCATCAGCATCGTCGGTATCCCGCTGGGGCGCCAGGCGTTTAAGATGGCGTCGCTCACGCTGGCACCCTTCGGCAAGACCATCGAGTACGGAGGCGGCGCGCCATCGCTTGTCGCCAACATCTTTTGGGTTATCTGCGCGGGTGCGCCCATGGCACTGAACTACCTCATCGCGGGCGCGATCAACTGCATCACCATCATCGGCATCCCCTTCGGACTGCAGACATTCAAGATGGCGAAACTCTCGCTGCTTCCCTTTGGCGCACGTGTGCTCGGGTAGAGCCCAACGTCGGGTGCGTAACCAATCGCGATGCGCGCCAACCCCAGCACCTACGTCACTGGCCGCAACGAGGATCCTTGGCGCCAGGGCGCGTGACGTTCGAAGCCCCTCGCCGCAAAAGAGCACTCGGCAATTACTGGAAGGCATCGAGGCCAACACTCAGCGCGGACCCCAATACAAACAGCAGCACAAGAGACAAAAACGGCTACCACGGGCAGCGGCATTATCGCTCCATTCACGGATTGAAGCCGACGCCCCGTAAAACGTCATTTCCTTCTGCGCCATACTCATGAAATGCTCGAAACGCCGCGACGCGCAACGACGGCCGCTCGCGTGAGGGGCGGCAATTTGAAACGAGGGTCCCATGCTCAACGCAAGTGATGAAAAGCTGGTACGACGCTACTACCTTCTCCCCAAGGCCGCTTGGTATTCCTTGGCGTCCCTTTTTCTTACGGGCGGGTTCGCGATACTGCTGGTGATGATCGACAACATCGGCCTGGGCTCCAAGGGTTTTGGGGACCTGCAGATGAGCGTCATGATCGCCCTCATGGTGGCCGAGGGCGCGGCGTGCATCACCTGCGGAATCACCGCCAGACGCGGATTGAGCGGCGAGCGCTGGCAGGAGCTCGAACGCGCAGCCATCGGAGGCAACGCGGACATCGAGACGAGCGCGGCCGTCGGCGGTGGCATCGGCATGGCGGCTGCGGGGCGCCTCATCGACACCCTGGACAATGATGACCTCGACGCCCTGAGCTCAGGGTTGGAAATCGCCGGCGGCGCGATGGCGGCATACGGCTTCTTCAACACCATGCAACGCATGAGCAAGGCCGCCGCCGCGGTGGCGCACGCGCACGGCATGCAGCTCCCCGGGCTGGGCCGCACGAGGCTCATGATGCTCGGACTGCCGCTTGCCATCCTGACCCTCGCGTTTGTTCCGCGCTTTATCGATTCGGCCGCTCAGTCCTCCGCCGCGCAGCAGGCATCCGCCCGCACCATCGCCGCGTTCAACAACGCACTCGAACCGATATGCAGCTACATCATGGCCGACGACCCGCTCGAACACCGCCAAGACAGCGGATACCGCGTGAGCGGAAACATCACCAACGTCGACGGCGACATCATCGCGAACGTATCGGTCGAGACAAACGAGCTCGGGGCCGTCGACAGCGTGATCTACAACGCCGATGTGGATATCAACCGCACGCCCGAGGAGAACCTCGCGTTTGCCGAGGAGACCTTCTCTCGCTTTCACGCGGCGCTCTCCGATGTAGACCTCCAAGCGGAAGGCATCGAGCTGCTCGATACGGGGCTTGTCCAGACCCCGACGCTACCCGAAGAGTTCCGCGACGCATTCCTCGCCGGCGACTACTACACCGCCATCGACACGGACCTCGACGACACCGAGACCCTCCGCGCGTGGGCGCTGTTTGACACGGACCCCAAGGAGGAGTTCGACGAGTACTCCATGCCGCAAATTTCCATCTTCCTGGTCGCCAAAAACAGTTAGACGCCGCGGCTACGGGTGGAGCGCTACCAAATTTGACTAACTTGTAACCGGGTGCGCCTCCCAGACTGCGGCCCATGCGATATGACAGCACCGACAAGCGATGTAAATGGACGATATGTACATTATCTTGCCCGCTGTTTGAAGGCGCGCTCGCCACAGAGGCCCAAAGCGACCTCGAAGGCGCTCGATTTTGATTATGCCGGTTACAAGTTAGTCAAATTTGGTAGCCGCCTCGCCGCAAGGGACAGTGCGGGCGCGCGTTGATTACAAGCAATATGAGTTACATCCAGCCACGAACCCAAGCAGCAAAATCATCTTGATGCGGGGCACCACCCCGGAGCCCCGCATCAAGTCGAGCTTGTTGTCCCATCTTCTATTGGGCTCGATGCCCCGAACCAAATCGATCTCGTCGCCTCATCCCCGGTCGCGATCGGCGCCCCGCGCCCGACCAGACTCACCGACCCATCCCCAGCCGGGATCGGCACCCCGCACCTGGTCGACCCCGTCGCCGCAGCTACTCTTCCCGATCGTTCTTGCTCGCGCGCTTCCAGTGCAAGCCGCGACCCAGGCGGTGCGCCACGCGCTCCACCTCGGCGTCACTCGTGAGGTGGTGTGGCTTCATGCGGCTCGTCACCGAATCGCGCCGCTCGAGCGCGATGGGCTCCATCACAAAACCCTTACCCGAGCGCATGTTCTCCTTCGCCACGCTGATCATCAGCTTGATGCGATTGAGCTGGTTCACCTCCGACGCACCCGGGTCGTAGTCGACCGCTACGATGTTGCTCTCGGGATGCTGGCGGCGAAGCTCCTTGATCACGGCCTTGCCCACCACGTGGTTGGGCAGGCACGCAAAGGGCTGCGTGCAGATGATGTTGGGCGCGCCATGGTCGATCAGGTCGAGCATTTCGGCCGTGAGCAGCCAGCCCTCGCCCATGTTGTTGCAAAGCGACAGCACCTGGCCGGCCTTTTCGGCCATGACAGGAATGGGCTCGGGGCGCTCGAAGCGCTTACTGTGCTCAAGCAGGTCCTCCACCGGCTTGCGCATCCAATCGACCAGGCGAATCGCCGCGTCCATCGTCGCGCGCTCGACGGCCGAGCTGCCCAGCTCGTTCTTTTGCACCTGCGCGTTGCTCATGGAGTACAGGAAGAAGTCGAGCAGGCCGGGGACCACGGCCTCGCAGCCTTCCGCCTCGATGACGTCGACCACGTGGTTGTTCGCCGTGGGGTGGAACTTGACGAGGATCTCGCCCACCACGCCCACGCGCGGCTTCATGCCCTCCCCCGTGAGCGGCAGCGCGTCAAACGCGTCGATTGCCTCGCGCGACAGCTGCGTGTAGCTGCGGCGCGTGAACTTCGGGGCCATGCGGCGCGCACGGTCCATAAACTGCTCGAACAGCTCGTTCGCAGAGCCGGGGCGAGCCTCATAGGGGCGTGTGCGGTAGAGCATCTGCATCATGAGGTCGCCAAACAGCACGCTGTACACACACGATTTGAGCACCGCGGACGTCAGCTTGAAGCCGGGATTTTGCTCATCCAGCTTGACCGCAGACAGACTGATCACCGGAATGTCGGGATGACCGCTCTCGCGCAGCGCCTTGCGGATGAGTGCGATGTAGTTCGTCGCGCGGCACCCGCCGCCCGTCTGCGAGATCACGACCGCCGTCTTGGACAGGTCGTAGCGGCCGCTCTCGATAGCCTCCATGATCTGGCCGGTGACCAGAATCGACGGGTAGCAGATGTCATTGTTCACGTAGCGCAAGCCGGCCTCGACGGCGCCGCGATCCGTGGACGGCAGCAGCTCCAGGTTGTAGCCGGCCGTCTGGAAGACCTCTTTGATGAGGTCAAAGTGGATGGGCGCCATCTGCGGGCACAGGATGGTGTAGCCCGCATCGCGCATCTCCTCGGTAAAGGGCACCTTGGGGAACGCCGCGCTCTTGCTGGCGCGTTGTGCCTCGAGCGCATATTTGTGCGTGGCGAACACCGGCGCGTCCGTCGACGGCTCCACAGGTGCCGCATCGCCCGCCTCATACGCGTCGCCAGCGGCCGCGGCCTCAGCGGCACGCTCGGCCTCCTGGTCCTTCAGCGCCGCCATCAGCGAGCGGATGCGGATGCGCGCCGCGCCGAGGTTGGACACCTCGTCGATCTTGAGCACCGTGTAAATCTTGCCGGAAGCCTCGAGAATCTCCTGCACCTGGTCGGTGGTGAGGGCGTCCAGGCCGCACCCAAAGGAGTTCAGCTGGATGAGGTCGAGGTCGTTACGCATGGTCACGAAGCGCGCGGCGGCATACAGACGGCTGTGGTACATCCACTGGTCGACCACGCGAATCGGACGCTCCGGCTTGACCAGGTGCGCCACGGAGTCTTCCGTGAGCACCGCAAAGCCAAAGCTCGAGATGAGCGAGGGCAGCGAGTGGTTGATCTCGGGATCGTTGTGGTACGGGCGCCCCGCCAGCACGATACCGTGCCCGCCGTGCTCCTCGATCCAGTGCATGGCCTCCTCGCCCATGGTCTGGATGTCCTGATGGAACCGCGCGTCGGCCTCATACGCCGCGTTCACGGCGTCGTCGATTTCGGTGCGCGTGAGCTTGGGCCCGCGCACACGGCCGCGACCAGCCTCGGCGTCCGCCACGCGCTCGACGGCGAGCAGCTCGTACAAGCGACGCTTGAGCTCGATCTTGTCGTGGTAGGGCACGAACGGGTACATGAACTCGACGTGCTTCTCGGTGAGGTCGTCGATGTTGAGGCCAAGCGCCGTGGGGTAGCTCATCACGATAGGGCAGTTGTAGCAGTTGCCCGCAGACGGGTCTTCCTTGCGCTCCCAGCGCACGCAAGGCATCCAGATGAAGTCCGGGTCCTTGGCGATGAGGTTCATCACGTGGCCATGGGAGAGCTTGGCTGGATAGCACACGGACTCGCTCGGCATGGACTCGATGCCGCTCTCGTACGTAGCCTTGCTCGAGTTGTCGGACAGCACGACGCTAAAGCCCAGACGTGTGAAGAACGCATGCCAGAACGGGTAGTTCTCGTACATGTTGAGCGCGCGGGGGATGCCCACCGTGCCGCGCGGCGCCTCGTCGGGGCTCAGGCAGGGACGGTTGAACAGCAGGTCGTTCTTGGCGGCGAAGAGGTTGGGCGCCTCGGATTTCTGCTTCTTGTGACCGGCGCCCTTCTCGCAGCGGTTGCCGGTGATGAAGCGACGGCCGCCGCCGAAGTCGTTAATGGTGAGCTGGCAGTTGTTGGAGCAGCGGCCGCAGCGCGCATGTTTTTGTTCCACAGTGAGCGCGGCGATCTCGGGCGCGGAGAGCATCGTCGAGATGCCGTTTGCACCGGCGCGATCGCGGGCGAGCAGTGCCGCTCCGTAGGCACCCATGCAACCGGCGATATCGGGGCGCACGGCATGCACGCCGGTAAGCTGCTCGAATGCGCGCAGGGTGGCGTCGGACATGAAGGTGCCGCCCTGGACGATCACCTGGGTACCGATCTCCTTGGGGTCGCGCAGCTTGATGACCTTGAACAGGGCGTTTTTGATTACCGAGTAGGACAGGCCGGCGGCGATGTCGCCCACCGTGGCGCCCTCCTTTTGCGCCTGCTTCACGCGAGAGTTCATGAAGACGGTGCAACGGCTGCCCAGGTCAACCGGGTTTTTGGCCAACATGGCCTCGGCGGCAAAGGCACGCACGTCCATGTCCATGGACACGGCGAAGCTCTCGATGAAGCTGCCACAACCCGAGGAACACGCCTCGTTGAGCATGATGTGCTCGATCACGCCGTCGCGCACGCGCAGGCACTTCATGTCCTGGCCGCCGATGTCGAGGATGAACTCGACGCCCGGCAAAAACGCGCGGGCGCCACGCAGGTGCGCCACGGTCTCGATCTCGCCGGAGTCGGCCTTGAGTGCCTCGATGAGCAGAGCCTCGCCGTAACCGGTGGTGGTCACATGTCCAATCGTGCAGCCCGCCGGGATGTGCTCGTAGAAGTCGGCCATGATGGTCTTGGCGGTGCCGAGGATGTCGCCGTTGTTATTGCCGTACCAGGTATGCAGAAGCTGGCCGTCCTCGCCCACCATCGCGGCCTTCATCGTGGTGGAACCCGCGTCGAGACCGATGAACACGCGCCCGGTGTAGCCCGCGAGCTCGCCGCGCGGCACGACCTCCCGAGCGTGGCGCTCGGAGAACTCCGCAAGGTCCTCCTCAGTTGCGAACAGCGGGTCAAGGCGGGCGACCTCATCGCCCTGAGTGTCGCCCAAAGCGTCGATGGCCTCGATGAGTTCGCAAAAACGCACGAGCTTGGACGACTCATGCGCCATGGCGGCGCCCGACGCCACGAAGAGGTGCGCGTTGTCGGGCACGATGATGTGCTCGTCGTCGAGGTTGAGGGTGAGGTAGAAGCGGCGGCGCAGCTCCGACAGGTACTGCAGGGGGCCGCCGAGGAACGCCACGTGCCCGCGGATGGGACGGCCGCACGCCAGACCGGAGATGGTCTGGGTCACGACGGCCTGGAAGATGGAGGCGGCCACGTCCTCAGGGCGGGCGCCCTCATTGAGCAAGGGCTGCACGTCGGTCTTCGCGAACACCCCGCAGCGGCTCGCGATCGGATAGATGGTCTGGGCGTTTGCGGCAAGGTCGTTCAGGCCGCCGGCGTCGGTGTGCAACAGCGTCGCCATCTGGTCGATGAACGCGCCGGTGCCGCCCGCGCACGTGCCGTTCATGCGCTGCTCGATACCCGAGTCGAAGTAGATGATCTTGGCGTCCTCGCCACCCAGCTCGATGGCGACGTCCGTCTGCGGGATGAGGGTCTCCACCGCACGCTTGGACGCGATGACCTCCTGCACGAACTCAAGGCCGAGCCACTGGGAGAGCAGCAGGCCGCCCGAGCCAGTGATGGCGCAGGTCATGCTCGCCTCAGGCAGCACCGTGGCGGCGCCGGCAAACAAGTCGCGGGCGCAGGCGCGGACATCGGTGTGATGGCGCTGGTACTTGGCGTACACGATCTGGTTGTCGTCGTTGAGCACCGCGAGCTTGACGGTGGTGGACCCGACGTCGATGCCCACGTGAAGATCGCCCGTCGCGTTGCGCGGGTTCCAAATGGCCCCCTCGGGAGCCTGCATGTTTTGCATGTCTTCTGCCATGGTTAATTCCCTTCCGTTTGGGAAGCGCAGCGGCCATCCGCGAACATCGCGGCGAGGTTGGCCATCAGGTCATCTGAGGGTACGTCGCAATTGTCAACATTCAGCCCCATGAGCTTGAGGCCGTAGGCAGCGACGTTGACGTCGGCGGGCAGGCCGTACAGGTCGCCGGGGCGCACGAAGGCGATCACCGTCATGATGCGCGCCATGGTCTCGGGCGTCTCCGCCAGCTCGCGCTCGAACCAACGCTGAACCACGCCCACCTCGGAGGCAACCACCGAGGCGAGGTAGTAGTCGAAAAACGCACCCAGGGCTCCGGGAAAGATTCCGGTTTGCATGCGGTCAGACACCGCGGAGCACGCCATGTCGATGACCTTCTTGATGAACGCCTGATCGCCGCCCGGGCCAATCAGGGCGCCGATGAGCTCGCGGTTCTCAGCGATGTAACGGAGCAGCTCGACCGAACCGGGAGCCGGCTCGAGATGCTCGATGTTCCCATACAGCTCGGGCAGCGTGGCCTCCGCGATGGCGCACACGCGCGTGCGGACCTCCGCCAGAAGAGCGTCCTCCACCTGTTCGATGAAGTCGGGGATGTCTTTGTAGTGGGAGTAGAAAGTGCGACGCGTGAGGCCCGCGCGCTCGGTGAGCGATGCGACGCTCACACGGGAGATGTCCTCGCCGCCCATGATCTCCGCCGCGAGCGCATCTCGAAGTGCCGTCTGCGAGCGCAGGCTTCGGCGATCGAGTTTGACCGCGGGCGGTGCAATACGTTGAGACGATGCTACATCCTGAGGCATTACGCCCCTCCATGTTGATGCGATACTACACTAGATGTGCATTATTGCACACGATGTGCATCAACATGGAATCAGCACCTAATGAGTTGCCGATGTTCACAAAGCGCTTCCCCGGTCGCGGCGCCGCCAGCCGGGCCGCCGCC
>UQHS01000023.1 GCA_900540845.1 uncultured Collinsella sp.
CGGGCCACGGCGGCGCCGGGCGAGAGCGGCACGGCGCGAATGGCAGGGCGGATGCGGCCGCCCACCGGGAAGGCGCCGTTTTGTCCTTGTGCGCGTGTATACTGAATCTGTTCAACACGCGAGCCCGCCGCAGTGGGCCATCATCAAGGATTTGATTTCTATGTCGAGCGTATCCCGCATCGGCCGCGTTCTTTGGTACGCCGGCCGCGCCATGTCCATCCCATATGCGTTCGAGGGGGTGGAGTGCCATGTCGTCGCTTAAGACCACGCATCGCTGGTGCCTTGCCAAAGAAGACGCCACGCTCGCCGACGAGCTGTCCGCCGGCCTGCAGGTCGCCCCGCTCGTGGCGCGCATCATGGTCGCCCACGGCATCGAGAGCGTGGAGGAGGGCCGCCTGTTCCTCAGACCGTCGCTCGATCGAGATTGGCACGACCCTCTGGAGATTCCGGGCATGGGCGCGGTTGTAGACAGGATCGAGCGCGCCGTGCAGACGGGCGAGCCCATCGCGGTGTTCGGCGATTTCGATGTCGACGGCATCACCTCGACCTGCCTGCTCACCGAGGCCCTGCGCGAGCTCGGTGCCCGCGTCCACCCCTTCATCCCCCATCGCTTCGAGGAGGGCTACGGGCTCACCTGTCAGGCGCTCGACCGCGTGCTCGAGGCTTGGTCACCCTCGCTTGTCATCACCGTCGACAACGGCATCGCCGCCCGTGATGAGGTGGGTTATCTCACCGAGCGCGGCATCGACATCGTCGTGACCGATCACCACGAGCCCGCCGATCTGGTCCCGCGCGGTATCCCCGTCACCGACCCCAAGCTCGCCGACGACGGCCCGAGCCGCGAGCTCGCCGGCGCCGGTGTGGCGCTCAAGGTGGTCCAAGAGCTCGGTCGTCGCCTGGGGGCGCCCGAGCTGTGGCGTGCCTATACCGAGGTCGCCGCGCTGGGCACGGTGAGCGACATGATGACCCTCACGCCGGAGAACCGCGCGTTGGTGGCCGACGGCATCGCCCACATGCGCTGCACGCGCCGTCCGGGATATGTGGCCCTGGCCGCCATGACGCGGACCGACCTCTCCACCATCACCGCCGACGCGCTGTCGTTCTCCCTCATTCCTCGGCTCAACGCCGCCGGGCGCATGGCCGACCCGACGCTCGCCCTCAACCTGCTCATGGCAGAAAGCCCCGAGGAGGCCACCGAGCTGGCATCGCAGCTCGAGCAGATCAACCAGGACCGTCGCGCCATCGAGGCCGAGCTCACCGTGCAGGCGGAGGAGCTGGTGGAGCACACCTACGATGGGGGCCGCGCCATCGTCGTGGGTGGCGAGGGCTGGCACGAGGGCGTGAAGGGCATTGTGGCGAGCCGGCTCGTCAACCGCTATCACGTTCCGGCGCTGCTGTTTTCCATCGAAGACGGCATTGCCCGCGGTTCGGGGCGCTCGGTTGGCCAGGTCAACCTGTTCGAGGCGGTCGAGAAATGCTCCGATCTGCTCATCCGCTTCGGCGGGCACGCCGGCGCCGTCGGCGTCACGTGCGAGGCATCCAAGCTCGACGCCCTGCGCGAGCGCCTGGGCGCCGCGCTCTCCGAACTTCCCGCCCAGGACTTCGAGGATCGCGGCGAGATTGCCGCGACGGTCAGCCTCTCCGAGCTCGACATCGACACCATCCAGCAGATCAGCCTGCTCGAGCCGTTCGGCCAGGGCAACAAGGTGCCCCGCCTCGCCGCGTGCGGCGTCACCATGTGCGACCGCGCGGTCGTGGGCAAGACGGGCGACCACATGCGCTTCATCGCCACGGACGGCTCCTCGAGCATCCCGGCCATCATGTTCCGCGTCCCCGAGGTCGAGTCGCTGGTCAATTGCGACACCGTCGTCGACCTCGTCTTCGAGGCCGTGGCCGAGTGCTGGCAGGGGCGCGTGAAGCCCAAGTTGATGGTCAAGGACATCCTGTGCCGCACGTGCGACGACATCGCCGGCGGCGTGAGCCCGGCGATGCCGGACGAGCCGCGCGCCGAGGAGCCGACCTGCGGGGCGCGTGGAATGACCGCCGCTGCGTCCGTCCTCGCCGTGCCGGTCGATGCGAACCGGCGCGCCGCCCTCGCGAACCTGCCGTACGACCAGCTCACACGCTCGCTCATCCATGCGCTCATCGGGTCGTCGGCCCCTCATCGCGCCCAGCTCGACGCTCTCGAGGCGCTGCGATGCGGGCGCAACGCGCTCGTCGTGATGGGGACGGGGCGGGGCAAGTCGCTGATTTTCCATGTGCATGCCGCGCGGGAGGCCATCGCCCATGGGCGGGCGAGCGTCTTCGTGTTCCCGCTGCGCGCCCTCGTGTCCGATCAGGCATATCACCTAAGCCAAACGCTCGCCGCCCTGGGCATCAGGGTGGGTGTCCTCACCGGCGAGACGCCTGCTCTCGTGCGCGACCGCGTGTTTTCCCAGCTCGCGTCCGGCAGGGTCGACGTCGTTCTCACCACGCCGGAATTCCTGTGCATCCATTCCGACCGCTTCGCTTCCGCGCGCCGCATCGGGTTCATGGTGCTCGACGAGGCGCACCACATGGCCGAGGCCAAGGGCGGCAACCGCAGCGCCTATCTCGAGATCCCCGCCATCGTTCGTGCCCTGGGCAATCCGTGCGTCCTCGCCGCCACGGCCACCGCTTCCGCGGCCGTGAGCGAGGAGATCCGCCGCCTGGCGGGCATCGATGAGGTGATCGTCGACGCCTCCGTCAGGGAAAACCTCGCGCTCGACGACGAACGCGACCTCGCGAGCCGCGAGAACCGCCTCGTCTCCATCGTGGCGGCAGGCGAGCAAAGCGTCGTGTACGTCAACTCGCGTGACCAGGCCGTGACGCTTTGCCGCTCGCTGCGTCGCCGCATTCCCGAACTGGGCCCGCGCGTGGCCTTCTACCACGCCGGCCTATCCCGCGCCGACCGCGCGGCGGTCGAGGACGCGTTTCGCGCCGGCGACCTGACCTGCATCGTCTCGACCTCCGCCTTTGGCGAGGGCGTCAACATCGCCGACATCCGCCATGTCGTGCTCTACCACATGCCCTTCGGGTCGATTGAGTTCAACCAGATGAGCGGCCGCGCGGGCCGAGACGGGCAAGCCGCCAGCATCCACCTGCTGTACTCGCATCGCGACGCGCGCATCAACGAGAGGCTGCTCGACGCCGCCGCGCCCGAGCGAGATGCGCTGGTGACGCTGTATCGCGCCCTTCAGACCATGTGGCGGCGCCATCGCGGCGAGACGGGCGATGTCGCCTTCTCCGCAACCGATGGCGATATCGCCCAGATGTGCCTGGCGGTCGACGCCCGCACGCCGGTGGAGGAGCGCGCGGTTCCCAGCGGCCTGGCCATCTTCGAGGAGCTCGGGTTCGCGCACGTCGAGGGCGACGAGCGCACCCGCCGCATCGAGATGGTCGAGCATCCCGGTCACGTGGACCTCGACCGCTCCATTCGCTATCTCGAGGGGCTCCATGCCCGCATGGAGTTCTCCGCATTCAAGGACTGGGCGCTCACGGCTCCTGCACGTGATATGCTTGCCCGCATAAACCGTCCCATAACTCCGCAGGTACCTGAGGGAGGCGTTATCGATGGATAAGCAGGTTGGTGCCAGACAGTCCAAGGCCGCCGAGTGGAAGCAGGGGTCGGAGCCCTTGCGCCCGAGTGCCGAGATGGTGCACTACGCGCACGCCGACGACCTGCCGGCCGAGTTCATGGCAGACAACTTCGATAAGCTGGCGGGCCTCGTCAAGCGATATATGGGCGAGGACGATTGCGAGCTCGTGGAGCTCGCCTACTGCTTCGCGGCCGAGAAACACTGCGCCCAAAAGCGTCGAAGCGGTGAGGCCTACATCAACCATCCCGTCGAGGTCGCCATCATCCTGGCTGAGCTCAAGATGGACTGCGACGTGGTGTGCGCGGCCCTGCTGCACGACACGGTGGAGGACACCACCACGTCACTCGCCGACGTGACGCAGTATTTCGGCAGCACGGTCGCTGAGCTCGTCGATGGCGTGACCAAGCTCACCAACATCGACGTCGACACCATGGACGAGAAGCAGGCGCTCAACCTGCGCAAGATGTTCCTCGCTATGAGTCGCGACATCCGCGTGGTGATCGTCAAGCTTGCCGACCGCCTGCACAACATGCGCACCCTCGCCGCCCTGCGCGAAGACCGCCGGCTGTTCAAGGCTCGCGAGACCATGGACGTCTACGCGCCGCTCGCCGACCGCCTGGGCATGAGCTCCATCAAGTGGGAGCTCGAGGACCTCTCGTTTTTCTATCTCGAGCCCGAGGCGTACCAGCGCATCGCCCGCATGGTGAGCGAGAGCCGCGAGGTGCGCGAGCGCTTCTTGGCGGAGACCATTAAGGCCCTCGACGACGAGCTGTCGGGCGCCGGCCTCACCGGATACCAGATCACCGGGCGCTCCAAGCACTACTGGTCCATCTATCAGAAGATGAAGCGCAAGGGCAAGGAGTTCTCCGAGATCTACGACCTGGTGGCGCTGCGCGTCATCACGAACACGGTGGGCGATTGCTACTCCGCCCTCGGCGCGGTCCACTCGCTGTGGCATCCGATGCCCGGTCGCTTCAAAGACTACGTGAACATGCCCAAGTTCAACAACTACCAGAGCCTGCACACGACCGTCATCGGCCCCACCGCCCGCCCGCTCGAGATCCAGATCCGCACGTACGAGATGCACGAGCAGGCCGAATACGGCATCGCCGCGCACTGGCTCTACAAGCGCTCCGGCGGGTCCAACGCCACGAAAGACACGAGCGCCCAGCGTCTCGATGACCAGATCAACTCCCTCAAGCGCAGCCTCGACTGGGTGGCGAGCGACGAGATCGACGACCCGAAGGAGTTCCTGCACACCCTGAAGGTCGACCTCTACGATCAGGAGATCTTCGTCTTCACGCCCAAGGGCGAGGTCATGAACTTGCGCGCCGGCTCGACGCCGCTGGATTTCGCCTATGCGGTTCACACCGAGGTGGGCAACCACTGCGTGGGCGCAAAGGTCAACGGCGCGGTGGCGCCCCTCACGCATGAGCTCGCCATGGGCGATCGCGTGGAGATCCTTACCAACAAGCACGCCAAGCCCTCGCGCGACTGGCTGAACATCGTCAAGACGCCGAGCGCCAAGTCCAAGATCCGCCGCTATTTTGCCGCGGCGACAAAGGACGAGGACGCTACGGCCGGCCGCGAGATGCTCTCCCGGGATCTGCGCAAACGCGGTTATGGCATCTCGACGCCCCGCTCCACCCGCGCGCTCAACGCCGTGGCGAGCGACATGAACTACAAGACGCTCGAGGACCTGTTCGCCGCGGTCGGCGCGGGGAAGGTCCAGCCGCGCGCCGTGGGCAACAAGGTCCAGGCGATTCTCGATCCGCGTCCGCAAAACCCGTCCGAGGCGAAGGCGGAGGCCATTGCCAACGTGGTGCACCAGCCCCCGCGCACCGGTGGCAACCAAACCAGGCGCTCCAAGGGCAGCAACGGCGTGCTCGTCGAGGGTGCCGACGGCGACAGCATGCTGGTGCGCCTGGCGCATTGCTGCAACCCCGTCACGGGCGACGACATTGTGGGCTTCATCACGCGTGGCCGCGGCGTGTCGGTGCATCGCGCGACCTGCCCCAACGTCAAGGGCCTCATGGAGCATCCCGAGCGCATGATCGGCGTGAGCTGGGACACCGCCGCCGACGCCCTGTTCCAGGTCGAGGTCGTGGTGGAGTGCATCGACCGTATGGGGCTGCTCAAGGACGTAACCATCGCCATCGGCGACGCGGGCGGCAACATTCTTTCTGCTGCCACCTCCACGAGCCGTGAGGGCATCGCGACTTTGCGTTTCCTGATCGAGATTTCCGATGCGAGCCGTCTTGACCCGCTGCTCGGCGCCATCGGCGCGGTCGAGAGCGTGTACGACGCCCGTCGTCTCATGCCCGGCGAGGGCAGCAAGACCATGAAGCGGAGAGCTCGCTAGGCCCCGCCTGTCCCGGACTCCAGCTGACCGCCCTGTCTTGGGGCCCGCGCTAACCCGCCCCCGGCGCCAGTGACGCGCCGGGGGCGGGCCGCTGGAACTGGGGAGATGACGTCGAATGAGGATATGACATGGATATACTGCTGGACACCACCAAGAGCGGCTCGCTCGCCATCCATTGCGTGACGAACGGCCCCATCCAGACGAATACCTACTTTGCCGTGAGCGGCGACGAGGCCGTGATCATCGACCCCGCATGGGAGGGGGAGAAGCTGGCCGAGGTGTTCGCCGAGCGCTGCCCCGGCGTTCACGCCGCCGCGATCATCTGCACGCACGGCCATGCCGATCATATCGGCGGCGTGGCGGGGCTGCGTCGCGCGCTCGGGCGGGACGTGCCCTTCATGATCTCCGAGGCCGACGCGCCCGTCATGGTGCCCGCCGTCGAGGACATGCGCACGATGTGGGGATTCGACCATGAGCTGCCGCCCGCGCCCGACCGCCTGCTCAACGAGGGCGACACCGTTTCCTTTGGTGACGTCAGGCTGCAGGTCATGGCCACGCCCGGCCACACGCCCGGCGGCATCGTGTTGTTCTGTGCGGCCGTCACGGGCAACGTCGCATTTGTGGGTGACACGCTGTTTCCTGGCGCTCACGGCCGCACCGACCTTGCGGGCGGCAGCGAGCGCGAGGTCATCGATTCGCTGGGTAAGATGGGCACCTTCCTGCCCGCTGATACCCTGTGCCTCATCGGTCACAACGACACCACGACTATCGCGCGTGAGCTGGAAATCAACCTGTTCATGCGCCGCGGGCTCAGGCATTACCGCTAGCCATCGCCCGCCTGAGCCCTTCCGGCGCCGTCCGGAAGCTCGCGACGTTACGTGATGGCAGTTCCACGCGCACCGTACCGCTCGCGTGGTAAAATGCAAACGTTTACCGTTCAGAGTATGGACAATGGGAGGTCCAATATGCTCGTCAATGCAGCTCAGATGCTCAAGGATGCCGAGGCCGGTCACTACGCCCTCGGTGCGTTCAACACCAACAACCTCGAGTGGACGCTCGCCATCCTCCAGGCTGCCGAGGAGGCCAAGTCCCCGCTGATCATTCAGTGCTCCGCCGGCGCCGCCAAGTGGATGGGTGGCTTCAAGGTTTGCGCCGATATGGTCAAGGCCGCTGTCGAGGCCACCGGCGTGACCGTTCCCGTGGCTCTTCACCTCGACCACGGTACCTACGAGAACTGCCTTGAGTGCATCGAGGCCGGCTTCACCTCCGTTATGTATGACGGCTCCCACGAGGAGACCTTCCAGATCAACCTCGACCGCACCGCCGAGATCGTGAAGATCGCCCACGAGAAGGGCATCTCCGTCGAGGCCGAGGTCGGCGGCATCGGTGGCGTCGAGGACGGCATCGTGGGCCAGGGCGAGATCGCTGATCCCGAGGAGTGCAAGCAGATCGCCGCTCTCGGCGTCGACTTCCTCGCATGCGGCATCGGCAACATCCACGGCGTGTACCCCGAGGATTGGGCTGGCCTGTCCTTCGACGCGCTCGCTGCCATCAAGGAAGCCGTCGGCGACCTTCCGCTCGTTCTCCACGGCGGTACCGGCATCCCGGTCGACCAGATCCAGAAGGCCATCTCCCTCGGTGTTTCCAAGATCAACGTCAACACCGACCTGCAGCTCGTCTTTGCCGCTGCCACCCGCGAGTACATCGAGGCCGGCAAGGATCTCCAGGGCAAGGGCTTCGACCCGCGCAAGGTCCTCAAGCCTGGTCGCGATGCCATCGTCGCTCGCGCCAAAGAGCTCATGGAGGAGTTCGGCTCCGTCAACAAGGCGTAATGCGCGCGTTTGAGCTTTGATAGATGCGCTGGGCTGTGGTACTATAGCCCAGCGCATTTATTTATGCCCGAGTGGCGGAACGGCAGACGCAGGGGACTCAAAATCCTCCGGTAGCGATACCGTGTGAGTTCGAATCTCACCTCGGGCACCATACGAACGAACAGGGCCCCGGCGACGGGGCCCTTTCCTTACAGGCTTTAGCCTGTGCGGGGCGCGCAGCGCGCCGCATCAGAAACCACCCGCTATGCGGGTGGGGCCAAACGGCTTTACAAAGCCGCGCCCCCCGCCGGACACTTGCGATTGTTCAGGCCGCAAGGAATCCGAGTCGAGAGGGCGGTGGTGGCGTATGGCCCAGAAGGCCTGCAGCCTGTCGCACACGAAGTGGATGTGCAAGTACCACGCCGTGTTCACGCCGAAGTATAGGCGCAAAGTCATCTACAACCAAATAAGGTCCGACCTTGGGGAGATCTTCAGGAAGCTCTGCCAGTACAAGGGGATAGAGATCATCGAGGGGCACCTGATGCCCGACCACGTCCGCATGCTGCTGGCGATACCGCCGAAGTACGGCGTATCGAGCGTGATGGGCTACCTGAAGGGGAAGGGCCCGCTGATGACATTCGACAGGCGCGCGAACATGAAGCACAAGTTCGGCGACAGGAAGTTCTGGGCCGAGGGCTACTACGCGTCCACCGTCGGCCTGAACGAGGCCACGGTCGCGAAGTACATCCGGGAGCAGGAGAAGGCCGACATCGCGCTCGACCGGCTGAGCGTCAAGGAGTACGAGGACCTCTTCGATAGGGGGCCGGGGCGTAAATAGCGCCGGTTTGACCGGCCCGTCACGGGTCAATCCGCAGTGCGGCCCGAACCCCGTGAGGGCCGGCGTCTTTAGACGCGTGCCGGAAATCCAAGGGTTATACCCTAAGAGCAAACCACCCCTTTTAGGGGTGGTTTTGATTGGTGCAAAGTAACCTGTCTCCAATGCACCAAACAAGGATCGTCCCCAAGTGCTGCCAAAATACCGTTTATCGGAGAAAAAATACCGTTCATCGGTCATAATGATAGACATGGCTTTGCTATTGCCTACAATAACTCCCGTAAAAGAAATGAGGAAGGTTACCGAGTCCCTCGGACGTGGGCCTAACCAAAGTCTTTGAACGGATGTGTCTCTATGGATGCGTTCGCTTGATTTTGGTTGGGCTATATTTATGAAGGGACATGCCACCATGGGTTTCTTTTCTCGCCTTATGGGTGGCTCGGACAAGCAGTCGACTGCGACTTCCGAGTTCGAGATTCTCGCCCCTGTTTCCGGCGAGCTTGTTAATCTAGAAAATACCAATGACCCCGCTTTTAGCAGCCGTGCAGTGGGCGATGGCGTTGCCGTGGTTCCCCAAGAGGGAACGGTGTGCGCTCCTGTTTCCGGTACCGTTGCGGCGCTGTTTCCGACTGAGCACGCGCTGGGCATCATGTCCGACGACAGCTCTGCTCAGGTGATGCTGCATATCGGAATCGACACTGTTAAGCTTGAGGGCAAGGGCTTCCATGCGCTTGTTGCCCAGGGTGATCACGTTGACGCGGGTCAGCCCCTCGTCGAGGTCGATTTCGACGTGGTTCGCGCTGCCGGCTTCGATCCCACGGTCTTCGTTATCGTGTGCGAGCGCTCGGAGAACTCGACTCTTCGTGAACATGCTTCCGGCCCTGTCGCTGTTAAAGAGCCTGTCATCTGGCTTTCCGAGTAAATTCTTGTGGTGGGTACCGTGGTTATCAAGCGAGTTTTTAACAACAACGTCGCAATGGTCACTTCGGACGATGGCTCCGAACTCATCGTCATCGGTCGAGGTCTCTGCTTTGGCCGTCATACCGGCGATGCCATCGACGAGGCGTCAGTCGAAAAGACCTACGCGTTGCAGGAGGGAACTTCTCAGGATTCGCGTACGATTGACCGCTTGGCTCATCTTTTGGAGTCCATCCCCACCGTCAACCTCGTGATTTCCGAGGACATTGTTCAGATGCTCCGTCGAGAACTCAATGTTGATATCAACGACAAGATTCTCATTGCTCTCGCAGATCATATTAGCCTCGCCCTTGATCGCGAGCGCAAGGGCGTCTCCTGCGAGAACCCGCTGCTGCTCGAGATCCAGCAGTTCTATCGTAAGGAGTATGCACTTGCGGGCCGTGCCCTTCAGATCATCAAGGACTATCTGGGCATTGAGATGAGCGAGGAGGAGCAGGGTTTCATTACCTTGCATATCGTCAACGCCACCATGCCGCAGCGCTCTGACCGTCTGATCGTTTCGGTCCAGCTTGTTCGCGACGTGCTCGCGATTGTTTCCGAGCACTATGCCACGACCCTTGACGTTACCTCGTTGCCGTACGAGCGTTTCGTTCGCCATCTGCAGTTCTTTGCGCAGCGGGCGCTTGACCCCGCGGCCGGGCAGATCAATGACGATGCGCTGTTCCGAATCGATGAAACTAAGTATCCGTGCGCGTTCTCGTGCGCGGACGCCATAGCCGACCACTTGGCGTCTACCTATAACGTTGTCGTTACCAATGCCGAGAAGAGTTATCTCGCATATCACATTGTTAACCTGCTTGGAGAACCTGGTCTCTAGGCATAACGTGCCCGCACATCGATTGATATAAGACAAGCCTCATGGTCTTGTCCAGGGCACACCTGTCTTAATTTGCGGAAAAGGAAGGGGAGTACCGCTATGACCGCAAAAAAAGAAGTTCAATTTAAAAGCGCCGTTGGAGGTGTTCGCGAAGTCGATCGTTCAGCCGATGATGTATCTCTCGGTTGCCGGCATCCTGCTCATCGTGGGCATCATTCTGACCAACAAGACCATCTGCGCCGTGGTCCCCGTGCTGGGCTCCGGCCCGTTCCAGCTTGTGGGCGCCGTTGTCTATCAGTCGCTGATGTTTATCATCAACAACCTCTCGATTCTGTTCTGCGTGGGCATCGCCGGCGCCATGGCAAAGAAGAACAAGGGCCATGCTTCGCTTATCGCCCTGATGTCGTTCTTCCTGTTCCTTCAGGCCAATAACATCGTGCTCAACGCCACCGGTTCTCTTGCCGAAGCGAGCGGCATGCTCGGCCTTACCGGAACTGGCCAGAGCACCGTTATGGGCATTCAGGTGCTCGATACCGGCGTGTTTGGCGGCATCATTCTTGGTTGCATCACCGGTGCCGTGTTCAACAAGTACTCGAACAAGCAGTTCCCCATTGCCCTTTCGATGTTCTCGGGCGTTCGCTTTCCGTTCCTGATCATGATCATCATTTCCTGGATCATGGGCGCTGGCTTCTGCATCGTTTGGCCTCCGGTTCAGGGTGCCATCTCCTCCGTTGCCGGCATCATTAATGAGTCGGGCAACATCGGTCTGTTTATCTACGGCATGCTCAACAAGCTGCTCGTTCCCACCGGTCTGCACCACCTCATCTACACTCCGTTCCAGTTCTCCGATGTGGGTGGCACCCTTACGCTGGGCGATCAGGTTATCGCCGGCGCCTATCCCATCCGTGTCGCCGAGATGGCAATGACGGGCCAGCCCTTCTCCGATAGCACGTATTTCAACAGCTACACCTTCAACAACCTGTGGCCCTACATCGGCATCGGTCTCGCCTTTATCTTCACCGCCTACAAGCAGAACAAGGACAAGACCAAGGCTGTCATCATCCCGCTGATCATCACCGCCGTGCTTTCCTGCGTGACCGAGCCCATGGACTTCCTCTTTGTCTTTGCTGCCCCTGTGCTCTTTGTCGTCCACTCGATTCTTTCCGGTGTCTTCTTGGTCCTGCTCAAGGTCCTCTCCGTGCCCGCTTCGACTGCAGGCGGCATCATCAACATCGTGGTTTCCAACCTGGTTCTTGGTGTCGGTAAGACCAACTGGCCGATGATGCTGGTGCTTGGAGTCGTCAACGCCGCTCTGTACTTCTTCCTCTTCACCTTCCTTATTAAGAAGCTCAACCTCCACACGCCTGGTCGCGAGGAGGAGTCCGAGCTCGCCGAGTCCGTTGCCGAGGGCGAGGCCGCCGCGCCTGTCGCGGTGAAGCAGGGCACTGTTGCCACGGCTCCCGCAGAGGGCGTCGATGCGGGCATCGCCGATCTGGTCGCAGGTCTTGGCGGCAAGGACAACATCGAGGAGCTCGAGAACTGCTTTACGCGTCTTCGCGTGAATGTTAAGAATCCGGATCTCGTCGATGAGAACCTCATCAACCACGTGCCCAACAGCGGCATCAACCGCAACGGCAACGACATTCAGATCATCTTTGGCATGAAAGTCGCCGAGATGCGTGACAAGGTCGAAAACGCAATTGAGAAGGAGCAGTAAACAATGATCATTACTCTGTGTGGTGGCGGATCCACCTTTACCCCCGGCATCGTCAAGTCCATCGCTTTGCGCAAGGACGAGCTCGACGTTGACGAGATTCGTCTGTACGACATCAACGAGGAGCGCCAGCGCAAGATCGGCGTGCTCGTGGACTGGATTTTGCACGAGGACCTTGGTCTGGACATCAAGCTCACGGTGACCACCGACAAGGAGACTGCCTTTACGGACGCGAGCTTCGTGTTTGCCCAGATGCGCGTGGGCGGCTATGCCATGCGCGAGCAGGACGAGAAGATTCCACTGCGTCACGGCTGTGTGGGTCAGGAGACCTGCGGTTGCGGCGGCCTTGCCTATGGCATGCGCACCATCTTCCCCATGGTCGAGCTGATTGACGACGTTGAGAAGTATGCCAAGAAGGACTACTGGATTCTTAACTACTCCAACCCTGCCGCCATCGTCTCCGAGGGCTGCCGCGTCCTGCGCCCCAACGCTCGCATTATCAACATCTGCGACATGCCGATCGCGATTATCGACGTGGTTTGCGCCGCGCTCGATATCGACAAGAAGGATGTCGAGTACGATTACTTTGGCCTCAACCACTTTGGTTGGTTCACCTCGATCCGCCACAAGGGCGAGGAGGTGCTCCCGCAGCTGCGCGAGTACATCAAGGAGCACGAGATTCTGCTGCCCGATTCTTACCTCAAGGGCATGAGCTCGCTGATGTCCAAGAAGCCCGAGGAGGCCACCGACGAGCATCCCGAGCAGAACCGCCACACCAAGGGCAGCTGGTACTACGTCTGGAAGGGCGAGTACGAGATCATGGAGTGCTTCCCGGAGTACTTGCCCAACACCTATCTGAACTACTACCTGCAGCAGAAGGAGTTCGTCGAGCATTCTAACCCCGAGCGCACCCGTGCAAACGAGGTTGAGGAGACGCGCGAGAAGAACCTCTTTGATGGCATCGACCATTACGAGAAGACGGGCGAGATCGACGAGAGCACGTTCTATGCGGGCAGCCACGGCGACTGGATTGCCGATCTGGCTATTGCTCTGAAGAACGACACCAAGCAGCGCTTCCTGGTCATTTGCGAGAACAAGGGCGCTATCCCCAACATGCCCTACGACGCCATGGTCGAGCTGCCTGCCTACATTGGCAAGAACGGCCCCGAGGTCATCAGCCGCGACAACATTCCGCTGTTCCAGCAGGGTCTTATGATGCAGCAGCTGAACTCCGAGAAGCTCGTCGTCGAGGCCACGATCGAGGGTTCGTACGAGAAGGCACTCAAGGCCTTTACGCTCAACAAGACCGTGCCTTCGATGAAGGTCGCCAAGGAAGTTCTCGACGACATGATCGAGGCCAACGAGGGTTACTGGCCCGAGCTTCGCTAAAGACAGAAGGTCTCTGGCACAAAAGAGCCGCTGACCGCATGCCTGGAGCAATGCCCCGTCCACGTGATTGCGTGGGCGGGGCATTGTCATTAGACGCCGAACGCGTGTGGTTCACGCCGCGCCAAGGGACGTTTCCCCGGCACAACTGGTATGCAACTGGTATGAGATGTGGCATGCCAATGGGAGCGGAAAGGTATGTATTTCCCCTTGGGCGGTAGGCGCGGAAAACCAACTTGACCCCCCCTCCTCTGAACTAACCTCAAATCACTGTCGCGCGAGGTACCTGAGGGTATCGAGAGAAAAGGGGGGTAGGATGAGCACAAATATCGTTTTGACGCGCATCGACAATCGTCTGGTGCATGGACAGGTTGGAGTGACCTGGACGCGCGCAACAGGTACGAACCTGTTGGTAGTAGCCGATGACGCCGTCGCGGCGGATCCGTTGCAGCAGCAGCTGATGACAGTGACGGCCAAATCGTCCGGTGCGGGCATCCGGTTCTTCACGCTGGAGAAGACGGCCGCCATCATCGGCAATGCGGCTCCGTCGCAAAAGATCTTCTTGATCTGCCGTACGCCAAAAGACGTGAGGGCGCTCGTCGAGGCCGGAGTGGAGCTCAAGGACGTCAACGTCGGAAACATGCACTTCTCCGAGGGCAAGCGCCCCATCACCAAGAAGGTGTATGTCGACGATGACGACATGGCCGATCTCCAGTGGCTCGCCTCGCAGGGCATCAACGTGTTCTGCCAGGACGTGCCAACCGACACCAAACATGAAATTCACTAATCCACAATAAAGGAGGTAGAGACAGATGGAAATCACCCTCGTTCAAGGTCTGATGCTCTCGTTGATGGCAATCATCGTGGGCCTCGACTTCTTCCTCGAGTCATTCTTCATCTTCCGCCCGCTCATCGTCTCCACGCTGACTGGCCTCATCCTGGGCGATGTCACCTTGGGTCTCGTCACGGGCGCCCTGATCGAGCTCTCGTTCGCCGGCCTGACGCCGGCCGGTGGCACCCAGCCGCCCAACCCCGTGTTCGCCGGTCTCATGGGAACCGTGCTCGCGTACACTACGGGCGCCTCGCCTGAGGCAGCCCTCGGCCTGTGCCTGCCGTTCTCCTTCCTCGGCCAGTACGTGATCCTGTTCTTCTACTCTGCGTTCTCCTTCTTCATGGGCAAGGCCGACGACTGCGCCAAGAACGCCGATACAGCTGGTATCCGCCGCATCAACATGACCACGATGGCCATCGTCTCCCTGACCTACGGCGTGCTCGCCTTCCTGTGCACCTACGTTGCCCAGCAGCCGATGCAGATGTTCGTTGAGTCCCTGCCCGCGGTCGTCACGCACGGCCTCGAGGTCGCCGGTGGCATCCTGCCCGCAGTTGGTTTCGCCATGCTGCTCCGCGTGATGCTCAAGGCCAAGTACGTTCCGTATCTCATCGCCGGTTTCCTCATGGCCACGTTCTGCGCCATGCCCAACCTGCTTCCCGTTGCCCTGCTCGGTGCCGTGTTCGCCCTGCTTGACTTCTTTGGCGTGAAGCAGCGCAAGGAAGAGATCAAGGCCGCCCTGGAAGAGGCCGGCGCCACGAAGGGGGATGACGTCAATGTCGGAATCTAAGGATACGAAGAAGGTCCTGACTTCTCAGGACATCACCAAGCTTGGTGTTCGCTCCTCGCTTCTGCAGGCTTCCTTCAACTACGAGCGCATGCAGGCCGGCGGTTTCCTGTGGTCCATGCTTCCCACGCTCGAGAAGATCTACGGGGACGACAAAGAGGCCCTGTCTGAGGTCATGAGCGACAACCTCGAGTTCATCAACACGCACCCCAACCTGGTGGGCTTCCTCGAGGGTCTTATGATCTCCCTGTACGAGAGCGGCTCTCCTCGTGAGGTCGTCAAGGGCTTGAAGCTCGCGCTGTTCGGCCCTATCGCCGGCATCGGTGACGCCATCTTCTGGTTCACCCTTCTGCCCATCGTCGCGGGCGTCTCCTGCTCCTTCGCGTCGCAGGGCTCGCTGCTCGGTCCGATCATCTTCTTCCTGACCTACCTCGTCATCTTCTTGCTCCGTATCGTGTGGACCCGCCTGGGCTACACCCTCGGCACCAAGTCCATCGACCTGATTTCCGAGAACTCCGAGATCATCGCGAACTCCGCGACCATCCTCGGCATCACGGTTATCGGCGCCCTCATCGGCACCTACGTGAGCATCGACCTGCTCCCGGTCATCAGCGCTGGCGACGGCATCTCCGTTGCGCTGCAGGCGGACTTCTTCGACAAGATCCTGCCGAACCTCCTGCCCATGTGCGTCACCTTCCTTCTGTATTTCTTGCTTAAGAAGAAAGTTAACCCGGTCGTCCTGATCGTTGGCGTTATCATCGTCTCAATGGGTTGCGCAGCCATCGGCCTGCTGTAATCCATGTGCCGAGCATTTTGCTCGCGCATAACCCCCACAGGCTCCATCCTTTCGTGTTGAAAGGATGGAGCTTTTGTTTTGTGGTATAGTAAGCAAGCCGCTGAATTCTCAGCGAGGAAAGCGGGACCTGCGGGTCCCCACCTTTCGGCGCCATTGGGTAGCTGTCTGGTCGTACAACCTAACGCTTGCACCTGTACTGCTTGGTACAGATATAGCGTAAAGCTGTCGACCCGGATACCACTAAGGTTGCCGGGTTTATTTATGCGAGTGCAAGAAGGAGGTATTGAAATAGCTAAGTCTGATGACACCCGCATCAACGATGAGATTCGCGCCCCGCGTGTTCGTCTCATCGGCGTCGACGGATCGCAGCTCGGTCTGTTCGACACGCGTGATGCGCAGCGTATCGCCGACGACCAGAACCTTGACTTGGTTGAGATCGCGCCCAATGCAGAGCCCCCCGTGTGCAAGGTCATGGACTACGGTAAGTTTAAGTACCAGCAGGCCATGAAGGCCAAGCAGGCACGTAAGAACCAGTCCAAGGTCGAGGTCAAGGAAATGAAATTCCGTCCGAAGATCGACGTTGGCGACTACGAGACCAAGAAGGGTCACGTCCTGCGCTTCCTCAAGAAGGGTGCGCGCGTCAAGATCACCATCATGTTCCGCGGCCGTGAGATGGCCCACCCGGAGCAGGGTCTGAACGTGCTCGAGCGCCTTGCAGAGGACCTCAAACCGTTCGCTACGGTCGAGTCCCAGCCTAAGCTGGAAGGCCGTAACATGCTCATGCTGCTCGCCCCCATCAAGGGCGCCTTCGATAACGTGGGCGATGCCGAGCCGAGCGATAAGTAGTCAACCACCAGGTATTAGAAGGAGTTTTTCATGCCTAAGATGAAGACCCACAGCGGCAGCAAGAAGCGTTTCCGCCGCAGCGGCACGGGCAAGATCATGCGCGCCAAGGCTTACAAGAGCCACATCCTGACCAAGAAGTCCACCAAGCGCAAGCGTGGCTTCCGCCAGGAGACCGAGCTGGCCGCCGCCGACGCCAAGGTTATCAACGCCCGCCTCGCCGGCCGTTAATCCATCCCTTCCCGCTGTTATCTCATTTAGGAGTTGATTAGATATGGCACGTGTCAAGCGCGCTGTGAACGCCAAGAAGAAGCGTCGTACCGTCCTTAACCGCGCAAAGGGTTATTACGGTCAGGCATCCCGTTCCTATAAGTACGCCAAGGAGCAGGTGCAGCACTCCCTCCAGTACCAGTACCGCGATCGCCGCAACAAGAAGCGTGAGATTCGCTCCCTCTGGATCACCCGTATCAACGCTGCCGCCCGCATGAACGACATTTCCTACTCTCAGTTCATGCACGGCCTGAAGCTCGCCGGTATCGAGCTCGACCGTAAGGTCCTCGCTCAGATGGCTTACGAGGACATCGAGTCCTTCAACGAGCTCGCCGCCATCGCCAAGAAGGCTCTCGAGGCCTAAGCGCTTCGCAGCAGAGAGAGCATGAAGAACGGGGTGCCCACGGGCGCCCCGTTCTGCTATCGGGCGGGCGCATCGGTGCCACCAACCGCTGCCATCATGATTCACCCGAGCATGCTCGCCATCGTCGAGGAGGGTGCCCCCTTCGACGTGTACGGCATCCCCATGACGCTTGTTAACTACACGCAGTCGGTGTTGCCGATCATTCTCATCGTGTGGGTTCAGTCCTACGTCGAGGGCTTCATCAAGAAGTACTGCCCGGATATGCTGCGCATCCTTGTGATTCCCGTGGGAACCATGCTTATCATGCTGCCGCTGGCACTGTGCGTCTTTGGGCCGGCCGTTTCCTTCGTTATGGGCATCATTGCCAGTATCATCATCTGGCTCGGCGCAAATGCCGGGCCGCTATGCGGCCTTGTGGTCGGTGCAACGTGGAACCTCGTTATCGCCACTGGCATGCATGTGCCCATCCTTACCGCTATGATGCCTGGCTGGCTCGAGGTTGGTTATGACGCTGTGTGCACTCCGGGCACGACCGTGGTGGTCTACGTGACCCTTGCCGTTGCGTTTGCGTACGGAATTCGCGCTAAGGGGAAGGCTAACCGCCAGCTCGGCTGGACTACGTTTGCCACTTATGCGCTCGGTCGCGTGTCAGAGCCCATCATCTACGGCATTCTCCTGCGCGATAAGAAGGCCCTTGCCTGGTCAATGATCGGTGGCGCGGCAGGTGGTCTTGCGTGCGGCCTGCTGAATGCGCGCATTTTCGTTTTCTCGGGTGTTGGCTTCCCGTGGATGAACGTTATCAAGTTCAGTCAGGATATCGTCCCCGGCGCTATCGGCTGCTTTATTGGTTTTGCGGTGACCTTTGCCCTCTGCATGGTCTTTGGTTTTGATAACCGCGAAGCTACCGAGAATGCCGCCGAGGATGCCATGGAAGCCTAAGCGCCGATTCCGCATGAGGCGATCTCGGCGCGGGATCCCCTCCCGATGCCTAAGTCCCATGCGCTCGAAACGGACCGCTCGTCGCGAGGCGGGCGGTCCATTGTCCATCTATATAGAGGAGGGTTTCATGCCGCTACGTTCTGATTTTCTCTGGGGCGGAGCACTTGCCGCCAACCAATGCGAGGGCGGGTTTGACCAAGGTAGTCGGGGTCTCGCCAACGCCGACCTGCTTCCCTTTGGCGAGGGACGTCTTGCCGTCATCCGTGGTGACAATGTGCCCCTTGAGGCTGATCCGGGCTGCTATTACCCTGCACGCGAGGCCATTGATTTCTATCATCATTACCGAGAGGATATCGCGCTCTTTGGTGAGATGGGCTTTAAGGCGCTCAGGCTTTCGATTGCGTGGAGTCGCATCTTCCCCAATGGTGATGACGTCGAGCCCAACGAGGAAGGCCTTGCATTTTACGAGGACGTATTTCGCGCCTGTCGTGAGCAGGGAATCGAGCCCGTAGTCACGCTCAACCACTATGACGTGCCGATGCACCTCGTTACCGCGTACGGCGGGTGGCGCAACCGGACTCTCGTCGACCTCTTTGAGCAGTTTGCGCGGACCGTCTTTGCACGCTACGCCGGGCAGGTGCGGTACTGGCTCACCTTCAACGAAATCAACATCATGACTTCGGCCTGTTTCATGGGTGCGGGAATCATCTTCCATGAGGGTGAGGACCGCTACCGCTCCATCCACACGGCGGTCCACCATGTGCTCGTGGCGAGCGCGCGGGCGGTGCGCCTCTGCCACGAGCTGGTGCCCGGCGGGCAGATCGGTTGCATGCTGAACGCGGGTATCTACTATCCCGCGACCTGCAACCCTGAGGACATCAAGGCGGCGCAGGACGAGAACCGCAAGCACTATATGTTCACGGACGTGCAGGTGCGCGGGGCCTACCCCTGCTACGTACTCAAAGAGTACGAGCGCCAAGGGTTCAAGATTCCTTGGGACGAGGATGACCGCGAGGTGCTTGCCGCCAATACCGTTGACTTCGTTTCATTCTCGTATTACTCCACACGCGTGGTTGAGGCGAGCGCGGAAGGCAAATACGACTCCAACCTCCTTAAGAGCGCGCCCAATCCCTATCTGAAGCTCGAGCCGTGGGGACGCTTTATCGACCCGTTGGGATTGCGAATCACCATGAACGATATTTACGACCGCTATCAAAAGCCGCTCTTTATTGTTGAGAACGGCCTCGGTGCCGTGGACGAGCCAAACGAGGCGGATTATATAGAGGATGACTACCGTATCGCATACCTGCGCGCGCATCTGCAGGCTATGAAGGATGCGGTGGAGGAGGACGGCGTCGATCTCATAGGCTACACGTGTTGGGGCCCCATTGACCTTGTATCAGTGGCAACGGGTCAGATGAGTAAGCGTTACGGCTTTATCTACGTCGATTTGGACGACGAAGGCAATGGCACACGAAGGCGAACGAAGAAGAAATCATTTGATTGGTATAAAAAAGTGATCGCCTCGAACGGGGAGGACCTGAGCTAGCGCGCAGTAAGGACCTACGTAGAAGGGTGCATGCATTTGTCCAGTTCAAGCAGTATAAAGATGAAGCTAGGCAGATGGATGCACCTCGAGCAGTAAGCGAGCAGTAAGTTCCAAATGTGCAGGAAATGTGCAGACCCCGATTCCCGCCCCCGCGCGCCCACGACTCTGGCAATATATCTCCTTGCCGCGCGGGTGGCCGGGAGCGAACGAGCCCG
>UQHS01000024.1 GCA_900540845.1 uncultured Collinsella sp.
CGGGGCGGGAGCTGCGACAGGCGCCGGGGCGGCGTCGGCCGGGGTCGGGGCCGGGGCGCCGACCTCTTCCATCTCTACCAGGTACTGGGTCCCGTCGATCGAGATCTTGAATTTACGCAGCATGGCTGCCCTCCTCTTTCATCTTGTAGATGTTCTTGACGGTGAATGAGCTCTCGGGGAGCGCGCCGGCGGCAAGTGCCGTGGCGATAACCGAGACCGTGCGGTGCTCGGGGTTGGCAACGAGCACGCGGCGCACGCGAAGCTCGCTGGTGGGGTGGTCGCCCGCGGCGATGGCTGACGCGATGACGCAAGCGGCCGTGTGCTCGTGCGGGTCGACGGGAAGATATGCGGGAAGCGGCTCCCATACATCCTCGAGAGGGGCGGGTGCCCCGGCGCTGGGCTCGTGCGCGGCGCCCGAGGGGACGCTCGGCTTCGCGGTGACGGCTGCGCTTGCGCTGACGCCGTGACCGGTGTGCTTTTTAATCCAAGAACGTAGTCCCATGGCCTTTCCTTTCCCGTGAGATGTGGACCAGACATGCCTCCGGTGCAAAACCTCACGAACGCCTATGCTAGCGAGATTTGTAGGAATTGTGGGGCTCGAAAGGGGTATCTTCGGCGACTGGTAGGAATTGGGCGGGGAGATGGTTTTTCGTTTTATCACTGGGGTTATGTGCTATATGCTGAACGATTTTTTAAGGGCGCGCATCGCCCGCTTCCCCAAGAGAGTGGGTACAACAGAACAACGAGTGTCGTGGCCGTTGAGTGCGCGGGAGGCCACGCCGGCGCAAGGTAATTTGGAGGCGAGTATGCAGCGCGTAGACGCGATTAGACGAAGTCCGCTGTTTGCCGAGCATCTGGGGCGCATCGAGGCCGCGGAGGCAGAGCGCGCGTTTTGCGGGCACGGGTTGGCGCATCTGCTGGACGTCGCCCGCATCGCGTGGATCTGCGCCCTCGAGCGCGGTGACGGCATGCCGAAAGACGTGGTGTACGCCGCGGCCCTGCTGCACGATGTGGGGCGCTCCGCGCAATATGCCATAGGCGAGGATCACGATGTCGCGGGCGTGCGCATCGCATGCGACATCCTCGACGGCCTGCCGGCCGGCTTGCGCTTTGATGGCGCCGAACGCGCGGCGATCCTCGACGCCGTCGCAGGGCATAGGGGGGAGCTCGTCGAGGACGAGCGGGGCGCTGGTGGCGAGGATTGCCACCGTGTGCTCGCGCGTCTCATCAAAGAGGCCGACGGCCGCTCGCGCGCCTGCTATGCCTGCCCGGCGCGGGAGGCCTGCTACTGGTCGGACGAGCGGAAGAACATGGCCATCGACATCTGAGCGAAACCGTATATATAAGTGCGCGCTGGCTTGCCAGCTGTGCGGCGCGCGGACCAACGTGAATGGAGCACATCATGGATATGAAGCATCTGCCCGAGAACATCGTCGACGATCGCGGCGCGCTTGCATGCCGCGAGGCGGGGCTGCCCGCCACGCGCACGCAGCTCGCCCGTATCGAGCCCGACCAGCTGCGCTGCCTCGATAAGATCAGCATCGAGGGGCTCGAGGTGTTCGCCAACCATGGCGTGTTCCCCGAGGAGAACAAGCTCGGCCAGAAGTTCGTGGTGAGCATCACGCTGTATGTCGATACGCATCGGGCTGGCGAGACCGACGACCTCTCCGCCTCCATCCATTACGGTGAGGCCGCCCACGCCGTCGACTCCTTCATGCGCGCGCATACGTTCAAACTCATCGAGGCCGCCGCGGAGGGGGTCGCCGCTATGCTGCTCGATCGCTACCCGAGCGCTTACGGCGTGTGCGTCAAGCTCGAGAAACCCTGGGCCCCGGTGGGCCTGCCGCTGCGCTCCGTTTCGGTTGAGATCGAGCGCACACGGGGGTAGGCACCTGCGGCTTGGCGTCCCATGTCCTGCTTGGCGGGTTTACGCGAGGGTCTGGAAAGATGTGTGGGGTTTAGACGGGAACCCCAAGTACGGTCGTTCTAGAAGACGGCATTTCCGCAGGATTTGATTGTCATTGCGGCGGTTATACTCAAGGCGTTTTCTCTAAACCCCACACATGTTGCACGAAGCGCTACAAGGAGGTTTTCATGTTTCCTGATCAAGGCGATTCGAATGGCTCGCGTGTCCCGCTCGCCCCTGGGAACTCGGGTGTGCCCACGCCCCCTGCGGGGTATGAGCGGGCGGCGCCCGTTTCCGCAGTGGTCGAGCCGTCGTCAATCGAGGACGGAATGCCCGATGTTGAGCAGTGCTCCGAAATGACGCGAGACGAGGCGTCCACGTTCAACGAGGGTCGAGACACATTGCCGACTCAGGTGCCCGTGCATGATTCTCGTGCGCGGCGTTTCGTCAAATGGACGTTGGCCATGGCCTGCGTGTTCGTGCTGTATCTCGCTTTGCAGCTGGTGATCGCCGCGATCGGGGGAACGGTGATCGTGTCCGCGGGGATGCTCCTCTCCGGGGACCTCGAGATGGCCTTCGACGATACGTTTGTCGACAACGGCCTCAACCTTGTTCTAGTCGCATCGCAGCTTATCGCCGTCGCGGTGTTCTTGCCCTGGTGGCGCCACATGCGGCCCGGTTCATTTGGGAAGCGTAGGGCGGCGGTTGCCCCGAAGGGCGCCTCAATCGCAAAGACGGCCGTGGCGCTTTTGGCCGTCGGCATCGCCTCGCAGTTTGTCGTGAGTGGCATCCTTAGCTTGGTCGAGCTGGCGTTTCCCGAGATGATGGCTGAGTACGCAGAGCTCATGGAGGACACGAGCACGGGGGTCTTCGCGCTCGTCACGCTGCTCTCGACGGTTGTGCTCGCGCCGGTCAACGAGGAGATCGTATGCCGCGGCGTCATGCTCGAATACGCGATGCGCGCGGTCGCCCCCAGTTGGAATTCCCGTGACCGCGCCCGCGAGGTCGCTGTGTCCGCGCGGGCGTTCTGGATCGCCAACATGATGCAAGCTCTTGCCTTCGGCGTGCTGCACATGAATATCGTCCAGGGGAGTTACGCCTTCGCGCTTGGGGTTTTGCAGGGATGGGTCTTTTGGCGCACCGGGAAGCTTGGGTATGCCATGTTGCTGCATTTCGCCCTGAACGCCTCGTCCTACCTGGTTGAACCTCTGGCGCCCACGCTCAACGCCCTGCCCCCGCTCGCCGTGTTCGTCTTTTTTGCCGCGATGCTCGTGGCGGGGATCGTGGTGTTCGAGCGCACCTGGCATGTCTCGGATGCCCTGGATGAGGTGCCCGCTCTGCAGGATCCCGCTGAGCCCCTGCGCCTCGGAGACGAGGCGCCTCGCTCGCTATAAGAGGAGTGCGAGCGGCTCATTCACAGGCATGCGTGATGCTCGCTTGGCATTGACTCAGTAGACTGCTCTGACGAAAGAAGAGTGCAATGACGAACTTAGCCCCCGAACTGACGGTTGTGTTGCCGGTGATAATCTTTCAATTCATCATTCCGCTCGTGCTGGTGTGCATTGCCGCGTACTTCGGCGCGCGCAAAGGTGCCGAGCGTGCGCTGCGCGACAGGCGCGGGGACGACGAGTCGAACGCTTAATCGCATGGACGTATAGGTCGAGCCGAAATTCGGGCGTCGCTGCGAGATGCTTCGCGGCGACGCCCGATGTCGTTGCGGGCGCGAATCAGTGCCGGTTCGCCCCCTGACGCCCCTGGGCGGCGCGGTTGCGGGCGTGGGCATTGGCGGCTTTGTTGAGCGCGTCCCCGCGACCCGTTTTACCCGGTCTTCCAGCCTTGCGCGGAGCGCCGCCCCTTGTTTTGCCGCCGCCCTTTCCATCGCTCGCACCCGGCTTGGGCGGAACGGGGCGGATCAGGCATTTTGCTCCGTAGCCGATGAGGTCCTCGCGCCCAGCCTTCCGCAGCGCCTCTTTCACCAGTTTGTAGTTCTCCGGCTTGCGGTACTGAATGAGAGCGCGCTGCATGGCCTTCTCGCGCGGGTCGCGCGGGATGTAGACCGGCTCCATGGTGCGCGGGTCCACGCCGGTGTAGAACATGCAGGTAGACATGGTCGAAGGGGTGGGGTAGAAGTCCTGCACCTGCTCGGGCATGTAGCCCATGTCGCGCACGGCCTCCGCCAGCTCCACGGCCTCCTTCATGGTCGACCCCGGATGGCTCGAGATAAGGTAGGGCACCACGTACTGCTTGAGGCCGTACTCGGCCGACAACCGCTCGAAGCGCTCGACAAACGCGTCGTAGACCTCGCGGCGCGGCTTGCCCATCACGGAGAGCACCGCGTCGCTCACGTGCTCGGGCGCCAGGCGCAGCTGGCCGCTCACATGGTGCTGCAGCAGCTCCACGAGGAATTTGTCGCTCGCATCGGCCATGGTGTAGTCGAAACGGATGCCGCTGCGCACGAAGACCTTCTTCACGCCGGGAATCTGGCGCAGGTCGCGCAACAGCTCGGCATAAGCGTCCTCGTTCGTGTCCATGTTGCGGCAGACGCTCGGCCACAGACAGCGGCGGTTTTTGCACACGCCGTGCGTGAGCTGCTTTTTGCACGCGGGTTTGAAGAAGTTCGCCGTGGGGCCGCCCACGTCGTTGATGTAGCCCTTGAACTCGGGGTCGCGCGTGAGCGCTTCGGCCTCGCGGATGATGCTCTCGCGGCTGCGGACCTGCACCATGCGCCCCTGGTGGAAGGTGAGCGCGCAAAACGAGCACTCGCCAAAGCACCCGCGGTTGCTGGAGATGGAGAAGCGGATCTCGTCGAAGGCGGGGATGCCGCCCGCGGCGTCGTAGTCGGGGTGCCAGTGACGCGCGTAGGGCAGTTCAGCGACCTCGTCCATCTCGCGCGCGGTGAGGGGCGCGGCCGGCGGGTTTTGCACCACGTAGACGCCGTGCGGATAGGGCTCGACCAGGCGACGTCCCGTGATGGGGTCCATGTTTTGCTGCTGCACGTTGAAGGAGCGCGCGTAGGTGAGGCGGTCGTGCTCGAGATCGTCCCAGGAGGGCAGGAGGTCGTAGTCAAAGACGTTTTCCAGCGCATGCGGCCCGCTCGTGCGGTAGACCGAGCCGTTGACGAAGGTGATCTGCTCCACGGGCAGGCCGCCGTCGAGCGCATCGGCAACTTCGATGATGGAGTGCTCGCCCATGCCGTAGAGCAGGATGTCGGCGCCCGAATCGAGCAGGACGGAGCGCTTGAGCTTGTCTTGCCAGTAGTCGTAGTGGGCGAGGCGGCGCAGGCTCGCCTCGATGCCGCCGATGATGATGGGCTTGTCCTTGAAGGTGCGGCGGATGAGGTTGCCGTACACGGTGACGGCACGGTTGGGGCGCGCGCCTGCCCGGCCGCCGGGGGTGTAGGCGTCCTCGTGGCGCGGCTTTTTGTTCACGGTGTAGTGGTTCACCATCGAGTCCATGTTGCCCGCGGAGACGAGGAAGCCCAGGCGCGGCTCGCCGAGCGCGGCGATGCTCATCGGGTCCGTCCAGTCGGGCTGGCAGATGATGCCAACGCGGTAGCCCGCATGTTCGAGCACGCGGGAGATGATCGCCATGCCAAAGCTCGGGTGGTCGACGTAGGCGTCGCCGCAGACGTAGACGAAGTCGCACTGGTCCCAGCCACGAGCTTCCATGTCGGCGCGGCTAACGGGGAGGAAGGCCTTGCGCGATGGGCGGCCCTTGGTGCCCGGGCAGCGTGCGGGTGCTGTGCCCGCAGCTCGTTTGGGCGCTTGCTGGGCGAACGGCTTTGCCGACGGTTTGGATGACGGTTTGGCCAGCGTTTTGCCGGGTGCGGGGTTATGGCCTTTGGCGTGGTGCTTGGGCATGCTGCTCGCTTTCGTCGATGTCGATTGCGTCAAAGCATACGTCATTCTGCGCTTCGCTTTTGAGTCTAAAGGTGGCCTTCGCCTGAGAAACATCTGGTTCGAGGCATCGAAAGGGGTCGTCGTGCGGATGCTGCTCACGATGCGCATTCGATATTCCGGAGCTGGCCGCAGGCGTGCGAAGTCGCCGCGCGGGCGATGCGCGCGGCGGCCGGGCGATGTGTACGGCCGGGCAGTGCATGCGGCGGGCGGCCGATGCCTCGCGATTTGCGATGCCCCGGGGTTTGTTATAGCCCGGTTGCGCCCAGCCGGTCCAGCGCATCCGGGACTTCATGCAGTGACGACAGCACCTCAGTGCAAAGGTCGCGAATGTCGGGCGTGGGCTCGTTGTAGTCGGGGACCATGAGCACGCGCATGTCCGCGGCGGCTCCTGCTCGCACGCCATTGAACGAGTCCTCGACCGCGACGCATCGTGTGGGGTCGACGCCAAGGCGGTCGGCGGTGATGAGGTACACGTCGGGCGCGGGCTTGTGATGCTCGATATCCTCGTCGAACACCGCGGCATCGAACAGGTCCATAAGGCCAAATCGCTCCATGCTGATGATGGCGCGATTGCGGGCGCTCGACGTGGCGAGCGCTGCGGCGAGTCCGCGCTCACGCGCGGCGGTGACCGCTTCGGCGGCTCCGGGCTTGAGCACGAGCTCGTCTTCCCAGCTCGCATTGAAAATCTCGTGGCGGCGGTCGAAGAGCCTCACCGTGAACGCAGGGTCGCCGAACTCGGCATCGATCATCTTCATGGCATTGGGGATGCTGCAGCCCACGAAGGCGTGCAGGATGTCTTCGGGGATCGTGATGCCAAAGTCGCGTGCCGCACGGCGCCATGAGGACTGGCTCACGCGCTCGGTGTCGATGAGCGTGCCGTCCATGTCGAAAATGACTGCCTGCATGTGGGTGATCCTTTCACGTGGGTGGCCGAGTCAGCATGGTAACAGGTGCGGAGGGGCTCGCTGGGCGTTGGGAGGGGCGAAGGTCGTGAAAGGTGGTCAAAATATCCAAGTTGGGCGGCGAGGCGGGCGGCGCGCAGTCGATGTATAAGCTTTCAGCCAATGGAATCCTGCGGTTTTGCCGTGTGGGGAGCTCGGGGGCAGCCCCGTTGTCTGGCGTCTTGGCTTAGAGGCGGAAAAAATCCTGCGGTTTTGCCGTGTGGGGTCGGCGCTCCCAACGCCCAACTTGGGTAAATTGACCATCTCGACGAACCCACGCCGGTGCCGTGGCGATTTTGCAAAAATCTTATGCGCGCTGCGGGCTGAATGAGCCGGTTTTATGCATTCTGCTTCTGGACGAGGCGCTGTCGCCGAAGTATCTGCCGCGCTTAGAGCAGCTCGCCGTGCGTGCGGACGTACAGGACCTTGGTGATGCTCGTGAGCAGTAGATATCCCATCATCATGGCGGCGAGCACCCCGAAAAACGCGCCCGGCAGCGGCACCAGGCTCAGCGCCCCGCTCATGCCCGGAACATAGGGCATGGCGGTGACGGCTCCGACGCTCAGCACGGTGAGCGCGGTGAGCGATGCCGCCGGCTTGCTCTGCACAAACGGCAGGTGCTCGGTGCGCAGCAGGTGGATCACGAGGGTCTGGGTCCACATGGACTCGACAAACCAGCCGGTTTGAAAGACGAGCGCGAACAACGCGCGCTGCGCGGGGTCGGTGAGGGCGTCACAGGGCGCACCGACCACCATCGGGCACACGATCCAAAACATGGCGGCGAAGGTCAGGATGTCAAACACCGAGCTCACAGGGCCGAGGCCGAGCATGAAGCTCACGATGCCGCGGGCGTCCCAGGTGCGCAGCCGTGCAAGGAACGACTCATCGACGCGGTCCCACGGCAGGGCGATACAGCTCACCGTCTCCTTCATGGTCGCGGCCGCGGCCTTCGTTGAATTTCGCAGGCTAGTGTAGACCGCTTAGGACCCCTGTCAAGGGACATTTCGCATTAATCTACACCTTATATAGGTTTGTAAAGAGAAGGTTAAGGCGCGCCGATTGATGTGGCGCAGCGCGCGTGGCGCGCGATTGAGGCGCTTGCCTTGCGGAGTTCGCGGGATGGGCGAGCATGGGCCATCGGCGGGGGAGACGGAGGCAGGGAGAGGCGATTGGGCATTGAGGGTAAGATTGTCGAAAATGCTGGTACATTACGCCCCGATTTTCGACATTGTTACCCTCGCTTGCGCTCAAATTCAGGGCAGACCGTCAATAGCCCCGCTTGCATGCGGCTCGCGTATTCCAAAAGCCCTCATTTCAATTTGGCCCCCGCCCCCACAATACGGTTCGCATGGAATATGCTGTACGGGTGCCAGACGCCATGGCGCAATTGACACGTCGCGAGGGGAGGGCGCATGAGGCGGGCAAAGCAGGTTTCCGAGTCCATCGAGCTCGGCATCGTTTTGGCCCTGGTGGGCGGTTTCATGGACGTGTACTCCTACATGGGCCGCGACGGCGTGTTCGCCAACGCCCAGACGGGCAACATCCTGCTCGTGGGGGTGCATCTGTCTGAGGGGGACCCCGCCCTCGCCATGCGGTACCTGCTGCCGGTCCTGTGCTTTTCCGCAGGTATCATGCTGAGCGACCTGGTACACGAGCGTTTTGCGAGCGCCATGCACTGGAGGCAGCTCACGGTCTTTGTCGAGGCGGTCATCCTGCTCGGCGTGGGGCTTCTGAGCTCCGAGTGCAACATGCTCGCCAACGGCCTCACGTCTTTGGCTTGCGGCATGCAGGTGGAGAGCTTCCGAAAAATACATGGTCGCGGCATTGCCACGACCATGTGTATCGGCAATCTGCGCAGCGCCCTGCAAAACGTCGACGACTACATCATCACGCACAAGCGCGGTTTCCTCATGAACGGCTTGCTGTACTTTGGCGTGATCGCCGTGTTCGTGTGCGGGGCGGTGCTGGGCAATTGGTGCCTCGAGCGTTTTGGCCTGTCGTCCATCGGCATCTGCTCGCTGTTGCTGCTCGTGGCGTTTTTCATGATGTTTATCGACCGCGAGGGCGCAGGCGAGGATGCAGGCGAGGGCGAGGGCATAGACGAGGGCGACTCGATCCGCTAAGCGGCGCTCGGCCCGGTGCGCTACTTGTGCACCGTTTCTCCTTGGCGTCAGTGCCGTGCTACTGGTCGCTTGCGGCGTCGGAGCGTGCGTCGGAGGTCTCGAAATACCAAATTCTACTAACTTGTAACCGCGGGTAGGCTTAGTTTGCCGCCCGGCGCCTGTATTGGTCGAAATAAATGACGGATTCCCAAAGAATGTCTCTGTGTCTCGCGGCTGAACCCGGGGTGGGGCGCGGTTCTTCCCTTCCTGCTCGCAGGAGTTGGCCGAATCTCACGATTTTGAGCGTGATGTTGGCTGGGGGCCGGTTACAAGTTAGTCAAATTTGGTTCTTGGTGTTTGGGTTCCCGCCACACGCTCCAAATCTGAGCGTTTTTCTCGCCACCCGCCCCTTCGCCATCTGCCTCCCCCCCCCCCGGCGCCAGCGGCGCGCCGTTG
>UQHS01000025.1 GCA_900540845.1 uncultured Collinsella sp.
TCACCGTCCCGGCTTACTTCAACGACGCCCAGCGTCAGGCCACCAAGGACGCCGGCCGCATCGCCGGTCTCGACGTCAAGCGCATCGTCAACGAGCCCACCGCGTCCGCCCTGGCCTATGGCCTGGACAAGCAGGACAAGGAGCAGAAGGTCCTCGTCTTCGATCTCGGCGGCGGCACCTTCGACGTGTCCCTGCTCGACCTCGCCGACGGCGTGTTCGAGGTTCTCGCCACCAACGGCGACAACCACCTCGGCGGTGACGACTGGGATCAGCGCATCATCGACTGGATGGCCGACAAGTTCCAGTCCGAGAACGGCGTCGACCTGCGTCAGGACCCCATGGCCCTGCAGCGCCTGAAGGAGGCTGCCGAGAACGCCAAGAAGGAGCTCTCCGCCGCTCAGCAGGCCGTCATCAACCTGCCGTTCATCACCATGAACCAGTCCGGCCCGCTGCACCTCAACTACACGCTCACCCGCGCTGAGTTCGAGAAGATCACCCGCGACCTGCTCGAGCGCTGCAAGGCTCCCGTGACCAAGGCCCTGAAGGACGCCGGCGTCTCCCTCTCCGAGGTCGACGAGGTCATCCTTGTCGGCGGCTCCACCCGTATGCCCGCCGTGCAGGAGCTCGTCAAGAACATGACCGGCAAGCAGCCCAACATGTCCGTCAACCCCGACGAGGTCGTCTGCAACGGCGCTGCCGTCCAGGGCGGCGTGCTCACCGGCGACGTCGAGGGCATCCTGCTGCTCGACGTGACCCCGCTGTCCCTCGGCGTCGAGACCATGGGCGGCATCATGACCAAGATGATCGACCGCAACACCACGATCCCGACCTCCAAGACCGAGATCTACTCCACCGCCGCCGACAACCAGACCTCCGTCGAGATCAACGTGCTCCAGGGCGAGCGCGAGCTTGCCCGCGACAACAAGTCCCTCGGCAAGTTCCAGCTCTCCGGCATCCCGGCCGCCCGTCGCGGCGTGCCTCAGATCGAGGTCACCTTCGACATCGACGCCAACGGCATCGTGAAGGTCTCCGCTAAGGACAAGGGTACCGGCAAGGAGCAGTCCATCACCATCTCCGGCTCCACCGCGCTTTCCGACGAGGAAGTCGATCGCATGGTCAAGGACGCCGAGTCCCATGCCGAGGAGGACAAGAAGCAGAAGGAGGAGGTCGAGGCCCGCAACCAGACCGACTCCCTGTGCTACTCCACCGAGCAGACCCTCGCCGAGCTGGGCGACAAGGTCTCCGGCGACCTCAAGTCCAAGGCCGAGTCTGCAATCGCCGACGCGAAGAAGGCGCTCGAGGGCTCTGACATCGAGGCCATCAAGTCTGCCGGCGAGGCCCTGCAGTCCGTGGCCTACGAGCTTGCCCAGATGGTCTACGCCGACGCCCAGGCCGCCGGTGCCGGCGCCGACGCCGCCGCTGGTGGCGACGACGTGGTCGACGCTGAGTACGAGGTCGTCGACGACGAGGAGTAAGCTCCCGTACCTGCGGGACCGTTCCCGCGCATTGTTTGCATGATTGGGGCGGCCGGCCTGCCAGCTGGCGAGCCGGCCGCCCCCATTTGTTAGGAGACGGACGTGAAGATACCCGTGGAAGATGCCGTTGAGGCATCCGAGCAGGCACCTGAGCCCGCCGATCAGGCTGTTGAGAAGGAGGAGGCCGTCATGGCCGAGGAAGTCGTCGAGATGACCGAAGAAGAGATGGTCGAGGCTGCCATTCGCGCAGGCGAGGAGGCTGCCGACAACGACTTCAAGCTCAAGTACGAGAAGGCTACCGCCGAGCTCGCCGAGGTTCGCGAGCAGCTCGCCGCGGCCGAGGAGGCCAAGGCGACGGCGGAGTCCCAGGCGGCCGACGCTGCTGGTCGCCATGCGCGCCTGCAGGCGGATTGGGAGAACTATCGTCGCCGCACCGCGCAGGAGCGCTTGGACGAGCGCGCTCGCGCAACCGAGAAGCTCGTCGAGTCCCTGCTGCCCGTGATCGACGACATGGAGCGCGCGCTCGATCACGCGCGCACCCAGGAGCTCGCCGAGGATTTCAAACAGTTCGTGGACGGCGTCGATGCCGTTTGCTCCAAGCTGCTCGGCGTGCTCGACCGCGAGGGCGTCGAGGCGATCGACCCCAAGGGCGAGGCGTTCGACTGCAACATTCACCAGGCGGTTGGCCGAGTGGAAGATGCTTCTCAGTATGACGAGACGGTGAACGACGTCTACCAGAAGGGTTATCGCATGGGCGGCAAGGTGCTGCGCCCCGCCATGGTTACCGTGACCTACGGTGGCGACAAGCGCCCCGCGCCCGAGCCCGAGGTTGAGGCGGAGGCATCCGCGGCGGAGGATTCTGCCGAATAGCGCGAACGCCGCCACGCCCTGGTCACGATGTGCCGCGGGCACGGTGCCGATGCGCGGCTCGTTTTGAGTACGCCAGGCGTATCAAGTAGCAATGCAGGCGGGGCCCTGGGATGAAACGCCCGGGGCCCCATTTGAGAAGGGAGGGTTCATATGCCTTCTGCAAAGAATTTCTATGACGTTTTGGGCGTAAGCAAGAACGCCTCCGATAAAGACATCAAGTCGGCGTTTCGCAAGCTGGCCCAGAAATACCACCCCGACCGCGGTGGCGACGAGGCCAAGTTCAAGGAGATCTCCGAGGCCTACGAAACGCTGTCAAACCCGGATAAGCGCAAGGAATACGACATGATGTTGCAGTTTGGCGGCATCCCCGGTCAGGGCGGATATGCGTATTCCGGCGGGGCGGGTGGCCCGTCGATGGCGGATATCTTCGGCAGCATGTTCCGCGGTGAGGGCGTGGGCGGTGCATACGGCGCCGACCCGTCCGGCTTCGATTTTGGCGACATGTTCGGCGGTGGGCGAGCGCGCCCACGCAAGGGCAACGACCTCAAAGCCACAATTGACGTCACCTTTGATGAGGCACTGCACGGCGCCAAGCGCAACGTCACCCATCGGATTCCCTCGACGGGCGAGAGCGATACCATCGAGGTCACCATCCCCGCGGGTTGCTATGACGGCATGAAGGTTCGGTTCAAGAACCATGGCGAATACGGTGTGAACGGCGGGCCTCGCGGCAATATGCTCATCGAGTTCCGCGTTGCCGAGCACCCGGTGTTCAAGCGCCGCGGCAAAAACGGCGATGTGGCGATTGACGTGCCGATTTCCATCTACGAGGCAGCGCTTGGCTGCACGGTTGACGTGCCAACGCCCGCGGGAAAGAAGCTACGCCTCAAGGTGCCCGCGGGGACGCAGGCCGGCAAGAGCTTCCGCTTCAAGGAGATGGGCATGCCCGACGCCAAGCGGGCGGGCCATACGGGTGCGCTGCTCGCGACGGTGAGCGTCGAGGTTCCAACCAGCCTCACGTCTCAGGAGCGCGCCGCCCTCGAGAAGCTGCGCGACGCCGACGAGCGCTCCTATCGCCCCAATGTGTAATTTGGGGACGGGTGCAGTTTTATACATCTAGGCGTCCCGGAGTGCGCTGCTTCGGGGCGCCGCGCCGTACAATATGAGCTGACGATTCGATCTTATGGGGGAAGCATGACCGAAGAGAGCCGCAACAAACCGCTGTATATGATTTCCGTCGCTGCGGAACTCACGGGCATGCACCCTCAAACTCTGCGCGTGTACGAATCGAAGGGCCTGGTCAATCCCAAGCGCTCGGGCGGCAACACGCGCCTGTATTCCCAGGCGGACATCGAGCGCCTTGAGCTCATCAACCAGCTTACCGACGAGGGTATCAACCTGGCCGGCGTCGTGCGCATTCTGGACATGAAGGAGCGCGCCCAGGAGCGCGAGCGCGAGGCGGAGGAGCTCCGTTCGCGCGTTCGCAAGCTCGAGGAGGAGCTGCACGAGCTCAAGATGCAAAAGCGCATCACGGCGTTGGCCCCGTGCGACGGTTCGGCCGATCCCGAGAAGGTCCTTCGCGGTTTGCTTTCTGGCGGAGATCTGTAAACGTCTCGATGTGGGGGTAGTTCCTGCATTGAGGGCGGATGCCGGCAGGTGAGTTGCCGCAATTTGATGAGGGCGGTGCCGGTTTGGTGTGCCGTTTTTGGCGAGGGTACCGCTGGCATGAGGCGTTGCGTTTGGCAAGGGCGGTGTCAGCGTGGGGCGCCGATTCCGGTAGGGCACCGCTGGCATGGGGCGCTGGGGCAGAAACGAGGCAGAAGAATGGTTGCAGAGGGCAGTGGGAGTGCCGATGGACGGCAGGGCGAGAACTATCGGTTCTTTAACCATACGGCATGCGAGTTTTACCCCTGTCATGACATGCCCGCCGAGGACCTCAACTGCCTGTTCTGTTTTTGCCCGCTCTACCGCCTGGGTGAGGCGTGCGGCGGGAATCTCTCCTACATCGAGGGCGCGGACGGCGCGCGCATCAAGGATTGCAGTGCATGCACCTTGCCGCATCGCCGCGAAAACTACGACTACATCATGAGGCGTGTCGCCGAGGGATAGGGGCCGCTTTTGGAATTGAGCACCGAATGGGAGGCTCGGTCCCAAGGCGCTGCCGATCTGAGATGCGTCGTTCAAAGGGGTAAGAATGTCGAAAATGCGGGTGAAATTGGGACTGCGGACAAAAAGTTGGACACCTCGACGGTGTCCGGATGGGAGGTCCGCA
>UQHS01000026.1 GCA_900540845.1 uncultured Collinsella sp.
GGCGACGGCCGCTGCAGCCGCGGCGGCTCCGGTGGCACCCGTTGCGGCGGCGGCCCCGCCAAGACCGGCGAGCTGCTCACGCGTCATGGTTTGCGGAACGGGGATGGGCGCCGCGAGCGGGTCGGGTGCCGCGAAGGGATCGCTCATGTCGCCGAGCGAATCGGGCGCGGGAGCAAACGGATCGGCGTTCAGCTGAGGGACGCGGGTGCCGAGGTTGGCGTCTGCCGCCAGCGGGGACGGCGCGGGGACGGCTTGCGGCGTGACCTGGGCAGCCGGCGCGGGCGCGGGCGTCGCCTTGGGGTTCTTGCCGCCGTTGAGGAACGCGCGCTCCTCCTCGTACAGGCGTGCGAGCGTGGGAGCGTCGACGTTCTCGGCGAACACGGAGAACTTGCCCGCCTTGAGGGACGGGTCGATCATGAAACGGACGAGAGGGGAGCCGGTGAAGCGGTAGCGCTTCTTCTCGGCCTGGGCCTTCACGAACTCAGCCACCTCGCTCGCGAGCTGGGGATAGTACGGGGCCAGGAGGGGATCGTCGTCGGCTGCGATGAGGACGGAGTACAGCGCGGGGGCGGTGTTGACGCCGTTGATCACGAGCGTCTGGTCTTCCATCTCGCGCGCCGCCTGCTTGGCGAGCTTCTTAAAGGAAAAAGGAGCCTGCGCGGCACCGAAGATGCCGGAGATGCGGTCCTCAAAAATGGAAAGGAAGTTCACGAGCGATCACCTTCCGGGGTTTCTCGTCTATATCCAAGAGCGTACATGCATATCCAAACGATTATAGAGGATAGGCAGCCGAGCCCCCCAGCCGCGACGAGCCCGGCGGCGTTCGGTCCGGTAATTTCCATAGGGTGCGCAAGATAAAAGAAGCCCATGGAGATGATGGGGATGAGCAGGTACACGGCGATTGCGGAAGAGGCCGGGCGGCTGTCGAGGTAGGACTGCCAAGCGCGGTCGAGCAGCCAGCTCGCCCCAGTGGCGGCAGCGGTGAAGCCGATTGCCGGGATGAGAAACCCGAGGTTGAACAGGGCGGCCACCGCGTTGCCGGCGGGCAGGGCGCCCCCGGCGGCGTGGGCGGCGGCGAGCAGCTGGGAAAAGCCGATGCCGCATCCCATCGAGCAGGCGGCGAGGCGCGGGCCGAGGAAGTACGCGGCGCATGCGAGCGCCACGGGCGCCATGAGCGCGGTGTCGCCGAGCGCCAGGGAGCACGCCGCGCACACGCTGAGGACCATCGAGGGGGCGGGCGCCTGCCGTCCCCACACGAGCCACCAGGCGGCGAGCATCGCAAACGCGAGGATCGCCACGGGCAGCACGGAGATCAGCGGGATGGTGTTGAGGACGAGCATGAGCCATCCGCCGGCGACGAGGGCCGAGCCGAGTTGCGGCGCGATGGCGGCGCCGATGCCGATGCCCGCGGCGGTGAGCGCCCGCACCAAGGGGTCTCCCACCTGCATGTCGCTCAAGAGCAGCCAAAAGACAAACGCCACGCTCGCGCCGCTGATGGCGCCCATCGCATATGCGCGTGCGCGCGGGTAGCGGCTACCGAGGTAGCCCTCTGCAGGGTCGAGCTCCCAGGCGCGCTCCGCGGTTAGGGGCTCGGCTTCGCGCTCGTCGTCATCGGACGTGAGGCGGTCGATGATCCTGGCGAGGCTCTTGCGGCCTTCGCGGGGGTTGCCGAGGTGGGCCAGCAGGCGGTCGCCAAACTCGGCGACGGAGAACGGGCGCATATCGGCATCGGCGGAGAGAGCCTCAAGCAGGGCGTTTTCGGTGAGTTCGGGGATGTCGGGGAGCAGGTCGCTGGGGTAGATGACGCCCTTGTCGATGGCGCGCAGCGAGTCTGCCGGGGTGCCCGCCCTAAAGGGGGCGGCGGCGCACAGCGACTCGTAGATGACGGAAGCGAGAGCGAAGATGTCGCTGCGCTCGTCCACCATGTCGCCGTTGAGCTGCTCGGGGGCCATGTAGCCGATGGTGCCTCCCCGCGCCCCGCCAAACCCGGCGGCGCTGGCGAGGGTGGCCATGCCGAAGTCGGCAAGCTTGACGTGGCCACTGCGGTCGATGAGCACGTTGGCGGGCTTGATATCGAGGTGGAGCACGCCGTTGTCGTGCGCGAAGGCGAGCGCCTGAACCAGGGCGTCGGCTATGCAGGCGGCCTCGTCGTAGGTGAGCGAGTGCCCGTCCACCTGCGCGAGGAACTCCTCGAGGTTCATGCCGTCGACGTATTCCATCACGAGGTAGGCGTATGCGCTGTCGTAGCTGAAATCGATGACCTGCACGATATTGGGGTGTTGGAGCATGCTTGCGGTGCGCGCTTCCGCTAGGGCGGTCGCCGTGGTTTCGGTGGAGGTGCGGTTGTAGGGCGATGCGAGCGGCATGCGCTTGATGGCGACGCGGCGCTGCAGACGCCCGTCGAGGCAGATCTCAACGCTGCCGAAGCCTCCCGCGGCGCGCGTCTCCAGCGGACGGTACCGCTTGAGCAGGGTGGACGCGGCCGACCCCGCCGGGGGCGGAGGGGCAATCTGCGCGTTGCCCAATCCGCGGCGCTGCGACATGGGCCCGCTGCGGCGCGCAGCGCTTGCTGGGGACGATTGACGTGAAGAGAAAAACGGCATGGCCATCCTCGTGCATTTGTGGTTCGTTTTAGGCGTCAGCCTTGTATTTCAGCGCATTTTACCACGTGCGCGGCACGGTCGAAAAACCGTCGGGCGACACGCTATGATGGTGGGCACAAGAAATCGAGTATGAGGGAAACGGCGGTGAGGACATGGGCGACGACGCACGCCTTGCGGCATACGATGGGTTCGCGGCGGAGATTCGCGACGAGCTCGCCCAGGTTTCGGCGCGTATGGAGGCCTTGCGTGTGGAGAACAGGGTCAAGACGGCGACGTATCGTCAGCTGTTCGCCCGCCGTGTCACACTCAAGGAGATCGACCGTCGCCTCGCCGAGCGCGGACTGTAAGGAGCGCAGATGGAGTCGCTGTATAGGAAGTACCGCCCGCTTACGTTTGAGAGCGTGGTCGGGCAGCAGCATATCGTGTCCACCCTCGAGCACGCGGTTGCCGAGGGGCGCCTGTCCCATGCGTACCTGTTCTGCGGTCCCCGCGGCACGGGCAAGACCACGATGGCGCGCATTCTCGCCAAGTCCCTGTTGTGCGAGAAGGCCGAGGCCGTGCGCGCCACTGGCGCGAGCGGCTGCAACCCGGACGGCACGTGCCCGGAGTGCGAGGCGATCGCCGAGGGCACGCACCCGGACGTCTACGAGCTCGACGCCGCGAGCCGCACGGGCGTGGACAACGTGCGCGAGGAGATCATCAACTCCGTCGGGTTCGCCCCGGTGCGCGGCGCCTACAAGGTGTACATCATCGACGAGGTCCACATGCTCACCACGGCGGCGTTCAACGCGCTGCTCAAGACGCTTGAGGAGCCGCCGAGCCATGTGGTCTTCGTGCTGTGCACGACCGACCCGCAAAAGATCCTCGAGACCATTTTGTCGCGCTGCCAGCGCTTCGACTTCCACCGTATCTCCAACGCCGATATCGTGGGGCGCCTGCGCTATATCTGCGAGCAGGAGGGCTTTGCCTTTGACGACGAGGCGCTCGACATCGTGGCGCGCCACGCGCGTGGCGGCATGCGCGACGCGCTCTCGACGCTGGAGCAGTTGTCGGTGTTCGGCGACGGCTCGGTTCGCGCCGACGACGCGCGCGCCTTGTTGGGCGAAGTCGCCTCGACGGTGCTGGCGGAGTTCGCGAGCGCCATTGCGAAGCGGGACGTCGTTTCGCTGTTTGGTCTGGTGAGGGCACAAGCCGATGAGGGCAACGACATTCTCGAGTTGACGCGCGACCTGGTTGCCCACGTGCGCGACGTGTATACCGCGGCCATCGCCGGCCCGCGCGCCGAGCTGTTTGACGGCACGCCCGACGAGGTGGCCGCGCTCGTCGCCGAGGCGAAGCTCTTTGAGGGTCCCGACCGCTTGGCCCGCGCGCTGACCGTGCTGGACGACGCGGCGCTCGAGATGCGCAACGCTTCCGATGTGCGACTGGTGCTCGAGATCGCGCTGACGAGGCTCGCGCGCCCCGAGGCGGATTTGACGCTCGAGGCGCTGGCGGAGCGTCTTGCCCGCCTGGAGGCGCAGGTCGCCTCCGGTGTGCCGAGCGCGCCCATGCCTTCCGAGCAGCTTTCGGCGATGACGGGGGTTCCCAGCCGCGCGGAGGCGGCGCATCAGGCAGCAGCCCCGGCGCCTGGACGTCGCGCCGGGGCTGCTGCCCATGCGTCTGCTCGACCTGCGGCGGCTGTGTCGGCGGCTGATGCTGGGGCGGCTGCTGCGACGGCGCCCGCTGCTGGGGCGGCC